>JAZQKJ010000001.1:0-3483 GCA_045542095.1 Ructibacterium sp.
ATCCAATTGTTGAAAGGTAGATATCAAATGAGTATGTTTCCTATCCTTTTAACAAGATTGATACTACATTTCGGTATAAACCTATATATAACAAAAAAGTTAAGAATTATAACCGCTCAAAAAGCACTTGATTCATCTGACTATTGTCCTTTAATTGGTGTATTTGCTATATAGAAAATGAGATTTGAAATAAGGTGAAAAAGATGAAAAAATATGGATTTTTTAACGAAATAGGTAATGAATATATAATTACAGATTACAATACTCCAAGACCGCAGATGAATTATGTATGGAATGACCGTATGCTCTCTGGAATTAACCATTTTGGCGGTGGAGTAGGTGCCTATGGAAACCGTGCGGCAAGCTACATAGATGAAAAAGGAAGAGGCAGGGCTAATCTTATTAAAGATGGAAACAGATATTTTTATGTTCGTGATGAAGAAACGGGCGAATTCTGGAATCCAGGCTGGTATCCTGCAAAGAATGATATAGAAGAGTATAGTTGTACCCATGGTATAGGATATACAACTATATCTGCTCAAAAAAATCATATAAAAGTGTCAACTACAGGTATGGTTGGTACATCATATCCTGCCGAACAATGGAAGATAGAGATTGTGAATACAGGGGATAAGGATAAAACTATTAAAGTTTATTCATTTATAGAATTTTCTCTTGAGGGTTATGCGACATACAGTGAATATGATTCCTATGTAAGCACATGGAAAAACGAAAAGTTTAATATGCTTTATGCACAAAATACTGCCCAGGAAAGACCCCATGGATGGTTTAACGGATTTATTGCATCAAGTGAAGAAATTACAGGTTTTGAAACATCCAAAACCGCTTTTCTTGGCAGATACGGAGATGCTTCTGCACCGCGTACAGTGGTTAAAGGAAAGTGCGAAAATTCCATGGCGGCGTGTGAAAGAATGGTTGGTGTTTTGGAAAACACATTTTATATAAAAGCAGGAGAAACAAAGGTGTTTTACGTTGTTTTAGGAAGTGCTGATACTGAAAAAACTGCCGAAGAGATGACGGAAAAACTCCTAAAGAGCGGAATATTTGAAAAAGAGCTTGAAGTGGTTAAGGCAAAGAAAGCAGAGCTTCAGTCAAAAGTTATGATTAAAACTCCTGATGAAAAGATAAATTCTCTTACGAATTATTGGGTTAAAAATCAGGTTCAGCTTTGCGCGGAGGCAGGCAGAGCAACAGGTAAAGGATTCAGAGACCAGCTTCAGGATGCTTGGGCAATAGCAGCGTTTGATTCCGAAATGGCAAGAGAGAAAATTATAGAAGTTTTAGAGCATCAATACAGCGGCGGAAGGTGTGTAAGAGGCTGGTTACCTCTTGACCATCATATATATTCAGACGGTCCTGTGTGGATTGCGCCTGCTGTAAATGCCTATATAAAAGAAACAGGAGATTTCGACTTCCTCGATGAGCACGTTAATTATTTAGATAATGTGGATGCAACTGTATGGGAGCATTTGGTTTGTGCCTGTGAATATTCAGCTAATGATTTGGGTGTTCACGGATTATGCCTTGCTCATGACGGCGACTGGAACGATTCTTTAAATGGAATCGGTACAGGCGGCAAGGGGGAAAGTGTATGGACGAGTATTGCCCTTTGTATTGCATTAAAAGAAACCGCAGAGATAGCTGAAAAGATTAAAAAGGATATTACGTTAAGTAATAAGCTCCTTAAATACAGAGAAAAACTTGCAGATAATATCAATAATAATGCATGGGATGGCGAGTGGTATTTAGCTGCATTTAACGACCTTGGAGAAAAGGTAGGAAGCCATGAATGTAAAGAGGGCAAAATTTACCTAAACTCACAGACTTGGGCTATTATAGCAGGTATATGCGATGAAGAAAGAAAAAATAAGTGTATTGAATCTGTAAATAAGTATTTAAAGTGCGATTACGGATTTATGACACTCTATCCTGCCTATACAGAGTATAATGCGAACGTAGGCAGACTTACAGGCTTTGTGCCGGGTATATGGGAAAACGGAACTCCATACTGTCATGGCGGAGCCTTTAAGATTTTGTCAGATGTCTACGCAAACAGACCTAGTGACGCTATAGACTCTTATCTCAGAATTGCTCCTGACAGTTACTTAAATCCGTCATCATACTCAGGATGCGAGCCATACGTGTTTACTAATATGTATTTTGGACCTGATAATATAAGAAAGGGACAGACATCCTTTGCATGGGTAACAGGAACTGCGGGATGGATGTTTAGGGTCATTACCCAGAATGTTATCGGTTTTATACCTGACTATAACGGTTTTTATGTTAAACCATGTATTCCTGACGACTGGGATTTCGTAGAAGAGGTAAGGAAATTCAGGGGTGACACTTATGTTATAAAGATTTATAATAACAAAACTGCTAAAAAGATGTTGTTGGACGGAACAGAAATAAACAGTGATTATGTTAAACTAATTGGTGACGGCAAAAATCATACTGTAGAAATTTTTATTTAATCAGGAGGGGAACTTATGCAACAGTTAACTATACTTTTCCAAGGAGATTCCTTGACAGACGGCGGAAGAGATAAGAGTGTAAATGAGTGCAATAAAGGACTTGGGAATGGCTTTGTTTATTTAATAGCAGGAAGAATATTATGTGATAATCCCGGAGCCAAAATATATAACCGTGGGGTTAATGGAAACAGAATTGGCGATATGTATGCAAGATGGCAGGAGGATGCTTTAAACATTCCTTTTAATGTGATAAGTATAATGAACGGAATAAACGATGTGGGGTTTGGAATTCGTTTAAATTGTGGTGCAGGCAGAGAAAAATATAAATTTGTTTATGACCGTATATTATACGAAACAAAGGAAAAAAATCCCGACTGTGACATTATTTTATGTGAGCCGGTCCTGATTAAGCATGTAAATGAAAAAGAAAATGATATATACGAAAATTGGGATTTATGGAGCGGTGAAATTTCGGAGAGAGCAAGTATAGTAAAAGAGCTTGCTGAAAAATATTCTGCACTTTTTGTTGAGTTTACTCCAGCTATAAAAAAAGCGCTTGAAATGGCACCTGCAGAGCATTGGAGCGCAGACTGTATACACATGACCTGCGCAGGAAATGAGCTTCTTGCAAGAGCCTGGTTGGAACAAACGGAGGGTTTGTTGAAAAAGTATTTTTAAACGTAAAACAAATATATCATCGGTACATATCGTTTTTTGTAGCGACCTAAATCGTAACACTCTTCCTGGTGGCGAAAGCGAAAGAATGCATTCCACTAGTGCAAATCATTTGTTAACAAGTCCACAAATGCATATGCCGAAGACGTTATGCAAGGAGTTTAAGTTGCTTGGTGAAAAATACATATTGAGAATACAAAATGGCGAAGCGAGTCTAAGTGGTGAAATGTAACGAAAATGAAGGCATATAAGATGTTATAAAAATTATTTTGGGAGACATTTATCCAATTGTTGAAAGGTAGATATCAAA
>JAZQKJ010000002.1:0-95119 GCA_045542095.1 Ructibacterium sp.
ATTCCCGGACTTAGGATTAAGTCTCGCACACCAGATGTAATGATTGTATTTTAGAGCCAGTAGTATTTTTATGCCCATTTGGAGCATAAGAGCTATTGGCTCTTTTTTATTTATACGGAAAATCCGTACTTTTAGCAGAAATGACTACCGACAATCGGTAAGTGTTTCTGCTTATTTTTTTGTCTATTTAGCCTTATGGCTTTTAGAAATATATCAATAAAGAAAGGTGGAAACACAAAATGAATGAAGTAAAAATTTATGCAGACGACTTTAAACAGGAGTTTGCGGGAGAGAGCGATTTTTTAGGCTTTTTGAAAAATCGTAAGAAGGAAACGGTATGGTTTAACAGGGAATCCAAAAGACTTAAGTTTGAAGCGATTGAGAAGGATACCCAAAAGGCGGAGAATCTTGCGGCACAGTTCAGGGCAAGAGGCAAGGAGGATGTTATCAGCGATACCCTTGATGGGACGTGTCTCATTCTTAAGATGGACGGTGAAAGTATTCCGGTCAGAGATTGTGCGATAAAGACTATTTTAGAGCGTGCCAGAGTTTCAGGTAATGCTTTAAATAAGGTTACACGACCAATCTTTGCAAGAATACTTAATCATTGTATGAATGTAGCTGACGGTCAGGCTCTTTTAAAGATTTCAGATGATAAGGTATCTGCAGTACACGGTGGGGATAAGAGTGATTATTCAATCCTTGAAATGTATGAGCTTTTTACCAAAACATCGAATTATCTTTATACGAATTTTGACGGCGTTAAATACGCAGGTGGTTTTTACGACCATTCAACTGCGACGGCTCTTTGGACACTTGACGGCAATACTGAACTTGTTGAGAGATATAAGGATTTACTTGATCTTCATAAGGTGAGTCACATAAATGTAGCAGCATCGGTCAGACTCACTACATCTGATGTAGGAATCAGCGGAGCAAATCTTTATCCAACCCTTATAGTTGACGGACGGAATATACCACTTGGTAATCCATTAAAGCAAGAACATAAGCACGGTGCAACTATGGTTGATTTTGAAAATAAGCTAATGATGCTTTATGGACAGTATAGCATGGCTATCGGCAAACTTCAGGAGCTGCTTTCTGTCACTATCAGAAATCCCGTTAATGCAATGATGGGTGTTATGAAGAAGATAGGTATTCCGAAGAAGCTGTCTATGGAGGCAATCGAAAAATTTAAAGCATTTCACGGAATCGGCTTTGCAACGGCACATGATATTTACTACGGAATATCCGAAGTAATATTTATGCTTCAGTGCAGAGGTGAAAGTGGAACGAAGGTAACACAAATGGAAGAAACAGTTGCAAGAGCTCTTAATGTTAAATGGAGTGATTACGACATTCCGGGTGAGCTTAAATGGTAAAGGAGGAAATCTTATGCCAAGAGGAACTTATGAACCTGAGGTTATTGTAGAGACAGAAGGGCTTACGGAAGAAGAGTGGCTTGATTACAGGCGAGGAGGTATTGGAGGCAGCGATGTTTCCATTATCTATGGTGTATCTCATTTCAGGACAGGCAGAGAACTTTATTACGACAAGCTGAAGATAAAGCCATATCGTGATGAAGAGGATAAAACCTGGCTTCAAAAAGAAATGGGACACGCTCTTGAGGATTTGGTAGCAAAGGTTTTTGAGAAGAAAACAGGACTCAAGGTTTTTAAGGTCAAGAAAATGTTCGCCCATCCGTTATATCCGTTTATGCGAGCAGATGTAGACTTTTTTATCGAGTTAGAGGATGGAAGCAAAGGTATTCTCGAATGCAAAACCACCAACTACAATAACAAGGATGCTTGGGCAGACGAGAAATATCCTTATCAATATGAGCTTCAGGTTAGACACTATATGGCGGTTATGAACCTTGATTTTGCATATCTTGCATGTCTTTGGGGAAATAGTGAGGCAGACTTTGCCTACCGCTATATTGAACGAGATTATGACTTTGAAGATGAAATTATTGATATGGAGCAGAATTTCTGGGAGGAATATGTTCTAAAAAGAGTAGAGCCGCAATTTGTTGAAAAGCCTGATTTAGTTCTTGAGGCACTTAAAAAGTATGCGGAGGATCCTGATAATTCTCTCAGTAAAATGACACTTCCCGGCAAGTTTGAATCCGAGCTTGAGCAGTATATAAAGTTAAAGGATAAAAAAAGTGCTTATGAAGCTGATGCAAGACGGTGTGATACTGAAATTAAACGAATTGCTGCCCTTATTATGGATGAGATGGGAGCCTATACCGAAAGTGAGTTGAAGACTGCTTCAGGTAAAAAGTTCTTTATTACCTATAAAAACAGGCAGACGACAGGCATCAGTAAAAAGAATCAGGAAAAATTGAAGGTTAGTCACAAGGATGTATATGATGCTTATGCAACTGTGACAGAAAGCAGAACTTTAAGAGTAAAGGAGTGGAAAGTATCATGAAAAAAGATTTGGTTTATGTTTGTTCACCCCTGAGTGCAGAAAAGGAAGAGGGTATCAAGGCGAATATGGCAAAAGCAAAGGAATATGCGAATACTATTTCAGAACAATGTAAATGCCGTGCCATTGCACCCCATAGCTTTTTACCGGAGTATCTGGATGACAGAATACCTGCCGAAAGAGAAATTGGGTTAAGGTTCGGTCTCGACATAATTAAGGCTTGTAAAAAGGTTTATGTATGTGGTAACAGAATTTCAAGTGGTATGCAAAAAGAAATAGAATACGCTAAATCTCTTGGTATTCCTGTTGTCTACTGGGACACACAGACGAAAAACAAAAGCAGAATAACCATTACTGTTATAGAGAGTGAAGGTGATTAGCTTGGTTTGTACCTTTGAGAAAATGATATTTACACAGGCTGTTACAGGATACTGCGTTGCATCCTTTAAGACGGATGACACATCAGTTCCAACTGAAGCTCGCAGCAGAGGCTCGTTTGGTGATAGAAAAATTCGTTTTACAGCTACAGGCTACGGTATCCCGGCAACGGATGCTATCATTCTTGAAATAGAAGGGAAATGGCAAAAAACGAAGTATGGAGTTCAGCTTATCATAGAGCGTTTCGCAGAAGTGATACCGCCTACTATTGATGGTATCATCGGGTATCTGTCATCAGGTCTTATTGACGGTGTAGGCGAGAGTACAGCAAGAAAGATTACTGACAAATTTGGTATAGATACACTTAATGTTATAGAGAACAGCCCCGAAAAGCTGAATGAAATAAACGGTCTTTCAAATAAAAGAATAGCGAAAATAATCCATTCCTATTCTCAGAACAAATCACTCAGAAATATCGTTTCGTTTCTTTCGCCTTTTGGAATAACTCTGAATAAAGCTATAAAAATCCAGGAAGCCTTTGGAGAAAAAGCTATGGAGGTTCTCAATGAACGACCTTTTGAGCTCTGTGATATATCAGGGTTCGGTTTTAAAACAGTCGATAACATTGCAAGAAAGGTCAAGTGTAAGCCAAATGATGTAATGCGTATTAAGGCAGCGGCTAAATATATACTCAGCGAAGCCGGAAGTGAAGGTCATGTGTATCTGGAACAGAGAGATCTGCGAGGCAAGTGCTTTGATTTGCTAAATGAAGATATAGGAAATGATATTGTTTCGGATAAAGAAATCCACGAAGCGTTAATTGATGCTATTCATAAAAATGAGATTATCAATAATAACGGACATATTTATCATCCATATATGTTCAAGTGCGAGGTAGAGCTTGCCAAGAAGATTGTTGCCCGCAGATTCATCAATGTATGTATCACAGGTGATATTGATATGGCGATTGCAAGGTCTGAAGCAAAGAATGGCATAGTGTTATCTGATGCCCAAAGAAAGGCGGTTAAAACCTGTTTTGAGAATAATCTATCTCTTATTACGGGTGGTCCCGGTACGGGTAAAACTACAGTCTTAAGAACAATTATAGATGTATATCGTGAGCTTACTAAAAAGGATGATATACTTCTTGCTGCACCTACGGGTAAAGCCGCAAAGCGTATGGCAGAGAGTACAGGCGTTCTTACTGCTAAGACACTTCATTCTGCTTTAGGGCTTGTGAGTGAGAATTATTCTAATGATGTAGAAATCTATGATTCTATTGTGATTGTGGATGAAATGTCTATGGTTGATTTAAAGCTTGCCCATAAGCTTTTCCATAGCGTGCCTGTAACTTCGATTGTAGTGTTAGTGGGAGATGCAGACCAGCTCCCGTCAGTAGGAGCCGGTAATGTATTCAGCGACCTGCTTGCATCTGAGTGTATAGCAACCACTGTTCTTGATATGGTATTTCGTCAAAGTGGAACAAGCAGAATAGCTCTTAATGCAGAGAAAATGCGTACCAACAATACCAAGCTTCTATACGGCAACGACTTTGACTTCATTACGACAGAAACAGAAGCTGAAACGGTGGAAATGGTAAAGCGTTGCTATTTAGACGAGGTAGATAAAATCGGTATTGATAATGTCCAGATTCTTGCACCATTTCGCTCCAGAGGCGAGACGAGTGTTAATAAGCTGAATGATTTAATCCGAGACTGTATCAATCCTTTTGTTGGCGATAGAAACGAACTCTATTGCGATGGGAAGAAGTTCAGGCTTAACGATAAGATTATTCAGAACAAGAACAAGGATGGAATCAGTAATGGTGATATGGGTATTATTAAATCTGTTTTTGATGTGGATGAAGAAAAACACGCTGTGATAGAATTCTCTAATTCTATGATACAGGAATATGCGGAGCGGGACTTTGACATTATTGACCTGGCTTACGCTATAACAATCCATAAAAGTCAAGGGTCAGAATTTTCTACGGTAATTATACCAATGCTTAAGAGTTATTATATAATGCTTCGGCGTAACTTGGTGTATACAGCAATTACCCGTGCAAAGAAGAAGGTTATACTGATAGGAGAAAAACAGGCGTTGATGATGGCAATCCATAAAAACGACAGTGCAAAGCGAAATTCGCTGCTTGGTGAGAGAATAAAGCAATATGTGGAAACCCTTGGAAAGAAAGGTGATTGATAATGATAAGATTTTGCACGTGTAATTCTAAGAAATACAGATGGCTGGATATTGCAAAGATTAACGCCAGATATTACATAGTAAATGAAAAGGTCGGAGTTGAAGGCGGTAAAGATATTAGTGAACCGGGGACAACACTTGATGTCAGTCCTGTTTGGGACGAGCTTGCAAGAGTGTTTAAGGTTGACAGAGACGAAATAGAGCTTGCCACCTTTGAACCGTGGTCTTTTCCTGAAGAAGTTATATCAAAGCTTATCGGTGACAGAGAACTTGGCGGATACTGTGCAGTATGCGGTGGAGATATTTAAAATATAAAAGAGAGGAATGAAAGAAAATGAATGAAAAAGTAATGAAAGAAAATGTGCCTATGTTGTATGATACAAACGAGGCAGTAAGAGATTTGAATAAGGTTGATGGATTTGAGCCAAAGGACTATTTATCCAAGGAGGAAACCGAAAATGGTACAAGGTTTTATCTTGAAACCAAGTATCGTTTGCTATGGTACAGACTTAAGTATGAAAAGGGCAAACTTATGAAAATACCTAAGACACTTGCTAAAGACCATGCAACATTTGAAGTAAGAGTGTATGCAGATATTAACGATCCAGTAGATAATTTTTTGGCTAACGGGTTTGGTTCATGTTATGAGAACCCTGAAAATAAAGAATTTGGAATGAAGTTTGTGGAGTGTGCGGAAACAATTGCGTTGGGCAGGGCATTGAGAGATGCAGGCTTTGGCACGCAGTTCTGTGATATAGCTATTCCTAATGATCCTGAAAAAGTAGATGCTCCGGTCACTATTATTCCTGATCCGGACGAAGATGGTATTCCTGCAGGAATTGATGATGTGGTTGATGATATGGCTGAAAAAGAAACAGCGGGAACAGATACGGCGAAAACATCTACGGCAATGTCTGAAGCAGTAATGCCTTCTGAAACTGGAAATAATGAGGAAAGTAAGCCTGTTGTTTTAACTGCTGATATGCCTGTGGAGAAGCTTAAAGAGCTGATGACTTTTGAATATGCTAAAAAGGTTGTTGTAACCGATGGCTGTGATAAGGGCAGAAATCTTGGTGATTTAGCAGTTAATAAAAAGGGTAGTGTACAATTTCATGCTGCAAAGAGCTATAACAATTTAGTTAAGGCTGCGGCACAGGTGTTGTTAGAAGCAGCACAGAGTGTAGCATAGAGGAGGGTTTATTATGTTTGAGAGGATAAGTAAATTCTTCTTTGATATTGTTCAGTGGCTCAAAGATGCTATTGTTATAACCGAGCCGGAGGAGAATACATATTGTATTCCTTGTACATGGACTCTTTCGGGGAGTGTGTATGTGACTGCCCCTGATATTGAATCTGCAAAAGCATATGTTCATACACATAGAATTACGCCTGAGATTGAGGACTGTATGTGCTATGAGGCAATCCCTGAGACAGAACATCCCATTTTATGCAAGTGTGGATATTGCAGCAGAGAATATGTAGTATCACCTATTCATAATCCTTATGAGTGTCCCTATTGCGGAAACGGTGGTGAAATAGACTAAAAGAGGAGGCGATGCCGTTGTCAGAACATCAATATGATTTTACATTTGGAATTATGGATGTAGTCAGTCTTCTTGATATCCGCATCAGGCGAACAGGAGCAAGGAGTGTATATGCAGACTGTCCCTTTTGTGGTGATACCCGTGGTAAAATGAATTTCAATCTGGAGAAAAATACATTTAATTGTAATCATTGTAATGAAGGCGGCGGAATGCTTGCTCTTTATGGCGGATTACATAATATTTCAACCAGAGCTGCATATAGAGAAATATGCGAAATCTTAAACGGAAAAGCTACACAAAGAGAATATGAAAAGTCGGCTATAAAAAGGGAGAAACCTATTCTCCCTTCAAACTCCGAGCTTGCGTCCATTTATGACAGAAATCAGACTTATGAAATGCTTTTGTCAATGCTTTCGTTGTCAAACGAACATAGGCGAAACCTAAAAAACAGAGGTTTATCGGATAAATCGATAGAATTTGCAGAATATCGAAGCACACCCGCCTTTGGCTTTGATAAGCTAACTAAAGTATTAAAAGAAAAAGGCTGTGTAATAGAGGGTGTACCGGGATTTTACCAAAAGAAAGACGGTAATTGGACAGTAAATTTTAAGTCCGTATGCTCAGGTATCCTTATTCCTGTACGCACAATGTCAGGAATGATACAAGGCTTTCAAATTCGACTGGATAAGCCATTTGTAGATGATAAAGGAAAAGAAACGAAATACATTTGGTTTTCGAGCGTGGACAAAGAAAAAGGTACATCATCAGGCGGTCCTGTTCACTTTGTTGGTAATCCGTGTGCAAAAACTGTATTTGTAACGGAAGGACCACTCAAGGCAGATGCGGCACATTTTATGTCAGGTAAAACCTTTGTAGCAGTTGCCGGTGTCGGTAATATTAAACCATTACCGGAGGTCTTTGAGATTCTAAAGAATAACGGGACTGAAAATGTTTATGAAGCCTATGATATAGACAAATACACAAATCCGCATGTAAAAAAAGCCTCTAAAAAGCTTTTAGCACTAATCAAGGAATTTAATTTTAATTCAAAGATTATGCGATGGGATAGCAAATACAAAGGTGTAGACGATTTTTTGCTTTCAATAAATTACAAAGATATGGAGGTGGAGGATTGAATTGCGCCGGTTGTAAATGGCTTGATCAAGCAGTAAATGGCAGAAATGGTGACGGTTATTGTGGTAAGGTCGTTGAATCTAAAGATTATATCGATGAAGTGGAAAAGAGGCTCATTACTATTGAAGAAATAAGGTTGTTCTCGAAAAAAGTGAGAACTGCAGAGAAAGAACGCTGTGAATTATATTCTGAAGGTAGCTTTTCGGAACGATTTACAGTGTAAAAAATCAGAATATGTAGCAGAGAATGGTGTCGGATACGGCACCATTTTTCTGTAACAGATTGGAGAAAATAAAATGAATGAAGAAGAAAGAAATCAATTTGCAGAATTATCAAGAAAGTATTGTGAGTTATCTATAGAGCATGATTGGTGCGATAAGCATGACTGTGATTATTGTTACATAAATAACGCAGTAAATGATATGCTGGAAAATATTGATTCTGTTACTGAAGAATAAGCAAATTAGAAAAGGGGTCGTAATGACATCTTTATTTGTTAAATGAGGAAGGGAAGATAAATTATGAATTGTAATTATGGTTTAAAATATTTAAAGATTAGAAAGCAGTTAGCCGTAACGGGTTTTGATAAATACTATCAGGCGGGGAATCCCACTCGTTTCACCGAAATTACCAATTCAAAGAATTTCAGATGCTGTAATTCGCTTAAATCTCTAAGTTAATTTAGTTTATAGAGTAACAAACAATATTGCATCTGCAGGTGATATTAAAAAGTGGGTTTCTATGTATAATGAGCATGGCGAAGCAGGGCTTTTCAGTACTTGCTGAAACACCTGCCTGTACCGATAAAGAACATACAAATAGTTTACTTAAAAGATATAAAGAGTCGTATAAAATTCAGGTCGCAGAGCAGTTTCATTTAAAACCTACGTATCAGGCGATTAAAATAATTATTGAGAAAGGGGTAATTGGTGAATCGTATTTTGTCAATATGTCTGTTGCCCATGATTACCACGGAATGAGTCTCATTAGATTTTTCTTAGATACCGATGCTGAACCTATTTGTAATACTGCACCTGTTAAGATTTCTGATTATTGCTGTATCAATCCTATACTTCATACTCATTTCAGAAACGGAGAACTTGCAAGCAAGGAATTGCAGCCTTGGAAAAGAAGCGTGACAAATATATCGAAATGGCATCAGATGATTTGATGACAATGGAGGAGGCGAAAAAGAAGATTGCTCCTATAAACAATAAGCTTTAAAAGCTAAAGTTTAAATTAGAGCAAAAGGATAACACAAGACTGCTCATTTAAAAAACCAAGGATAATATGGAGCTATTCTTTGAGGAATTAAACAAAATGAATTTAAGTGAAAGCATAACAAATACTGACCTTAAAAAAATAATTAAGAAGATTGTTGTTAATGCCAAGAATGATATAAATGTATATTTTAATATTGATTTTGATGACTATACCATTCCCGAAAGCCCGGAAAAATTACTTGCTGACAGCGAAATTTTCTTCCCATTATACAGCGTTTTCTTAACCGACACGGAATATGAATACCGTACACACAGATATAACATTCGGTGTCGGTTAAACTGGAGCTTCCCAATTCATAGTTAAAATGCGGATTTATAGGATTTTAAAATAAAATTATTTCAGAGAATTTATTGGTTGATATTTTATTACAAATATGATATTATTAATAAAAAGACTAAAAAATGAACTTTGAGAGGGGTGATGTTATGAGTAAAGTATATGGCATTGATGAACTTATATCTATAATCACACCAATAGCAAAAACCTATGGTGTAAAGAAGGTTGCATTATTTGGTTCTTATTCAAAGGGGATAGAAACAGAAGACAGCGATATTGATTTATTGATTGACAAAGGTAATATCAAAGGTCTATTTATGTTTAACGGGTTTATGAATGATGTATCAATAGCACTTCAAAAACCGGTAGATATTATGACGTATGCCACTCTTAACAAATCACTTATTAAGGATACTGTAAATAATGAGGTAGTTATATATGAACAGCCGTGATACAATATGCAGAAGAAATACAAGCTACAGTGGAACGATACAAAGTTGATGTTGATATAGATATCTTGTGGGAAACCATTAGCTCAGATATTCCGATGCTAAAAGAATATTGCGAAAAATTTATATAGTTTAAAATTAAAAGGAAGGCTTTGCAATGAAAGGTTGCAAAGCCTTTTAAAGTGCTATTGGTTTTCTTTAAGTTCTTGGTTAAATAAGCCATAAACAAATAGTGCTGATTGACCATAGAGTCCTGTTTCATCAACAGCGTAGCTTGCACCTATAGCTGATTTATAAAATATATCACGAGCGATGTATATTATTATTTTGAATAAATATAAAAATAAACTTATGGGTTTGAATGCCATAAGTTTTTTTCTAAAAAGTATCAGGAGGCAAGGTAAATGTATATGCTCTGCATGAGGGAAAGCAAATACAGCATTTGATTCTATCCTTCAGGCAGGCGGAGGATGTATCTTAAGCAGGCGGAGAGTATAGCCGGAAGAATTTGTTCGTTATTTTATAACTATTCTATCGTGGATATTATGAAGCTGTTACAAGAAACATCTTAAATCCATTTGGATTAGACTGTGATTTACATATAAAGCAAAAAAATACATTGCTTTATTTGATGAAATAGAATAATTTTACGAGTATATCTAAATATTATTCCGAGTTTAACCATGTTTTATAAATTCTTTTTCTATATGTAGATGGGGTTGTTTTCGTATGGTATTTATAAAAGTTTACAAAATGGTTTGCATTAACAAATTTTAAAATGGATGATATTTCTTTTACGGAATAGGTAGAGTTATCCAATAAATTATTTGCACGCATAATAACAAATTCATTCACTATATTCTTAAGACCGTTCCCATATACTTTGCGTATTGTTTTGGATAGGTATTCCGGGTTATATCCAAAAAATTCAGCAGTCTTTTTCACGGTCAAAGTTGCATCAGCATTTGTACGAACCCACTCATGAACTCTGTTTGCTAAATGCGAATTTGCAGAGTAATCAAGGCTCTCGTTTCTGAGCATGGTTAACAAGTGCAAAAGTGCAGGTTCGGCAGCGGTTTTGCCGAGTAGATTTTCTAAGTGTAGAATTTCCGTAAAAATGTGATTATATGATATGTTTTTAAAAATATAATTACTTGGAAAACCAAGCTCGTCGGAAAGAAAGAAATGATGCCAGTAAAATGAGGTTGCAGTTTCAGAAATTTTTGTTCCTCTATGCATAACATTTGGAAGCAAGACCCTTAAGTCACCCGGATTAAGCTCAAATGTGTTGCCGTTTTCTTCCAAATAAACATTACCTTTAACTACGTAAATGATTTCGTATGTCTTTTCTGTTTTTTCAGGATGAATCCATTGATGGTCTGTAAGAAACAAACCACCGCCATTATATGTGATACATTCATTTTCTGATTTTAACATATCTGTTTTTCTCACTTTTTCTATGTTTTTTAATTATTGTATAATTTATAGATACATTATATAATAAGAACAAGAGAAAATCAATACATTTAAAATCAGGAGTGAATATAATGAGTTTGGATTTTAAATTAACAAACATTACCGGAGGGTTCTGGAAGGAAATGCAAGAAAAAAACCAAGCGGTGACAATTGATGCAGTCTATAAAAGATTTAAGGAAACCGGACGGTTTGAGGCTATGAAATGTAATTGGAAAGAGGGCATGGGAAATAAACCTCATATTTTCTGGGACAGCGATGTTGCAAAGTGGATAGAAGGTGCGGCGTATGTTCTTGCAAAACATGATGATGCTAAGCTTTCGGAAAAAGTGGAAGAAATAATTAACGATATTGAAAGTAATCAGTGGGAAGACGGATATTTTAACGTTTATTATACTGTTGTTGAACCGAAAAACAGATTTAAATTTAGAGCTAATCATGAGCTTTATTGTGCAGGACATTTGATAGAGTCGGCTGTTGCATATTATGAATGCACAGGAAAAGACCGTTTTTTAAAAATAATGATGAAATATGCGGACCTTATCTATAAAGTGTTTGTTAAAGAAAAGAGTGCTGACTTTGTAACTCCGGGACATCAGGAGATAGAACTTGCTTTAATAAGATTGTATAGATGTGTAAAAAACAAAAAATATCTTGATTTATGTAAGTTCTTTATAGATAATAGGGGAAATAATGACAAAGATACAAATTTTGAGAATATGAATGACAAATATGCTCAAAATGACATTCCGGCAAGAGAACTTAAATCAGCAGACGGACACGCAGTAAGAGCGATGTATTATTATGCTGCAATGGCTGATTTGGCAAAAGAAACTAATGATAAACAGCTTTTTGAGGTTTGCAAGATATTATATGAAGATGTTACAGAAAGAAAAATGTGTATTACGGGCGGAATCGGTTCAACATATACAGGCGAAGCATTTACAGTTCCATACGATTTGCCGAATATGACAGTATATAATGAAACCTGTGCATCTATCGGGTTAGCTATATTTGCAGATAAAATGCTTGAAAACGAGATTGATTCACGCTATGCTGATATTATAGAAAGGGTGCTTTATAACGGAATAATTTCAGGAATATCTCTTGACGGAAAATCTTTCTTTTATGAAAATCCGTTAGAAATTTCGTTGAAAAGTCAAAATAGGAATGTTTCTACGATTATAAAAGATAGACTCCCCATTACTAAAAGACAAGAGGTTTTTGAATGTTCATGCTGTCCTCCTAATATTAACCGTGTGTTTGCATCAGTTGAGAAATATATATATGACATGAAGGATGATGTATTTTACGTTAATCAGTACATGGACAGTATATATGACGATGGAAAACACAGGATTGTGCAAAAGACAAATTATCCATTTGACAGAGTAGTTAAAATTAATTGTACTGAAATAGAGCATATTGCAATTAGAATACCTAATTGGTGCGATGAGTTTTATATAAATGTTGCGTATGAGCTTAAAAACGGTTATGCCTATATTAGAAATCCTCAAAATATTGAACTTAAACTTATAATGAAACCTAAATTTTATATGGCAAATACCGAGGTGGATGATTGTGCAAATAAGGTTGCACTACTGTATGGACCTATGGTGTATTGCGTAGAAAGAATTGATAACCCAATAAATCTTCACAGCATATATATTGATATTAAAACAGATTTTGAAATCAAGTATTGTGAAGAGTATGGTGTTTTAACTGTAAATACAAAAGGTTTTAGACGTATTTCAAGTAATAAATTATATGAGGAATTAACGGAGGAGTATGAAAAGATAGGAATAAAATTTATACCTTATTATGCTTTTGCCAACAGGGATGAAAGTGATATGCTGGTATGGTTGAATTATAGAAAATAGAATATACACCCCAAAAGTTATGGCATATACTTTTGGGGTGTATATTTTTTATCGCCATATAAAAAATTTGATTATTTGACAATTTCAATTTCAGACGGTGCATTGAAAATGGTTTCTATCTTACCTTTGCAGTTTAAATGTTCAATACAAATATTACCATAAGGAGTCGGATAAGTACCCTTTACATATTCTAAATTTCCAAGATTAGGCTCAATTTTAATCTTTTTACAGCCCGGCTCTATTATCTTTATACCGAGTACCCACTTAGATAAAAATGCCGTAGGACCACCTGCCCAGCCATGACATAGGCTGTGCCTGAACTGAGTATAGCAATGCTTGCCAAAATCTCCGTGTATATCATTCATGCCATCGGGGGTAACAATATCTATTGGTGCAGAATTTTCAAGCCAGTTCAAGTCAAAATCCTCCCAGAAGGTTGTGGCTCCCATTTTGAGCATAGAACCCCAAAACTTTCTTATTACGTTAAGTGAACCTGTCATATCCCCTGCCATAGCACGGGCAGATATTATATAATATCCCAAGAAGGATGATAAACCGCTGTATTCTGAAACAGACAGTATTTCGTTATTTATCTCTTTAGCATCTTTGAGTTCTGAATATGCTCCAAGTGCTGCCGCTGTCTTACTTGCAGCAGTTTTCGGAGCGTTTTCTTTTAAATACTTGGCATAATCAAAGCATTTATTACTCCATGCACCAGCATCTAAATATTTAAATATCTTTCCTGCACAGATAAATGCTTTATAGAAAACAGCAAAAAGTCCGTATATACTGTTTTCTGTATTATCTGCATTACTCCAGTCTATGAAGTAATCAAACTTAAATTCTTTTGGCTTTATACTTTTAATCCAGCTTGCTCCATTTTCAACTATCTCTTTTATGTATTCAGCTTGTTCCTTTAAATAGTCTATATTTCCGTTTTGCATAAACCAATCATAATGGTCTATTATCCACCACATACTGTATGAGGGAATATTATTCATCCATTTAGACGAGGGTGTATCTTTCTTTATTATATCAAGGCTGTTTTCTACACTTTCATCATAACCAAACACAGCTTTTATGGTTGCTATTTCAGGGTTTAAATCGCCTATCCAGACAAGTCTGTCACGTTTAATTCCGTCCCATACATAGTCACCCATATTAAGATGAACCGTGTATGCACCAACAGACCATATCTTATTTAAAAGCTCGTCACTACACTCAAAGCTTCCCTTATATTCTATATCCTTTATCTCTGATACCGCATTAACTGCACTAATGGTTAAGTCTGCATCTACAGCCTCTATTTTTACAAATCTAAAGCCTGTGTCACCGTGACATTCAGAACTCATCTCGGGAGCATTTATAGTCATATCTCTGGTTGCATGGTCATTGCTTGCGTTTTTATAACCAATATGACTTAGTGCCTCCATAACGCTTTCCCCAAATACTATACGGTATTTAGCAGGGCTTTGCGACACAGCCTGAATTGTAACCTTAACTCCACCTTTTAGCTCTTTGCCAAAATCTAATAGAACGTATCCGCCTTTTTTTATTTCAGTAAATCCGTCCCAGACAAAGCGAGGTTGAAGCTCATTGTTTGTAAGCAGATTTTCTGCATTATTAGTTTTTTCTGATACAACAATTCTTTTTGCTGTTATATATTTAGTTTTCATCATAGTGTATCACCTAAAGTATATAAAATTCAAAATCAAATTCAGATTCGTTTAATCTGTATTTGTCAATTAACTGCGGACCGCAGCTTCCCGAACCTATTCCCGATACCTTATAATCAATTCTTATATTGGTATAGCCGTTTTTGGAAATCTCGTTTGTGTGCATACCCTTTGTTAATGTATCGGATGTATATTCCGACACATTAAATTCAAATTCGTTGTTTGTGGCAAATATCAAGCCGTTATCCATTTCAAGGCGTTTTGTCTTTATATGATTACCATGCTCTTGCGGTACAACGTAATTAACGTATTCCTCAGATGCCTTGCTTGTATATGTACCTACCTGACAATGATGGTGCATATCACAGTAATTTTCACTATCACCCATTCCAAAGTAAGTAAAACCTTCGTCTGAAACAGGGGAGGTAAACTCAAAACCAAATCTTGGCAGGTATATATCAACCTCATTACCCTTTTTGCAGTTTACATTTATTTTTATCTCGCCATTTAAATAAAACTCGTATGCAGTCCAATAATACAGTATTGGTCGTCTGGCAACACCGGCAAGACTTCCGATGACCACAATCTTATTTTCCGATATCTCACAGGAATATACTTTATTAAACAGTATATTCAAATTTTCTCCCGCCCAACTATCGTTATTTAAATAGCCCCATTTCTTTTTAACCACTCTGTCATTATCTGTGGGGGCTCGCCAAACGCTCATTCTTGGCATCTTAGCTATAAGCTCTTTACCGTTTTTTTGAATACTCTTAAAGCTTCCGTAATGCTTATCGAATATGTAGTTAAAGCCATCACCATTTATATATACAAAATTATTATCTTCTTCTAACTTCTCAAAAGGCTTGCTTATTTCGATTGATTTTATATTACACGGAATTTCAAGCTGTTTCATTCCGATTTCGTCGTTATTTTCATTTAACTGTATAATACTTATATACACGCCAAGACTACATTCTTTGGGAACATCAAAGGGTATATCTATTTCACAGCTTTCGTGTGGTAATAAATCTATTGTGATGGTTTTACTTTGATTAACGTTACCGTCTACACTTAAAGATAGTATAAATTTATCTTTATTTAGATTTGTAAAGTCATACCAGTTTGTTATCTTTATTTTATTATCTATAAGCTCTGCCTCAAAGTTTTGATAGGCATACTTTGTATTTAAACTGCCTGCTTTGAAACTTCGGTCAGAAAAAACAAGTCCGTCGCAACAGAAGTTCCCATCTGATGTAAGTTCACCAAAATCACCGCCGTATTTTTGAACACCCTCTTCAATAAATACATGGTCTGTCCATTCCCATATACAGCCCCCGATTAGGTTTGGATATTTTCTGAATATCTCTATGTAGTCATACACATCCCCCGGCCCGTTTCCCATAGAATGAGCATACTCACTAAGTAAAAACGGTTTTGTATTTTCATATTTTTTAGCACATTCAATTGTTTCATCTACTGAAAAATACATTTGGGAAACAACATCCACCTTTGAATCATCACCTTTTCTTGAGGCATCCTCGCAGTGGATAAGACGACTGTTATCCCTTTGTCTTGTCCAATCAATCATTTTTTCCTGATTAAAGCTATAACCACTTTCGTTTTGCATAGACCACATTATTATACAAGAATGATTTTTGTCACACTCGACAGTTCTCTCTAAACGCTCCATAAACATAGGGGTAAACCGTTCGTCAGATGCCGGCCATATAGTGTTCTCCACATCAAAGTAGTATTTCTGGCTTGCGAAGCGAGAAATATATCCATGAGTTTCGATGTCTACCTCATCAATAACATAAAAACCCATTTTGTCGCACATATTCAAAAATTCAGGAGTTGGAGGATAATGTGACATTCTTATGGTATTTATATTAAGCTTTTTCATAGCCTTAAGGTCATCTAAAAGCTCTTCATCAGTCTGATAGTATCCGTTTTTAGGATGTGTATCATGATGATTTACACCTTTTAATATAACCGGTACACCATTTATTAAAAGCTCACACTTATCAGAAAGCTTTACATCACGCATACCCACTAAAAATGGAATATACTCTGTTTCGCCTTTGACAACTACTGTGTATAGGTGGGGATTTTCCGCATTCCAGAGAATTGGATTATCCAAGCTTTCAACTAATGCACCATTATCATATATTTCATAATTTTCAGCATCTACAGTAATTGATTTAGTATCCGCTTTTATCTCCACATCAACAATGTGATTATTCTCTCTTGAAAGTAAATACACATCTCTGAATATTCCCGAATATCTAAAACAGTCCTGGTCCTCCATATAACTGCCGACACACCATTTTAAAACCTTAGCTGTGATTACATTTTTCCCTTCGTGACAATACTTGGTTATATCAAACTCCGCTTGTAGTCTTGAGCCTTGGGTAAAGCCAACATATTTATCATTTATATACAGGAACATACAAGAACCTACGCCCTCAAAGACAACGTAGATTTTTCGCTCAGTCCAAAAGCTGTCTATTTCAAATTCTCTTTGGTATATACCACAAGGGTTATCATCCGGAACAAACGGAGCATCAATCGGATGTGGATAGCAAAGATTAGTGTATCCTGGCTTTTCATACCCAAGTGTCTGCCAGCACGAGGGAACAGATATTGTGTCCCAGTTATCTATTTTTTCAGGTACATCTATATCACGTTCAAAATATGCAAAATTCCACGAACCGTTTAACAGTTTATAGAATTTAGACTCGCTTCTATCACCCTTCAATGCTTTTTCAAGTGTATCATAAGGGATATAATAGGAACGCTGTTCCTCTCGGTTTTCAGATGTTTTATTAAAGTCCTCGTATATTCTCATTAAAACCTTATTCCTTTGCTTTATAGTTAATATTTTTTTACAGATTAGTTTTCAATTGTCAAAAGATTGCTTGTTGCAACATTTTTCATGCCATCTTTTCTTACAACGTTTATAACAGGGCATTCGGGATTTCTGTTTATGATATTTGTAATTACAGAGTTTTTAATGTAACCTAAAACCAGTATAGCTTCTTTACTGTCGCATATAACATTTGAGATGCTTATGTTGCTGATGCCATCGTAAGGGTTATCTCCGTATGCGGTATCATGTTCGCCAAGCAGAATTACGCCGCCGGCACGAAATCCTTCAGGAGAGGTATCGATAACACCATCTATAATAATATTATAAATTTTTGTATTAACCGGCAGTAAACGTACATGAAAACATAATCCACCCTTTGAGTAGCCCTTTATGTTTCGTATTATAATGTCATGTATATCTGCATCTCTGTTTGTGTAATCGTTATTTGTAATATGAGTTCTGCCAAGCGTACCGGCAGGGAAAAAATCTGAATTCAAGCTTTTTATTGCTGTAAGTGCTACGATATCGTCGCCTGTTCCACCGGTAATATTTTGAATAAGTATATCATGACAGCCACATCTTAAATCGATGCCATCTTGATTTTCTGTGTTATGAAGCATACCATCTATCTCTTTGGACATAGAGGCATCAAACTCAATTTGTTCAAGTCTTCCGTGGGAACAGTCCTCAAGAGAGATTGCCCAACCGTGAGAACCGACAATCTTTATATTTTCAATGGAGAAGTATTCGGCATTGGCAAAGAGGATGCCTATGCCTCTCCAATCTCCTTTTTGAACTTCCCCATCTTTACCGGCATCTGTTCCATAGGAATGCATGTGCTCATCCCAAAAGTCCAGTTCGCCGCTTTTTCTATGCTCGTCTGATACCCAATCGGCATATTTTAAAATATCCTCAGGCTTTTTGGGACAAGGACATGCCAGAGTTTTAGAAGCATCGCCGGTTGCTCTTGGGTGGTCTGCACCCTCTAATATGCAAAGGCCCTCGCCTTTAATGTGTATATTTTTGATTTTTTCTATGTTATCTATACCGAAACCACAGTTTGCACTTCTGAAAAAATTATCACGACATTTATCAGAAAGCTTGATTTTACAATTTTGCAGTACAATAGTCGTGTTTTCAGGAACAATTATTGCTCTGTCAATTAGCCAATAATCCCTGTCAGGCTCAGTACTTTGTTTGCGAGGGGGAATAATTACAATTCCGTTTTCACAATTGTTAACTGCACTTTCTAAAATAGCACTGTCGGTATTTCCAATAAAATCGTTTGCGTTTTTCATAATAAGTTCCTTCCTTTTTATTTGTTAATTTACGTATGTATATAGTCTTTTGAATTCATTGGGAGTTTTCTCTTCGATTTCTCTGAATACCTTGGTGAAATAGCTTACATCTGAAAAACCAACAGCCGTAGCAATTTCTTTTGAGATTAACTTTGGCTCTCTAAGTATAAGCTCTTTTGCACGCTGTATGCGAAAAGAATTGATGTAGGTTGTGGGTCTGACCCCGGTAAACTTGCGGAAAATTCTGCAAAAATGCTCAACTGTTATAGAACAGAGAGAGGCAAGCTCTGCTGTTTCAATGACATTTGTATAGTTTAGAGCAATATATTCTATTGCAGGGGACAGCTTTTCTTTTAAATATACACTATCTGATGTTTGGGGCGCAAGGCATGTGCATTCACATAAAAGAGCATATAAATATGCGCCAGACCAGTTTAGCCAATCAGGGGAATTCCTGAGAGGAAATATGTTTTTATAGTGCTTTACATAATCAAGCTTGTTGTTAGTTTGCCAAATACCTTGGGGAAAATTAAAGAACTTTTTAAGAGCAGTTCCGTTAAAGGTTATCCAATAGGTTATCCAATGCTTTGATGTTGGATAGTAGTTGTGCGGAACATTTGGTGGTGTAAAATAGATGCTGCCTTTTTCTAAGGCATATTCTTTGCCGTCAATTATTGCAGCACCGCTTCCCTCGGCGGTATAAAGAAGTTGATATTCATCAAAGCCATAGTTTCTAACCATGTGGTATTGGTCATAATTTCCGATAGAAATTATGTAAAAGGGCATGTTGGTTTCATTTTGAGTTATTATTGGGTAAAACGATTCCGGTATAAATGGCATTATTTTACTCCTCCTTAGATATCAAAATTTTTATATCACAGTCAAAATAATCCTATTGTAACAAAGAAAATATTATGGTACAATGTTAAAAAGATTATAATTCATGAAAAATAAAATGTCAATAAAAATTTCCAAAAGCTTTAAAAATTTATTTTAGAGCTTATAGTGCAAGGAGGAATATTTGATGAAAAGCTTTTTAAAGAGAATTGTATCAGGGGCTGTTATTGCAACAATGCTTTTAAGTAATTTGGGATATGCAGCTGAGTTTGTGGTTAATGACAGCGGAGTGAAACTTGAGGGTAATTTACTGTCTGCATGGGAGGATTCTGTTATAACGGTTACCGTTGTAGAAAAAAACGGTAATTGGCTTGATGAAGCTTCATGGAGTTTGGGCGATGAAATTGCAGATAAGGTTGTTTATTATAACGAATTAACAGCTGGTAAGAATGGGGAGTACAATACTTCGTTTGTGCCAAGAAGAAACGGGAAATATGATGTGTTTTTTGGTAATGATGAAATTGATGAACCGGAGCACTTAGAGATAATTTACATAAAAAAGAGCGATAATATCTTAGCAACGGCGGAGCTTATAAGCGGCAGCAGTGATAATTCAGAGCTTTTAAAAAATAAAAGGTTAGAGCTTGGGCTGTTTAATTGTGTGTACGATGAAGCCTTTATTAACTCAGACGGAAGCTATAACGATGAAGCATTAGATAGTGTCGGAGATTTTATTAAAGGTGAATTAGATGATGTTACAGTTGATGATACCGAGAAGATAATAAAGATAATTGAAAAATCAACTATGATTTATTTATTGAGCAATGAAAAAGTTTCGGACATAAGCCTACATAAGGACAGCTTATATCTTTCGGATTTAGGAATTGAAAAATATTATAGCAGCGGTATCGGTAAAGAAATTGCAAAACAGCTTAGTGGTGGGAATTTTGCAGATATAGACGAGTATGAGGACAGCCTTATAGAAGCAATAATAGTGGAAAGTATTAATCTGAGTGATTCTTATGGAACGGTTAATGATATCCTAAAGGATTATTCTAATCTGCTTGGAATAAAAAATAATATTGATTCGTTGACAACGACTCTTATGGAGAACGTGCCTTTTAAGGATTTTGCAGCACTTAAAGAGTATATAAAGGACTATGAAGATGATCAATCTGACAATAGTGGATTTGGTGGCGGAGGCGGTGGAGGTTCCGCTCCAAAAAAGAATCCTTTTAGCGGTGCTGTTGCACAAGGGGATAAAAACGCTATTGATAATGAAGAAAGAAAATACTTTAATGATATAGATGACGTACTTTGGGCAGAGGAAGCCATAAATGCTTTATATCTTGATGGAATTATCAATGGAAAAGCAGATGGTGTATTTGCACCGCATGATATGGTTACAAGAGAAGAATTTGTAAAAATGCTGACTTTAGCATTTAAGATAAATTTAGTTGATGATGAATTCCCATTCAGCGATGTTACAACCGATGATTGGTGTTATCCATACGTTAAATCTGCTTATCTTGCAGGAATAGTTAATGGTGTATCTGAAACTGTTTTTGGGAAGGGTCAGAACATAATAAGGCAAGATGTTTGTGTTATGCTTGCAAATGCGGTTAAAGTATCTGATTATGTACTTCCTGTAAATTCGGATATATCATTTGTTGACGAGGATGAGATTGCTGATTATGCAAAGGAAGCGGTAAAAGCTATAGCGGCTGCAGGAATTATAAATGGAAACGAAAACAAATTTTTCCTGCCTAATGATTTTGCTACAAGGGCAGAAGCAGCAAAAATGATTTATTACACAATGAATTGTATTGGAAAAAACTAACTCAAATCAAATTATAAGATTAAGATATGAGAAGAAGTGCAGCTATTGTTAAAGCCTGCAGAACGGAGGATTTTATGAAAAGAAGAATCGGTCTTTTATTAAGCGTATGTATGTTTATACAGATGTTTATGTTTTTCGGTTGTTTGCCGCAAGGAATAGAGACAGACGCTTTTGCGGAAAATGTAATGAGTAAAGAACAGCATGTTTTAAACAGGCTTAAAATAGTGGAGGCTGATGAAACGATGGATACAACATCAGCTGTCAGCAGAGCAGAGTTTGCGGTTTATGCTGCAAATATGATTAAGCTTGACACAAGCTCTGCAGAGAGATATTACACAGATGTGCCGAGTGACTATTGGGCAATAGGAAGCATTAACGCGTTAGTAGATGCAGGAATAATTACTGGGACATCAAGCAACACATTTGAGCCTGACCGTGCTATAAGATATGATGAAGCATGCAAAATACTTGTGACTATTGCGGGATATCGGCCTTTTGTCGAAGAAGGCGGAACACTTGCAAGTTATCAAGCTATGGCAAAACGTATAGATGTTGGGATTACACCTGTTAATTCCGAAGCACTTTCTCTTAAAGAGGTGCTTGAAATGATATATAACACCATGTCAATACCAATGGGATATGAAACAGGATATGTTAACGAAAATGTAAAATATGAAATTGATGAAGATAAAACCCTTTTTACGGCATATTGGAATGTGTATATAGCTGAGGGCTTTTTAAGTGATATTGGTGGGAAAAGCACAAGCAACAGGGATATTTCAGAAAAAAATAAAGCTGTGATTAGTAATCAATTTTATTCGGTAGATGAAGGTTTGAATATTGAAAATTGCTTTGCACGGCAAATTGAGTATTTGTATATCAGAGAAAAGGAAAATGCAGAAGGCCTTGTGATATATGCAGAGCCGGAATATGATGATAATGTATTGGTTGTAGAAAGCAAGGATATAGTAGGGTTTAATAGTGAAACTAATTCTATAGATTATATTCTGTCGGATAAAAACAGCAATACAAGAACGGAAAAGATTTCAAAGGGTGCTGTTGTTATATGCAATGGCAGAATAGCTAAAGGAAGTCTAAAAGAAAAAATAGATGAGTTTTTAAGCGGAAGCAAAAAAGGTAAGGTAACGGTTATTTCTTCTAAAGCCGGAGTGGGTGACTATGTAATAATAGACAGCGTTAAAACTTATATAATGGAAGCTTATGACTCTGAAAATAAAATCATATATGATAAATTTGATAATGCACCTCTTGATTTAGAGGATTATCAGATAGTGAACTGGAAAACATCAACTATGGGAGAAGCAGGCATACCTACTGCATTTCCTTTACCGGTGGGTGTTGTGGCATCAGATGATGGATATATGGCTGATATAATTATATATGATGAGGTAAAAGAGGATAAGCTAAATGCAAGATATCAGGAAGAGGATGAAATAAAATTTGGTGAAGCTGTATATAAAACAGACAGTTATGCACTAAGCTGTCAGGGTGCAACGCTTATTTTAGGAGAGAGCTATAAGGTGATATTTGATATTTTTGGAGAGGCGGTTTATTTTACTCAGATATCAAATCAATTCACATACGGATTTTTAAGAGGAGCTGCTGTGGCTGAGACGGGCTTTTCAAATAAATATATGGCGAGATTTTATTTAAGCGATGGGAAATTTGCAGAATATAAATTTGCAGATAAGGTTCGGCTTGATGAGGTTACATATGAAGTTTCGGATTACAAAAGATTCTTTGGGGCTTTCCCCGGAGTGAATACAATTACAGATGATAAGCTGGTTATAGAACCTCAATTAATAAGATTTATGTTAAATTCTGAAAATGAAATTAATAAGATTGACACTTATAAATTTAACGAGTTGAATGAAGATGCGAGAAATACCTTAAGGATGGCTACAAACGGTTACGAGTCGTTATATTACAGTGAAGATGCGAAGAAATTCGATACAAAATATGTAACAGACAGCACGTCAACATTATTTTTCTTTGTACCCGACTATGACATAAATGGAAACGTGATCTATATGGGTGAGCCTGTATCAGATGATATTAAATATTATAATACAAGTAAGGATTTACATAGAAACGGTGAGATAAATACTGCAGTATATTATTTAGGCATTGATTCTGCTGTTCCGGCAGCAATTGTTTCTAAACAGGACAAGGCGGATATTCTTTCTGGTAGAATATATATGTTTGATGAAATAATTGACAGTTATGATGAAGAACGCGGTGTTGTAAAAGAACTGGTGGGCTGGTACAACGGCGGTAAAACACAACTTATCCTTGATGATGAGGCTGCAGAGGCAGCAGGAATGCTTACAAAGGGTGACCTTTATAGGGTGTATACAAATACAGACGGAAAATTGGTGTATGGAATATATAAGCTGTATGATATGGAAGCTGATTTATGGGAAAATCAATCTTCACCTACGATGCAGCCCGGAAAAGAAGAATGGGCTGAGGAAATTAAGAATTCATGGTGGTACTATGCAAGCTACGGGGTAGCATCATGGAAGGACGACAGATACCAGATTATGAAAATGTATCCTTATGACAAAGATGGTGCATATATCAGCAGCGCATACACAATGGAAAAAACAAGACATGGCGTAATTGAGGATATTAGCAAAACGGGTAATCTGGCGATTAATGTTTGTGAGCTTGAGAAAAATTCAAAGTATGAAATCAGAAACGGTTCAGCCGGAGACGTTAAAACATATAAGCATTTCGGAGAGTCCTGCTCAAGAATGATTGTAAACTTTGACAGAGGCAGAGGCGTTCAGATATTTTTGTATAATCTAAGTGAGTAGGGGGCATAGCTTATGAAAAAGATTATAGTATGGATGCTCATATTTGTGGTTTTGTTAAGCAGTATGCCATCTGTAAGCATAATATATGCAAATGAAACGGACGAGAGTGTTGCTAAAGCAACATTTGGAAAGAGAATGGATTTAAAAGGGTTTTCAACGGCATTCTCAGGTGAAGCTCCTTATGTTTCCGAAAAAGATGATAGAGGATGTTGGATTTTAGATTCAGGTAATTCAAAAAACTTCAAGCTGGGTCTTGTATTTGATGAAAATTTTAAACCTGAAAAATTTGATGGAAGTGAGTACGAGGTTCAGATAGATTATTATGACGGCGGCAACGGATTTTTCCGTTTGATGTATGACGAGTATAATACGCTGTTTGATAATTGTGCCGGATTTACATACGTTACAGACGATAAGGTTTGGAAAACAGCGGTATACACCTTGGCTAATGCGGAATTTATGAAGGGCGTAGATGGCTTATATGATTTGATGATAGCAATAGATTGTCCTATGGGCGCCTCTAATCATCAAACGTCAGCCAGCAATATAGCAATAGGCGAGGTAAGAGTAATTAGAAGACCTGCTAAAAACAAGTTATTTGTAAGCACTGTAACAGGGCAGGACGGAAACATATACGAATGGTATAAAGAAAGTAAAATACTTAACAATACTTATGAGAATTTATCGCAAAAAGATATAAGTGCGGTGCTGAAGCATAAGATTTCAACTGATGAAGGCTTTGTTGTATTTGAAAAGGAAGAGCATATTACTGTTCCGGCAGGCGGTAAAAAAGAGGCAGAACTTGATTTTGGTGAGGTTAAAAGATGTGACATATACAATTATGAGGTGACTGTTACATCAGATGACGGAGGTATAAACTCAACAATTATGCCAATGCAGTTTTCGGTGCTTAAAACAGACCCTGATGGAATTGTAAATAAAGACCAGTATTGGGCGGCGCATCTTAACTATTTTACAAAAGATACTGTATCGGATGACCAAAGAAGGGCTGATATTGCAGATAAAGCTGTACGTGTAATGAAGAAAGCAAACTCCGGTGGTATCAGAAGTGATATATGCTGGGAGGAATTTGAACCACAGCCGGGTGTTTACGGACTTAAAGAAAGATATATCAATGAGTTAGAGGCAGCAAAAAAACATGGATTGGGTTTTATACCTCAGCTTAATACTGCACATTGGCATTATACGGGCAGATATGATGTGTATTCTCAAACAGAGGAACAGTTCAATGCTTTGGCAAAAGCAACTGAATGGTTTGCAAAGGAATACGGCGATTATTTTACAGCGTATGAAATTTTGAATGAGCCTACCATAGCAAGCTTTAACAAATATTTTGATACGTGGGCAGGTCCCGAACTTTGTATGCAAAATGTTAATGTTGTTGCTGAGGCTTTAAAAAAGGGCGACCCTGATAAGTTTGTTTGGGGTGTATGTATGTGTGAGCTTATGATGGAGCGTGCACAAACATATTTTAAAGCTATGGTTGAAACGGGCGAGTTTGATAAATATATTGATGGTTTGTCACTTCATCCTTATGCTCTTGACGTACCTGAGATTTACAGGATATATGATTGGTATATAAAGCCGTATTACATAGATGTCTTAGAGGAAAACGGAATACATGATATGCCTATTTTCTTCTCAGAGGTAGGTTATCCAAACACCTTTGATACAGTAGGAAGCTCTGAAGCAAAGGGCTGGATGATGCAAAGAAATCTTATATATTTCAAAACTATCGGAATAGGAACACCTCTTGCATATTACAATTTTGAACACAAAGGTCCAATAGAAACCAATACTCAGGATATGTACGGAAACGTATCAAGCGGATATGACCATACAATGAAATGGGGCGAATATTTTGTTCCCGATATATCCTATGTGATGACGGCAGGAACAAACTATGTTCTTGCAGAGTCAGAGGTGTTGGAAAACCTTAATAACGAGGAAAAGAATATTTGGCTTACAAGGTATAAGAGCAATAAGTTTAATACCAATATAGTGACTCTGTATTCGGTTCAGGAAAGTAAAAATGTTACTTTAAATCTCGGTGCTGAAAAGGTAACGGTTTATGACCATTTAGGCAACAGTAATGAGATATACGGAAAAGACGGAGTGTTTACATTCAGAAGTGAGGATAAACCCAAGTATATTGTAGGGGATATTAGAAGTGTAAATATATTGGAAGAAAGACCTGTTTTAGAGTGCAGTGCAATGGAAATAGACGTTCCTCAAAACGACTATGCTTATGTAGAAGTATACAATTATTCAGGGGAGGATTGTGCGTGGGAGGTTGTTGCTCCAAGTACTGTTGAAGTAATTGATATAACAACGGATAACGCTGACAAGACAAAAAGTATAATCAAGCTTAAAAACAATGCAGAGACAGGAGAAGAAATACTACTGGCTGTTAACCTTAAGCAGAATGATGGAAAAATCCTGGGCTCTACAGAGGTTAATATAGTTTCTAAGGAGCAAATTACAAGCTCGCTGTCTGTAGAGCTTGCATCAGAGGACAATATAAACCAATGGAGAGGCAGACTGAATATTAAAAATAATTCTTCAAGCAGACCTGTAAAGGGAAAGGTTATATTTACAAATCCATCTGAACTTGTGGGTAAAAGTGAAATTGATATAGGTGTTATCACCAAAGGACGAGAGGGCGAGATAACCTTTAATATTCCGTCTATGCAGAAAAAAGGCAGGAAGTTTGCGGCGTATGATATATATCTGGATTCAGGCGAGGTAGTTCACGGTACTCAGAATTTTGACACTTCACTTGCAACCTATGCAGAAACAAAGCCATTGATAGATGGTGTTATCAGTCCGGGAGAGTGGAACACCAATTCTGCAATGTATTCTGATACTGCTGTTCAGGCAATTCCTCTTGCAGGACAAAAATGGGACTGGGGCGGAGTTAATGACTGCTCCGGAAGAAGCGTTGTTGAGTGGGATGAAGAGAATATTTATATAATGGCAGAGGTTACCGACAACATTTTTAAAAATACTTATACGGCAGATACTTTATGGATGGGAGACAGTATGCAGTTTGGAATAAGCTATGGTGATGACGGATATGTTGCAATCGGTCAGTCTTACAGCACATTCCATGAAATAGGTATGGCACTTTTACCTGAGGGTTCAGCTGCATATAGGTTTATGAGCCAGGAGGGCGGAAACTATTCAAGCGGAATTGTTGAAGCTGCTGAGGTTTGTGTTAAGAGAAGCGGAACAAAGACAATTTATGAGTTTAAGATGCCATGGAGTAAGCTTTTAAATCCCGGTCAGACAGTAAAGACAGGCAGCAGTCTGCAGTATTCCTTCCTGTTTAATGATAATGACGGTAAGGAACGTGTCGGTTATATGGAATGCGGCAGTGGAATAGGAACAAATAAAGATTCAAGGCAGTTTATGACACTTAAGTTTATAAAATAAAATATATAAAGAAAGGAAGATGGAATATGTGGGCGATAAAAGGCAGAAGGCTTACCAAGCTGTTGCTTATAAGCTTGATTGTTTGTATAGGTCTGACATCTGCAGGAACGGTATTTGCAGACAGCGGTGAGGATTTTTACTATAGCTATGATTTTGAAGACTGCAATCTTACAGAATGGGTAAATAACACAAGCTATATGCCGGATGCTAACTGGGTGTACAGACAAGGCGGCGGAACTCCTATTGCTATTAAAGATGACCAAGGAAAAGGACGGTCAATACGTATAGGGAAATGGAACTCCTTAGAGCTTAACTTTCCTGAGAATATCTCGACAGGAGTTTTGAAAATTTCCTTTGATATGCTTGCAACAGCACCTGATATATACTCAAGTATTAAGTTTTGCAGTCAGGAAGTAACGATGGATAATGTAAACGGTCTTATCAATGATGATACAAAGGCAATTCGTGTTGTTGACCTTGCAAAGTCAGGTGTTGGCGGTATTACGGATGCAGGCGGTATGAGAACAAGGCTTACGGGCTCGGCAGAGGTTGCATCGAGTGCCGGATGCTTTACCTACGGAGAGTGGGCAAGAGTAGATATTATTACTGACTTTACAGGAAATGTTCCTGTGTGGAAGTTTTATGTTGATGACGTAGAAATGGCGGTGCTTTCTTCTGATAAGCTTACCGATGTACGTTGCTTTATGGTGTGTTCTGAACCAAATGACACAACAGGTTCTACATATTTTGATAATTTCAGAGTAAGCAGAACGTCTTCAGGAATGAATTTAGGTGCTGTTACAGCACCTAACAGCGAAAAGGTTGATAAAAATAACGGAAGTTTAAAAGTTATGCTCACAGATAATGTAGAGCCAAATACGCTTATAGAAGATAATGTCAGTATAACTCATAAAGCAAGCGGTGCTTTGGTAGAAAACTTTTATATCAGCGATGCGGATGCAGATTCATTTACGGTAAATTTTGAGGGAGATATTCCATCAGGCCGGCATGAAATAATACTTACCAATAAGGTTAAGGGTGTTATAACAGGACTGTCCATGATAACTCCTTTAGAGTTTAGAACCAAGATGGAATATATAGGTGGAATTGCCAGACCGGAAATTGAAGAAATCAAGCTTTATAATACTCGCAATGATGAGTTAAAGGGAACATCTGTAACCTCGTTAACAAGCAAGGCAGTTTTATATTTTAACACTACGGTTGATGTAGAAAGTGTGAAGAAAATGCTTTCTATAACCTGTAACGGTGAGTCAATCAACTCTGAATTAATAAAGCTTGAAGAAGCATCTGTAGAAGAGATGTCAGTTGTGAGTATTGATTTTGTAAAGCTTTTGGAAGGATCATCAGATTATGTTATTAGCCTTGGGGCAGGAGTTTCTGCTAAGGAAAATGCAGAAGTTAAATCAACCGATGGGCTAAGCCGTTCCTTTAAAACCATGGATGATTGCGGAATTGTAATCTTTGATGAGGAGCTTTCGGAGGATAAAACAACATATAGCTTTAAAATTGCCAAAAATTCAGCAAGTGAAGTAAAATATACGGCTGCAGTATGCGGATATAATGTTGAAAATATTATAACGAAGGACGGGACAGAGGAGTTTTTAAAGCTTATTGGTATGGGCTATGCACCTGTAAAGCTTTCTGAAACAGACAGGGGAGTATATGAGTATAGCTTTAATACAAATGTAAGTGCTGAAAGCTGTGAGGAAATAAAGAAATTTGTATGGAGCTATCCCTCACTGAAAAAGGCTGAGCCGGATTCATCGGGTGTTATTCCAAACGTGTAAAAAATAAAGAATATTACATATAAAGGAGAGAATGTAAAATGATGAAAAGATGTTTAATGCTGTTATTGGTTGTGGGTCTGCTTGCTTCAAGCATGCCTGTTATGGCGGAAAGAGTTTTCACTCAGCCGTCTCAGGTAAATGAATTTATAAGCTTTGGTGAGTATGATTCAACAGCGGGGGCTCTTATTTATAATATAACAGGTGCCAATGGACAGGTTATAGGCTGGAACGATGATTTTATTACAGGAATTCCTGACCTTGCATCAACAAAGCCTTGGATATCATATACGAGAGATTCATACAACTCGTATCTTAACTTAGGTACTGCTGATGCAGTTTACAATAAGAAGTTTGATGAAATGACTTTAGGCGGTTCAAAAATTCATATAAGCTTTGATATGAAAATGTCAGGGACAGATAATATTTCTATTCGTGTTCTTAGAAATAAAGATGGCAGCAATGTAAATGTTCCGACAATGGATGGTTATGTTGATTTGTTAGAGATTTTTAATGCAAGAGGCAAAACACGTAATTCCACAACAAATGATATAATACGTACAAAGGATGAAGGAAGCTCAACAAGTATTGATACTGAAATAACTGACACAGATTGGCATAAATATGAAATTCAGATTTCAAGTTCAGATACAGGTGCGGTTAACAAAAACGGAAAAGTTACATGGAAAGTATTTATAGATGGTGTGCAGGTTTCCAATGATTCTGAGCCTAAGACATTTAATGCCAATTGGAATGGAAATGGCTTAAAGGGAATACAAATAAAGGCTTACAATAGGACAAACGGATATGGCTCTAAAATTGATAATTTGTATGTAAGACACTATAAAACGGGTGACGAAGGTACAGAAAACGTGAACGGAACTCTTTATGACAGACCTGCAATGGCAATTGAGCATGGTTCAAGAGGTGCGTTGTATCCTTATGCAACTCAGAACAATGGTGAATCAAGTGCGTATATTTCATTCTCAGAGCTTTTGGTTGATCGAAGCGGAAATCTTTATACCCCTGTAGCCGGAGACTTTGAGATTACTCCGCTCAATGCAGTAGATTTGGAAAAGACTGCATTTGAAACAATTACGGAGGATACCTCCGGTACAGGCTTTAAGGTAACTAAGACTAATTGTACTACAGATTATAATACCGTAAGATATTATGAGGTTAAGTTTATTAATGAAGATATTAAAGGCAAAGCCACAGGTGCCAAGGTTGCGGGGGCTACATGTATTATGATGTCGCGTCCTTACGGTACTAATACATGGATGACTTTTGAGGAAAAATTCCCTACCTACGGCTATGAGGCAAATAAAATAACAGTTGATGACAGCAGAATTTATGAATATTATCCGACACAGTCTGTTACAGCTAATGGCGCTACCAAAGATGCAGCGGCAGGAAATTATCCTATAATCACAAAGAACTTAAGCACATATGCAGAAAATATGAGTAAGCTGAGCTTTAAGGTTAAGGGGGTAAACTCAACAGCTGAGGATAAAAACATTATAGTGATTTTTGCAAAGTATGAAAATGATGGGCTCTCTGAGGTTTCAACGGTTCCATTTACAGCTGCTGCAAACGCAAAGTTTGAACAGGTAATTTATGATAATAACCATGAAGGCAAGCCACAAGATGCAAAAACTGTTGACTTTGATACATTTGGTGAAGATATGTATATTTATATCTGGAATGGCGACACAATTGAGCCATATACAGATAAAATAGACTACACAACAGCTACTAATTAGTTTGGGCAGAAAGGTGCATTTATGCTTAAAAGAATTTTAAGTTGCTTATTTGTGGCAGTGATGCTGATTATGGCTGGCGATACGGTATCGGCATTGGAAAAACAGAAGCTGACGGTCGAGCAAATAGTGGTATATGATGTTATCAATGGCGTGCTGGAAGAGTCTCCTGAGATTTATTCTAAAGCAGAAATTCAAGCAGGTATACCACCGATTACATCATCGCAGACAGTTAAAATTACTGCAAAAATTTCTGAAGGTAATAGCGGTGTTGCGGATAAAAATATAACACTTTTATCCTCTGTGGCAGGGCAGCCGCTTTGGCAGCAAAATACTGTACAGTATTTACGTCAGCTAAAAACCGATAATGACGGAACGGCAGTATTTACATTTACTCCGGGTACTCTCAATAAAAAGAGAGTACTCGGAAAGTACAATGTTACACTAAGCAGTTCCAATATAAGCGAAAATGCTGTGCTCACATTATCTGTTAACAAAGCAGATATATCACTTGAAAAGGTTAACGGAGTTTCTCATGTTGGTTTTTATGAAGAACTTAAATATAAGATTGACGGATTAACAGGTGAATGTGTAAATCCAAGTCTTTGCATAAACCAAATTGCAATTGATGAAAATCAGTTTGAGATAACTAAAAGCGGAGAAAACCATTATCTAATCATTTGTGCGCAGGCTTTAGAGGGGCTGGAAGTTGGCAAGCATACCATTACATTTTCGGCGGACAGCTGTACAGAAGCAACTGAAAGCTTTTTGATTGAGGATGCTTCTAATTTAAAGCGTGAAGGACTTAGTTTTGAAAACAGTACAAAGTATGTAATGCAGAATGAGTCAAAAACTATTGGCTTGTATTCACCGGAAAATCGGTTTGATGTATATACAGAGGGCGATGGCAACAGAGCGTGCTCTGTTAAGGCGCATAGTTCAACATCATCTCTTTCAAAGAACGGCGATATATATTTTGATATACCGAAAAATTATGATTCTTACAGAGTGGGTATGAATTTTAAATTTATTGAGGGCGAGCAGGTACTTATTAAGGCTGTGCCTGATGATAGTAATACCAAGCTCGGTGAGATTAGAATTAATTCAAACGGCTCAATTTCAACGGGCGGTAACTGGTCGGATATAAAAAGCTCAGGAACTTATGCATTAAATCAATGGCATCTTATCGAGGTATGGTATAATGGCGCAAAAGGCTTTTGGTATCTTGACGGACAGCGTATAGGAGAGTTTGATATTAAAACAACGGATAAGCTTAAAACCTTGGAGGTATGGTCAAAAGCAAATGCTTCATCAACAAATTCTGTTATGCTGCTTGATAACATAGAATATTCACAAATTGATGGAAATTTTGAAGCGGTAGCATCGTTAAACAACGGATTGCTAAATATCGACTTTAGTGAAATGCCAAAAGATTTTGACCCGACAAGTATAACAACTTTAATTGACACCAATGGAAATAATATAGAGGCAACGTATACAAGTCAAAAAGGGAAAAGCTATTATTATAATTTATCAAGCAGTCCTGCAAATGGTAAAAAATATCAAATCACGCTCCCTGATAATCTTAAATCGAGCTTTGAAAGTGCAAACTTAAGTCGGCAGTTAGTTTTAAATATATTGCCAAATGTTTCGGATTTAACAATTACACCATCTGAAACAGGCGGAATATATACTGATATAAGAGATGCTTCGTTTAAGATAAAGGCGAAAAACTCAGGCGCTGTTACAGAGGATATATTTATAGATGTATTTGTTTCGGCGGAGGACGGGACAAAGCTTTGGCGGAGTGAGAGCTTATCCTTTGGTGAGGTTCAGGCAGGTAATTTTTCAAATGAAGTAGTAATAACGCCGTATTGGGAAAATACTGAATATACGTATGGAAGATTTTGGCTTAATATATCAATTAAAAATGCATCAGCGGAAACACGTCTCACACAAAAATATCCGTTTTCTGTTGTTTATTCAACCGGAATATTAAACCCAAAACTGGGAGTTAATACACATTATTCAACTCATGATTTTGGAACGGAAGAACAAAGTCTTGTCAATGAATTTGAATTAAATAAAATTGCAGGCTTTGGTGCGGTCAGAGAAAGCTATGCATGGGCAAATTATGAAACCTCGCCGGGAGAGTATTCCTTTGAAGCAAGGGTTATGCCAAAGAAGATTTTTGATTTAGCCAAAGAAAACAGTATGACCATTGATATGAATTTGGTAAACAAAATATGGCGCGATAACATTGGTGCAGGCACGGGTAGCTTTATGGAGATGCCTATTACACAAAGTGAACTTACAAAATACGAAAACTACCTTAAAGCCTATACTGCTGATGTAAAAGAGATGAATGGTTCTGTCATATATGAGATAAGCAATGAATGGGACCTTAATATGTGGAATAAAACTCTATCTACTGTAAGTACAGGTGAACCACTTACGATTGCAAAGCATTATCTGCCTATGGTCAGAACTGCGTATCAGACAATAAAGGCAGAGGATTCTTCAGCAAAGGTTGTAGGAATAACGGCATCATTAAGCAATAAAATGCTTGAGTTTATTAAGGAATGTGCAGAGTCGGGAGTTATTAATTATTGTGATGCAATTGCAATCCATCCGTATTCAGACCCAATGTATATGTCACCTGAAGAATATTCAACTGTATTAAAGTTAGACGCAAACGGTAAAGCGACAGGTGAGCCTGTAAATGGAATTCAAGAGCTGCTTAAAGAGGTTAAGAATATTTTGACACAGGCAGACAAACCTGATATACCGATTATTCTTACAGAATGGGGCTGGACATCAGTACCGGGACTTGTAACTGAAGAAGAACAAGCTCAATATATAGTAAGAGGTGCGGCACTTGTATGCGATGAGGTTGAATCCACCATGCTATATGTGGGGCAAAATAAAAAACGGTCAGGGAGTATTTTAGAACGTAATTTTGGTTTGGCAGAGGCAAATTCATCTCAAGGCGATTATTCAGGGCAGTTCCCTGTTATAGAAGAGCCAACAGCACCCCTTTCGGCAAAGCCCGCTTATATTGCTGTTAGTCTATATAATAGCCTCACTGGCGATACTGAACCTTTGCATATTACAAAGGACCAAAACAAAAATTACTTGCGTGGATATGCAAATAATCAAAAGATTGTTATTCAGTTGTGGAATAGTGACGGAACCGGAAATGTGTCCGTAGATGTTAGGGATTTTGGTGTTTCGGATATGACTTTAGCAAAGAGTGCAACCCTTTACGATATGTACGGGAACGCAAAAACTGTAACTTCGATGGACGGAGTATTCGGGCTTGAGACAAAGGAAGCGGTACAGTATCTTGTTATTGATTTAGAGGTTAATGTGGTAAAAAATGAAATAAGTGTAAACAATAACAAGGTAAAATCTCTTGCTGAAATTGAAAATGGCAGCAAAATTGATTTTTCGGTTTCTGTCAAAAATAACTGCAGGGACAAAGGAGTTTATGCATACATAGTAGGCTACAATAAAGATGGTAGCGTTGTGGCAGTAGATGTTAAATCGGCACTTATTGTTAAGGATGGCATGGTGCATGAACTTCCTGTTGCGTCAATAACAAAGACGGCGGAGATAGCAGAAATAAAAACATTTGTATGGGATGATACCCTTTTTCCATTAATAGTAAAAATAAAAAATTTAAAATAAAGATAAGGGAAAGGAAAAAAGTTATGAAAGCAAAAAAAATTATTTCGTTTATATTGGCAATATCTATGATTGCTATAGCTTTAAGTGGCTGTAATAATAAAGCTAATGATAAGGATGAACAGGGAAGAACCGTATTTTCTATAAGTGGGTATCCCACAAAAGAAGGGACAAGTAAAGAGTCTTTTGACAGAAAAGTGACAAAGTTTAATGAAGAAAATACGGATGCTGTTGTTGTTCCTGATGTATGGAACTTTGAACTTAAAACATTTTATGCAAAGGCGGCAGGTAATCAGCTTCCGAATGTTTTCGATACAAGATATACAGAGGTTGCCCAGTGTATAGACAGCGGATATGTTGCTGATATAACCGATGCTCTTAAAAACAGAGGATATGAAGGTAAATTTAATCCTGCGGTACTTGATATTGTAACAAAAGATGGTAAAATATACGGATTCCCTTATGATGCAGCACTTCAAGGACTTGCAATTAATACAGAGCTTTTTGAAAAAGCCGGACTTATGGAAGCTGATGGCACACCAAAACAGCCAAAGGATTGGAATGAACTTGCGGAATTTGCAGTGAAAATTAAAGAGGCAACAGGTAAAGCGGGGTTTGTATTCCCTACATCTGATAATGTAGGTGGTTGGATATTTACATGTCTTGCATGGTCTTTTGGCGTTGACTTTATGGAACAAGGCGAGGATGGAAAATGGAAAGCAATTTTCAATTCTCCTGAGGCAGCAGAGGCTCTTAGCTTTATCAAGGATTTAAAGTGGAAGTATGATGTTCTCCCTGCAAATGCATTGATTAACTATGATGAATACATGAAGGCGTATGCAACGGGGAATGCAGCTATGATGATAATTGATACCGCAGTTGTTAACAATGTAAGTAAATACGGAATGACACCTGAACAGATAGGAATGATGCCAATTCCTGCCGGACCTAAAGGCAGAGTTTCACTCGTTGCAGGTAGCCCATATATGTTCACAGCAGAATCCACAGACGATCAGATTGATGCCGGACTTCGCTATTTGGAAATGAGCTATAACTATAATGCAACAAATAATTTTAAAGAGCAGAAAGAACGTTCTATTCAGATTGCTCTCGAAGAGAATAGACTTGTTGGGCTTAAAAAATTCTCTGTGTGGGATAAGGATACAGAAAGTGTTAAATTTGAATCAGAGTTGATAGAGAAGAACCAAAATGCTAATCCAAATCATGTGAGATTATATAATGAATTCATAGAGAATCCCGACATAGAAATACGCCCTGAAGAACCTGTATGTGCTCAAGAACTTTATGCCTTATTAGATGGCTGTATTCAGGAAGTATTAACAAACAAAGATGCAGATTGTGCAACTTTGCTTGATAAAGCAGTATCTGACTTTCAGTCAAATTATCTTGATAATTTAAGTTACTAAGAGGTTATGCCGAACATAAATTTCGATACAGATAATTTGACAAAACATTGTAAGGACAGGCGTCCTCGACTGTCCATAAGAATGGAGAGACGGAAATGAACAACGAACAAAAGGTAGACGTAAAAGCTCTTCAAAAGCAGATGCAGAGAAGAGTAAGACGCAGAAACAATATAGATGCATGGATATTAATGCTGCCGATGGTATTGATATTATATCTGTTTGTATGGAGACCGACAGTTTTGGGCGGAGTATGGTCATTCTTTGATATGAAAGCCTATACAGTAGATGAGTTCTGTGGTTTTGACAACTTTAGAAAAGTAATAACCCACACTCAGTTTCTGCCAATGCTATGGAATACAGTACAGTATGTATTCTGGTCACTAATAATAGGATTTCTGCCGCCGCTGTTTATCGCAATAATGATAAACGAGATAATTCACTTTAAGGGCGGTTTCAGAGTGTTAATCTACATACCTGCAGTAATACCGGGAATAGCGGCAATGCTTATGTGGTATTTTATCTATTATCCTGACCAGACAGGCTTGCTTAATATGTTACTTGGCAAGTTGGGAATGGACCCATATACATGGTTAAATGACCCAAATTTTGCAATCATAGGAATAGTAATCTTTATGACTTGGAAAGGCTTTGCAGGAACAATGCTGCTTTACTATGCATCGCTTCAGGGAGTATCGGTAGAGCTGTATGAAGCGGCATTAATAGACGGTGCAGGCCCGTTTAAGAGATTATGGCACGTAACACGCCCGGCAATAGAGGGATTGTTATTATTAAATTTAGTAAGACAGATAATCGGTGTATTCCAAACAATGGAACAGCCCCTTGCAATGACGGGCGGCGGACCAAACGGAGCCTCAACAACCTTGTCTTATCAGCTGTACCAGTATGGATTTAACAGCGGAGGAAAGAGTACAGGACAGGCAATGGCACTTGGTGTAATAATCTTTATGATACTGATAGTGTTTACAATATTCTACTTCTGGCTTAATAAGAAAGTAGAAAGCAGATATTAAGGAGGAGGGTGAAATACAATGAAAAAATTTAAAAGCAAACAAAGCGGAGTATTGAGCCTTTCTGACTTAAAGACCTTTAAAGGCCAGCTTCTGTATTGGATATTCTTTGCACTGCTTATATTAGTATCGATAATATCTTTAGTGCCGGCAGTATGGACAATACTGACATCATTTAAGGATACACAGGAGATATATGCGGCATTCAGCTTCTTTCCGCAGGATATGAGCTGGAACAGAATAGTAACAAGAATAAGCGAATCATGGACGTATCTGCAATTAGGAGATTCGATAGTAAATACAATAGTGATGTCCTTAGGCCAGCTTGCATTCAGAATAGTAGTGTGCGGCTTTGGCGGTTATGTATTATCAAAGCTGAAACCAACAGGTACAAAGCTGATTTTTACCTTGGTGGTATGGACAATGATGATGCCGGGACAGATAAGAATGGTGCCAAACTATATCTCATATCTGCATTTTCCGTTTTCATTTGAGACAGACTTTAGCTTTAACCTGCTTGATACCTTCTGGCCAATGTGGCTTGGCGCAGGAGCAGATACCTTTGCGGTACTGTTGTTTAAGAATGCCTTTGACGGACTTTCGGACTCTTATGTAGAGGCAGCAAAGCTTGATGGCTGCAGCAACTATGGAGTATTTTTCAGAATAATGCTTCCCCTTGCGGCACCGGTACTTATTTATGAGGCAATCAACGTACTAAGTATAGCATGGTCAGAGTTCTTTACCCCATTGCTTGTACTTGATAAAAACGTAGTGGTACCCCTTAAGATATACAGACTGCAGAGCGATACAAGTATCCAGATGAATACATATTTTATGGCTCTTGTATTTGCAAGTATCCCGCCGTTTATAATCTTTGCAGTATTCCAGAAGAGAATACTCGGCGGAATAAATGTTGGCGGTGTAAAAGGATAACCATTTACGGGTAAAATCCTTGCACAATGCCAAAACTACACTATTTGTAGGGACAGGCGTCCACGACTGTCCGTTGTATAAAACAGAAGCATTTTGTATTGATTTCCCTTTATAAAATATTAAGCTCCTAAGATTGCTACTACCGAAGAATGAATATTTGTATCTTTGGTAGTAGCGCTTTTTACATAAAATACAGAAAAGGAGATAAGAATGAGTAGATTTGAAGAAGCAGTACTTAAATATAGTAAATATGGAGTAGATGTTAAAGGTGCAATAGAGAAATTAAAAACAGTACCTATTGCCCTACATTGTTGGCAGGGTGATGATGTAATCGGCTTTGAGAATGCAGAAGGAGCATTAACAGGCGGTATTATGACCACGGGTAACTATCCGGGCAAAGCACGTACATATCAGGAATTGATGGACGATATTGACAAGGTAATCGAACTTGTTCCCGGTCAGGTTAAAATGAATCTTCATGCCAGCTATGCCATTTTTGATGAAGAAAACGGCGGATGGGTTGACAGAGATAAAATAGAGCCTAAACACTTCAAAAAGTGGGTTGATTACTGTAAAGAGAGAAATATGGGCTGTGACTTTAACCCCACATTTTTCTCGCATCCAAAATGCGACCCGTTAACACTTTCAAGCCCTAATGAGGAAACAAGAAAGTTCTGGGTAGAACATGGTAAAGCCTGTGTTAGAATATCACAGCATCTGGCAGAGGAATTGGGTCAGCCTTGCGTTATGAATATATGGACAGGTGACGGATACAAGGATATCCCTGCTGACAGGTTAGGGCCAAGAATGAGATATAAACAGTCCTTTGATGAAATTTTATCAGAAGACTTTGACAAAACAATGGTTTATCCTTGTGCTGAATCTAAGGTATTCGGTATAGGAGTAGAGAGCTATACAGTAGGCTCTGCTGAATGGTGTTTGAAGTATGCGTCGGGCAGAGATGACTGTATAACCTTAATGGATAACGGACACTACCATCCAACAGAGGTAGTATCTGATAAAATTCCCGCAATACTTACTTATGATGAAAAGATGGCACTTCACGTAACAAGAGGAGTAAGATGGGATAGTGACCATGTAGTACTCTTTGATGATGAAACCAAAGAGATATGTAAAGAAATAGTCCGCTGTGATGCTTTAGACAGAGTATTTATAGCCCTTGATTATTTTGATGCATCAATCAACAGAATATCCGCTTGGGTAACAGGTTTTAGAAATCTACAAAAGGCACTGCTTAATGCCCTGCTTCAGCCAAATGAGATGCTTAAAAAGCTTCAGGATGAGGGTAACCTTACAAAGCTTATGGCTGTTCAGGAGGATTTAAAGACCATGCCATTTGGAGATATATGGGATGAATACTGTAAATCCTGTAATAAACCTGTTGACGGCGAGTGGTTTAGCAAAATAGAAGCTTATGAAAAAGAAATACTTTCAAAGAGAGGTTAATTAAAATGAAGGATATTATGACAGCTCCTTTTGTGGAGGAAATGAGAAAAACAACAGCAAATATGTATCGTTTAGGCTGGGATGAACGCAACGGCGGTAACATCAGCTATATGCTCGAAACCGACGAAGTTGCTGAGTACCTTGATTTAAACAACGTAATCCGCACCATTCCTATTGGCTTCGAAGCAAAATCGCTTATTGGCAAAATCTTTATAGTTACAGGCACAGGTAAGTATTTCAAGAATGTTAATGATGACCCTGAAACCAACCTTGGTATCATCCGTATAGCAGAAGACGGCTGTACAGCAGAACTTCTTTGGGGTTACAAAGACGGCAGTAAGTTCACATCAGAGCTGCCTGCTCATCTTATGAGCCACATGGCACGTTTAGAGGTAAACCCAGAAAACAGAGTTGTAATGCACTGTCACCCTACAAATACACTTGCTATGAACTACGTTCATGAGCTTGATGAGAAAAAGTTCACTCACACATTATGGGAAATGTGTACTGAATGTATAGTAGTATTCCCTGATGGCATCGGCGTTCTTCCCTGGATGCTCTGCGGTACTAACTCAATCGGTGAAGCAACAGCCGAAAAGATGAAGGAATTCCGTCTTGTAGTTTGGGGTATGCATGGTATTTACGGCGCAGGCAAAGATATGGACGAAACCTTCGGCTTAATAGAAACAGTTGAAAAGGCTGCTGAAATCTTTATGCTTACAGCTCATCTTCCCCGTATCAATACAATTAAGGATACAGAAATGCAGGAGCTTGCTGAATTCTTCGGCGTTGATTACAGAAAAGATTTCTTAAATCTATAAATCAAGTAAGCTAAACTATTAACAAGTATCAAATTAAATACAGACGTGAAATTGAATAGCTGGTTGCAGCTTGTCATCGCTGTGCTGAGCTTGGATATGTTACAAGCTCAGGTGGAAATCTTTTCTATCGTATGACAGACGGAAATATTCTAATTACACCTAATGGAAAACCATGGTGTCCTTGTATGCTCAACCAACAGCCTTGAGGATGCTGTAGATTGCTTTGAAATGTATGAAGCAATGGCAAAATCAATTGTTGCCGCAAAGGTTCTTGGTGAGCCAAATGTTATATCAGACAAGGATGTAGCTATTCTTGATGAGGTTGTAGCAGCACGAAATCTTAAAATGCCAGGTATGGGTAAAACTACTCTTAAAGAGGTTTATAAATAAGCGGTGCTTATAACGGTATACGCCGTATAAGATATTTCACTCATGGGAGATAGAGGCTATGTAAAGTTATTTGCCTATATTTATTTATATAGCTTCTGCCTATCTCCCTATTATTATACGTTAATTTGTGATTTATAGAGTTATTTTACAAAAAAATGATTAACTGTAACGTCGTAGTTAAAAGGCTACGGCGTATTTTTGTATATAAAATAACTGAAAAAATAGGTATATAAAAATATCAATATTTGATGAATTTAAGTAGTATTTTTAATCTTTATATATATATTAAGTTATATATTTCCATATTTAGTTTGAATTAACTATCTCGTTTAGTTTGTTTATTTTGAAGATTTTGTCATATAAAATAATATTAAGACGAGGAAGTGATTAAAATGGTTTACGTTAACGCAGGACAACAGCTTAAGGTACTTAGAGTTAAAGAAGGGTTAACACAACTAAAATTAGCAGAAAATGTGGGCGTAAGTTCAAATTTTATATCAGCGATAGAAAGAGGCAAGAAAAAGGGTTCTATACTCTTTTACATAGATATTGCTAACTATTTCAATGTACCATTAGATTACTTGTTTTATGAAGACCTCAAATGTAAAGAAAGTATCATGATTAAAAGGGTAGAACTTATTATGAGTTATATGAATGAAGCAGATCAAAAATATGTTTTAGACATAATAGAAGGTTTTGCTAAATATAGGGAAGGTATTGATAATAAATAGAAAATTAAATATTTATATCGTATTGCCGCAGTCATGTTACAAGTATTTACATGTGAGGCAGACTATATAAGCAAATGGACAATTATTTTTTCATTAAATCTATAAGAATATTTTCAGACAATGTTTGTTTTAGGACAAATATTGTCTTTTTTTATTTCAAATGCAATTAGAGCACCTCCAAATGTGAATTAACTATAAATTTTTGGAGGATTAACATTGGAAAATAAATATTTAAAAAATTTTTTTTATTTCTTTTGTATTTTCTCAAATTATATCGTGTTATTAGTGAAAGAAGTTTTTAACCTCTCAAAAAAGGAGGTGAAAACTTTGGAGTCAAATGAAACAATTACCATTAAACAGTTTGATGCATATATAAAAAAAGTGCTTGTAAATGAATTAAAGGATAAGATTAAAAGCCGTAAGAATCGTGCTAAACATACGGTTAATTTTGCAGAATTAACTAAATCTGAAAGAGATAAATTAATTAGTGAAGATGTTTATGGTTTTGATTTATTTCAGGAAACAATCACAACTGCATTATTCGATGCAACAATACATGATGAATTGTTACATAGAGCCTTAATGGAATTGAAACAATGTAACCGTGAAATCATCCTTATGAAATACTGGGGAGATTTGACAGATACAGAAATCGGATTAGCTTTATCAATGAGCCAACAAATGGTGAATTATTATCGAAATCGCTCGTTAAAGCTTTTGAAAAATATAATTGAGGAGATGAGAAAGAATGACTAAAGGTTTAACGTATAGTTTAATCAAAAAAGCTGTTTCAGGAGATGAAATAGCAATAAATCGCATATTGAAAATATATGAACCATACATAAATACACTTGTATCCGAACCTGTATTTGACAGTTCGGGGAATGAATACATAGGTATAAATGTAGATTTAAAAGATTGTCTTCAGAGTAAACTGATTCAAGTTGTACAAACTTTTAAAATTGCGTAAGTAGAACAGGGCTCTTTCGAGGTACGAGATTATACATAACACTCCCAATACTCAATTGTGTAATCGCCGGAAGAGCCCACCTAAATTTTGTTAAAGATAATTTAATATATCTTTTGATGTTTGAAAATTGAATAGCCCCTTTTTAATCGTAAAAACTGTATGGCTGATAATAAATATATCTGCAGCGCCTTAATCGGTACGCCATGACTTATATTATACGAGCGAGAAATGCCGGATTATAAACCATTTTATTGGCAGGATGGGAAGCGCAATAAAACATATAGTTAGTAATTGATACTTGTGTACGCACCTCGCGGCGAACCCGGGAGAGCTGAAATGCTATGTAGCCGAGCCACGGCTGTTGAAAAGGGGTATTTAAAATGAATGTAATGTTATATGCATAAATCGATTGTTTAATCATATAATTGAATATCAAGTAAGTTTGGAGGTAGTTTATGAAAAAAAACACGTATGATAATATTGATGACATGAAAAATGTAGATATTCGCACTATCGAAAAAAAAGAACTTGTTGACATCAATAATGTTAAAATAAGCATAAATGATAGTCCGGAAAAAAAGATACAAGATTTTATAAAAAAAGTTAAAAATCCCTATTGCTTTTTATGTAATGGATATGTGGTAAAACTTAATTTCTCAGATAATAGCAGAACGATTGAAGATTGTTTTTCAGATGCAATAGATACATTAGTAAAAAGCAATATATAATAAAAAGAAAAATAGCTGGACATAAATTATTACATATGATATAATAACCAAGACTTTTAAATTTAAAATAATTCTGAAACTCCTGATTATTTATATGGGTATGTCCATGTTTATAGTTAGGAGGTTTTTTTTGTGTCAAAAACAAAAGTTTTTAAAGCAGCTATATATTTAAGATTATCTAAAGAGGATGGGGATAAAGAAGAAAGTTATAGTATTTCAAATCAAAGAGATTTAGCTGTGGATTATTTAAGTAAGCATCCGGATATTAAATTGTGTTGCGAAATGGTTGATGATGGATTTTCAGGTTCAAATTTTGACAGGCCCGGATTTAAAAAAATGATTAAAAAAATAGATAACGGTGAAATAAATTGTGTAATAGTAAAAGATTTATCTCGCTTTGCGAGAGATTATATTGGGGCAGGACATTATCTTGAAAGATTTTTCCCTGAAAAAAAAGTTCGTTTTATTTCGATAAATGACAATTTTGATTTTTATGGAGATAATAATTCTAATGATAGACTTATTATGGAAATCAAAAATGTTATGAACGATTCATATATAAGGGATATATCTATTAAAATTCGCAGCCAATTTGAAATTAAAAGAAAAAAAGGTGAATATATTGGAGCGTTTACAGTTTTTGGTTATAGTAAATCAAAAGATGATAAGCATAAGCTTGTCGTAGATGAATATGCAGCAGAGATTGTAAAAAAAATTTTTAATATGCGTATTAAAGGAATAAGTGCAAGTGCTATTGCAAATTTACTTAACAGATTAAATGTTCCGTCTCCGGCAGAATACAAAAAAATGTCAGGAAGTAATTTTAAAGCTAATCTTCAAAGAAATTATAAAGCTATGTGGAGTGCTAAAGCTGTTCTACGAATATTAAAAAATGAAATATATACAGGCACGTTAATTCAAGGAACACATACAACAGCAAATTATAAGGTTAAAAAGATTGTAGAAAAAGATAAATCAGAATGGGCTGTTGTACATGATAACCATGAAGCAATTGTTTCTAATTTTGAATTTACCACAGTTCAACGACTTATTAGTAGAGATACGAGAGTATGTCCGGGAAAAACAGAAACATATTTGTTTTCTGGCTTTCTTGAATGTGCTGATTGTCATTCTCTATTGATAAGAAAAACATCAAAATATAAGGATAAAATATATGCTTATTATGTGTGCTCAACCAATAAAATGAGACTTGGATGTTCTCCACATAATATTAGCGAAAGTGAGTTGTATAATTCTGTTTTATTAGCTATAAATACTTATTGTAAAAGTATAATGAATAATTTTCAGATGATTGAAAACTTTAATTTAGAGGAAGTGACGCAGCGTTGTATCATAAAAATAGATAATGCGGTAGAAGAAAAAGATGCGGAAATTAAAAGCTTAGAACAGACTTTAAATGTTGTATCCAGAAGGTTTAATGAAAAGATTGAAACCGAAATATCATTTTGTGAGATTAGCAATGATATAAATTTAGAGATACAAAAAATAAAAAAAGAAATAAATGGGTTGCTGGAAGAAAAAAAAAACATAGAAAAGAATATACGGGATAGCTTTACCTACATAAATATGTTTTTGGAAAATGGTGATATTAAAGAGCTTAATAAAACAATTTTATCTCAAATGGTCGATAAAATTCTTTTATATAGTGACAAAAGGATAGAAATCTTTTTTAATTTTGAGGATAAATATAAAATGTTGTCTGCAATGTATTCTCAAAATAAAGAGGTGGTATAAGATGGCAAGAAAAAGTAAAAGAATTGCTGAGCCAATCGATATTCAAACAAATGTTTCCAAATATAATGTTGCAGTATATTTAAGATTGTCTGTGGAGGAAAAAAAACTTAAATGCGATACGGAAACTCTTAAAAATCAAAAGGAGATAATTTTTGATTACATCAGTCAACACAATGATATGTCTGTTTATGATGTGTATTGTGATAATGGTAAAAGTGGTACAAATTTTGAACGTGCTGAATTTCAACGGATGATGTATGATATTTATAACGGCAGCGTAAATTGTGTGATTGTAAAAGATTTATCAAGATTTGCAAGAGAATATATAGATGCCGGAGATTATCTTGAACGAATTTTTCCTATGATTGGTATCAGATTTATAGCGATTAACGACAATTATGATAATAAGGTATCATCATACGATATATCTGTTCCTATAAAAAATATTATAAATGAAATGTATGCACGAGATATATCAAGAAAGGTTTCTGCGTCGATGCGTTTAAAACAGGCTGCAGGAGAATTTACAACTTCAATTGCTCCATACGGTTATTTGAGGGATAAGGAACATAAAAATAAAATTATAATAGATGAAAATACTGCTCCGGTTGTAAAACAAATATTTGAATGGAAGGCAAATGGTGATAGTTACAATGGTATATGCAGAAAATTATACGAGATGAAAATTATGCCTCCGGGAAGATACCGATATGAAACAGGCTTGATGAAAAGTCCACAATATAAGGATGCTGTGCAGTGGAGTCCCGCTTCTTTAAAAGCTATACTTAGGAATCAAGTATATATAGGTAATTTGACTCAAGGTAGAAAAAAATCGCATTTATATGAAAACAATAAAAAGCAAGAAAGAATAAAGCAGGAAGATTGGACAATAGTTGAAAATACAAATGAACCAATTGTTTCTAAAGAGTTATTTGATAAAGTCCAAGAGAATCTCAGAGAAGTCAGAGAGACATATTTTGATGGCATAAATAATTCTAAACGAAAGAAAATAGGTTCTAATCTTTTTTTAAAGAAAATTTATTGTGGTGATTGTGGAGTTCCTTTAAAGCGTTACAAATCTTACACACCTTCATGTGATAAAATATGGTATTCGTATATCTGTCGTCAACATTCAATTTATCCTCAATTATGTAAATTTACTTCTATTACAGAAGAAAAATTGAAAGATATAGTTAAAGATGCAATTAGATTGCAAATAATTCAACTCTGTGACGTGGAAAAAGCATTGGAACAAGTTTTAAAAAGTGATATTGTGAAGCGAAAGAAATTTGAATTAAGTAATCAAATAAGTAAATCATTATCCCAAATAGCAACATTAAAATCTTTGAGAATAGAATTAACTAAAAAATATGCAGCCGATTTAATCAGCGAAGAAGAATATAAAAATGAAAAAGATTTGATGGATGAACAACTTGTTCATGAAAAAGGTATTCTTGATAAAGTGGAAAATAAACAAAAAGAACTGGAAAAAATACTTTCAACTGGAAAATGGATAAGTGAATTAAAAAAATTTAGTGTAAAAAAAATATTAACTCAAGAAATGATAGATGCCTTTGTAAAAAAAATAACAGTATATTCTAATAATAGAGTCGAAATTGAATGGACATATAACGATAGAATATCTGAAGTTATATCAAAACTTAAAGGTGGTGATACAAATGCGTGAGAAATACATTATAGCTCAGTATCTTCGCTTGTCGAGTGAAGACGGAGATAAACAAGAAAGTGACAGTATATCCAATCAAAGAAAATTGATAAATTTTCATATAAATAAAAATTTTATAAATTCAGATGTAGAAGTTATAGAATTTGTCGATGATGGCTATACCGGAACAAATCTTAATAGACCGGGACTTCGCAAATTACTTATATTGGCTGAAACGCATGAAATAAATTGCATTATAGTCAAGGATTTTTCGAGATTTGCAAGAAATTATATAGAGTCAGGTTTGTATCTTGATAAGAAATTTCCCGCTTGGAACATACGTTTTATTTCAGTAAACGATGGGTATGATAGTCTTGCCCTAAAAGGTATTACGGGTGGCGTTGATATAGCTTTTAAAAACATTGCTTACGAGATGTATAGTAGAGACTTGTCTAAAAAAGTACAAAGCTCTAAACGTATTATCGCTCAAAAAGGAGAATATTTAGGCGGAGGGATGTATGGATACAGAAAGTCATCTAATGGTAAACGTATGCTTGTTGTTGATCCCGTTTCTGCTGAAATTGTGAAGAGAATATTTGATATGTATATAAATGGTGAAAAAAAGATGGATATTGCTAAAAGTCTTAATAAAGATAATATACCTACACCCTCGCAATATAAGCAAATTATCAATCCAAAATACAAAAATAATAAGATATGTGCGAAGTGGAATGCTCACATGATAGGGAATATATTAAGAAATGAACAATATACAGGCAAATTAGTAAGCGGGCGATATATTCGAAGTAGATTTGCAATAAAAGGTCAAACTCGTTATAGTGATGAAGAGATAATTGTTGTAAATAACTGCCATGAAGCTATAATACCACAAGAAATTTTCGATTCGGTTCAAACAAAAAAAAGGAAAAAAGAAGTTGGCAATAGTTATAATTTCCTGCTTACAGGCTTAATTCGGTGTGGTGGCTGTGGACGAGCTATGAATCTTACAAGTATGGCTGCGTCTTGTCGTAAATATGTATGCAAATACAAAAAATATGATGACAATTGTATTCAGGAGAAAATATTAGAATCAGAAATTCTTGGAATTGTAGAAAATTGTATTAGAACTGAACTTAATAAAACGGTTAATGTTAAAGCTATTTTGGAACAGGCAAGACATACACAAAAAAATTACGAAAAACAAATTCAGGAAATTAACAAAAAAATAGAGGTCGAGAAAAAGAAAAAATTAAATTATTATGTCCAGTTTACAAAAGGTATAATTGACAATGAAAGGTTAAAAGAGGTGTGTGATGAAATTGATATAAAAGTTATCGAATATGAAAATAGACGGTCAGAGTTATCAAAAAATAAAGTTTCAGCAGATGATACATCATTTGTAAATTTATTTGAAAAATATGTAGGATTAGAAAATATAACAAGGGAGGTGTTGGTTGATTTAATTAAGGCGATATATGTTTATCCGGACAAAAGAATAAAAATTATTTGGAACTTTAAAGAGGTTGTTAGTGTATAAACTAAAAGAAACTACACAAAGAATATATTTCTTTGTGTAAAAAAATATATAAAATTTTTTTATTCTTGTCTTGACAAAATCAGACCCGGGACACGGGGGCTTTGACGGCGGTGCAAGTGATAATGGCGTTTACGAAAAAGAAATAAACCTTGATGTAGCGTTGAAACTTAAGGAGTACATTGAACAAGGCGGCGGTGTGGTGTATATGACACGGGTTGATGATGTTTCAACTGATGAAAATAACAGAAAAGGGAAGAGTGCAAAAATGGCAGATTTAGAAGCGAGAAAAGAGCTTGCAGGTTCTGCAGAGGCAGATGTGTTTTTAAGTATACACATGAATAAATTCAGTCAGCCGCAATACAGGGGTGCACAGGTCTTTTATGGAGGAAAATCAGAGGAAAGTAAAAGGTTGGGTGAAACAATCCAGGAAACCATGAAAGAAATCATAGATGATGGTAATACAAGAGTAGCAAAAAAAATAGACGGTCAGATATACATATTAAAGAATACATCTGTACCGTCTGTAATTATTGAGTGTGGTTTTTTGTCAAATCCTCAGGAATCCTCAATGCTTAAAAACGAAGAATATCGTCAAAAATTAGCATGGAGCATCTATCTTGGTATTTCAAAATATTTCAATTAGTATGTTACCGAAACCACCTTTGTTTCTTCATTCCAGTCAACCTTACCACCAATTGCCTCTACAACATCTCGAATGGGAAGAAGAAGTCTGTTGTTGTATTCGATAGCAGGGGAACTGAGAAATACTGCATTACCGTTAACCATCATAAAAGGTGATTCTGCACGCAAAAGAACAGTGTTATCTTGGGTGGTAATTGTTGCATATTCTACCACATAATCAAATTCAATGGTTGCACCTAAAGCCTCCATTACCGCACGCATAGGAACAAGAGTACGATATACTTTTGTATCAGTTATACATGGTTGATCGAAAATAACAGGTTCATCGTTAACTGTAACATGAATAAGCTCTTCAAATGCAATCCAGTTATCATAAGCATATTCATCTGCTGCAGAACCAACTTTACCATAAATGCAAAGACCTGTGTCAATTGGAAAAGCATTGTTGCCAATATAAATAACACTTTCAGGAACAGTAGCAGCAACAAGGGAGGAGCATTTGTCAAAGGCGTTTTCACCTATGCTGACAGTTTCCGATGGAATTGTAACAGACCAGATGCCCTCGCATTGAAGAAAAGCATGGTCGCCAATAGTAAGAAGATGCTTTGGTAAACTGATTTTTGTTATGCTCGTGCTATATGCAAAACACATATCACCAATGCTTGTGATACTGTCGCATAAGGTAATCTCCTTTATTTTTTGACTCCCGCCGCAAGCACCGTTTGCTAGTTCCCTGACGGTATATCCACCAAGAGTGTCGGGAATAACTACGATTTCTTTTGTATCTTCAATGTTTGTAATTATAGCTCCGCCATCTTTCACTTCATAAGTGAAGATATCTTCTTTATAGGCATTTGTGCCCTCTAAAGCAAAGACAGATGCGGAAGATACTACAATTGTAATTATTAAAAGTACTGAAAAAATTCTTTTTAACATAAAATCACCTCGCTGTTTTCAATACAACATGAAAGTATAACATAAAATGTTTTAAAAATCAAGTTTTATCACCAAAATATATGTAACGCGCACCTAGGTAAACTTTTAAGATATAGTACTATATACTTGACAGTATGGGCGTTTTGGTGTATAATATAATGACATTGTTTGTATATAGGAGTGATTTTGGTGGATAAGGCAAGACTTGAAAAGACTATGCAAAGTGGCATCAAAGCTTATATTAAGCTGATTCATCAGCAGAACTTGGTATGGAATACAATTCCATCACATTATTATAGTGATTATAATGTTAAACGCGGTTTGAGAAATGCTGACGGCACAGGTGTCCTTGCGGGACTTACAACCATTGGAGAAGTTCATGGTTATGTTCTTGATGAGGGAAATAAGGCTCCTGTTCCGGGTAAACTCAGATACCGCGGTATTGATGTTGAAGATATTATAGCTAACTGTCAGAAAGAAAAAAGATTTGGATTTGAGGAAACAACATTTCTTCTCATGTTTGGGTTCCTGCCCGATAAAGACAGTCTTGAGGCTTTTTCGAAGACTTTGGCAAGATGCCGCGAATTACCTTCGGGATTTACTGAAGATATTATTTTTAAAGCTCCAAGTAAAAATATTATGAACAAGCTCGCAAGAGCAATCCTCACATTATATTCTTATGATGAGAACCCTGATGATATTTCTGTAGAAAATCTTTTAAGACAGAGTTTTGAACTCATCGCTCGATTCCCTGTTATTATTGCAAATGCATATAGCTGTAAGCGTCATTATTTTGATGGGGACAGTTTGGTTATTCATAATACAAACCACAAGCTTTCCGTTGCAGAAAACTTTTTGTCCATGATAAGACCTGATAAAAAGTATACTCCTCTTGAGGCTGAGATACTTGACTTATCATTGATACTCCAGGCAGAGCATGGTGGTGGTAATAACTCAGCGTATACAGTTCATCTTGTTTCTTCAACGGGGACAGATACGTATTCCGCAATTGCTGCAGCTGTAGGTTCGTTAAAGGGACCAAAGCATGGCGGTGCCAACGCGAAGATGCTCTCTCAGATGGAAGAGGTAAAAGAAAACGTTAAAAATTGGGAAGATGATGCTGAAATTCTTGAATATCTCAAAAAGATTATAAGAAAAGAAGCAGGTGATGGTAAAGGTCTTATCTATGGTATGGGACACGCTGTTTATACAATGTCTGACCCAAGAGCGGTTATTCTTAAAGAAAAGGCGAGAGAGCTTGCAGAGGTTACGGGCAATCAGGCTGAATTTAATCTCTATGATGCAGTGCAGAGATTAGCCCCGCAGGCATTCCGCGAGGAAAAGGGTATTGACAAAGTAATGTGTGCTAACGTAGACTTTTATTCAGGTTTTGTTTATCAGATGATGAATATTCCTCAGGATTTATATACCCCTCTGTTTGCTATGGCACGAATCGTTGGTTGGTGTGCCCACAGAATAGAAGAGATTACAACAAGTAATAAGATTATAAGACCTGCATTTAAAACTATTGCAAAAAGATTGCCATATACTGCTATGGATGATCGCGAGAAGATAGAACTGGAATTTGATTAGATTTTATAAAAGTCGCATAAGTTACATTAAAGTAATTTTTGCGGCTTTTTTGTTGTTGACTTGTAATATTTGGTATGATAAAATTAAAAAAACATAAAGAAGGGAGCGGATGAGAAATGAATTCTAATCTTGCTAATGCAATTAAAAAATCTAAAACAATAGGAATAATAGCTTCAATAATAATGGTTCTTGGTGGTATAGCTGTTGTTTCCATGCCTGTGGCAAGCGAGTTTGTAATTTTGTGGACATTGCTTGGCGTTATGCTGGTTAATGGTATTTTCAGAATTTGTCGCTACTGTATTCTTCCTAAGGAAGAGCGTAACGGATGGATGCTTGCGGATGGTATCGTATCAACTATTATTGCTGTTTTGGTATTTTTCCCATTGTTTAAAACACCTGTTATTTCTTCAATTATTGCTATCAGAACACTTGGATATTTCTTTGGTTTCTATGAAATTTTTGTTGGTATAACACAATTGTGTTCTTCTGGCACAGCCAAGTCTACAGGTTGGGCGATATTCTTAGGAATAGTTAACATTATCTGTGGTTTGGTTATCACAGTTTATCCATTTATAGCAAGTACATATATGAACCTGTTCTTGGGATTCTATGCTATAGTATTTGGTGTTATTATGTTTATTGAATGTCTTTGCATGAAAAAAGACGAAGAATAATCATAAAAAAAGACCTTTCGGGGTCTTTTTTATTTGATAAAACAACAGAGCCCACGGTTAATGCCGCGGGCTCATTTAAATTATTCTGTAATTTCTTCCTCAATTTTTTCTTCTGTGCTCATGTGTTTTACTCGGTCTGCTTCTTCTGCGCGTTTTGCATCATTGAAACGATCAAGAGTTCCAACAAGATAACCTGTAATACGGCGTATACGTTCAAATCCTTCCTGTGGATTATGCTCGTCTGCACTACGTCCGCACTGTGGACAAACATCGCCGATAATACCTGTGTATCCGCAAACAGGGTCACGGTCAACAGGGTGGTTGATGCTTCCGTAACCTACGCCCTGTTCTTTCATGCAACGGATAACCTGTTCGAAAGCTTCAAGGTTGTTGGTTGGGTCACCGTCAAGCTCAACATAGGTAATGTGACCGCCGTTTGTAAGGTTGTGGTACGGAGCCTCAAGACGAATTTTCTCAAAAGCACTGATTTTGTGGTATACAGGAATATGGAAAGAGTTTGTATAGTACTCTCTGTCTGTAACACCTGGAATTGAACCGAATTTTTCACGGTCAAGCTTAACAAAACGTCCTGAAAGACCTTCTGCGGGAGTTGCAATAAGAGAGAAGTTGAGTCCATATTTCTTTGTTGCCTGATCCATTCGCTGACGCATAAATCCAACAATTTCAAGACCTAAATTCTGTGCAGTAACAGACTCGCCATGGTGCTGACCAATAAGACACTTAAGACACTCCGCAAGACCGATAAAGCCTGCGGTAAGAGTACCATGCTTTAATACTTCTTCAACAGAATCATCAGGACCTAAATTTCCTGAATCAAGCCAGATTCCCTGACCCATAAGGAATGGATAGTTGCGAACCTTCTTTGAACATTGAATCTTAAATCTGGCAAGAAGCTGATCGATTACAATATCAATCTTTCTGCCTAAATCTTCAAAGAACCACTCAACACTTCCATGTGCTTTAATAGCAATTCTTGGAAGGTTAATGGAAGTAAAGCTTAAATTACCTCTGCCATATACGATCTCACGGGTTGGGTCGTAAGCATTACCGATAACGCGTGTACGACAACCCATGTAAGCAACCTCTGTCTCGGGTTTACCCTCCTGATAATATTGCAGGTTATAAGGTGCATCCAGGAAACCAAAGTTAGGGAATAAACGCTTAGCAGAAACTCTGCATGCAAGCTTGAATAAATCATAGTTGGGGTCTTCGGGGTTATAGCTGACACCTTCCTTAACCTTAAAGATGTGGATTGGGAAAATAGGTGTTTCACCATTTCCGAGGCCTGCCTCTGTTGCAAGAAGAACATTCTTTATAACAAGTCTGCCCTCTGGGGTGGTGTCAGTTCCGTAGTTTAATGAACTGAAAGGAATCTGTGCACCTGCACGGGAGTGCATTGTGTTGAGGTTGTGAACAAGAGCCTCCATAGCCTGATATGTAGCACGGTCGGTTTCCTTGACTGCGCTCTTTGTTACAAATGAGGTGATTTTTTCTGCTGCATCAGTATAAGCAGAAAGTTTAGCGTTGAGTAACTCGCCATAGGTATCACCATTTGAAAGAGTAGGAATTTCACCTGATTCTTTTTCAATATCAGCAATAATCTTCTTTGCCTCGTCAAGGCTTTCCTCGACTTCACACTGAAGTTCCAATGCACGGCTCAAATTCTCGGTAAATCTGCGCTTATAGGTCTTTGCAACACCAGGTGCCATGCTATAATCAAAGTTAGGAACACTTTGACCACCATGCTGGTCGTTCTGGTTAGACTGAATCGCAATACAAGCAAGAGCTGAATAACTTGCGATATCGTTTGGCTCACGCAGAAAACCGTGACCTGTAGAAAATCCGTTTTCAAATAAGGCCTTTAAGTCAATCTGGCAACAGGTAGTTGTAAGAGTAAGAAAGTCCATATCGTGAATATGGATATCACCGCTCTTGTGTGCTTCAGAATGAGCTGGGTCTAAGATAAACATATCATAGAACTGTTTAGCACCCTCTGAACCATATTTAAGCATGGTTCCCATTGCGGTATCACCGTCAATATTGGCATTTTCTCTCTTTACGTCGTTATCTTTAGCAGATTTAAATGTAAGGTCTTCAAAAACCTTCATAAGTTTTGTGTTCATTTCACGTACGCGGGTACGCTGTGAACGGTAGAGTATGAACTCCTTTGCTGTACGGCTATGTCCCTCTTCGATAAGAACATGCTCAACAGCGTCCTGAATTTGTTCAACGGACGGACGTTCAATATTCTTTGATTCGATATAATCGCATACCAAGTTAGCGAGTTCCAATGAAGTCTGGTAATCCTTACCACCGATTGCTTCGGCTGCAAGATAGATTGCATTAGCGATTTTCTCAATATCAAACGGAACCTCGCGGCCATCACGTTTTAAAATTGATTTGATCACTTTTTTTACCTCCTGTTATATTTAAATATGTGAAAATACGCGGTCAGCGTATCTAATTTAATACGTTACAAAAATATTTCTCTTGTGTTTCAAAAATGTTCAACCACTATATATTGTGATTGTGAATAAAAATTCGGCGTAGATATAGTATAATATTCTTGAGTAGTAAAGTCAATAATAAAAATGCATTTTAATATTACAATTGTGTAACAGTTTTAAAAGCGGCGTATTTTCGCAGGTTTGCGGGTATGAAAAAAATAGGTAAAAAATTTTTAGCATATTTTAAAAAAAATACGTGACAATAACTACAAGTTATGGTATAATCGTTTCCGTGTATGCCCGATATAATGTATTTTGGGCAAAAAACGTATAAGAAAAGGGTATGTAGTATGCGGCTGAAAAGTATAGAGATGCAAGGGTTTAAATCCTTTGCCGATAAAATTTATCTTGACTTTAATCCGGGAATTACAGCTATTGTTGGTCCTAACGGCTCGGGAAAGAGTAATATTTCTGATGCAATCAGATGGGTTATGGGCGAACAAAGCGTTAAATCTCTTCGTGGAAGCAAGATGGAAGATGTTATTTTCTCCGGCACAGAGGAAAGAAAGGCTTTGGGCTTTGCTGAAGTAACTCTCGTTCTTGATAACACGGATAAATATTTTTCTCTTGACTTTCCGGAGATAACTGTTACCAGACGTGTCTATCGAAGCGGTGAGGGTGAATATTATATAAATAAGACACTATGCCGTCTTAAAGATATTCATGAGCTTTTTATGGATACCGGTCTTGGGCGTGATGGTTATTCTATTATCGGTCAGGGTAAAATTGATAATATTTTAAGTACTAAGTCTGAAGACAGACGACAGATTTTTGAAGAAGCAGCCGGAATATCCAAATATAAATATAGAAAAATTGAGGCGGAACGTAAGCTTAATCAGGCGACAGATAATCTTATTCGTGTTGAAGATATTTTAAGAGAGCTTGAAGGAAGACTTGGTCCTTTGGAGCGTCAATCGGAAAAGGCGCGTAAATATCTTGTGCTTCGTGATGAAATGCGTGGCCTTGATATAACTGTCTCTGTTATCAATGCAGAGAAGGCAAAAAAAGAGCTTGCGGAATTGAATAAAAATATAGCTATTCTTGCAGAGCAGATTGATGAAATCAGAAGAGGTATGGAGGCTACCGATGCGGAAATTTCTGATATGTATGAAAAACTTGAAGAATACGATCGAGAAATAGAAGAATATCGCGGAAGTGACAGAAATACTGTAGAAGAGCTCAACGAGGTTACAAACAAAATTAACCTTTTAATGAGCGATATGGAGCATAATAATCAGAATATTACCAGGCTTGAAGAAGAAATAAAGTCGGGTAAAGACGAGGCTGACCATTTAGATGTCGTACTGGCGGAGAATATTGCTTTCCTTGAAGAACTTAATATAAAAAACCAGGGTGCATCGGAAAGCCTTGAAAATATAATGGAAGAATCAAGACGAAATAATGAGGATACAACTGCAAAAAATGATGTTCTGGAGGGAATAAAGGCTGATATAATTGAAACTACTGCACAAATTAATGCAATAAATGCAGAGTGTTCAAGTCTTGATGTGTTGGTTAATAACTACAACGCAAGAAAAGAGGCAGTAGAGCGAGAACTTTCGGGAAGAAATGATGATAAAGACAAGCTTATAAAAGACAGAGATGAAGTTAAGAAAAATCTGGAAAAGTGTCAGGATGATGTTAAAATTGCTGAAAAGGTCATAGCAGAGCTTGAAAAAGAGACGGCTGAACTTGAGGAAGAGGCAATCCGTTTACTTGACGAGAAAAACCAGAAGATGATTTCCCTTAACCAAAAGCAGTCAAGACATACCATGTTGTCTGATATGGAGCGTGAATACGAGGGTTATGGAAAAGGCGTTAAAGGTGTTATGACTGCCTATAATGATGGAAAAATCAAGAATGCTCATATTCATGGTCCTCTTGCTCAGCTTATAAAGACGGAAAAAAAATACATAGCGGCAATAGAAACTGCACTTGGCGGTGCAAATCAGAATGTTGTAGTTGATTCAGAAGAGGATGCAAAGAATGCAATCAGATATCTTAAAGAAGAACATCTTGGCAGAGTAACTTTCCTGCCTATTTCTGCTATAAAATCAAAGAAGTTTGATGATTCAGCCACCAAAGGACAAAAGGGTGTAATTGCTATTGCATCGGATGTTATAGAGTGTGACAAGAAATACATGGATATAGTAAGCAGTTTTCTTGGAACAACCGTTATCTGTGATAACATGGACAACTCAATTGCTCTTGCAAGAAATACAGGGCATAGTTTCAGGATTGTCACACTTGATGGCGATGTTATTCAGCCCGGCGGTGCTATGACAGGCGGAAGCCGTGGCAAGACTACCGGCTCTCTCTCCCGTGCAGATGAGATTGAAACTCTGGCAAAGGATATAAAGAAGTTAGAGTCAGAGATTACAATGGCAGAATCTAAGAGAGAAAAAAGTTTAAAACTTCTGGAAGAAAACAAGAACAGAGTTCAGGCAGAGAATATAAGTATTCAGGAAAAACGTCAGGAAAGTGTGCGTCTGGACTCAGAATTTTCTTACTTCAAACAGTTACTTGATAATCTTGAAGTTTCAGAGAATCAGCTTTTGGGCGAAATAAATGATGTAGAGAGTAAGCTTCTTGAAATTGCACAGGAAAAACAGTCAAAAGAGAAGACCTTAAAAGAACTTCAGGGAAAATGGGATGCTCTGGAAAATCAGGTTTCAACGCTGCAGAGAGAGTATACGGAGCTTTCAGGAAAAGGCGATATTTTGGTTTCAAAGCTTACCGAACTAAACATAGAGAGAAACTCTATTCTTAAAGATATAGAGCTACAGAACGACAGAATTTCAAGGCTTAACACGGAAAAAGCACAGTACATCGAGGCTATCACTGCAAAGAGCGGCGGAATACAGATGATGCGGGACAGAAATGCAGATATTCTTAAGGAAATTGACGATATAAAGAATTCCGAAACAGAGATGGAACAGGCAATTAAAGACTATCGTGAGAAAATCGAGAAAATGTCTGCCGAACGGTCAGGTGTTGAAGTTCGTATCAGAGAAAAACAAAACTCTGTTAAGGACGTACAGGAACAGATGTTCAGCCTGACCCAGCAACAGGGCAAGATGGAATCCAAATCTGCTAAGTTTGAGTTAGAGCTTGAAAATATTGTAAACAGACTTCTTGAAGAATATCAGCTTCCTTTCAGTGAGGCGGCAGCTCTAAAACAGGAAGAGGGGTTTGATTATAAAGAGGCAACTGTTCGCATAAAGGAACTTCGTGATAGTATTCGCGAACTGGGCAATATCAATATTGATGCAATAGAAGAATACAAGGAAATAAAAGAGAGGTTTGAATTCCTTAGTGCTCAGGCAGATGACCTTGGTAAAGCTAAAAAAGAACTTGAGGGCGTTATAGAAGAAATGCTTACTATTATGCAATCGCGTTTTGCTGAAAAATTCAAAGTAATCAACGAAAACTTCAGCAAAGTATTTGGCGAGTTATTTGGCGGTGGTAGAGCAAACCTCACTCTAACAGAGCCTGATAATATATTAGAAAGCGGTATTGAAATTGAAGCACAGCCCCCCGGTAAAAAGCTGCAAAGTCTTACATTGCTGTCGGGCGGTGAGCGTGCATTTACTGCTATTGCATTGCTTTTTGCCATACTGAATGTCCGTCCTACACCGTTTTGCATTCTGGACGAGATAGAGGCGGCGCTTGATGATGTAAACGTGTACAGAACGGCGGACTACTTAAAGAAATATAGTGATAAGACACAGTTTATTGTTGTAACCCATAGAAGAGGAACAATGGAAGCTGCAAATATTCTCTATGGTGTTACAATGCAGGAGCGTGGTGTATCAAAGCTTTTATCACTTAATATTGACGAAGTTCAGGCGAAATAAACGGAGGATGACTTATGGGACTTTTTGGTAAAATTAAAGATAGTTTAAATAAGACAAGGGAATCTATAAATGAAAAATTTGATACAGTAATAAAAACATTTAAGTCAGTAGACGAGGAGCTTTTTGAAGAGCTTGAAGAAGTTTTAATTACTGCTGATTTAGGCGTCAATACATCTTTAGAAATAATCGACAGATTAAGGGATGCCGCTGATGAAAAGCATATAGTTGACAGTGTTGAACTTAAAAATGAGCTTGCGCAGATTTTAAAGGATATACTCTGCGAGGGCACAGATTCCAAATTAAATGTATATGGACTTCCTGCGGTTATTATTGTAATTGGCGTTAACGGAGTAGGTAAAACCACATCGGTTGGGAAAATTGCCAATATGTATAAGCAACAGGGAAAGAATGTTGTTATAGCCGCAGCAGATACTTTCCGCGCGGCAGCTATTGAACAGCTTGAGGTATGGGCAGAACGTGCTGATGTGAGGATTATTAAACAACAGGAGGGCTCTGATCCTGCAGCAGTTGTATATGATGCTATTAATGCTTGCAAGGGTAAATATGTAGATGTTCTTATATGTGATACTGCGGGCAGACTTCATAACAAGAAAAATCTTATGGAAGAGCTGAAGAAAATTTATCGCATACTTGAGCGTGAGATACCAAACGGTGGCAAGGAGGTTCTTCTTGTTCTTGATGCGACTACAGGGCAAAATGCAGTTCAGCAGGCGAAAGAGTTTAAAGAAGCGGCTGATATTACAGGAATAATGCTTACCAAACTTGACGGGACTGCAAAAGGTGGAATTGTTTTTGCCATAAAGAATGAATACGACATTCCCGTTAAGCTTGTTGGAGTAGGTGAAGGTATTGATGATATTGCTCCATTTGATGCGGAAGAGTTTGTTGGCGGAATACTTGGGATTGAATAGGTGTTATGAGTAAGAGTTTAAACTATCAACGAACAATTTATGCGTGTTTCACCTCTGCGGCGGTACAGGCTATAATTTGTAACTTTGCGCCATTGTTATTTTTAATATTTAATCGAAGTTACCAAATACCCCTGTCGAAAATCACGTTTTTAATTACGGTGAATTTTCTTGTTCAGCTTGCTGTTGATTTAATAGCCACAGGGGCTGTAAGTAAAATCGGATACAGGATTTCGATTGTTGCATCGCAGCTTATTGCGGCATTAGGATTAGTTCTTTTGGCATTTCTTCCTGATTTATGTGGTGACCCCTATGTTGGTATTATGATTGCAACGGTTATGTATGCAATAGGTGGCGGACTTATAGAGGTTTTAGCAAGTCCTATTATGGAGGCTTGCCCCACGGATAACAAGGAAAAAGCCATGAGTCTTCTGCACTCATGTTTCTGTTGGGGACATGTTGTTGTGGTTTTGGTGACAACAATCTTCTTTAAGATATTTGGCACGGAAAACTGGCGGGTTATGACTCTTATGTGGGCAGTTGTTCCATTTATAAATGCCTTTGCTTTCTTAGGAGCACCAATTGCCACATTAGAAGATGAAGAGGAACAGGGAATGCCAATTAAAGAGCTTCTTTCCAACAAGGTTTTCTGGGTATTTATGATAATGATGCTATGCTCGGGAGCAAGTGAGATTTCAGTCAGTCAGTGGGCATCGGTTTTTGCGGAAAAGGGACTTGGAGTAAGTAAGGCTATAGGTGACCTTGCAGGCCCAATGGCCTTTGCCATATTCATGGGCAGTTCAAGATTTTATTATGGCAAATGCGGAGATAAGATGGATCTTGACAGGTTTATGCTAATCAGCAGTGTGTTGTGTGTAATATCCTACTTAATTATTTCGTTTATAGATAATCCTGTAGTGGGACTTATAGGTTGTGCTATCTGCGGATTATCTGTGGGAATAATGTGGCCTGGCACATTAAGTAAAGCGTCTGCCACACTAAAGGGGGGAACTGCTATGTTTGCTCTTTTTGCGGTTGCAGGGGATATAGGATGTTCAGCGGGACCCACTCTGGCAGGTTTGGTTTCAAGCTCTATGGGAGATGATTTAAGAATTGGAATTCTCTCTGCCATTGTGTTTCCGATAGTACTACTTGCCTGTGTAATAGGTTTTGGAAAAAAGAAAACTACTGATATTTAATATCAGTAGTTTTTATATTATTCAGCAAGGCAGGCATATTCAAAATGTATATAATTTTTGATATCTACAGGATTTACTTCAACCTGATATCCGATTTTACCGGCACTAAACAGTATTGTTTCGAAATTTTGAGCAGTATGGTGGAAAAAAGTTTTAAATTGCTTTTTCATACCGATAGGCGAGCATCCACCATGAATATAGCCGGTGAGCGGAAGAAGCTCCTTTGATTTAATCATTTCAATTGATTTTTCCTTTGCAACCTCTGCAGCCCATTTAAGATTAAGTTCAAGATTGACGGGAATAACAAAAATATAATGCTCTTTTGATTTTCCAACTGTTACAAGAGTCTTGAATACTTTATCAGGATTTTGTTTTAAAACCTCAACAATTTCCATACCGCTTATGGCGTCTGTATCTACATATAGATGAGGGGTGTATGGGATTTTCGCCTGCTCAAGAAGTCGCATAACGTTGGTTTTTTCGTCTTTCTTTTTAGCCATAGTAATATCCTAATCTTTTAATAATTCCTTAACCTTATCAATATCCTTAATATCAATCAAGCATGAAATTTCTGTTTCGGCAGTCGTGATAAGCTTAATTGAAATATTTGCATCGGATAAAAGCTGAAAGAATTCTGCGGCAACTCCGTAGGTGCTTCTCATACCTGCACCGGAGAGAATAACCTTTGTATTATATCCGTTAACATCTGTTGATATTTCTGAACTCAATGTTTTAAAATATGCGGTTGCGGCGATTACCTCCCCAAGACTTTCCTGTGGAACCGTAAAAGACAAATTTACCTTATCTTTGTATGGAGCGCTTCTGCATATCATATCAACTGTAACTTTTCTTCTGGAAATTTCATTTAAGATAGCGGAATGGTTTTGCGGTGTGTTTGGGATATTGTTTATGGTAACCAAAGCAACATCGTTAAGATATCCAATATCAGTAATTGTTTTAATCACAAAAATTCACCCTTTCTTATTGTTGAGCAATCAGATTTTTCATTGCATACAAACCGGGGTTCAGGTCTTTAATAAAGATTGCGGCACGAACTGCCCCTACCGCAAAGACCTCCTTTGATGTAGCAGAATGCTTAACCTCGATTACTTCATCTGTGCCGGCAAAGATAACATCATGTTCTCCAACGATTGTGCCACCTCTTACAGCGTGAAGACCAATTTCCTGTTTTTCACGTTTTTTACGAACGGAATGTCTGTCATATACATATTCGGGGTTATAAGATACTGCCTGTGACAGAGCATCTGCAATGGCAAGAGCGGTACCGCTTGGTGCATCGAGCTTTTGATTGTGATGCTTCTCGATTATTTCAATATCAAAATTACTTTCCAGGATTTTTGCAGCTCTGCAAACAAGGTCGATTAAGAGATTTACACCGATTGACATGTTAGCCGAAAAGAATATGGGAATATTTTTTGACTCATATTCAATCCGTGAAATCTGTTCTTTAGACAATCCGGTAGTGCAGATAACTGCGGGGATGGAATTCGCTGTTGCATAATCTAAAATACTATCCAGCATTGACGGATGGGAAAAGTCTATAATAACATCAATCTTTTCTTTAACATCGCTGAGATTATTATATACCGGATAATTTGATTTTTGTTCAGTGTTGATATCAAACCCTGCAACAACACATGCGTTTTCTGATTCAGCAGCAACACGGGTAACTGCCTGACCCATTTTTCCGTTTGCACCGCTTAAAAGAATATTTATCATTTGTTTCACACCTTTTTAATTAAGCCTTTTTAATTAAGTAGGGGCGGATGCCCACATCCGCCCAAGATATAAACACTATAAATTATTTAAGTAATTCGTATTCCTTTAAAACATTTTTTAATGTTTCAAGGTTCTCGTCTGTCATATCACATAAAGGTAAGCGAAGATCTCCGACATTATACCCTAAGATATTCATAGCTGTTTTGATAGGTATAGGATTAACCTCGATAAATAAAGTGTTTATAAGCTTTAACATTTTTAGATATAAATCTCTGGATCCTGCAACATCACCCTGTGCAAACTTAGCGCAAATATCATGAGTTTCCTGTGGAAGAATATTCGCTACAACAGAGATAACACCTTTTCCGCCAATAGACATGATGGGAACAATAATATCGTCGTTGCCTGCATAAATATCAAGGTCAGTTTCTGCGGCAATCTTTGCGGCAAATGCCAAATCACCGGTAGCCTCTTTTATACCAACAATGTTAGGGAGCTGAGCAAGTTTCTTAATTGTATCAAGACTAAAACCAAGACCACCTGTACGTCCGGGTATGTTATAGAGGATAATCGGAATGTTAACACTTTTTGCTATTGCCTCTGTATGAATATAAAGTCCCTTTTGTGTTGTTTTGTTGTAGTATGGAGTAACAATAAGAAGGCCGTCTGCACCAAATTCCTCAGCTTTCTTGCTGAGTTCAATTGCATGAGAGGTATCGTTACTGCCTGTTCCTGCAATTACAGGAATACGTTTAGCAGCTTTTTCTATTGCAAAACGTACAACAGCAAGATGTTCTTCGTCGGGCATAGTTGATGATTCGCCTGTTGTTCCGCATATAACGATAGAGTCAGTTCCGTTCTCAACATGAAAATCAATTAATTCGCCAAGCTTCTGATAATCAACGCCTGATTCGTTAAAAGGCGTTATAAGAGCAACTGCTGAACCTGTGAAAATCGTTGTTTTCATTTTGAATGATTCCTTTCTTAATTAAATTAATCAAAATAACCTTTTGCGGCTAAAAGCTCTGCCATAAGGACAGCACCGCCTGCAGCGCCGCGGAGGGTGTTATGCGACAGACAAACAAATTTATAGTCATACTGCGAATCTTCGCGAAGACGTCCTGTTGAAACTGCCATGCCGCCTTCTAAGTTTCTGTCAAGCTTTGTCTGTGGACGATTGTCTTCCTCAAAATAGTTAAGGAACTGTTTTGGTGCGGATGGAAGTTCTAATTCCTGTGGAATTCCCTTAAAGTTTTTCCAATCCTCTTTAATCTGTTCAATAGAAGGTTTGTTTTCGAATTTAACAAAAACTGCAGCCATGTGACCGTCTGTTGCGGCAACTCTTAAGCACTGTGCGGTAATAGAAGGAGATGTTGCATCAACAATTTTATCACCATCAATTTTACCCCATATCTTAAGAGGCTCAACCTCACTCTTTTCTTCTTCGCCACCAATGTATGGAATAACATTATCTACCATTTCAGGCCATGTTTCAAATGTTTTTCCTGCACCTGAAATAGCTTGATAGGTACAGGTAAGAACCTGTTTAATTCCATATTTCATCAAAGGATGAAGAGCGGGAACATAGCTCTGAAGAGAACAGTTTGATTTAACAGAGATAAATCCGCGTTTTGTTCCCAGACGTTTTTTCTGTGCCTCTATAATCTCAGCGTGCTCAGGATTGATTTCAGGAATAATCATAGGCACGTCAGGTGTATGTCTGTGCGCAGAGTTATTCGAAACAACAGGACATTCTGCTTTTGCATAAGCCTCTTCTAAAGCACGAATTTCGTCCTTTTTCATATCAACAGCGCAGAAAACAAAGTCAACCTGACTTGCAATTTTATCTATATCGGCTGTTGCATCATATACAACCATATCCTTAACTGTTTCCGGGATAGGAGTACTCATTGCCCAGCGGCTGCCAACAGCTTCTGTGTATGTTTTGCCTGCACTTCTTGGTGATGCGGCTAAAAGCTTTAAATTAAACCAGGGATGCTTGTCAATGAGAGTAATAAATCTCTGACCTACCATACCTGTTGCTCCAATAATTCCGACGTTGTATTGTTTCATCGAAAATGACCTCCTTGTACGTGTAAAAAAACTTTCCACTCGATTTACATTTTATCTATAATATTATATGATATTATTCGGTATATGTCAAATGTTTTTAAGCATAAACACAAAATTGTAACATTGATTTTAGGTTGATTTTACCAAACAGTCTTTAATATTTTTTTATGATTATATTACAAAAAATAAAAAGTATGTAAAAATAACGATAAAAATAAAAAAATGCTGGAAATTATGTCGATTATATGTTAGTATATACTTAGATGATTTGTTTATATCTACGAAAGGCTGTGATAAATTTGAAAAAGACAGTTTCGATTATTTTACTTTTCGCGGTTATTATAGCATCTTTGATTCCTACAACAGCTTTTGCGGATTATGAACTTCCGCAGTATATGAGGATTGGAATATATTATGGGGCAGGGGCTGTAAAGCAGGTAAAGCTTGGCTCGGACCATGGTTTCTTAATTGGCGAATACAACGGCAGAGAGTTTTCGGAGGATGACTCAATTAACGAAGAAGAACTTATTGCAGAGGTTAGCGGTGGAAAAATAACTGTAAAGAACCCTGCAGGAGATGTGATTGAAAGCGGCGTATCCCGTGTGGCTATCCGCCCTGATGCATCAGGCAAAAAACAGGTTGTTTATATTGATGGTGTAGCATACCGAGGCGGTGTTGATTGTATTGCAAAAGATGATACAATTAACATTATAAATGTCGTTTTTCTTGATCACTATCTGTATGGTGTTGTTTCCCGTGAAATGAGTCCGTCATGGGAAACAGAGGCGTTAAAGGCACAGGCTGTATGTGCAAGAAATTATGCAGTCAATAATTTAGATAAGCATTCTGAGGAAGGTTTTGACCTATGCTCTGGAGTTCACTGTCAGGCGTATTCGGGTATAAAATCTGAGAGCGACAGTATTTTTGAACCTGTTGAGGACACAACAAGACAGGTTATGACATACGACGGAAAAATAGCCCAGCTTTATTACAGCTCATCTATGGGTCCAACTACTGAAAATGTTGAAAATGTATGGGGCTCATCAATACCATACCTTATAAGCGTTGATAATAGTTTTGAGGATACAGATAATATTCCCAATGGTGTATGGTCAGGAACTTTGACTTGTGAAGCTGCCACGGTTATCATGAGGAATAAGGGATATGATGTTGGGGACGTTACTGATATAAAGGTTCTTGAATATACTGATAATTACCGTGCTTTGAAAATGGAAGTTACCGGAACAAATGGTTCAAAGGTTTTTGAGCGTGAGGCTTGCAGAACCCTCTTTAACACAGTGACCAAAAGTCAGATGTTTACTGTCAGCGGTAATGGTGAAGGCGGTAAAAGTGTCCCTAAGGTACATGTAACAGACGGAACAAAAACAGAAGAACGCTATATAGATAAAATGACAATGCTGACAGCCGAAGGAAGAAAAGATATGTTACTTCAGGTTCTTTGTATTTCAGATGGCATAAATCAGCAAAACTATGAGATAAAAGACACGGAAAGTAATGTTAATACTGAGTTTTATTTTGAAGGTGTAGGATGGGGTCACGGTATCGGGATGAGCCAATATGGCGCTAAAGGCATGGCCGAGGCAGGCTATGATTATGTTGATATACTTACCCATTATTTTCCGGGAACAAATTTAGAAAATGCATATTGATAAAAACTGAGGAGAAAATAAAAATATGACAACAAAAGATTTTTATTACGATCTCCCCCAGGAGCTGATTGCACAGACGCCGCTTACAGACAGAACGGCGTCTAAACTTTTGGTTATGGATAAAGAGAGCGGAGAGGTTGAACATAAACATTTCAGGGATATTCTGGACTATTTAAGAAAAGGTGATTGTCTTGTAATGAACAACACCCGTGTTATTCCTGCCAGACTTTATGGGGCAAAAGAAGGGTCAGGCGGAAAAATAGAATTTCTTCTTCTTAAAAGGATAGACCTTGATACATGGGAGGTTATTTTAAAGCCCGGTAAAAAAGCAAAGCCCGGCAGTCGGTTTGAATTCGGAAACGGCTTGCTCAGGGCAGAAATTATTGAAATAATTGAAGATGGAAAACGCATTGTTAAATTCGAATACGATGGAGTATGGGAGGAAATCCTGGACAAATTAGGAGAGATGCCATTGCCGCCGTATATAAAAGAGAAACTGGAAGACAAGGAGCGTTACCAGACGGTTTATTCAAAGATTGAGGGTTCTGCCGCCGCACCAACTGCGGGACTTCACTTTACAGAGGAGCTTATCCAGAAGATAAGAGAAAAAGGTGTGGAAATTGTATATCTTACTCTGCATGTAGGGCTTGGAACCTTCAGGCCTGTTTCTGTTGAAAATGTTGAAGAACATATTATGCACACAGAACATTACGAAATTTCAACTGAGGCAGCGGAAAAGATAAATTCAGCAAGGAAAAATGGCGGAAGAATTATCGCAGTGGGCACAACATCTGTCAGAACACTTGAAACGGTTGCAGACAATGATGGAAGATTAAAAGCTCAAACCGGGGATACTAATATTTTTATCTATCCGGGTTATAAATTTAAAATAGTGGACAGTTTAATCACAAACTTTCATCTTCCGGAATCCACCCTGCTTATGCTTATTTCAGCTTTTGCGGGGAAAGAGAATATCTTTAACGCATATAAAATTGCAGTAGAGGAAAAATACAGATTTTTCAGTTTTGGAGATGCGATGTTTATTAGAGGAGAAAAATAATGTTTGAATTAATAAAAAAAGATGGCGGTGCAAGGCGAGGAAGGTTTACCACGGTTCACGGAACTGTGGAAACTCCCGTTTTCATGAATGTTGGAACTGCTGCGGCTATAAAAGGAGCGGTAACCGCTCTTGATTTAAAAGACATAGGCTGTCAGGTAGAGCTTTCAAACACATATCATCTTCATCTGCGTCCGGGTGATGAAGTTGTAAAGACAATGGGCGGACTGCATAAGTTTATGAATTGGGAAAGACCTATACTTACGGATAGTGGTGGTTTTCAGGTTTTTTCTCTTGCAAAGCTCAGAAATATAAAAGAAGAGGGAGTATACTTTTCGTCTCACATAGACGGCAGAAAGATTTTTATGGGACCCGAGGAAAGTATGCAGATACAGTCAAATCTTGCTTCAACTATTGCCATGGCTTTTGATGAGTGTATTGAAAATCCATGTGAAAAAAAATATGCAAAGGAATCCGCCGCCCGAACTGTAAGATGGCTTGAGCGATGCAAAACAGAGATGGCAAGACTCAATAGCTTGCCTGATACTATAAATAAAAATCAAATGTTGTTTGGGATAAATCAAGGAAGTACTTATGAAGATATCCGTGTTGACAATATGAAAGCTATTGCAGAACTCAATCTTGACGGATATGCAATCGGTGGATTGGCTGTTGGTGAAACTGCGGAAGAAATGTATAGTGTAATTGAGGCGGTTGAACCTTTTATGCCAAAGGATAAACCAAGATATTTAATGGGTGTCGGAACCCCTGTGAATATACTGGAAGCTGTGGACCGCGGTGTTGATTTCTTCGACTGTGTAATGCCAAGCCGAAATGCAAGACACGGAACGATTTTTACATCACAGGGTATCTTGAATATTATGAATGCCAAATACGAATGTGACAGTCTTCCCCTTGACCCCAATTGTGATTGTCCTACCTGTCGTAATTTTTCAAGAGCATATATAAGACATCTTTTCAAAGCAAAAGAGATGCTTGCTATGCGACTTGCGGTAATGCACAACTTGTATTTTTATAACAATTTAATGAAAGAAATCAGGGAAGCAATAGAAGAGGACAGGTTCGCTTCATATAAAAATGAAAAGGTTGACATATTGGGAAACAGGATATAAAAAAATTCACCCATTTAATATGCACCTCCAAAAGTTAGACGCTTTTGGAGGTGCATATTTTTACGCTTTTTCATTTTTAAATCTGTTTATCATATATTCGTTTGCTTTATATTCAAGTTCATCGTTAATAGAGGTAAGTTCTGTAAATTCAGAATACTTTTTCTTTAGGGCACAAGTTAATATATAATCACAAAGTTGAGGGTTTTTTGGAAGAAGAGGACCATGAAGATATGTTCCGATTACATTTTTATAAATAACTCCTTCGAAATTACTCTCGGAAGTATTTCCGTAACCATGTGCCACTCTTCCAAGTGGAGTGTAATCACGAATGTGTGTACAAGTTGCATGATTTGCAAAACCTACAATAGGATGAGATATAAGTTCGGAGTCTAATATTACATCGCTTATTAAACGCTTAGTGCTTAAATCCGTATAAATATCCAAAATACCAAGTCCATCAACTTTAGTGGTTGAATTTAGATAATAGTTTCCAAGCATAGGAAAACCACCACATGTAGCCAAAAGAACACCATCATTTTCAACATATTTTTTAAAATCTTCTTTCCTATCACAAAGTCGTTTGCAGACAGTTTCCTGTTCGCGATCAGAACCGCCGCCCAAAAATATAATATCAAAAATATCTAAATCAGGAATTTTATCATCTTCCAGGCATTTCGTTACACTTACATCAATATTACGCCAGGTAAGACGCTTGGTTAATGCGGCGATGTTTCCTGAATCACCATAAAGATTTAATAAATCAGGATATATATGAAGAATGTTTATTTCATATTTGCTCATTTATTTTCGCCTCCCTGAGTAAGATTTTTTTGCATTTCAAGCATTGTAGCCTGTGTAGGGAATAAGACGGTATAGTTAACAAGAATATAGCAAACATCAGCATCTGTTTTAGTATATGCATCAATAATTTCGCGGATGTTAGAGGAAATTCTGTCTACTTTAATATCTGCATATTTAAATCTGAGAGCAAGGTCATTTAGACGTTCCCCTGAAACAGAAAGATTTTTTAAATTTTCATCATTTAACATTTCAAAATTTACATCCCATAGCCAAGAAATATCACGTCCGTCACTTTCGTGGTCATTAACTGCAATAATAACGTCTTTCTTTCGTTTATCAAGCATAACAGTTTGAATTGCCTGATTAAATCCTGCAGGGTTTTTAGCAAGATTAAGAATAAAAGGTTTACCCAGGTCAATGAGTTCCATTCTTCCAACTTGAGGTTTATAGTCACAGAGAATTTTGTTAAAATCCTGGTTTGCAATCCCCATAACATTAAGAGCACTGTATACAGCAAGAATGTTATAAATATTATAAAAACCACGATAGTTTACATCGATAGGTTTTTCGTTTATAGTAAATTTCATTGATGTTGATAGGTCGATGTTTTTTGCTTCAAATGATATCTGCGGACGTTTATTTCCACAATGTGGACAATAATAATCGCCAAGTTGACTGTAGTGGGTATAATTATAAACCTGCTCCTTTCCGCATTTTGCGCAATATCGGCCTTCTTTTGTTTCTTCGGTCTGAGGAAGGACTTTTTCTGATATACCATAATAGATTGCATTTTTGTTTTCACCAAGCTGTGACGTAAGAGGGTCATCTCCGTTCAGCACCAGCTTGACATCACCTGCCATAGTAACGGCTTCGTTTAAAAGGCTGAGTGTAATATCGATTTCACCATATCGATCAAGTTGGTCACGGAAAAGATTAGTTATAACAACGCAGTCAGGCGTTAGATGGGCGAACACCTTTCTGGCGAACGCTTCATCGATTTCCAAAACAGCATAATCTATTTTTTTCGTTCCAAATATGTTATTAGACTCAATAAATGCAGTCGCAATACCACTAAGCATATTAGCACCTGTGCTGTTGCATACAGTTGTATAGCCACATTTAATAAGAGCGGTATTTAAAAGATTATTTGTTGTTGTTTTACCATTTGTACCACAGACAGCATAAATACCTTTATCTATATTTTTTGATAGAATTCTTATAATGTCGGGGCATATTTTAAGAGCAATTGCTCCCGGTGTAGATGATGACATTTTTCCAAGCATACGCCCTGCTATAATTGCAATCTTTGCAAGGCAAATAGCCGCTATCTTTCGCATAAGCATAACTTCCTTTCTTTTTTTATATTATACATAATTTTATATTAAAAAACAAGATAGTAATGTTAAAAGAATATTACAATCGACTTTAACAGTAATATGATTGTTGCATTATTTACTTTTCTATGCTAAAATTATTAAAATTCAATTATAGTGTATGGAGGGATATATGCGTAGATTTTTTGTTGAACCTGATAAAATAAATAATAATGTTGCGCATATTATAGAAGATTCAAGTCATATTACACGTGTTCTTCGAATGGAAACCGGTGATAAGGTTATTTTGTTTGATGGAACAGGATATGAATATGTTGCAACCCTTACACAAATTGATGCAAAGGAATGTCTTGCTGATATATGTGAAAAAAATTTCTCGGAGCAAGAACCATGCTGCGATGTTATAATCTTTCAAGGTATTCCCAAATCAGGCAAAATGGAATCTATTATTCAGAAATCAGTTGAGCTTGGTGTTTCTAAAATAGTGCCCGTGGCACTGGAAAGATGTGTTGCAAAACTTGAAAAAGGGAAAAAGGAAGAAGAAAAGCTGAAACGATGGAATAAGGTTTCTGTTGAAGCGGCTAAACAATGTGGTAGAGGACGAATTCCTGTTGTCACCGAATCTGTCGGGATTGACGAGGCGTTAAAACTCATGAACGAAACAGACCTTGCAATTATGCCTTATGAGGTTTTAGGTCATAAAGGAGATAAATCCCTTAAGGATGTTTTAAAAGAGAATGATTTTAAAACTATTTCAATTCTTATTGGCCCCGAGGGTGGATTTACGGATGTTGAGGCTGAAAAGGCGAAAGCTTCAGGTGTTAAGCTTGTTGGACTCGGGAAAAGGATACTACGGACCGAAACTGTTGCGGCGACAATGCTTTCAATAATAATGTATGAAAAAAATGAAATGTGAAAGAGGATGAAGAAATGAAGAAGAAAAATGCAAACAAAATTACAAAACGTGAACGTAACGAACAGCTTACCAATTGGTATCTTGTTAATTTGTGTTGGGGTATTATAGGTTTTTTAGCACTTATTTTTGTTAAAAGAGGATATAGCAGTGGAGATACTATTGGCATGATGCAACCTTTAATGTGGTGCTTGGTTGGATTTTTTGCAGTTGCAACAGTAGCACTTTTCTTTATTGGAAAAAATTTAAGAAATGGAAGAAGAGCTATTAACTATTCTGTCTTTATGTTGGTTTGTACAGTTGTATCTTTATGGCTTGCCCTTTATAATAAAATAAGACCCGTTATTGAAAGTATAGCACAGACAATATTAGGAAATCCAGCATTGACAATAGGTACTTTTTGGAATGTATGGCTGCCGATGATTGGGATTGGAGCATATCTTGTTGTGACTTTTGTATGGCTTGCAATTAGAGTTACAAGAAAATGAGTTTTTTTCATGCAAAGAAAGTTTACAAAAAGTTGTAAATTCTAATTGCTTGTAATATATACAAAATATAATAAAATAAATATCAAGTTGACACTCACTGTATATAGTGAGTGTCGCTTAAGTTATAGAGGTGCAATAATGTTTGCGTATATATTGGGGTTAGTTCTGGATATTTTGTGGATTATTTTTTATTTAATCGGCATATTTTATTTAGGAGTAGGACTTTTATCACTTTTGCCATCTAAATTTAAAAAAATTTCCGAGGGATATCTTAACTTTGCAATAGTTATACCAGCCCATAATGAAGGAAACGTTATAGAAAATCTTTTAGCTTCTTTAAAAAATCAGGAATATCCTGATGGGTGTTATAAAGTTTATGTTATGGCAGATAATTGCATTGATAATACTATTTCTGTTTCGGAAAAAAACGGAGCAAAAGTTCTTTTTAGAACAGCAGGCATCGAAACGGGTAAAGGAACCGCTTTGTCCGATGCATTTCTTCAAATAAACAATATTGACCCCATGGTTGATGCTTTTGTTGTTATTGATGCAGATAATATTACTGATAACAGATTTTTAAAAGAAATTAATATTACAATGCTACAAGGAAACAGCGCAGTTCAAGGATATATTGATGCTAAAAACCCTATGGATTCCTGGGTTTCTTATGCACATTCTTTATGGTATTGGATAACAAATCATATCCTGCAAAAAGGGTTATCCGATTCAGGAATAGGCTGTTGTCTTGGCGGAACAGGCTTTGCTCTCTCTAAAACATTACTTGATGAAGTTAACTGGGATGTAGATTCATTAGCAGAAGATGCTGAATATACTGCGAAACTCTGCCTTAATGGGAAAAGAGTATTTTTTGCTTCCAAAGCAGTTATTTATGATGAAAAACCTTGTAAATTCAAAGATTCTGTAAATCAAAGATTGCGTTGGGCAAAAGGAATTTTTCTTGTGAATAAAAAGTATTCTGTATCGTTAATGAAAAAAGGTAAGATTCTTGATTTGTTAAAACTATCCGGTAACTGGCTCATGCCATTGACTTTTTTCGTACTTTCAGCATTAACTGTAATTGTATTTATGAATATAATGGGAATAATAAAATGTGATTTGGTGCAATTATGGCTTGCACCACTAAATGTATTTTCTCTCTGTTTTTATATATTTGGAATGATTTTTATATCCTTTTCAGCTCTTGTTCAAGATAAAAAATATAGCAAAAAAATTATTTTAAACACTATTGGTTTTTTGATTTATCTTATTAGTTGGATTCCAATAGGAATTTATGGTGCTTTAAAGCATAGAAAAAAAGAATGGTATCATACTAAACATAAAGAATAATTTCAAAGATTTACATTTACCCCCTCGCGTATCTCTTTGTTTTTATTTGTTGTGTAGCAAAGATGATGCTGTGTAGGAGGTATTTTTATGTGTGGAATTGTAGGTTATGTTGGAAAAAATCAAGCAGCACCAATTTTGCTTGAAGGTCTATCTAAGCTTGAATATCGTGGTTATGATTCAGCCGGGCTTGCTGTTATGGAAAATTCAATAATTCAAGTGGAAAAAGCCAAGGGAAGATTAGCTGTGTTGAATGATAAACTATGCGGGGGAAATGCTGTTAGCGGTACAATGGGAATAGGCCACACCAGGTGGGCAACTCATGGCGAACCATCGGATGCAAATTCTCATCCTCATTTAAGTCAATCCGGGAAATTTGCAGTGGTTCATAACGGTATTATAGAAAATTATATTTATCTTCGCGAATATTTGACAAAGAAGGGTTTTGATTTCATATCGGAAACTGACACAGAAGTAATTGCACATCTTGTTGATTATTATTATAATGGTGATATCATAGACACAGTTATAAAAGTTATGAACAAGGTTGAAGGATCTTATGCTTTAGGAATTTTATGTGATGATAACCCTGATAGTTTTATTGCTGTACGAAAAGAAAGCCCGTTAATTGTTGGTCTTGGAAATGATGAAAACTTTATTGCGTCAGATATTCCTGCTATATTATCGCACACTCGTGATGTGTATTTTTTAGACAACAATGAAATAGTTGTTGTAAAAGCAGATAATGTTAAGATTTTTAATACAGATAAGGAAGAGATCAAAAAAGAAGTCTTTAGAGTAAATTGGGATATATCTGCTGCTGAAAAAGGCGGATATGAACATTTTATGTTTAAAGAAATAATGGAAGAGCCCAAAGCTATTAAAGATACAATAAGTCCAAGAATAAAAAATGGACGCATTGTTCTGGATGACATTCTTCTTTCAAAAGAGTATTTGGAAAACATAAATAAAATTTGCATCGTAGCTTGTGGCAGCGCATATCATGTTGGAGTGGCTGCAAAATATATTATGGAAAAGATGCTGCGAATTCCTGTAGAAGCATCAATTGCATCGGAATTCCGGTATATGAATCCGATAGTTGATAATAAAACATTGGTTGTTGTAATAAGTCAGTCGGGAGAAACTGCAGATACCATAGGGGCAATGAGAGAGGCAAAACGCCTTGGCGGACGTATTTTTGCTGTTGTTAATGCAGTAGGAAGTGCAATTTCCCGTGAGGCAGATGATGTTTTATACACATGGGCAGGACCAGAAATTGCTGTTGCTACAACAAAAGCGTATAGTACACAATTATCTGCAATGTACCTTTTATCTTTGTACATCGCACAGGAAACAGATAAAATTTCAGAGGATGAACTTAAATTATATCTTGAGGCGTTATGCAGATTGCCTGATAATGTGGAGAAGATTCTTGAAAATAAAGAAAGAATTCAATATATTGCATCTAAACATTATAATAGCAAGCATGTTTTCTTTTTAGGAAGAACGCTTGACTATGCAATTGCACTTGAGGGCTCGCTTAAGCTTAAAGAAATATCATATATACACTCCGAGGCGTATGCTGCAGGTGAACTTAAACATGGTACAATTGCCTTAATAGAAGAAGGAACGGTTGTTGTCGCACTTTGCACTGTTGAGGAAATGTATGACAAGATGCTTAGTAACATAAAAGAAGTAAAAGCCCGGGGAGCTGTTGTAATCGCGATAGCAGAAGATGGCAATGAACAAATAGAACAGATTGCTGACTATGTAATATATGTTCCAAGATGTAATAGTCTTGTAATGCCATCAGAAGTTGTTGTTCCTCTTCAGTTATTTGCGTATTATGTTGCATCATTAAAAGGACTTGATATAGATAAACCACGAAACCTTGCAAAATCAGTAACTGTTGAATAATATTATTTAAATACAAAAGATATCAGAGTTTTTTCTCTGATATCTTTTGTTTATTTATTCAATATTCTTCATCCGCCAGCATGTTTTCCATAAATATCCCATAGCCACGGGTTGGATCGTTTACGAAAACATGGGTAACAGTTCCGATGAGTTTGCCGCTTTAGACAATAGGGATACCACTCAGGTATCTTGTCAATAGGAGACAATAAAAAGTCACCCCAAAAAAGCCCCATTTTTAATAAGGAGTTCTTGCAATTCTTTATAGGGAATTTCTCCTACGCATACGTCTTTTTGAGCAGCAAGAGATGCAGCAACACCTGCGGCCTCGCCCATTGCAAAACAGGGAGGCATAACCCGCACTGCTGAATGTGCAACTTGATCTGTGCTTATACATCTGCCTGCAACAAGCATATTCTCCACACCTACAGGCACCAAACATCTAAATGGTATCTGTGTTGGAAGACTGCTCATAATATATACAGATTTGGTAGTACCGTGAATATCTATAGAGTCCCCGCTAAGAGCAATGGTATCTTCAAAACTACGACCGCTTAATACATCATCTTGTGTTAAAGTGTATTGCCCTACTATACGTCTGCTCTCGCGTACACCTAACATTTCAGAAGAAATTAAAAGTCTGATGTTTTCGCATCCCGGAACATTTTTCTTGAGAAATTCAATTATAATTGGTATTTGCCTGCGGCACTCAATTTCTGCATTTGTAACCTGCAAGGGATCAGAAAAATCAATTTGTACATCATACTGTGTCATATTTATACGCCAGATATTATTTACACTTTCAAATGTAGAAATGCGGTGTCTTCCGCATGGGAACGTACCATCTTTCTTACCGTTCTCGATTTCTTTTTCGAAATACCTTTGTGCAGAGTGAGTGCTATCTGGATTTGCCTTCATATGTGCGTCAAGTTTAATTTTATCAATTCCGTCCACCAGGAAGAATAGTGATGATACCTGTGTTTTCCCATCTTCATCTCCATAGATTGTAGGAGCACCACAAGCCACGGCAAGATCTGCATCGCCGGTGCAATCAATAAATTGTTTTGCTTCAATTGCATAAATTCCATTTTTTGTTGCAAAATATGCACGGGAAATCTTTCTGTTTTCATTATCGCATGAAATTAGAAGTAAATGGTACATTATAGTTATATCGTTTTCTAAACATATTTCTTCGGCTACGCGCTTAAAACATTCAATGTCAAAGGGTGTTACTCCGATATGTCCGCGAATTCTGTATGCACTAAAACTATCCCCACCCTTGCATTTTTTTGGATGTATTGCACCTCCTTCTTTTTCCATGCGACGAATAAATTCATCCATAAAGCCATAAATCACCTGTTTTTCACCTGCAGGATTCATAGCCGACATAAACGGACCCACCATTCCTGATGTGGCAGTTCCACCTATACATCCATTTTTATCAGCCAGAATTACCTTTGCGCCAGAGCGTGCAGCAGATACAGCGGCACTGAAACCTGCAACCCCAGCACCGATTACTAAAACATCACACCTGTATGCTTTGTTTATGGGTAATTTAATATTATTATTCATATAATCAACCTCCTATTTTTTATATTTTACCACTTGTTTTTTGGGATGTAAATATGATATAATGGCAATAATTTATAAAATTTGTGCAAAAGGAGGTTGAAATATGGAGCCTTTAAAATATCTTTCGAGCGCTTATTTATACAGAAAAGAATTTGAAATTACATCAGGACATCAGCCACAAAATGCTCTGCTAATATTACTCACAGGAAGTTTTTTCTGTTCCTTCACTACTGAGGAAAGCTTTGTGGCAAAAAGTGGAGATTTGATTTTCTTCCCCATAAAAAGTAGTTTTATCAGAAATGTATTGGAGCCATGTAGTTTTTACTTGATTTATTTTACATTGAACGAGGAAAATTCCATTACCCAACTTTTGCCTCGGGGGAAATTTAGTTGTGTAAATACAGAACGAAAAAAATCCAACATTTCTCTTTTTTCTGAAATATACGATCGCACTGATGAATTGGCATTGTGTATGAAAAATCATATTCTAAATGACATTTTCCTCGAGTACTGTTGTGAAATTGATCCTACGGAAAAATCGCAAAACAATCTTTCGGACCCAATTCAAACGGTACACAATTTTTTTGTGGAAAATATAAATAAAAAAGTAACACTTGCTGACATCTCAAAGGTGGCAGCACTTTCTTCATCAGCATTAACTCGTCGTTTTCGGAAGGAAACAGGATATTCTCCGATAGATTATTTTAATCGCTTAAAAATATTACTTTCTTCACGTGATATCGTAAAAACAAATCTTTCAATCGGCGAAATTTCTCAAAAGTATGGGTTTGATAATATCTATTATTTTAGTAATACCTTCAAAAAGTTTTATGGTATGTCGCCTACAGAAAAAAGAAATCAGAATATCAAAAGTGACATGCATAAAATATAAATACAACATAACTAAAACATTGAAATTAAAATGCTCGCCTATAACGAAATAGACGAGCATTCTTTTATTTGATTTTATCCGCTTCCGCCAGCATGTTTTCCATAAATATCCCATAGCCACGGGTTGGATCGTTTACGAAAACATGGGTAACAGCGCCAACTAGCTTCCCATTCTGAATTATCGGAGACCCGCTCACGACTGTTGTCAATAGGGGACAACAATATTTTTTGCAAAAATCGCGATTTCTCTGGTTATCAGCAGAAATTTATCAATATCATCTGTTCCGTGACAATGCAGAGGTGAAACCCTGATTGCTCCTTTTAGTCCCAATGCTTCTAATATTCTTTTTGAATAGATACTGGTGTCAACCCTTTCGTATACTGTAACTCCTCGTTTTTGATACTCTGCCACACAGGCTGTCATGTCAATATTATCAATAGCGATTGCAGCAATAAGGTCACGGTTTGTTATGTCCTCAGTATCAACACATACCGTAACACCGGGAATATGTCTGAGTCCCGGAATTTTGTCTGTTCCCTCAAGCATTCTGTGCAAAAGTGCGCGTTCGTGCAGATGAATACGCCTCATTCCCTCGTTATATAGAGTTCTTCTGTCAGTATCTTCTATAAAATGCTTTCCTATGTCGCATACATAGTTAATAATTTCTATTGCTGCGGCAAAATTTCCCGGTGCACTTGTTCCAAGCTCAAACACCTTCTGTTCCTTTGCAATGAGTTTATGATGCGGAAGTGCAGCAACTCTGTCCGATACATAGGCAAAGCCACAGCCTCTTACCCCAAAAAACTTATACGGAGCAAAATTCATACCGTCAATTTGCAATTTTTCAACATCCATCGCACAGTGCGGTGCGTGTTGAACAGCATCGGAGATGATGTATAAATCAGGCTTTATTTCTCTTGCCTTTTTCACTATCTCTTCAATATCCATAATATTTCCGGAAATATTTGATGCGGACATTATGCTTAAAAGGCATGTATCTTTGTCAACAAGTTTTAAAACATCTTCTACATCAATTCCGCCGGTTTTTTTATTTGCTGGAACAGCTCTCATTTCTTTGCCTGTTTTTTTGCAGTAGAATTCTACCGCATCAAATGCAGACGGATGCTCAATGGAAGATACAACCGCATTTGTACCGGGTATGTTTTCCATAATAAGCCCCACCATATGAAACATTGTCTGTGAAGCAGTAAGTTCGGTTATAAGTGCACCTCTTTTTGCGCCGAACATGATTTCAAGAATTTCTTTTGTGCCCTTTTCCACCAAACCTCTGAGATACAAAGACCTCTCGTGTATTCTCTCAGGACAGTCCGGAAATTTTTCGTGTTCTGCCTTTGCTTCAACACATTTTTTCAGTCGCAGACTGCCACCGGAATTTTCAAAAAACAACCTTTTACCATATATCGGATCAGCATCTGCATAACAAAAATTTTCTTTTAATTCTTTTTGAAAATCATCATCAAAAAGAAGTCCGTTTGGATAATTCATTTATTTCTCCTCTCTTTTTTGTATTCTACAAGGTCTTCAATCAAAAGCTTTGATAAATTATAGTATGGCATAACGGAATTCACATTCATATATTCATCTTCACAATGAGCAAGATCACCCTCCGGTCCCAATCCATCAATGCAAATAACATCATATTGGGATATAAAGTTTGCATCTGATACACCGCCACGCAGGGCATATTTAAAGTCTATGCCTTTTTCTCTTGTTATTTTTTCAATATGCTTTATATACTCATCCGCATCACCCGAACGCTTAAACACAGGTTTCCTGCGGCTTGATACTGTCGTCTCTATACCACGCTGCTTTGCTTGTGCACACATTTCTTTAACTGCTTCTTCAATATGCTCTCCTGTTTTAGCATCACAAAAACGGGCATCAACGGTCAAACTTGCACTTGGAGCTACAATGTTTTTTCTCATTCCACCGTTTGCTATGCCTACATTTACAGTTGTACCATTCTCAAGGTCTACCAAAGAATCGAACATTACAATCCACTTACCCATTTCGTGTACAGCAGAAATTGCACCATTTCTGTCTACATAGGCACAATGTCCGGCTTTGCCTTTAAATTCAATCTGATAAACAACATTGCCCTTTCGTTCGGTGCAGCATCCCGTCTTCTCGTTAGCTGCTTCGTAAACAAAGGCATAATATGATTTTTCGGCATATTCAGCGTAAATATCTTTGGAAAACAAACTTCCGATTTCTTCATCGGGATTGAAAATTGCCACAATATTCAACGAATTGTTTATTTCCGGCGCAAGCTCTTTTAAAACATGATACATCAAAAGACACCCATGCTTCATATCACATACGCCGGGGCCAAATGCACGGTTTCCGTTTACGGTAAAGGGGTGCTCCTTGCAAGTGCCTTTTTTAAAAACCGTATCGGTATGACCTATCATAAGTAAATCATAATGGTCTGCTTCATGATTTGTGCATACAACACATTTACCGCATTTTATATCGCTTGATGTGTACTCTTTAATACTCCAGCCCATTTTTTTAAAGCCGTTTATAAAATAATCTGCCACCTTGTTTACTCCATCGATATCGTCAGTTCCGCTATCGATATTGACAAGATGTTCAAGTTCTGATAAATATTCTTTTAAATCCATAGTTAATTCTCCTTATTATCCTGCCACATAAGAGCAAATCCTGCAAAAACTATGCTTCCTTTATGAAGAACATCTTCGTTTACATCAAATTTAGGATGATGCAAAGGATAACACTCGCTCTCAGGCTTTGTATGCAACATAAAATACATTGCAGGGACACGATTTGCAAAGCGCGCAAAATCTTCGCCTATCATATCTCTGCTTTTCAGCTCAATACAACCACGCTCGGTATATATTTTATTTACAACACTACGAAAGCTATCATATAAAGAATTGTCAATTTCTGTCCCCATAAGATCAATTGTTGTATTTATTTCTGATTTGGTGCCCATTTTATTTGCAGTATCATTGATAATTTCAAGCACATCATCACGCATTTTTTTGTGAACATCTGCATCAAATGCGCGAATAGAACCTGATACTGTACAATGCTTAGCAATGACATTATTTCTGACACCACCGTTTATAACAGTAACAGCATTGACAGTTTCTTCAATCGCCGGAAGCTTGGCAATTTGTGCAACAGCATCACAAGCTACGTGAACAGGATTAACCGCTTTTCTTGAGTGGCATATATGTGCCGGAGTTCCATAAAACACAGCATCATAAGCATAAATGTTAGCTGATACAGGCTCGTTTGTAATCAAAATATCTCCGGGTATATAATCGGTATCCGCTGTGCAATGATTATGCAGTGCAATAATTGCATCTACCTTTGGGTTTTCCAAAACACCATCTTCAATCATAAGTGATGCACCGCCGTCACCCTCTTCATAAGGTTGAAAAATAAATTTTACACTTCCCTTAAGCAGATGCCTGTTTTCCATTAATAATTTAGCCGCACCAAGTGCAATTGCCGTATGCGCATCATGCCCGCAAGCATGCATGTTTCCATTTGCGGATGCAAAATCAAGACCTGTTTCTTCTTTTATGGGAAGTCCGTCACAATCCGCACGAATAGCAAGGCATTTTCCGGGAAGTTCTCCCTGTATCAACGCACAAACTCCATGGCCGCCAACACCTGAGCGAATGTCATCAACCCCGATTTCTTTTAAAAATTCCACAATTTGCGCTTCTGTTTTGGGTGTATCCATTTTCAATTCCGGTATTTTATGAAGTGCTCTTCTCCAGCGGATAATATCACTTAAAATACCATTTCCCCTCTCACTCAAACCAGTGAGTTTATTGCTGTTTTCAACCATCTCAATCACTCTTTCCATATATTATCGCATAACCCTGTTCTTTAATTCCCACTATTAACAATTTCACCGTATAGTTTCTCAAGTTCATCCGGACATACACACAATTCCTTATGTTCATTATAACATGCCATTTAGGAAATTAAAATTGCATTTTTCGCAAAAAACATTGACAAACAGGCAAGTATATATTACAATATTTTTATGAAAAATATTTTTGATTACAAAACTTCATACAACGGAATCTGCTTTCAATTAACGAATAAACTTATACCCGACGAAAGAGAAATTCATGCCTATCATGAAATCCTTTATTTTATAGAAGGAGATGTTGTACTTTTAACCGAAAACCGTCAAGAGAAACTTAAAAACAATTCGTTAATTATTATCCCTAAAGAAAGTTATCATTTTTTCAGGCTGCAAAGCAATAAAAGCTTTCTGAGACTTAAAATCAGTATTCCCTCTTCTCTATATAAAGATTTGCCGCTTCTCTCTGAAATGTTATCAATAAAAATACTTGAAAGTCCAAGTGATAATATAGCATTTGTCCTCTCAAGACTGTACACCTTACTGGTTAATGAGAAAAAACCATTTTGTGCGTATGCAGTATGCATGCATCTTCTGGCAGAACTTGATATGTCGGAAAATACAGAAAGCATTAAAAACAGCAAACAAAATAATATGCTGGCATTTGGAATTACTGAATATATTTCGAAAAATTTATCAAAAGATTTAAGTATTAATGCCATCGCCCAAAAAATGAATGTATCTGCCTCAAGTATAACTCACATTTTTAAAAAGGAACTTGGAATTTCAGTACACGAATATGTGCAACAAAAAAGGCTTATATGTGCGAAAAATCTTATCAAAAAAAATAATAAACCTTCGAAAATATATTTGGATTGTGGCTATCAGGATTATTCATCTTTTTATAAGGCCTACATCAGATTTTTCGGATATCCGCCCTCGAAAGAGAAAGATAATGATATTTAAATTTTATCTGTATATAAAACCGGCTATAAAAAGCATTCAAAACAAAGGAATTTGTTATTGGAATGAGAAATAAACAAACTGCTTTTCAAAGGAGACAAAAATGAAAAAGAAAATAATGATAATGAGATTTCATCATGAAACCAATTGTTTTTGCCCAAATTTGGCGGATGAGACGGCTTATAAGAATTATTGCTTTGAATATGGTGAACACTGTTTTGATGCTCATTACGGTGTGAAAAATGAGATGGGGGCTTTTCTGGATGTATTTTCTGAAAGGGACGATATTGAAACGGTTCCTTGCGTTTCAATGACTGCATCGCCTTGCGGACCTGTTACTGCAAGCGTATATAATTTTGTTCTTGGCGAGACAGAGAAGACATTAAAGGAAAAAGGACCTTTTGACGGCGTTTTAATCAGTGCACATGGGGCCATGGTGGCACAGGGACATTGTGACGGAGAAGGCGATTTGCTTCAGAAAATACGAGAAATTACGGGATATGATATCCCTATTATAATGTCAGTTGACCTGCATGCAAATATAACTGAGAAAATGGCAAAAAACGCTGATGCCATAACGGTTTATGAAAAATATCCACACACGGATACATATGAAACGGGATATCTTGCGGCAAAACTTATGGCGGACACTCTGGACGGAAAAATAAAGCCTTGCATGGCATACAGGCGTATTCCGTTTTTATTGCCTCTCTTTCCGCACGAACATCCGGCGATTGTGCCTTTATACGAAAAAGCACAAAGCTTTACAGCAGAAAAGAATGTTTTAAGCGTTCGCTTTGCCCATGGCTTTTTCCCATCCGACATAGAAGAAATGGGCATGAGCGTTGTAGTGGTTACCGACGGAGACAAAAACGCAGCAGAAAAGATTGCAGATGACCTTGCAAGTGAAATAGAAAAAAGAACACCGGAACTTAAAATGGAATTCCCTTCTCTTGACGCTGCTCTTGACATAGCATTGACAGAAGGCGAAAAACCTGTTGTAATTGCAGATGCATCCGACAATCCTGGTGCGGGAGCACTAAGTGATACAACGCATATACTTAAAAGAATCCTTGAGAGAGGAATAAAAGGTGCTGTAATTGCAACCATAGTAGACCCTGAAAGTGTTGAAAAGTGTATAAAAGCAGGCGTTGGTGAGGAGGCTGAACTATCCCTTGGCGGTAAAAGCGACCCCCAATACTCGGGAGGACCTTTGAATGTGCGTGCATATGTAAAAATGCTTTCTGACGGAAAATATATTTCAAAAGCAAAAATCGCATACGGCGCTCCTTTCAATCACGGGAAAACGGCAATAACAGAAGTTTTGGGGAACACAGTGATTATAACTTCAATCCCCAGGCAACCATGGGACATAGAAATATTCAGAAGTCACGGCATAGCGATTGAGGAGAAAAAAATACTTGTTGTTAAATCTACAATACATTACCGTGCGTCATACGGCGAAATTGCAAGAGAAATGATTGGCGTTTCTTTACCGGGATACAGTGTACCGGTACCGGAAGATTTTGAATATAAAAATTGGAAAGGTGAACTTTGAATATAGTTAAAATGCTCGTCTGTAATAAAACAGGCGAGCATTTTAACTTATTTAATCTTTTCTGCTTCTGCTAACATATTTTCAATAAATATCCCATAACCCCTTGTCGGGTCATTTACAAATACGTGTGTCACAGCTCCCACAATTTTACCATTCTGAATCACTGGAGACCCCGACATACCCTGCACTATTCCGCCGGTTTTTTCCAACAGTTTATTATCTGTAACCTTAATAATCATGCCTCGCGTGTTATTTTCGTCTTTGTTGATTTTCTGAATTTCTACAGAAAAAGCCTCGACTTTTTCGCCTTCGATATTTGAATAAATTTCAGCTTCTCCTTCATAAACTTCGTGTCGCTTTGCAACAGGAATTTCTTTTGAATTTTCAATTATTTCGACATTATCGTCAAGAGTCCCTTTTATACCAATTGGGTCATTGGAGACGATTCTGCCCAATTTTTCTTTATCATCTGTGAAAACACCTATTAATTCTCCTGGTGTGCCTTTTTCGCCTTTTTTAACTGATACAATAGTTGCTTCAAGAATTTGACCACCAGATATTGGAATAGGGGGGCTATCAGGTGATTCTGAAATAGCATGACCCAACGCTCCAAACTTTTTCGTCGATGCATCAACATAGGTTATTGTGCCTATTCCTGAGGCTGCATCTTTTATCCAAACACCAATTCTGTAAAACCCATCAATACATGAGAGACATGCTTTTACAGTTAATTCTTTTGTTTTACCCTCTCTTTGTATTGTTAGATTTATGGGCGAAGCACCATTTTCGTTAATAACGTTTTCGAATTCTTTTGCGGACACAACAGGATTACCGTTTATTTTTTCGATTGAATCCCCGGGTTCAATTCCTGCTTCTTTTGCAGGAGCAAGCTTATTTCCTTCAAAATCTGTCACATAAGCCGTATCTGTAACTATTACACCGCGTACATCAAGAGTTATACCCATTGTTCTACCTATAGGAATAAGTGTTTCTGTTTCTGCGGCAACTGGAACAAAAAAGGAAATAATCTGAAAAAAGAAAATTGAAAATAATATAAAAGGCAATGATTTAATTTTGAATTTACATTCCATATTTCAACCTCTTTTAAGTGTGATAGTTTCTAAGTTAGTATGGAATATAAGTCAGCCTTTTACACTAGCATTTTCTGATATTATATACATTATGTAACTTTTAAATGGTTGGCCGGCCTGTTAGTAGACCGGCCGTGGATAAAAGAGGAAAATTTGTTTTAACTAGTTGTTTTTGTTATCGTTTTTGTTCTGGTTGCTATTGTTGTTGTTTTTGTTATCGTTTCTGTTCTGGTTGTTATTGTTGTTTTTGTTATCGTTTTTGTTCTGGTTGCTAGACATAATTTGTCCCTCCTGAAAAATTTCTTTAATGATGTCCGATTTTCGGATTTCATCATTTGTTCACTTGTATTTTGAACACAAAATCAAAAATATATACAAAAAAATGTTACTTTTTTTATTGTCTGAATAAAATGATAGAAGGAGGTGGTTGTTTGCATAGCGAAAAAAATATTAACTTTTTAACAAGCGAGAACTCAGAATGTGTCATTGTGCCACCTGGGTGCGAAAATAAAATGCTTTTTGAGAGCGGGGAAAAAGTGATAACATTTATGCCTGAATCCTATAAGCCGTATATTGCAGAAAATAACAGGAAGATTCCGCATTCTATGAATGGAGTTTCAAGATCTTTATCAGTTCCTAAATCTGATACATCTGCAGAAAACAAAAATATTACAGACTACTTATCAAGGTTTAAAAATGCCAACTTATGTCTTGACTTATGGTTAAAAAATTCAAATAAAATCAAAAAGTGTGGTGTCTTACTTGATGTAGGGAAAGATTTTATTATCTTGAATGAAACTGGATTTAATAGAATTTCTATTATAGATTTAAAGCCTGTTTATTATATTAGTATATACTGTAAGTCTAATTTATAAATGATGTCTTGAATTAATTTTCCTAATAATGTATAATCATTATATAAAAGTTGTTAGGAGATAAAAGTATGTCAAAAAAGAATAACAGAAATACTAAGGGGAAGATTATTACTGCTGCATGGGATTTGTTTTATGACCAAGGATACGATAACACAACCATTGAAGAGATAATTGAGTCATCAGGCACCTCAAAAGGATCATTTTACCATTATTTTGAAGGGAAAGATGCTCTTTTGGGGTCTCTTTCGTATATTTTTGATGAGGAGTACGAAAGACTTCAAGATGAACTGGACGAAGATATGAATAGTTTTGACAAGCTTATGTTTCTTAATGCTGAATTATTTAAAATGATTGAAGAAAGAATCGATATTGAACTCCTGACCCGCCTGTATTCCACACAACTTGTCACCAAAGGCGAAAAGTATTTGCTCGATAGTAAGCGTATATACTATAAGTTACTCAAAAAGATTGTAGGTGAAGGTCAGAAAAAAAGTGAAATTACTACAGAAATGTCAATAAATGAAATAGTAAAGATATATGCTATGTGCGAGCGCTCTTTAATCTATGACTGGTGTTTATGCAATGGAGATTATTCATTAAAAAACTACGCTCAATCTGTACTACCTATGTTTTTATATAAAATAAAAAAGTAGAATTGTTTTTAGTATACTATATTGTATTTTTTTTAGTCTTATAAAATTTCTTTATATAATCAAATTTAATGACAATATATATTAATAAAGTATAGACTACGGTCTATACTTTATTCTGTATTGCATTCTAGATAAGAATGTGCTATTATATAAAAGATGGGTTGATTAGCCATTACATAAAATAAATATAAGTTAGGAGAATTTAAAAATGGGAGAAGTATTAGCTTTTGTCCTTTATTTCGTTGCGATGCTCGGAATAGGTGTTTGGTTTTTTATAAGGACAAAAAATAACGGAGAAAAAGAGTATTTTTTAGGGGGTAGATCGATGGGGCCTTGGGTTACAGCTATGAGTGCTCAAGCATCTGACATGAGTGCATGGCTGTTAATGGGGCTTCCTGGTAGTATTATCGCATTTGGTCTTGGTCAGGCGTGGATAGGAATCGGTCTTGCTATTGGTACGGCGCTTAACTGGATTATTGTTGCGAAACGATTGAGAAAGTTTTCATGCGCGGCAGGTGATTCTATCACCCTTCCGCAGTATCTTACAAATAGATTTCTTGCGAAAAGTTCAGCACTTAAAATAATTTGTGCTGTTGTATTTTTAGTTAGTTTTACTATCTATGTTGCTTCGGCGTTCTCGGCGGGAGCTGAAGTTTTTATCCAGTTGTTCCCACAGCTTGATTTAAATCCTGATCCGGCAGTTACAGATGGTACATTAGCTATGATTATTTTTGCAGTTATTATACTTGTGTATACGTTTCTCGGTGGTTATAAGGCTGTATGCTGGACTGATTTCTTCCAGGGGCTTTTAATGCTTGCTGCACTTATGGCTGTTCCAATTATGCTTGCTTGTGCAGGAAATCTTGATACATCTCTTTTAAGTGAAACTGTTACCAATGCTTCCGGAAAGGAGTTTACATTTGTTAGTAACTTCTTTAATGCTACGTGGCAGGAAATTGTATCAGGTCTTGCGTGGGGATTAGGCTATTTTGGTATGCCGCATATTCTTGTAAGATTTATGTCTATTGAAAAGCCAAGTATGGTTAAAAAATCATCAATTGTTGCAATTGTATGGGTCGTGATTTCTCTTGTTGCGGCTATTGCTATTGCCTATTTTGCTAGGATGCTTATTATGGATAATGGAGTATCATTTGCACAGTATTTACTGAGTGACATTAACAATCAAGAGCTCATATTTGTTATATTAACAAGAAACTTATTCCCTTCGTTTATAGCAGGAATTCTTTTGGCTGCTATTATAGCTGCATCAATGTCTACTGCTGATTCACAATTACTTGTGGCATCTTCATCATTTACAAGTGATATTTATAAGCCTATTATAAGAAAGAATGCTTCTGAGAATGAGCTTCTATGGGTCGGAAGAGTGGTTGTTATTATTGTGTCTGTTGTAGCGTTCTTTATTGCAAGCAGTAAAGGTGAAGGTGCTGCAAAGATCATGAATCTTGTATCAAATGCATGGGCACTCTTCGGTGCCGCTTTTGGACCTGTAATTTTACTTTCACTTTTCTGGAAGAGATTCACATATAAAGGTGCTGTTGCGGGCATAGTAGCTGGTGCAATAGTTGATATTATTTGGCTTGTATACTTAAGTGCTAGTACTGGAATTTACGAAATTTTACCAGGTTCAATAGCTGCTCTTATTGCGGCGGCGCTTGTAACTTTAGTCGATAAAAAACCAGAAGCCGATGTAGAAAAGATATTTGAACTAGCAACGGATAAAAATTTTGACGAATAAATTATTTTAATAAAAAAGTCTTGCGGTTACAATGAACTGCAAGACTTTTTTTATTTTCCATGCCTGTAATGATTAGGGAGCATCCCGTATGCTTCTTTAAATTTTTTAATAAAGTTATTTACATCATTAAAACCAACTTTTGTGGATATTTCTGATATAGAAAGATTTGTGTTAATCAAAAGCAACGATGCATTTTTAAGGCGAGTCAGTGATAAATATTGTTTAGGACTTAAACCTGTAATTTCTTTGAACTTATGTGATAAATAACACGAGCTTATATAAAACTTTTTACTTAATTCGTTTATTAGAATATTCTCCGCGTAATGTTTGTCAATGTATCTTTGAATCTCAATGATTTTGTTATTTGATGTGTCATTTATAAAATTAAGAGTTTCACTATTATGAACATATACAAGAGCGAGAAGTTCAGTTAAACAACTAATAACAAGTTCGTCTGAAAAATCTGTATAATCCTTGTAAATATCAATATTTTTAAATATACGAACAGCACTATCCAAAAAAGGCGTTGCATCAATGCAGTGTGTATAGACAGAAAGGTGATTTTTAATAATGGAAAGAAGATTGGAATTATGCATAAGAGTGTCTGTTGCCAGGGTTTTAAGACATAATCTATATCTTTTATACGTGGGTGTTAACTGTTTTATAAAATGCTTTTCAAGATTAGTTATAAACACAATCTGATTTTTTTCTACAACGAAAGAACTGTTGTCTATACATACCTCGATTTTCCCCTCAACAACAAATAAAATTTCGTATTCATTATGAAAGTGTAAATCATCTACCAGATCACCACTTAGATACGAAATAGAAGAAACAAGTTTACCCATGATTTTTATCACCAGCCTTTCTTTTTGGATAAAAAACTACTGCTTTTTTAGTCGAATGGTAACATAGTAAAATAGCAATGTCAATAGATATTTTTTAAAATGATGATGTATTTTGTGCAAAATATGATAATATTTGTCCTATAAAATTGTCAGCAAAATTACATTTTTTCGGCGTTTGTGCAATTTGACATAATGTTTTTTTTATTTGCAAAAAATTTTTTTTTACAAATTTTTACGATTGGCATATTAAGTCAAAAAATCAATTTACCTCGTGAATTTAAAAGGGAATAAAATTACAAAACTGTAAATTAGATATTTATTAAAAAGCAAATTTAACATATTTATAAGCAAATATTGCAATTGTGCTAATAAGTCTAATATTATATAATTAAACTGAATAATTTGGTCGAAGTCCACAAAAGGATTTTTCAAAGGGGTTTGGAGTTTGTGGATGAAATGTACAAATGAAAAAAGTTGGGAGAGTAGAAAATTGAAACACGAGAAATTTAATTATGCATCTATGGATGATTTTAAGTCTAAAATTTCTGAAATGAAGCTTAATATTCCCATAAGTGATAACACGGATGTGCTTTTCGATAAAGTTGCTGTAGATAGTACCATCTTTGAAAACCGTTTTGTGATACAACCTATGGAAGGATGTGACGGAAGCTCTTTGGGCGCACCTGAAGAACTTACATATAGACGTTATAAAAGATTTGCCCATAGCGGTGCAGCACTCATTTGGATGGAAGCTGTTGCGTTATCTCCGGAGGCAAGAGCTAATCCAAGACAGCTTCAGATTACTAAGGACAATGTAGATGCTTATAAAAAGCTTATTGAAACAATAAAAGAAGAAGGTCTTAGAGCCAACGGATTTCAGCCTAAAGTTATCATTCAGGCTACACATTCTGGCAGAAACTCAAAGCCGAATGGTTTCCCTGAACCTATAATTGCGCATAATAAGCCTTTATTTGAAAAGAATGGTCCGTTGGATAGTACCTGCATAATAAGTGATGATGATTTAAAGCGGTTTGAAGAAAAATTTGGCGAGGGTGCGAAACTTGCTCAAGAAGCCGGATTTGATGGCGTTGATATAAAATGTTGTCATGGTTATCTGGCAAGCGAGTTACTTTCAGCATATGACCGTCCCGGTGAGTTTGGCGGTTCTTTTGAAAATAGAACGAGATTGCTTGTAAATGGTGTTAAAAACGCCAATGCAGCCGTAAGCGGTGACTTTATTGTCACATCAAGACTTGGAATTTATGATGGTTTTGAATATCCATATGGTTTTGGCGTAAAAGAAGGTAATGGTATAGAAGTTGATTTAACCGAACCTAAAAAGCTAATAAGTATTTTACATAATGAGCTTGGAATGAATTTGATTAATATTACCATCGGTAATCCATACGTTAATCCACATGTAAACAGACCTTATGATACAGGTGTGTTTGGATTTATTCCGGATCAACATCCTCTTGAAGGGGTTGAGAGAATGCTTGCTTGTGCCGGCGAAATTCAAAAGGAGTTTGCTGATATGACAGTAATTAGTTCCGGTTATTCCTATCTTCGACAGTATGCACCAAATGTTGGCGCTGCTCTCGTTGAAAAGGGTCTTACATCAATGGTTGGTTTTGGCAGAGAGAGTTTTGCCTATCCTGATTTTATTCAGGACATCAAGAAAAATGGTGGAATGGACGCTAAAAAATGTTGTATAACATGTAGTAAGTGTACCGAGCTCATGAGAATGGGAACTGTTGCAGGTTGTGTAATACGTGATAAAGAAGTGTATGTTCCTAAATACACAGAGGCCAAAGCAAAACTTGAAAAATAGAATTGAAAGGATGATTTTTAATGAATAAAACAGCCATAATTACAGGTGCGGCAAGCGGAATAGGATATGCGACTGTGAAAGAATTTCTTGCCAGTGGTTACAGTGTTTTGGGCGTTGATATTGCAGAATATGAAAGTAAAAAAGAAATCTTTAAAGATTTTGGTGATAATTTCCTTTATGTACAGGGAGATATTTCAAAAGGCGAGAACAGGGAAAATGTTTTAAATACTGCTATTGATGCTTTTGGAAAGGTTGGAGCTCTTATAAATGTTGCAGGAGTTGCTCCGCTTAACAGAGTAGATCTTCTTGAAATGACAGAAGAGAGCTATGACAGAGTTATGAACATCAACACAAAAGGAACTTTGTTCTTAACTCAAATCGTAGCACAGCACATGATAGATAATGCTGATTCAAATAGCGAACTTAACGGAGCAATTGTAAACGTTTCATCAATGTCTGCATACACAAGTTCAATCAGTAGAGGCGAATATTGTATTTCCAAAGCAGGGGTTTCTATGGTAACCAAACTTTTTGCAGACAGACTTAGCGAAGCAAATATTACTGTTAACGAAGTAAGACCTGGTATCATAGCAACTAATATGACCTCCACTGTTACAAAAAAATATGATGATCTTATCGCAGGTGGACTTCTCCCCATATCGAGATGGGGACAGCCTGAAGATGTTGCGAAAGCAATTCGTGCTTTAGCCGACGGAACTCTTGGATATACAACCGGTCAGTCTATTGATGTTGATGGTGGTTTCCATATTGCCAGACTTTAATCAGGGGGTGTAGATTATGCAACGCAGTATATGTGAAATCAATGGATTGAACATAAAGATGTACACTGTTGATACGTTGGTTATTGGTACAGGTTGCGCTGGATTTAATGCGGCAGATACACTTTATGATTTTAATCACAAAAACATTGCTATTGTTACAGAAGGGGTAAAGATGGGAACATCAAGAAATACCGGAAGTGACAAGCAAACTTATTATAAGTTATCATTAGCCTCCGGTGATGCCGATTCTGTAGATGAGCTTGCTAAGACATTATTTGAAGGAGGAAGTGTTAATGGAGATACTGCCCTTATTGAAGCGGCGTGTTCTGTGCGTTCTTTCATGAAGCTTGTAAATCTTGGCGTACCATTTCCCACAAACGAATATGGTGAATATATCGGTTATATGACCGATCATGATAAAAGAAAAAGAGCTACATCAGCAGGACCTCTTACGTCGAAATACATGACTGAATGTTTGGAAAAATCTGTTAATTCCAAGAAGATTGACATTATTGATAATACTGTTATATTTAAGCTTTTCGAAGATAAAGGAGCTATTAAAGGTGCGTTAGGATACGACAGGGTGAAGGAGCAATTTGTTTTATTCAGATGTGCAAATATAATTATGGCGACCGGCGGACACTCTATGATATACGAAAATAATGTATATCCAAACAGTCAGACAGGTATGACCGGTATGGCTCTTGAAGTAGGTGCGAGAGGTGCAAATCTTCAGGAATGGCAATATGGTCTTGCATCGGTTGATTTTAAGTGGAATCTTTCAGGTACATATCAACAGGTTATTCCTAAATACATTTCAGTAGACGAAAACGGTGTAGAGAGAGAATTTCTTCTTGATTATTTCGAAGATTTGGCAGACACCGCGAATTATGTGTTTATGAAAGGTTATCAATGGCCGTTTGATATTGCAAAAATTAATGGTTCTAGTGCTATTGACCTTATGGTATATAACGAATCAGTTAACAAAAAAAGAGCTGTATATATGGATTTCAGAGAAGAACCAACGGCGTTAAAAGATGGATTTGGTCTTCTCTCAGATGAAGCGTATGATTATCTTAAGAATTCAGATGCTCTTATTGAAAAACCTATCAATCGTCTTCGTAAGATGAATAATAAAGCCATTGAATTATATAAAGCGCATGGAATTGATCTTTACAATGAACCTCTTCGTATTACAGTATCTGCTCAGCACACAAATGGTGGTATTGCTGTTGATGCTAATTGGGAATCATCTATTAAAGGATTATATGCTGTGGGTGAGGTTGCGGGTACGTTTGGTGTTTATCGTCCGGGTGGTTCGGCGCTCAACTCTACTCAAGCAGGTTCACTTCGTGCGGCAGAACATATTGCATTTCAGAAAAATCCAGCAGAGATAATGGAGGTAAATGCTTTCTTGAAGCTTGCAGAAGAAGCTCTTTATGAAGTAGCTAAACTTAACATAGAAGAAAATGATGAATTTGGCAAAATGAAAGCAAAAATAAAGGAATTCTCTGCTGATATGTACAAGATGGGAGCTCATATTAGAAATGCTGAGGGAATGAATGAGCTTTATAAAAAGACTTCTGACTATATTGATAATATTGATAAATACATTTCGAAAGTGTCACGTAAAGATTTAACTGATTATCTTAAGTTTAAGGACATGCTTGTAACCCAGAATGCTGTTTTGAAATCAATGATGAAAGCTTTTGAAGAAATCGGAAGCAGAGGCGGTGCTTTGGTATGTAATTCAGAAGTGTGCCTTGATACCGCAACTGATATATATAAGTTGTGTGTAAGTGGTAACACAGAGTTTAATGACAGAATTATATATACAGAGTATAAGAATGCAAAATCAGAATGTTTCGTTGAATCGGTGAGAACGATTCCGGAACGCGATAATTGGTTTGAGAATGTTTGGAACGAATATCTTGACAGGAGGAGTATAAATGATTAAGTCGGGTTTAGTATCAATTTCATTTAGAGAGTTGACTGCAGAGGAAGTTATTAAAGCAACTGCCGATGCAGGACTTAAGGGTATCGAGTGGGGAAGTGATGTACATGTTCCTGCGGGTGACATTGAAACTGCAGAAAGAATAGGAAGACTTACTCGTGAGGCTGGCCTTGAAGTATTTGCATATGGCTCATATTACAGAGCTGGCGAAAATGAAGACCCAGCAAAAGATTTCATGCCATACCTACAATCTGCAATTGCTCTTGGCGCTCCGTCCATTCGTGTATGGGCAGGAGCAAAATGGTCATGGCGTGCTGACGAAGCTTATGTTGCTAAGGTATTTAGCGACACGCAGATTATTTGTGATATGGCAGCAGAACACGGAATTAAAATTTGTTACGAATATCACGGTTGGACGCTTACTGACAACAGATTCAGCGCTTTAGATACACTTGACAATATAAAAAGAGATAACATGTATCTTTATTGGCAGCCTAACTTTACTCTTACAAAAGAAGAGAATCTTCTTGCTCTTAAAATGGTTAAAGCAAAAATGAATGATGTTCATGTTTTTAATTGGGATGAGTGCGGTGCGCGTTATCCATTGGCAGAGGCTAAAGAATTATGGAAAGAATTCGTTGATATAATTAAAGCTGATGCTAAGGATCATATGCTTATGTTGGAATTTATACCTGGAAATACTCTTGAGCAACTCAATGCTGATGCAGCGGTTCTTAACGAATTAATTGGTTAGTTATTAAATTATTCGGAGTGGTAAACATTATACTATATCGACAGAATCAGATACCGATGCCCCCAAATAATTGATGGCAGTTGGGCGCATCAAGTAAATTAAGTATTCTTAATATGTGTAAAGTTAACAAGCTTTACACAGTGTAATTTTAATAATAATTTAATCTTTTTAAAAATGGAGGAAAAGAAAATGAAATTTGTAGGACACACAATGGGAACGCCGGAGCAGACAGTAGCAGAGGCAATCAAGCTGTACAGTGACGTAAAGCTTGATGCAATAGAAATAGCGTGTCAGGAAGGCGGAGCATTCTGGGT
>JAZQKJ010000003.1:0-44689 GCA_045542095.1 Ructibacterium sp.
CATGCTTAATATATCACCTTCAGTAATTGGAACCTCATCAAAATCTCCTTTCTTTATCTCTTTTAATAAGGATGTATCCACTAATGCCTTATATAGTATCTCATCTGTTGATGCATATACATAAAGCTTATATTCAGGAAAATGAATTATTGACAGAGGGCTGTCACCTTTTATTAGCCAAAGCATGTTATCACTATCTAATATAGAAAAGCTGTAACCTCCTCTTACTCTCTCTGCCATAAATTTAATGGTTTCTGTGTTAAGATACTTTTTCATCTCAAGTAATTGCACCGCAACATAGCTATCGGTTTCTACTTTGGTTTTAGTCGAAAACGGATATGTAATCAAAGAAAAGTTTTCTAAAGTTATGGTTACGCCTGTCCCTTTTGCATATTCTGCAATTTCACTTAATCCTTCAACAATAGTATCACAGATAAACATTTTATTCTTTAAACACCTTACCTGTGATACCTCGCCACTACTTTTTATCGACGGAGCAACCATAATATTTTTTACATCATGTACCGCAGCCTCATCAATAACTTTTTTCACATTATTGATTTCAGAAGAACGAACAGAAGCGTCGGGGTCAGATAAAGCTGTCCCCTGAACAATTCCATAAATTTCAATACCGTACTGACCCACATACTCCTTATAATCTTTTAATTTTCTTTTCTCTAATTCGGTTCCAAAAATCGTCATTGCTGTTATGCCTATATCATACGCATGCTTTAATGCCTCATCAGGCTCTGCGTAAAAATTATTCATAAGGACGGTAAATACAAACTTAATTTCATAACATTTACACCTTTCATTAGAGGTCTAAGAAGATGCTATTGCTCAATTTGAAATAAAAGCATTACAGTATCTATATTATATAACTCATCTGCCTATATGTTTAATTTTTCTTTATAAAATACGGAATACTGCTGATATCGACATCAACCTCTATTATACCACCGCCAATATATTCCCTCCCATAAGCGTCAGTCCATGTGCCATTAGGGAGAATTATTTTTTTCAATATCTCACCTTTTTTTATGACAGGGGCAACTAAAATATCATCACCTAACATAAACTCATCAGCAACATACTCGTATCCGCAATCAGGATAGTTGTATGCAAGCGAGCGCAGTATCGGCTCTCCGGTGCTATATGCATTGTTCACTAATTGCAGCATAGTGTCAGCAAACGCATTATGCAAATCATGTGCAGCTTTAACATGAATAAAATATTCACCATTAACAGCCTCCCATGGAGCCCGCGAAAACTGCATCATTGGAAACAATGCCGAACACTGAGCCATTCTGACGAATAATTCCTGGTCGATAGCTTTGTCACGTTCAGCCCATTGACCTCCGCCTATCATGTCTGGACAGATGAACGGATGTCCAAGCAATCCCTGCTGAATGGCATTAGGAATTAAAGTGTTGAGCCCCACATTATCCCATGAATGATTGCGGTCTGATAAACGCTGAATAACACGTCTGCCACCGCCTTTAAAAGTATCCTTGTATTCATGATAACGATAGCGTGTCCCAAACTCGTTCCATGCAGCATTACGTTCAGCAGCACTATATACTTTGTCGGGTTTACCATTGATTATTTTGTGTTCACAATAGTGATCATAGCATCCGCCATCAAATTTAAAGCCGTCAACATTAAAATCTCTCATCAAAACTGTTAGTTGTGAATCAAGCATTTCTCTATCACATTTCTTTGTCATGTCAAAGCATGCACTATACCCATCCCACCAATCAGTGATAGCTATTTCACCATCATCTGTACGCAGAAACACTTTATCATACAGCTTCGGGTTAGTAAACTGCATAGTTTGCTCAACAAATTCACGACCATCTGCACGCACGTATGGAACTACCCACAGCATAACGATAAACCCCATGTCATGAAGTTCATCCATCATCTTTTTGGGGTTCGGGAATGACAAAGGATTAAACTCCCATGTGCCATAATCTTTCTGCCATCCCTCATCTATTATAAAGATTCCCGGTGCAAAGCCGTTATCTATAATACCATGAGCATATTTTAACACGTTCTCCTGTGTTTGCTCGTATGTGTACTGCATCCACGTACTATATTGCGGCTTTTTGAAAAATTCCTCCGGCAGTTCATCTCCACATATTGGGAAGTGCATTTTCTGTGCACCTATATACGCATCTCGAAGAGTATTTCCATAGGTTTCAATTACGACCTCCGTTCCCTCAATACGAAATTCTCCATTTTGAATCGAAACCTTAAAAGGTTCCTCTGACCAGATACATCTACCTTTGTTAGACAAAAACATTGGCATTGTCTGATTTTCACTTAATATACGAAAATCGCAAGAGTGTACAGTTCGTTTATCAAAAGGAACATATACGCCGTCTGCTGATGTACCTCCCCACCAGCATTCCCCTTCAAGCATTTTGAATATATACTCCATATCTTTTACCTTCTTTCTCACATATTTCATACTTCTAATGACAAACCAATGTTTTTCCTATAAAGGTTATTTCCCCATCACTTTCTTTATAAACCGCTGTTTGATAAATCCCAAGCTCAACTTCTATGGTTTTCCCGTTTATTTTAAATTCTTTTGTCGGACTGGCGGATAAATTTGCAAGAAAATAGTATCTTTCGCCGTTTTCTTTTTCCTTAACAACTGCTAAAGTATATGAATTACATTCAACAGTTACCATATCGGACGAGAGTTCAGCCAATAATCCCTTAATGATTGACACCCTTGTATGATTATAAAATCCTGTACCCCATTCTCTATACGCAGGATATATAACCACTTTGCCACCTAAACTATTTTCAAAATATGTAAGACCTGTAAATCCCTCACCTGTAGGAACTCTGAATTCAGACATAACCTTTGCATCATCAACTGCATGTATATCATACCAAAATCCACCCACAGGAACACGAAGGGGCATTCTTATATACGTTCCGTCTTGACGCCTCAGTTCAGGAAAAACCTCTGCTTGAACATATTCATTTCTCTTTCCCTTAATATTCTTTACGCCAATATATTCTGCAAAACCACGTTTACACAAAACATCAGCCGCACCGCCATCTAAAAATACACTGCTACTTAAAATCTTCTTTAAATCAGCATTGCTTAAAAAACGTGCAGAATACTCATCCAAAGCAAAAACTTCGGCTTTGTCAAAGTTACTCGGTGAAACAAACTTGCACGGAACTCCCATCTTCAGAAAGTAATTTTCTATGTATCTTCCCTTTCCACCTATTGATTCATAATCATCGCCTTTATTGGCAATATAACCCTTACCACTGCACCCTGTGGTTGGAATCGCTATTCCCAGTTCCTCGGCTTCAGATAACTCCAACGAAAGCACAGTATCTAAAAATGGCTTTTGTACTTTAAGCATCTCTTCATAGGCAGGCTCCTCGAAGAATGCTCCGCCGTCCAAGTCATACAGAGAAAGTGTAATATCCTTACATCCCATAAAGGCTGACAGTGATAGCTGATATGAAGATGAAGCTGTGGATTTTGCCCAAACAGTAAATTGAGTATTTTCTACCTCAGGACAAAGCTCTACATTTTTAAGTCCTGCTTCTCGCAGATGCTCTGTTAGCTGATTTAATCTGCTGTAAGATGAAATAAAATCTCTCGGCGGTTGGTCCTGCTCTCTGTATGGTCCAAAAGTAGGTCTTAAAATCGGAGCAAATTCGCCACTTAAAGCTGTTAAAAATTCATTCCACTTTCTACCCTCAGCTGCATGTATATCAGGCATGCTTGTCATAAGAGCCAAACGGGTATCAGGACTTACGCTATGAACAGTTTTTTCAATCCATTCCGCAGACTCGGTCATTGTGTCTGACAAGAAATCCATAAACTCTTTTCTTATCTTTGTTGGCTCACCCGGACGTAAAATTTCATCTACTATGGTTTCGCGTGTGTAATTGCCCCCTACACGTTCGTTAAAAAGCTTAATATGCTTATCACAAAAGCAGTAAAAATCAAGATAAAAACTTTCACCTTCAATAATTGCATCATTTGGTGTACCATGATTATGCATCCTGAAATCATCATCCAGCCATATTACATCAGGCTTGGTTTCCGCCCAAATCTTAAGTTTTTTCTCCGATTGTCTGCGGAATTCTTCTCCAATGGGGCATCCTGCACCTTTTGCTTCTCTACCCTTGTGGTCAACTAAATTCTCCCAATTATATAAATTAGAAAAATCCGAGCCTTGTGTATTTGCACCAAGCAAATTTTGAAAATTAAGCTGATACCCAACGCCTGCTTCACGCAATCTCTTTATGTAAGGCAGCATCTGGTCACGCCAGCTTTCAGCATATTCGGGAGTTTCAGGCATATAGTAACAATCAGGATGCAACGCAACAAAAAACATTACTGCATCTACTTTTGCATTGATACAAAACTGCAAAAGCTCCTCAAACCGCTTATTAGTATATTCCTCATCAAAATTAGGTTTTACCGGTAAATAGTATCTTAAAATGTATCCCTGTTGTTTTCTCATAATACAAAACCCTCTGTTTACTCAATCTCTAAATCCTTCTTAATGTCCTCAAGGTATTTTTTTGCATAAATAATATCTCTAACTTGTTCGTCACCTGTAATTTCTCTCTCAATAGTCAAAGGGCCTTCATACCCAATCTCATTCAATCTTTTAACCAAGGCATAAAAGTCAACTTTTCCGTCGCCCATACGAACTTCCTCACCAAGCTCATTACCGTTAGTGGGATAAAATCCGTCTTTACAATGTGTATCCAAAACATATTTTCCTATTACATCAAGAGCATCCACAGGGTTAGCTTTTCCATATAAAATAAGATTTGCAGTATCCAGATTTACACCTAAATTATCTGTCCCTATGGCTTCAATAGCACGCAATAAAGTAACAGGAGTTTCCTGTCCTGTTTCAAACAAGAAGTTCTGTCCTCTGTTCTTCATCGCATTACATAAATTCCGCAATGCACCTACTGTTCCCGAAAACAACGGGTCGTTCATATTTTCAGGTAGAAAGCCAACATGGGTAATCATATTTTGAACGCCTATCATTTCAGTGAATTCGCTTATTTTATGCATTTCTTTTAATCGAGTTCCCCTGTATGCAACAGGCACCAGACCTATTGTTTCCGGTCCCATGGTAAAATTCCACTCAGCAGGCTCTGACCAATATGCCCAAACACCTGATATTTCTACTCCTGTTTCCTTTACTCCTTCAAGAATATAATCAGCGTTTTCACGGGATATGGCATCTACACCCATACCTAACTGACACGAGAAAATTCCCATTTCTGCCATATCCCGGAATTGTTCTTTTATATCTCTGAATCTTGGTCCAAAAGACGATTTAATACCTATCTTCATGCTTATAACTAATCCCTGCCTTTCATTATAGCCATCCCATTTTGTTTACGTCTTCAACAATAACTTTCCAACCTACTTCTTCATTCCAATGGTGAACATCAGGTGTAATAACTAATTTACCTTTATCATCCGCTCTTGCAACCTTATATATTTCCCGTACAGTTTTAAAGGATTTTTTTACTCCTTCCAATGGAAAAATATCATCAAATCCTCCCGTAACTATAGTAAGCGGGCGTGGAGCAATAAGACAAGCTAAATCCTCCATCTCAAGCCAGTTACAAATATCCGGAATATAATTACAAACACAATGCTGCATCGCCATAACAGATGCCTTATATGAGCAAAATGCGCCGGCAGGCACACTATATTTAATTCTATCATCATAACAAGCTGCATAATATGTGGCTGTACCGCCGCCTGAATGTCCCATTATAAGAATTTTTTCTAAATCAAGTCCCAAATCCTTAAAGTTTTCCAATGCGTCAATACCTTTGCTTATATCCCATACACGCTCACCGATTACAGTTCTGCCAAGATTTATGGCTCTTAGGGCAGTAACCGAACATGAGTGATTTCCAAGCTCATAATTACGGCCCTCTCCATATCGTTGCCATGAACAGCGTTCTCCCATACCTCGTTGCTCAAGACATAGAGCGGCAAATCCATTTTCTACAGCTTGAAGCCCAAAACACCAGCTTGGGTAATTTTCTTTATCTTCCTCTGTTTTAGCAAGTCCTGCAGAATTGTGAAAACCGGTAGTGTGTCCCTGAATAACTATTGCAACAGGATAACTTTCTTTGCCCGTATCAGGAATGAGCAGGTAGCATGGAACTGTTGCCCCATGCTCACTGTCAAAGGTAAATCGGATTTGTTTATATCCTTCCTTTTCACATTCCTCTTCAATATCTATATTTAAGGAGCAGCTATTTTTCTTAATATTATTAATTCCAAGCAATTCAATGAATTTATTTCTGACATTTTCACGCCACACGTCATATTCTGCATTTTCATCAAACGCCAGCTTTCTCTCAGCGTTCTCCAAAAGCATATCGTGACACAAATCACCATTAATTTTTTTTATCATGATATTTTCTCCTCTGAATAATATTCTGATTTACTTATTATAAATATGAATATCCTTAATAGTCGGCGACAAAACACCGGCTTTACATTTAAGATTTACAAACACATATCTTGCTGTTACAGGCTCAAAAGAACGTTCCAGCTTACCACCCCCGAATGTAAGGTAGCTGTAAATTGTTTCTAGCTTTTCCTCATCATTTGTAAATTCATCCGACACATATATTTCTATTGCACGTGCATAATTTGAACCCCAGTCAATCTCAATGGTATTGAACTCGGTTTTGTTGCCTAAATCAATACAAATCCATTCGTTATCGGAATAGTATGGCTTCCATACAGTACTTTCATCACCATCTAAGACATTCACGGGGCTTGAATCCAGATTCGAGCTTGAAACTGCAGTTTTTCTCCATGCTAAATCGTTATTTGGATTATCAGGATTCTCGGCTAAAGCTTTTGTTTTTACATCAAAAATACGACAATACTTTGATATATCGCTATACATTACACAGTCACCGAAAGCAAGCTCAAAGATTTCTGCAGGCACATAAACCTTGCCGGTTGCATCTGTTTTGACATTGCACGACAGCTTCACACTGTTGCCATTTACTGAAACAACATCACTGTTCACTGTATAAACAATAGCATTACCCTCTGTATCAGTTACAGTATTACCTGAAGCATCATAGCTAAATCCAAAGCAGGCTACAGTTTCCTCCAATGGAATCATAATATTTCCATTATCTGAATATGCACCGCAGTTATATAAAAAGCTGCCGTTTGCTAAAATCGCAATATCGCCGAAATCTGTTTCCGGCCCTTCAACTATCTGACTTAAATCATTTATGTATTTGTCCTTAGAATTTTCGTATAACGCAGTAACTTCACTCTGGCTCTTTACACCATTATAAATCTTAAAGGTTGCAAAGTCACCGGAAAAACCCTGTCCAAACGAACCGTTAACAGAATAGCCTCCAATTGTAAACTCGGTTATTGTATCCAACATCGCAAGTGCAGAAGAATCTGTAACATTTGCATCATAGTTGGTAACGTCAACACCATTTACATACATCCTCTGTGAAACTTTTTTGAGTGTAGTTCCGTCTGTATCATACTCCATATCAAATGTAAATACATAATGCTTCCATGCATCTGTTATTTCACTTATATTCGGATAAACATAAGTATCCTTATTTCCAATTATAATTTTATGTGCATAAGGAGAGGTTGGTGTCTCATACGCAAGTACGTTCTGACCCTCAGTATTGCCCCATTTAAACATTTTTGGCCAACAACCGCTTGCAGGAGTTTTGTATCTCGCCCATGTTTCTATGGTAAAATCCTTATGCTTTATAATACTTTCATCTGTTGTTCTGAGCAAGCCTGCCGTAGATGAATTAGTTAAAGCATCATTTCCCTGACCTGTTGTCATATAGGGAACCGTTTCACCCTCCTGATTTGTAAAGCCGCCTTTTGTGATTGTACCGAGGGTTGATACAGAAATATTATTTCCCGAACGGTCTGTTAAGGTTGCAGGGTCAACATCAAAAATCAGCCCTTCTTCTGCATTATTGCCCTTTGCCGGTGTTTTACCGTTATCCGTTTCAAATCTTACCCAGTCAAAATTACCGCACCCGTAAGCACCGTCGTCGGGGAAATAGAAATAAACTGAATGCTTACCGCTTAGTTTCTGGGTATCAAAAGTAGTTGTATGGTAAACATTCCAATCCTCTGTTTCCTCTGTTACAAAGCTGCCTAATAATGTTCCCGAAGAATAATTATCCGCCCTGACTTCTACTTTACATCCCGCATAACCTTTGGGCACTGCATATCTGACCGTTATTTTGTTCACATCTGTAAGGTCAACATCAGAAAATCCAAAGTATGATTTTGAATTTATACTATTCAAGTGACCGCTACCTGCACCAACACCTCTGGTGTATTCCGCCGATTCACACTCAAGGCGCAAGCTTCCCGCAGGGTCAATATCTTCCACTACTTCTCCTCCGCCGATAATCATTTCAGGCAAAGGATTAGTTTCTCTTTCCCAAACAAAATCATCGGTTAACCCTACGCCTGTGTCTACATTTTTAATTCCAAGCTTTAATGCAGGAGAGTTTTCTTCCAAAGTATAATTATGATTTTCAGCATCCTCAAATTCCGGTAATTGTCCGGCTATAGAATATTGGTCATACACTCCCGCACTTTTCCATGATTTAAGCGTATCTTCCCCTTCAGCACCAACAATATAATACTCACCTGTTCCACTATAATATAAATTGTTTTCCATGCCTACAAGGCTATACAACGCATCGCCACCAAGGGATACTTCTTTGGTAGAATATATAATATTCTTGTTAAAAACCAAATTCTTACCAACCATTCTTGCAACGCTGATGTTTCCGTTACTTGTATCTATTATATTATTTGTAAACTGGTTATAAATTCCGGGGCCTGTAGATATAGCAGCTCCGCCCTTCTGTGCCGAAATGTTATATACTATATTATCTTCTATCCGCCAATTGATTGTACTTCCGTCAAGATAAATTGCAAAAAACATACCATGAGCGTTTGGAGCGGCAATATCATGTATAATATTATTTTTAAACACATTTCCGCGTCCGGCTGAATTCGTCTCAAAAATACCGCCGTCTGCAGTTTCCTTCATACAGTCGTACATATCATTGTATGCAATATAGTTATTCTGTGAAAAGCGCAAATCATATATCATGCTTTTGCTGTCATAAATCCATGAACCTGATGCAGGAACCTCTATTCCCCAACAACGTATATCATCGGGATGGCTTTCATCTTTAAGAGATATTGCATATCGTGGTGAATCTGAAATTTCATTATGGGTTATAACATTATCACCGCTTTTGAAAAGCTGAATTCCGGCACCATGCGCCGCATTTATACCAACACGGCGAATATAGTTATTTGTAATGGTGTTATTTTTGTTACAATAGCCCTCCTCCAAGCTGTCAAATCTTCCCATAGCTTCCCTAATAGTATATCCGCTGAGCAGTACAGCTACATATCCGACATTTTTTATAAAGTTACCGCTTATGGTATTATTTTGTGCCACACCATCAAGCCATATAGCATCTATACCTGCATTCATGAGCTTACAGTTAACAACAGATATATTTTCGGCATTTTCCATTTTAATCATGGCATCAGAGCCTAAAACGTCACCTGCGTAATCTCCCTCATGAAAGCTCTCTGTAAAATCTGTTGTAGACAAAGTAAGTCCTTCAACAGATATATTTTTCACTCTTTTATTTATTCCTGAACCGTTAAATCTGAAAATGGACTTTAAGGTCGGAGCAACAATTACACTTTCTGTAATATTATCGTTATATGGATAGTAGTAAAGCCACCCGTCATTTCTGTCTATATAAAATTCACCAGGCGTGTCTAAGAAAGACAAATTACCTACCATGCAATACAGACCGTCAGGTTCTGTCCATGGTGTGGTGTTTTTTTCACCCAAAGAATTCAGCGTAACAGAATTATTCTCTCTGTCAATTTCGGTTACAGGCCATGTAGCGGACCCGTAATGCAGATATGGAATACTTTTCACTCTTAATCCTTCAAGACTTAAATTTTCAGGCATGTCCTCATCTTTTAAATAGAGCAAGGTGTTTCTTCTATCAGATTTACCTCTTCTTGCAACCCCAAGATAGCCCTCGTTTGGATAACAAGCCTCTTTTGCCCATTCCATATCCTCGGTGAGTGCATAAAAATCCGCATCACCATCTATTTTAGTTTTATATATGCCGTTTTGCCATGTTTCCCAACCTTCTATGCGCTTCCCGCCATATATAACAGGTTTTTCATTGTTATAATTCTTATAGTGGATGGTATATCCGTTTGTACCGCTGTCACTTTCTGTGAAAGTAACAGACTCATCTAAAAAATAATTTCCTTCACGTATGTATACGTATATATCCCCTGACATATCAGAGGCATACTTTTGTACCTCGATGCGGGCACGCTCAATAGTCTTAAATGGTTTATTGAGCGTACCTGCATTCTGGTCGTTTCCTAAAGGAGATACATAAAATGCCCTGTCACTTTCCGCATGAGCGGTGACACTTATTCCTCCAAAGATTAACGTTATAATTAAAATATAAGAACAAATTTTTCTAAACATTTATGTACCTCCATAAAAATCAATTAGTCCATATAGACTTCAAATTCTTTTAAACGAACACCGTTTTGGTCGATTCCCTTTAAATCTCCAAGCTTTACATATTTTGCATGAACATTTGTTGGAAGCTTTATCTCAACTGTTTTACCAACAACCTTGGTAACAGCCGCAACACGTGTCCAGTTTTCCGGCATGCCTATATCATTTGAAATGTATACATTAAATGACACAGGTGCATAGTCTCCAAAGTTTGCAACAACTCTGGTTACAGGATATGACTTATTTAAATCAACCCATATCCAGCCATCCTTGTCGCCGTTTCCTTCCCACCATTCGGTTGATGAATCTCCATCAAATGCATCTGTCGGATACTTACCATGGGACTCATCAACAGGTCTTGAGCTGGACAAGCAAGGCTTTTTATATGCAAGATTTCTGTCTTCGCCCTGTAGCTTACTGAGATGGTCTAACCGCAGTTGTTCATTAACATCCATAATACGTACATATCCGGAGCTTTCTACATAATCAACGTAGTCACCAAGGAGCTTAAACATATCTATCGGAACCCACCAACCGCTTTTCAGCTTTTCAGGTGAGGTTGACATCTTTCCTGCCACTCCGTTTACATAAGCAATATCATTACCCTCTTTAAATGCAAGGTTTTTACCTTCCTTATCGGTAATGGTTAAGGTTTCTTCGTTGAATGTATATCCAAGATTGTTCAAAGTTTCAGCAAGGGGAGCCATAACAGTTCCGTCCTTCTTATAAACCGGATCCTCTAATGGTTTAATAAGGTGACCGCTGGATACAATACGCAAATCTCCAAGTGTTCTTACGCCTATTGGCTCTACACCCTCTGCATAAATGATCTTGTTATGCTTTACAGGAGCCTTATCAGTTCCCGTTTCAAATCTCATCCAGTCAAAGTTACCTACACCTTCGCCTTTACCCTCGGAAGTAACATAAATATCATGAATACCTGTAGTAGGCGAAACTTCCATAACAAGCGGCTGATAATTATCCCATCTGTCTTCACTTGTAGCAACAGTCTGAACTGTACCGATAATAGGACCTTCCGGAGAATCAAGCCTTACTTCCAGTATAGCGCCCGCCCATGGTCTTGCAACACCGTGGTTTATGGTTATGGTCTTAACACCATCCATTTCAACCTGAGTAAATCCAAGATGTGTTCCTTCGTTAAATGTACCGATTGCACCAGCGTTATAAGTAACGCCAGGAGTTGAAAGCTCAGCGTTTTCAAATTCCAGACGCAAGCTACCCGGTGGGTCGATGGTTGTGTCCACACGCTCTGATTCACCCGCATTGGTCTGTACAATTGTACCGGTAAGCTTTCCTGCTTTACGCAGTTCCTCGGTTTTGGCTGCTACATCAGGAAGATAATCATAATCACTGCCAAAACGCATACTGTCAAAATCGCAAACATTTACATTACCTTTAAATACAACATAAACATCATGCTCACCTTCAACTTTTGGAATATCAGCTGATAACTTCTTATAGGAATTATCAACCTTTTCTCCCGTTTCAACAGAGCAGAGCAATTCACCGTCAGGAGCGTCTAATCTGAACTCTAATGTACCGCCGTTTTGAGGGCGAAGCTTTAACCACATTTTTTCTTCTTTAAGATGGTTAAAGTTTACATCACCAAATTTAGCCCAACCGCCGTCTTTGGTGTTTGATATACGGAGCTGTCTGTCAATTCCGTCGGATTCCGAGAAATTCTTTCCCTGTATTGGCTGATCCATACGCCACTTAAATTCGCTTGTAACACCGATTGCAGCCTGGTCAATACTCTCAATTCCAAGAGCAAATGCAGGGGAATCCTCTCTTAAGCGATAGTCATGGTTTTCAGGGTCAACAAACATGGGGTCTACTCCCAGAAGAGATTCCTGTTCATATAATCCGCCTGCTTGTCTGTTTTCAAATGTATCGGGTCCGGTAAGATCTCTGTATATAAACTCTCCATCTACAGTATAATACATATTGGCATCCATACTATATGGATTTTGTATATTCTGTCCTGATATACTAATATCTCTCTTTTCTCCTGAATATGTAATATTTCGATTAACTGTTGCATTAACGCTGTTAACCGAGAAGCTGGAAGTTGTACCTCCTGTTACGTCAACAACATTATTCTGGGTTTCATTGTATACTGCGGAGTTAAGGAAGATAGCACCGCCACTTCCGGCAACACAACCGTTATTATAAACGATATTATTATTAGTACGCCAATCCATGGCACCACCGTCCATGTAGATACAATAAAATCTGCCTTCTATATCCCATGGTGACCAGTTATCGTGAACCATGTTACTGAAGAATCTGTTGCCTCGACCTGTAGCATTACCGTATAAAATTCCACCGTCCTGAGTTTCTCTTTCAAAATCATAGACATCGTTAAATGCTATATAGTTATGCTGACTGAGTCGGAAATCCTCGCCTATACTTTCATTTATAATAGGTATCTCTGTTGAACCGGTATCTATACCCCAATATGGCCAGCCCGCTCTGTTTGGCATGAGGGTAAGCATACCTATTGCAAATCGGGGACCTCTTGATATTTCGTTATTTATTATCTGGTTTTCACCACTTTCATAAATACAAATACCATAACCGCTACCTGCATTATAACCAACTTCTCTGATGAAGTTATTACTGATTATATTTTTCTTGTTGCAGTATGCCTCTTCAAAGGTTTCAAATAAACCCATTCCCTCTATTCTTGGATGGTAGCCGTCCAGACTTATAGCTCCACAGCCTGTAGATTTTATATAGTTTCCGTTTATAACATTTTCCTGTGCCCAGCCTGTTACCCAAACTGCACTAACGCCGCAGTTTGTAATCCGACAGTTTTCTATATTGATGTTTTGTGCGTTTTCAAGCACGAAAAGACCGTCCTGATTTGGCTGTCTGTCGCAATAAAGACCATTCATGCTAATCTCTGTTCCGTTTGTAGTAGAAACAGTAAGACCGTCAAAATGAATATTGCGTGCAATATGGTCTGTATCAGCTCCGCGGACATAGAAAATTCTATCAACAACAGGAGCAACTATATCCTGCTCTTCAATAGGCAGTTTTCTTGGCCAGTAATATACATAGCCGCCTTTTCTGTCTACATAGAACTCACCGGGTGTATCAAGAAAATCCAATGCACCGATAAGTCTGTACTGACCTTCTTTAAAGGTTCTTATCCACTGTCCCCATGGGTCACCTGAGTTTTCGCTTCCCGTTGAATCCAGATATAAGAAGTTTTCATTCTTATCTATAGATACCATCGGTAGAGTAATAGAGCCATACTTGTATTCAGGATATAATTTAACTCTTACTCCTGAAAAATCCATGTCTTCATTTATATCCTCCGGCTTGTAGAAAACTCTTGTGTAGATACCGCTTGATGTACCTGCCTTTGCAACCCAAAGATAAGTTGTTGATGCATCGTCCGCTTCATTGGGGTAACATGCCTCAATACTACGCTCTAAGTTTTCGGTCAGGTTATAAATTTTAGGGTCAATATTGAGCTTTGCTCTGTAAATATTACCTCTGTAATTTTTCCAGCCTGTAATCTTTTCACCGCCGTAGATAATAGGCTCTTCGCCATCATAATTTTTGTAGTAAACACTATATCCGTTTGTACCCCCGTCCTGGTCGCCGAATTGAATAGTTTCGTGAACATAGTATTCACCGCCGCGTAAATATACATAGATATCGCCACTCATGTTCTCTGTATATTTACGCACCTCATCTCTTGCACGCTCAATTGTTTTGAAGGGTGCGTTAATATCACCGCTGTTTCTGTCATTTCCGTCAGGCGCAACATAGAACACCTTATAGGGTTCTGCAGAAACTGCTGTTTCCGCAGTTTCTGCATATACCGGACATAAAGAGGTGAATATAAGCGTTATACTTAAGATAAATAATAAAATTTTTCTACTCATTCTACTCCTCCTTCTCTATGACGAACTCTAAAACTTCTGTTTGGTTTCCATATACTTCAAGGTCGCTGCCCCAAAGGGTAGATACCGCTTTGTAATTACCCTCAGGCAAAGCAGAAATATCAGCTGAAAGTCCTAAATCCGTACCGCTTGTAACGGTTGCATCAGCTTTGTCAATAAATACGGGCAGAATGTAATCCTCACAAACCTCGTAAATTATCAAAATATGCTGTGCAAAATCACCGCCTGAATTATCGGATTTTGCAGTTAAAGCAGCTGTTACCGTGCCGTCACTTTCCTTTATAGTCCAGTCCTCGCCTGCATACGCACCTTTAATTGTTGCAAAATTGGCAAATAATTGACCGTAAGATGAATTATTATCTTTTAAAACACCTTCTGTGATCTCAATTCTGTACTCCTTGTTTTTACCAAGCTTTCCATCAATTGAAACAATAGCCTTATCTCCTTCAACAGTTACGGTGTATGGAACCTCAAATCCGTCTGTTTTATCAACAAGCTTTAATGTGGTTTCGTTAACTGTTCCCATATTTACGTCAGAACTAAACTCAACATAAACATCAGGCATTTCCAACGGAACATTCTCTGCACCGGCAACAAGCTCTCCGCCTTCAAATGTAATGCTTGACATAGATATTGTACTTTCTATAAATCTGTACTTGCTGTCGTTATATAATTCTGCTGCCTCGTTTTGAGTCTTTATGCCCTTATAAATCTTAAATGAAGCAAAATCACCCGGGAAGCCCTGGTTAAACGAACCGTTATTTGGGTTACCGCCGATAGCAAATTCTACAACTTCATCCAGCATGGCAAGAGCTGTAGTGTCTGTAACCTGAGGTGGTGAAGCATAACCGCTGAACATATTCTCACCGTTTATATACATTCCCGGTAGAATCTTTTCTACAGTTGTTCCGTCTTTACCATATACTGCATCGAATGTAAAGACGTAATGCGCCCACTCATCCACAAGGGTATTCTTGTCATAATAGAGTATAAGATTCTGCGTATTTCCTATTACGAGCTTATGATCATAAGGGAAATTCGGCATTTCCATTACGAGCACATTATTGCTTGCCGCATTAGCCATTTTGAACATCTTTGGCCAGCAATCACTTGCAGGAAGCCTATACCTTACCCATGTTTCGATTGTATAATCCTTAAGCTTTGTAATATTTTCATCATCAGTTAATAAAAAGCCTGCGGTAGATGAATTTGATAAAGCATCATTTCCCTGACCTGTTGTCATATAGGTTACTGTCTCGCCTGCCATATTGGTAAAGCTGCCGTTTGTAACTGTTCCAATTGTATTAAACGGAATATCATTACCTGAACAGTCAACTAAATTAGCTGTGTCGATGTCTACAATAACTTCGCCATCTTCAAAGCTCGACTCACCGCCGGTAGACGGAGTATCACCGCCATCGTCAGGAGTATCACTGCCTCCGTCATCAGGTGTGTCGCTGCCATCGTCAGCTCCTGCAACATAGTAATCCTTGGAGTCATTATACATAGCAGCAATTTCATCCTGTGTCATTACTGAATTATAAATCTTAAATGTTGCAAAGTCAGCAGAGAAGCCCTGTCCAAACGAACCATTATTTGTACTACCACCGATTGTAAACTCGGTTATTGCATTAAACATGGCAATCTTTGTTGCATCGGTCAGCTGTGGTTTATTACCATAGTTTGAATACATATCGTTGCCGTTTATGTACATATTAGGAATAATTTTTTCAATTGTTGTTCCGTCTGCACCGTAAACTGTATCAAAGGTAACTACAAGATGCATCCATGTATCCGTGTTAATAGACTGATAAATTATGTACGGACTACCATCATTTGCTAATACAAGTTTTTTATCATAGTTATTGGGCATTTCAAGTGCGAAAACATTATTTCCGGCACTGTTTCCCATCTTGAACATTTTTGGCCAGTTATCATTTGCGGGAGCTTTATATCTTACCCATGTTTCTATGGTGTAGTCCTTAAGCTTTGTAATACTTTCATCTGTTGTTCTGAGCAAACCTGCGGTAGATGAATTTGTTAAGGAATCCCCCTCCTGACCTGTTGTCATGTATGAAACTGTTTCACCTGCCTGATTTTTAAAGCTGTCTGTTAAGACTGTACCGAGTGTTTCCAGAGCAATATTATTGCCGCTCTTATCGGTAAGAGTTGCAGCTTCAAGCTCGAATACCACATCGGGAATTGCACTGACCAACATGCAAGCAGGGAAAGCTGATATAACAAGGGTCATACACAATAAAATTGTTAATACTTTCTTTATAGTCATCATTTTCACACCCCTATTCTATAACAAGTACCATTTTCAGATAGTTAATGGTGCTGTAGTATAAGCATACCGGCACATTGTCTATATCGCCCACAGATTTCCATGTTGGTATAGACATAAAATCTTCTGTAGCCGTGAGTGTATCTCTGTCTCTGTTATAGAATAAAACATAAGGTTTAATTGTCTTATCCTGCCAGAATCCATACAAATCATTAACCTCAGCCGGATTTATATTTTCAGCATCTTTCTTATTCGTAAGAGTTATGAACATATCATTTACAGAATATGGCCACCCCAAATGCAATGCCGATGAAACCGTATTTCCTCTGTCGTTCCAGTTATTACCGTTCTTGCTGGAGATACACATACCGCCGTATAAGTCGGGGTTAACAGACTCTTCATTAGATGGAGAAAATTCTCTGAAGATTGCACCTATTTCAATGCCGTCTGCTACCTCTCGGGTAGCAACACGCAATACATCGCCTTTTTTCAAATCCTTAATTGTCATATTCTCTAATTTACCAATAATACAATTGTCTTCAACTGTAACATCGTCGGGAATATAACCAACAAAATCACGGACTGCATCGCCTTCCATTCTGGCATTATATCCCTTCAGAACTGTTGCAACTGAACCATCGTCCTTTAAGCTTTCCATAACTTCATCAACAACTACTACACCTTCCAGCTCAGATTTGTTCATAGTGCCGCTTACATACTCTCTGGTGTAGACAACTACATCTGTTGTTTTATACTCGTCAGTATTAAATGTATATACTGCCTGCTTATATCCGTTAAATCCATCCGCAGCCAGAGTAGCAGTTGTACAATAGTTATTATTAACTCTCAGCTTTGAGCCTATAGAAAACATCTCCTCTATAGACGCGTCTATAACGCCTTTAATCGTGGGAACATTAAAGAATGTTGTTCCCTGCTGTCTTAAAAACGGTCCGTTCTGGAACCATGCAATCCAATATGCTCCACCATCATAAGTACCTGTCTGAAGCTGTGGCTGAGACATACTTTTTTCGTTTTCATCAGGTCCCATAACTGGTGTGTCAATAGCTGTAATCCTCAAATCGCTGTCCAGAGAATATTTTACCAGACACGGCTCGAACGCGCCCGTAACCTCGGATATATAAGGAGCTTTACTGAGTATCTCCTTTATATCGTTGTTTTTAATCATTTGTCCGTCGATTTTCACCTTATCTGCCGCATCATGGTTCACCCATGCACCGCCTGATGTGAAAATTCTGAACATGGTCTTCTTTTCCCATGACCCCTCAACTGCAAACTTTCCTAAAATTGCATAGGAGCCAGAGCCCTGAGCCTTTTTAAGATAAGCAAGCTTGCCGTCCACATCTACTGCACCGTCGTATAAATCACCCATATTAAGGTCGGGCATATTACGCTGCAGATTTTCGGAAAATTCCAATGTTGGGCCATCAAACACAACAACATCGTCTGAAATTCCTGTAAGAGGGCTTGTGAAAAAGCTGCCGCGTCTTACACGGATATTAAACACTCTTGAATTGGAAATATCCAATTTGCCTGTTGAAATATCAGCTACCTTATCAGCCGCAATAGAGAGTACATCCCATTCCTTTAATTCAAAAGCACTAATGCCGATACCGTCTAAGTCAATAGAAATGTTATTTTCGGAATCTCCATACTCAATGCTTCCTGCACTATCCAGAAGGTGAACCTTTTCGTTTTTGGTATCAACATATCCCACTACAGCTGTGTTGTAGTATGTAATAAGTGCAACATTCCATGAACTTTTATTATTAACCAGGGTAACGTAGCCTGAATTTGGCATAAAGTGTTCATCTGTGTAATCAGGCATTGCAACGCCGTTAAATATAACGTCTGCATTCTTTGCCAGCTTTACCTCTTTCTTTCTGCCGTTCTCGTCATAATATGTTAAAGCACCGTCTTTAAAGGAATCAATATCCTCTGCCTTAACTGTTAAAATCTTGTTTTCCTTCTCGTTTACAGCAGTATAGACATTTTCATAAGTATTGTTTCTTTCGTTAACACGGGCATAGCAATCCACGAAATATCCAAGGAAACCATTAAGGTTTTCGCCCTTTACGGTTATACCGTCAATAATGATAGAACCTTCATCTGCGGTTTTACCGTTAACATCCAGCATTGTAACCTCGTTACCTTCTACAACACCGCTGATTAATTCAATCCCGAAAACCTCACGCATATATGTTACGTCTGCACCTTTTTCGTGAACATACACACCCTCGTCGCTGTTTTCTATCATGTAAAGCTCCATGTATTCGCTCATGAGGGCATTATAAATCAACTGTCCTCCAACATTTCTGTTAAGAGCTTCTCCCATACTTTCGGATATTCCGTCTGTAAGGTCAATACTGTCTGCCGCCTTAATATATCCCATAGGATATCCGCCTTTTTCCTCTGCGATACCCTTTCTGCCAAGCATAATAACAAGAGGCTTTAAAGCTTGTTCAAGTGTTATACGTGCCTCCGGCTCGAATTCATATTCGCCGGTACCATTCATATAACCATTCTCTACACAAAAGGCGATTCCCTCTGCCATTTCACCTGATGGGTTAACATCGGTGAACTTTAATATGTCCTTCAACTCTGTATCGGTGTATGTTTTATTGGAATTTGCAAGACGTTTTAAAATAACTGCAAAATATCCACGGTTTATAAAATATCCTGCGTCATATATTTCAATATCGGATTGAACGAAAATATTCAGCGCAGACAAAAGCTCATTGTTTTGAGTTTCTGTTGAAACTACCGATGCCGGTGCAGATGCAAATCCTATAACCGGAAGAGAAGTTAATGCTAATATTATTGCTAAAAATAAGCTTATAACTCTTTTTCTCATGAAATTACATTCCCTCCGTTCTGTAAATATTGAAGATTACATGTGCCGCCTGTGCACGGGTAACCTCTCCACCGGGTACAAAAGAGCCATCTCCCATACCCTTTAAAATTCCGCCTGATGCCAGAGTCTCAACAGCCTCTTTTGCATAATCGCTGATTTCTGCTTTATCTGTAAATTCTACGGCATCGTTTCCGCTCAAATCCTTACCTGTCATTTCAGCGGCTCTGTAGCATATTGTCGCCATCTGCTCTCTTGAGATTATATCTCCTGTACCAAACTCGGTTTCGCTGACACCAAGAACCAATCCCTTTTCTCTTGCTACAGCCACATAAGGGTAGAACCAATCGCTTGCAGATACATCTGTATATGGTACTACCTGTGGATTGGAAATATCAAATCCAATAGCAAGAACAAGCATTTTAACAAATTCCTCACGTGTTACTGCCTTATCAGGATTAAATGCACCTGTTCCGTCACCATTGATAACACCCTTCTGTGCCATAGCCATAACGCTGTCATAAGCCCAGTGTGATGCATCTATATCAGAAAATGCTTCTTTGTTATTCTCTACTGTCGGCTTTTCGGTTTCGTCAGTATTTGACGCTCCGGGTGTTGCAACGGACGAGCCACCGCCACCGCCGCCGCGGGAACCACCGCCGCCTCTGCTTGGTTTATCATCATCCTTTGCCTTGGTTGCATTATCAACTGTATCTTCCAGCAAATCACAAAGAGTTTTTGCATCTGTAAAAGGAAGCTCCTCAACTAATGCTTTTCCTACATCAGCTGCCACCTCTTCGTCGGATGTGAATTTATTCATAGCGTCTTCGTATTCTTCTTCATCCAGTCCGAGCAGTTCTTCAACTTCACCGATACGTTTATTCAAGGTTCCCCAGTTACCTGATTCATTTACGTAACCTAACGCAGTTTTTTCTTCGAAATCCTCAACAAACTCTAAGGCAGTGTCACATTTCTTGTCCATATTATTTACTGCAAACAAAGCAATCTTATTATCAGACAGGAACAGCTCCTCCGCTTGTTCATCAAGCTTTAATAAGCTTATTCTTTTTCCGCCGTCATCGGTTTCTTCTAAAAATTCTACTGCATCAGCTGCTTCCATATCACGTATGGAGGCTATAATTGCAGCAGTGTATACCTTTTCTTTTACATCCCCTGCACTTGTATATTCAGTTCCTTCAAGAAGCTTTGCAATATCAGAAGCTAAACTGCTGTCCCAGCATGAGAGCTGAATATTAAGGTTAATGAAATCAGAATCTTCAGGATCTGCTAAAATATCCTCAAGGGATTTAGTTCCGCCGTTCAGGTCATCCACAAGCTGACTAAGCTCACCTGGAGCTGCATACCAGGGTGCAGGCTGCAAGGTTGTACTTGCCGCCTCCTGATATCCTCTTGACTTAACAACAACACTACCTGATTCTGTTCCTTCAGGAATTTTAACCTTTACTTCAAATTTTCCATCTGCATTTGTGGTCAGACTTTCCGCATATATACACTCTTCGCCTATGGTAATATCCACATTCACTGGTCTGTCGGAAAGCTTATTGTCAATTTCGCCTTTAACAGTGATTACAGAGGTATCTGTATTCAGTCCGCTTGTTGCATCATAAGTAACCGCAGAAACACTTTGCGCTGTCAACACAGATACTGCCGATATTACTGCAAGGCTATTAAGTAAGTATCTCTTCAACACTTTCACTCCTCTTATTTATTCTTAAGGTATTCATCCAACTGTCTCTGGCACTCTGCAACAATTTCCTGCATACCTGCCGAATCGAGCTTTTCAAGGTATTCTTCGTAAATATCAATCTCAACTGCACCAAGCTCTAAAGCCTTGTATTCACCACGAACTGCATTTACCTGAGTAATTGCCTCTTTTACAGGCTCTGAATCAAATGAAAATCCTGCAATAGGACTTCTCTTGGCAGTATCATTAAGCTCCTGAGTCTGCGCGTTCTTCTCTTCAGGAACACCAGGTGTGAGATATGCGTTAAAGGCATTACCAAATCTCCATGCGTAGTTTACGCCAAGGTATCTGGGTGCATCTTCAATAATCTCAATAGAATTTTCACCTGTTTTTGTATAGTGTACATTTTCAAGTCCGAAGGTCAGCATATTTAAGATTTCTTTATCCGTATTAATAAGCTCAATCATCTTTATTGCCTTTTCAGGATTTTTACACTTTTTATTAATAGCTGTCATTGCATCTGCACCTGCATTTGCATCAAGGTATATATCTTCCATTCTTGCAAAAACTGGTTCATATCCATAAAGAGGAGCATATTCAATCTCTACGCATGGCGACCATGTAGAAACAGATGCCGCATACTTAATCAATGTAGATGTCTGGTTTGGATTACTTGAAATATCCTGGCGGATGTATCCTTTTTCAAACCATTCACGAAGAGTTTTCATTCCCTGAACATATTCGGGCATACGTTCTCTCTGCATTACCGTAAAATCAGAACCGTCTTTCTTAATATAGCATTTTGCAGTCTGAATTTCTTCATTTTCCATACCCATCCATATATCAATATTGGGATTAAAAGGAATTACTCCTGTTTCATTTGCAGCAACCTGAGCAAGGAAAGGCTCAAAATCCTCCATCTTTTCAACTGCATCTACATCAAAGTTATACTTATCTGTAAGCTCTTTCATCATACAAACCGCAAAGCAGTTAAAAATCATCTGCATATTGGGAACTGCATAGATTTGCTCTTTTACACGTGAAGCGTTCCATGCGTATTCAGGAACAACCTCGTTAAGTCCGGGTGCATATTCTTTTATCAGTTCATCAAGAGGTAAATATGCATCTTTAGCTACGTTAGGCAGGAATTTATTTACCCAATTAGCAGTAAAGCATATATCCCATTCCTCGTCCGCTGTCATCATCATGTTCATTCTCTGCTCGTAAGCACCATCGTCAATTACAACCAATTCAAGCTTTGCACCGATTTTAGGCTCAATAAGCTTGTTTATCTCTTCCATAACCAAATCAAGTTGAGATGATGGTTCACCGGGAATATACCAGCTGATTACAGGAACTTCTTCGGTTGCCTGTTCCTTTTCCCCTGAACACCCTACCATAGAAAATGCTAAAACCGCTACTAACAACAATGCAATAATTCTTTTGATTTTCATAAATATCTTCCTTTCTATTTTTCATTAAAAACGGGAAATACAAATCTAAAGGAAGTTTAAACTTATATTTCCCGTGCTTTATTAAAACAGGAAGCGCAAATTGTTTGGGGAGTCTAACTTGCATTTCCCGTTTTTCAGATTAAATATACCTCAATTAACTTTTCTCTTTTTTAATTATTTATTCCAATGGATTTAACCACAAATTCAGGTGCAATGGTATCCATTGAATCCCAAACGAAGACCTTCATCACGTATCCTTCAGCTGTGGTAATGCCATCTATAGTAACTGTTTTACCTGCAGCCGCCGCATCTACAGTTTCAGGTGTTGTACATTTAAGCATAATATCTTCTTCATCATACAATGCGGCAAATACAACAACTGTATCATCTGTCGGCATATTGTTGAATGAAACTGTTACACTAAGCTCTGTTGTTCCTGTTGGAATAGCAGCTCCCTCAGCTACGTTAACACCGTTTGCCTTAAAGGTAACTGTTCTGGTAAATGCAGTTGAAGCCGCTACTGTGAATTCACTGTAACCATTCCAGCTTCCTGCAACAGGTGAAGTTGCGCCTGCAACATTAATCAGATAGTTTCCGTCAGCAAGAGCCTCGAAAAGCTTTATAACCGCTATGCGGTTTTCTGCATCATAAGAAACCTGTGTTCCGCCAACCTTTACATCGTTCTCAGCAGATGCACGATTGTACAACTCTAATGAGCTTGTGTTAATTCCTGTCATGTCATCATTAAATGCTACTGTAACGGTTTTTGCAGCCTCGTCATACTTAACATTGAGAATGTCAGGTGCAACACCTCTTGTAATCTTGAGGTTTGAAAGGTCTGTATAGCTGCCTAAACCTTCTACAAGGTAGTGCTCAATTGGTATTACGGAAGAAATATTCTTAATGCCCAATTTACAGCTATCCATGCTAAATCCGTCAGCAGATTTTCTTGTTGCATAGAATACATTATCCTCCTGACTATATGTTACATTGGAAACAAGATTAAGGAATGAATCATCATCTATAAAGCCCATGCCTCCCCATGTGTAGTCCATTACACCACTATCAGGATTTGCAGGAACAGGTAAGTTTGTCTGGGTATCTGTATCACCTACAAAACGGAGCATTCTGCTAAGGCTGACCTGTGCGTTATATGCACCGCTGTCTGCCCTGTAAAGACGAGCCTTTTCTTCGATCTTCAAGGCTTCATTCTTTTCAACCTTTTCATCAAGATCAAAGATTACTCTGTTTACCTGATTAAGTGATGCAGGTGTCATACGCAATACCTTATCTGTGGAAGCGTCTGCCAGAGTAACGTTCTCAATTGACATTCCTGTAGTAGAACCGCTTACACCGTTGCCTATAAAGCTCAATCCGTCTTTTGTAAGAGTATCATTGGTATAGTCATCAAATTCTGTGTCGATTAAAACAGCTTTTCCTGTATTAAAGTCAACAGTTTTAACTGTGCCTAAAGTTGTTCCGTCTGTAAATTCGATATCAGAATCGAATGTAAGTCTGTATGTACTTTCCTCATCCAACATACCAAAACGGATTTTTACAGCCTTTGAACTTGCATCTGAAACTGATGGATAAGCACCGCCCTTAACACTTATTAATGTTTCGGTAGAATCATTATTTACGATAACCTTTTCCATCTTTACGTTGCCGTCTAAGGAAGCCTCTTTTATATCCTTGCCAAGACTTATTGATATTTCTCCCATGGAAGGCTTGCGTGCCCCTGTGTTCCATTCGTCATAGCTTCCCGCATTATTTTCATATAAAGCAGCTGCTTCCTCCTTAGTCATAGCACCTTTATAAACCTTAAAGGTTGCAAAGTCAGCAGGGAAAGCATCGCTGAAAGCACCATTGTTTGAATTACCACCGATTGTAAGCTCTGTAATGCCCTCAAACATTGCATTTATAGCATCCGTAGCCGTAACAGTAGGACGTGTCGCGTATCCTATAGCATCTTTACCGTTTACATACATCATTGGATAATACGCAGTGATATTTCCGTTCTCATCACAATCTGTTTCCAATGTAATTACATAATGCACCCATTTATCAGCCACATCTGAGTCGCCAAAACTGTACATCGGTATATTTTGCGTGTTACCAAGTACAAACTTTTTCTGTCCTACCGGCATTTCTGCAACAAACACGTTGTTACTTGAAGTATTGGAAAACTTAAACATCTTTGGCCAGCTATTAGCTCCCGGGATTTTATATCTCATCCATGTTTCTATTGTTAAGTTTCTCTGATTTATTACATTGGCATCTGTTGTTCTTAAGAAGCCTGCTGTAGATGAATTTGTTAAGGCATCGCCTCCCTGACCTGTTGTCATGTATGAAACTGTTTCACCAAAACTGTTGGTATAGCTTCCTTTGGTTACGGTTCCAAGTGTAGACAGAGCGATATTATTTCCTGAACGGTCAGTCAGTGTTGCAGGGTCTACATCCAAAATCACTCCGCCATCTTCTATATCAAGCCCTGGAAGGTAATCACCCTTGGTCGCTTCATATAAAGCAGCTGCCTCTGTCTGAGTTTTAGCTCCTTTATAAATCTTAAAGGTTGCAAAGTCAGCAGGGAAAGCATCGCTGAAAGCACCATTGTTTGAATTACCACCGATTGTAAGCTCTGTAATGCCCTCAAACATTGCATTTATAGCATCCGTAGCCGTAAAAGTAGGACGTGTCGCATATCCTATAGCGTCTTTACCGTTTACATATACCATTGGATAATAAGCAGTGATATTTCCATCCTCATCGCAATCTGTTTCTAAAGTAATTACATAGTGTGCCCATGTATCAGCCACACTTGACTCGTCTAGATTCATCGGTAAATTATTTGTGTTACCAACCACAAGCTTTTTCTGTCCTGCCGGCATTTCTGCAACAAACACGTTGTTACTTGAAGTATTGGAAAACTTAAACATCTTTGGCCAGCTATTAGCTCCCGGGATTTTATATCTCATCCATGCTTCTATTGTTAAGTTTCTCTGATTTATTACATTGGCATCTGTTGTCCTGAGGAAACCTGCTGTAGATGAATTTGTTAAGGCATCGCCTCCCTGACCTGTTGTCATGTAAGTCACTGTTTCACCTGCCTGGTTTGTAAAGCTGTCTGTTGTAATTGTTCCAAGCTTTGTTACAGGAATATTATTTCCACTCTTGTCAGCTAAAGTTGCTGTGTCGATATCTAAAATTACTCCGCCTTCTTCAATCTCCACATCGCCGCCGCCAATATTTGTTCCCTCGACATAATCATCCTTTGAAGCTTTATATAAAGCATCTGCCTCTGCCTGAGTTTTTACAGTGTTGTAAATCTTAAAGGTTGCAAAGTCACCGGAGAAACCCTGACCGAACGAACCATTATTTGTACTACCACCAATTGTAAACTCGGTTATTGCATTAAACATGGCAATCTTTGTTGCATCGGTCAGCTGTGGTTTATTACCATAGTTTGAATACATATCGCTGCCGTTTAAGTACATATTAGGAACAATCTTTTCAACAGTTGTTCCGTCTGCACTATAAACTGTATCAAATGTAACCACAACATGCATCCATGTATCTTTATAAATATTTTGATAAATTACGTACGGATTGCCGTCATCTGCTAATACAAGTTTTTTATCATAGTTATTGGGCATTTCAAGTGCAAAAACATTTTGATTCGCACTGTTTCCCATCTTGAACATCTTTGGCCAGTTATCATTTGCGGGAGCTTTATATCTTACCCATGTTTCTATGGTATAATCCTTAAGCTTTGTAATACTTTCACTTGTTGTTCTGAGTAAACCCGCTGTAGCCGAATTGGTTAAGGCATCCCCCTCCTGACCTGTTGTCATGTAGGACACCGTTTCACCTGCCTGGTTTGTGAAGCTGTCTTTTAAGACTGTACCGAGTGTTTCCAGAGCAATATTATTGCCGCTCTTATCGGTAAGAGTTGCAGTATCAAGCTCAAACACCACATCACCTGCGGCAGAAACCGACACTCCTGTGAATTGAACCACGCCGCAAAGTAACACTGTCATAACAAGCAGCATTGAAACAATTCTTTTTACATTTCTTTTCATAATACATTCCTCCTTGTATTGTTTAAATATATTTTTAACAACTGTATCAGCCTTTGACTGAACCTACAGTTAATCCTTTTACGAAGTATTTTTGTATGAACGGGAAAATGAAAATCATAGGTCCCGCTGCTATAACCGCCATAGCCATACGAGCTGTCTCACCGGGTATTTTCGAAACATCCACCGTTGAACCCGCTTCAATCATCTGGGTTTGCATTACCTTAAGGTTTTCAAGAATTCTTTGCAGGAAATATTGCAGAGAAATAAGCTTCGGGTCTGTTATATAAAGCATAGCTGTCTGCCAGTCGTTCCAACGTCCCAGCGCCATCATGAGTCCTACGGTAGCCAGCACAGGCGTCGAAATCGGCAATACCATCTGAAATAAAATTCTATATTCGCCTGCACCGTCAAGCAGAGCAGATTCTATCATTTCCTCTGGAACACCTGCAAAAAATGTTCGTATCATAAATATATGCCACGGGCTGACCGCAAAGGGCAGAATATATACAAATATATTGTCCGATAAACCATAATATTTTGAAATAACTATATAGCTTGCTGCAAGTCCACCGGAAAACAACATAGTAAAAAACAATATAAATGAAATTCCGCGTTTGCCCGGTAAATCTCTGCGGCTTAGTGGATAAGCAATCATTACCATCATAAGAAGTGCAAAAAATGTACCTACCACTGTTGTAAAAATAGTTACTCCATAGGCACGCAATATTACATCCGGCGTTTCAAAAACATACTTATACGCTGATAAGTCAAAGTTTTTAGGTATCAGACGATATCCCTCAACCACCACATCCCTTTCATTAGAAAAAGATACACTTACCATAAGTAAAAACGGGAGCAAAACAGCCGCGCTTAAAAGAATAAGAATTATATGTAAAATTGTTCGCCCTAACCGAGCCTTAAATGTATTCAATCTAAATCACCTTCCTCAAGAATCAATTATGTATAATTAAAATAAAGCATTGTCAGGCTCAATCTTTTTAACAATAGCATTGGTTGCAACAACCAATACAAGTCCAACAACAGACTGAATAAGACTGGCTGCAGAAGACATACCTACATCATTTATATCCATAAGTGCACGGTATACATAAGTGTCTATAACATCCGTTACAGGATATAAAAGTCCGCTGTCACGTGGTATCTGATAGAACAAACCAAAGTCCGCACGGAAGATACTGCCTATCTTCAATATAACAAGAATGGTAATAAGGCTTGTAAGTTCAGGAATTATAATATGTACAATTTCATCTTTACGATTTGCACCGTCAATTCTCGCCGCCTCAAAATATTCCTGATTTATTCCAACCAGTGCCGCAAAATACATAACTGCATCCATCCCGCAATTTTTCCAAACATTTGCGATTGTCAGTATTGTCCGCCAGTATTTTGGTTCCGAATACCATTGGATAGGCTCAATACCAAACATTCCAAGAAAAGCATTTAAAAGACCATAACTGGGATTTAAAATCGCATAAGCCATATATGCCACAATAACCCATGATAAAAAGTTGGGAATCAGAAAGATTGTCTGATAAATTTTAACATGCCACTTTTTCGTCAACTGGTACAGAGCAATTGCAAGAGCCAAAGAGCAAATAACACCAACTATAATAAAAATTGTGTTTAAAAACAGTGTATTAAATACAATTCGTGAAAAGTCACCGCTCTGGATTAAAAATTTAAAATTCTTAAATCCAACCCAATCACTTCCCAAAATGCCTTTTGAGTAGGAAAAGTTCTTAAATGCCAACACCGTACCAAACATAGGCACATAACTGAACATAATCAATAAAAGCATTGGTAATACTATCATAGAGTACATTTGTAAGTACCTTACATTTTTGACTCTATACATTGTCCCTCGTCTTTTTAGCTGTGAATTGTTTAATGTCGTTTCTTTTTTTGTTTTCACCTTTTTTCACCTCATATATATTTTAACAATTTGTTAACAATAAAACAATGACCCTATCGTAACATCAACCGCCCTAAGTGTGACTTTTTATCAAAAAATAGTAGGGTAATCATTGTTTACTTGTATATTGTGTACAAGTAAACAGAAAAGTGACAACACATATCTAATACGTTGCCACTTCTGATTTGAGCTATAGCAATTCTTTTACGTCTTTTACAAATTCTTCATTGGTTATCAGCTCACCGTAGGTCATTATAAACGCTGCTGTTGCCCATGTCGGCACCGAGAATATATTTCCAATAGCATCAAAGCCTTCCCAGTCACTAAGGTTAACACGCTCGTTAATCTCTCCATCGGGAAGATATCCAAGGCATAATTCAGGGTCAATGCAAGGCTGTGCAATAGAGCCTTTGAGCTTCCTGTCAGGCGTTGCCATACACTGTGGTATAAAATATGCTATATCACGAATGAATTCAAGATATTCTATATTGTTGGTATACTTGTAAAGCCTGTAAATATAATCACCTGACGAAGTGCAAATACCGGGGGCTGCATGCTTGTTCTGTACATTTGCATATACACTTCCCACGGTGTTGACTTTTTTATTGTAAAACTCTGTCCCCTCCGGGAATTTATATGTATACGAAACAACCCATGAAGAACAATAGTGTCCGATTACTTTTGCATATTCAAGCCATTTCTCTTCTTTTGTTATATCGTATAAAACTACATAACATTCAAAAAAGTCAAAGGCACTTTCACTGTCAGGAGCTGAAAGAGCATCTCCCGGTCCTGTACTGGTATAGCCCTTTTTCATAAACTCCACAAAATACTCTTCGCCTGCTTTTTTTGCCGCCTCAAGGTATTTCGGTTCATTGAAGAAAACGCTTGCCCTTGCCAAAGCCGCAATAGCAGTCGTTCCGCCTTCGCCGCAGCCTACCACCATATCTCCGGTATTTGCATCAACCTTATATCCGAATTTCCCGTAACGCTCATACAAGTTATAAAGAGCATCCGTTACCTTTCTTGCAGTATCAATCCACTGTTGTTTTGGCTCTGTAATATCGAACATTTTAAAAAGATAATAAAGGGTTTCTGCATTTTTTCGTACAAGAATCAAACGATCTTTTTCAGGAACACCATCTTTAAAACCGTAATAGAAAAATCCTGAGGGAGCCAAATGCTCCGGAATTGTATTGAAATCTGTTTCGCTTATAGCATTTTTTCTAGTTAGTTCATCGCCACTCTTTACTCTAGCAAAAGTTTCCATATAGCCGCCGCACCAGCCGCCACAGCCCCAATCGTCGGTTGCCTTCCATTCTTTTCCGCATGATTCAGCATTTTTATTTACCATTGCCAAATCCCAACGCTCCCGGGTGTGCATATCAGGCAGTGGGTCACATTTTAAAATCTTTCTGCGAAGCTTGAAATATAATTCGTAAAACTCTGCAATATCTGCACAATCATATTCTTTTATCAGGAGCATTGTTTCAATTTCTTCATCTTTTTTTACTTCGATACCCGTATCGGGACTTTCAAGCCACTCGGCATCAAATCTGTACGCAGTTTTTCTATGGGCAGGAAAAGATAAGGTTATTTTACCTGCCTTTGCACAATAACCTATATTTTTGTCTTTTACGCTCTGTTCAGTAAAGATAAACACAACCTTCTTTGTGTTTCTGTAGAAAACTCCCACACATGGCAAGGCCATATCGCCCGATGTAACATCTATCTCTCCGCTTCCGTCAGGATTTAATGCGGGAATATTGTTAATAAGTTCCTCTGCATCCGCTCCGTATTCTTCAGGAATATGTACCGAAGGGTAAGGACGATATATCTTCTTTATTCTGTTTCCGTTATATGCACATGCCGGCATAAAAATAAATGCATCATCTTCCCAATCAGTAAAATCTATCTCGGCTCTGAAAAAAGCCTCTTTATCATCTTCTGTCGCCTGAAACATTACTTTCGCATCATTTAATGTACAAACTCCGCTTTCTGATAAGGTTGAAATCGTATAATTCATAATTTTCCTCCTATTTTGTCATAATATTATTAAGAAGTATAATATAGCTCTTTTCCTGCAAATACACACCTTTTTAATTTTATGATTATAGTTTATCATCTGTATATTTTAAAAACAACGACCCAAAAATGACAATTACCGCCTCAAATGTGACTTGTTGTAAAAGATGCAATAAAATTGCTTGAATTTTATTATTTTTTTATTTATAATTCCTATTAGAGATAATATTATCATAGAAGGTGATTTAAGTGCTTAGCTTAGTTATTGTCGATGACGAAACGGTAATGCGCAAATTATTAAATAATGTTCTTGACTGGAATAAATTAAATATCGAAATTACCGGTTCTTTTTCCGATGGTAAAAGCGCCCTTGATTTTATTAAAAACAATAAAACAGATATTGTTTTAACCGATATAAAAATGTCACCAATGTCAGGTCTTGAACTTGCAAAAAATCTTAATGAAAAATTCCCCGAAATTTGTATTGTCGTCATGAGCGCCTACAGAGACTTTGAGTATGCTCGCGAAGCTATTAAGTATAATGTACATGAATACATTTTAAAACCTATCACCTACGATGAATTTTATAATACATTTTCAGCTTTATCTGATAAGCTCAGTCACTTAAACTGCAAAAGTGACGATATAGCTATACCTGAAATTAATTCCACGTTGATTCTTTCTTATGTGCACAGCTTGTTGTCGGCAATAAACTCCAACGATGCATCAAGCATAGGAAAGCAAATTAATGCAGTATATAACAAATTAGATAGTAATATATCTGCGCTGATAAAATTTGCCGATTGCTTGTGTTCTGAATTATGCTCTATTTATGGAAATAAAATTGTCTTTTCATCTGCAAATAAGATTAAGTTTCTAAGCAAAACTACAGATATTTCCGATATCGAAGAAATTATTGACGAGCTTATAACTGTTGCTATTAATCTGCACCAGACCACCAATGAAAGTAAACAAACTCTTCCCCTTATTGAGCAGGCAATACGATACATTGACGAACACTGTCATGAACAGATTACACGAAACGATGTCGCTAAACACGTTTCCTTATCCTCAGAATATTTCAGCCGATATTTTCATGGTCAGACAAATGAAACATTCAGTAACTATCTGAAAAAAGTTCGTATAAGAAAAGCGAAGTATCTGCTTCGAAACACTAATCTTAAGATAAAGGAGGTTTCGCTCATGTGCGGAATAAAAAAGGAAAGATATTTCAGTACGCTTTTTAAACAATTTACGGGATTATCTCCTCAAGAGTATAGAAAAAAAGTATTAAATTCCGAGACAAACACGGACTAATAATGATTCAGGGAGAGAGCTTATGAAAACCTCAAATCATATATATCCTTATCTAAAAAGTTATCGATGGCAAAGTATTTTTATTAAATACTTTGTAACTTTTTTGCTTGTAATTACTATTCCTTTTACTACTCTTACAGTAGGCGTATTTTCTTTTCTTTCAAAAAATTATGTGAATAATATACATAACTCCATGAACTCTTCAGCATCATCTTATATGCATTCTATTGAAAATATTTTTCGAAACATAGATACAAATATCACACTTTTGACATCAAACGATTATTTATTATCTTATTTGGTATCTTCCAAAGATGGAACAACAGATTTATATACCTTTAATGTAGGTCAGCGTGTAAGTGAACTGATACGCCATTCACTTCTTTCAAACGAATACATATATTCCGTTCAGATTTACAACAAGGCCACCGATTATATTGCTTCCTTTGACAATACAAAAACAAAAAACTTAAATTACATATTTGATGAATATAAAAAAACAAATCAGCCAAATTGTACACTAAAGCTGAGTATTGTGGACGGTACAAATACAACAATTGAAACAATTACTCTTTATCGCGAAATATATCTTTCCTCTACTTCCATCGGTGTTATGGCTGTAAATATTAACCCGTCAAAAATGATTAAAAGCGTGACCGGACAATCCTTTGACCTGCTGGATAACTTTGTTCTTTTTACAGATTACGGAGAAATATTGTACAGCTTTTCAGATAACTTACCTGTTGAAATAAACGAAGAAAACATTAAAACGATAAAAAACTCCTCTACCGTTATTTCGTCACAGGAAAATTCTTATGCAATTACAATAGCATCAAACGATTTACCTTACATTTTATCTGTATGCTATTCGGATAATAACTCTTATGCTTATTTCTGGATACTTGAATTACTCAGTATTTTGATTATTCTGATTATAAGTTTTATTTTGGCATATAAATTATCACTATACTTTTATAATTCACTGGCAGGTATAATGACAATTCTTGAAAATTCACCTAATACAAAATATAAACACGAAACTAAAGATGAAATAAATTACCTCAGCGGTTCTATACTGGATATAATACAAAAAAACGAGCAAATAGAACAAGAACTTGCAGAAAAAACCCTTTCCTTTAAAAATTCACAAATGCAGGCTCTCCAAATGCAGATAAATCCGCATTTTATATTCAACACTCTGCAATTTGCCAGCACAATGTCCATATCTATTTTGAAAAAAGACACTCCTGTAAGCCAGATTTTATCCAAACTCGCAGAGCTCATACACGCAGTTTACCAAATTGACGATTATATAATACCTTTGAGCCAGGAATTACAATATGCGAAAAACTATTTAGAGATTCAGAGTATGCGCTATGACAACTCATTTACTGCTGAATGGGATATTGATAAGTGCACCTTAGATTCACATGTTATAAAGTTTACCCTTCAGCCTATTCTGGAAAATGCAGTGACCCATGGCTTAATGCCTATAAACTGTGAGGGAATTATCAGAATTTCTGCTAAAAAAGAAGACGATACACTTGTTATCAAAATTGCAAATAACGGTGTTGGAATGTCTTCTGAAAAACTTGTAGAACTGCAAAATTCATTGAAGCTCGACGAATTAGCTATCGGCAAAGGAAAAGGCATTGGTCTTCGTAATACACAACAGAGAATTCAGAATGTCTTCGGTCCGGACTACGGATTGTTTATTGATGCAGATGATTTCGGAACTACAGTTACTGTTAAGCTTCCCAATTGTTTATGAATAAAGAAAGGTGAAAGCAGTTATAAAAAAACTCGTATAGATTAAGACAACCAATACCCAAGGTATTGATGAACAGGAAGCTTTTATAAAAGCATTGCAAACCGAGAGAGACAATATGAAAATTAATATCAGCCGAATTGATAAGATGGAAAAGGAACGTACATAAATTATTAAATAACTTGAGGAAATATATTATGACACTTCGTGAAAAAATCTTAAAAACATTTATAGTTACCATTCGTGAGATTAACACCCACGGCGGACCCGAAAAATTCTTTAGCAAATATCCTGTAGGCGGTGTTTATTATGGTGAAGCACCGGCTCTTAAGGACGAGAACGGACTTCATATTGGCACACAGTATGATTTTGAAACATTAAATGAACTAAAAAAACATTCAACAAATAAACTATTGGTATGCGCAGATGGATGCTGTGTAAGAGGACAGAATGTTTTTGCATCATGTCAACGTTCCATCGGAGCTTCTTCAAGCGGAGAGGATGCATATAATTGGGGCAAGATTATAGGAATGCAAATGAACGCCAAGGGTGTTGACTGGGTATTGGGCCCCAGCATAGATATGGCTTTTGACCCTCTTATGTATCTTATGGCAATAAGCGATGATCCCAAAAAAATCGCAAAGTTATACCGTTGTGTTGTTAAGGGTATTCAAGATCAGGGTGTTTGTTCAACAGTAAAGCATTTTCCCGGATTGGGCACATATTTTGTTAACATGCATATTGCCCCTGGTTCCAACAATCTGCCCTTTGATGAATGGATGGACACCTATGGTTATACCTATAAGGAAATGTTTAAAGAGGATGTTATGAGCGTTATGACAACTCACGTTTCATTAAAATCCTATGATAACGAATTCACAGACGGTTTTTATCCAATTGCCACATATTCAAAAAAGCTTACAACAGACCTTTTAAAAGGCGAGCTTGGTTTTAAGGGAGCGGTTGTAACCGATGCTCTTATTATGGGTGGTATGTCCACAGGTGATCTGGTAAAAGAAACAGTTCAGGCATTTAAGGCAGGTGCAGATTTACTGCTATGGCCACCGGTTGAGGCCGCAGAGGCTATTGAAAAAGCAATAGAAAACGGCGAAATCCCAATGGAAAGACTTGAAGATGCACTTGAGAGAATAGAGAGAATGAAAACTTTCAGAAACAAGGCTCTTGCCGAGAAAAGCTACGATGAGCCTGATGCTAAATGGGCGGATGACACCAAGCTTGAAATTATTAAAAATGGTATGTGCCTGCTTCGTAATGATTTAGGCATTATCCCTATAAACAGCCAAAAGTACAAAACCGCATTGATTGTTGATGTAACTGAGGAGGATACCACTGTATTTCAGGGTGATCATGTTTCTTCACAGCTTTTAAAAGAGGAGCTTGAAAAACGCGGAATACATACAGATATAAAACGAGATATCTACGATATTCCCTCATGCGTATGCTGGCAAAGCGATGTGGATAAACTTCAGGCAGAATACGACATTGTAATATTTAACATAAATGCACATTTCGTTGCTCAATGGAGCGAACCGCACATGCATATATGGGCTTCACATCTGTTTGATAAGAAGAAAAAAATAATTATCAACTATGGTTCGCCATATTTTGCATCGGAATATTTCCCCGAAGACCCAACATTTATTGAAGTGAATTCAAATCCGGAAGGAGAAATTGTAAAAATGTTGGCAGACGGTCTTTTTGGAGACATGGAATTTAAAGGAAAATCCGTATTTACAAAAGAGTAATTTAAATTAACGCTGAACAAAAAGAAAGGTTTTAAAAATGAAAGTTGATACAATGAATTTATGGGGCATTATCCCCGGTTTATGTGAAGAAACTCCGCAGATTACTGCATACATTCCTGATAACAAGAAAGGAAATGGCGCTGTAATAATCTTTTCTGGTGGCGGATATGGTGCTCGTGCCGCACATGAAGGAGAAGGCTATGCACGTTTTATTGCTGAAAATGGAATTACTGCTTTTGTGGTAGCATACAGAGTTAGCCCACATCGTTTTCCCCTTCCTCTTCTTGACGCAAGAAGAGCCATAAAATTTGTGAGATACCACTCTGAAAAATATGGAATTGACAAAGATAAAATTGCAGTTATGGGTTCATCCGCAGGGGGTCATCTTACTGCCCTTGTTTCCACATACTTTGATGATGTAGATTGCGATGTCAAGCAAGATGAAATTGAAAAAGAAGATTTTATCCCTAATGCACAGATTTTGTGCTATCCCGTAATCAGACTTCTGGGAAAGGAAATCGGGCACTTTGGTTCAGGAGCTAATCTTTTGGGCGAAAAGCACGCTACTCTTGGTGTGGATTTACAGCCCGACATGATAGTTTCCGAAAAAACCCCTCCTGCATTTATCTGGCACACAGCTGAAGATTCAGGGGTAAGTGTTCTTAACAGCTACGAATACGCCAAAGCATTAAAGCGGAATGGAATTCCGGCTGAAGTTCATATTTTCCCAAATGGGCCTCACGGCATGGGCTTATGCGATAAAGAAATGCTTTCCTATTTAGATGAAAAAATGCTTGATCATACAGGACAATGGTCTAATTTGCTTATAAACTGGCTAAAATATATAGGCTTTTGATCTAATTACAGAGGTGATTGACTTTGAATAAAGGAAAATTATTTTTAGAATACTTAAAAAAATATATAAAAACAGAAAAGAACATAAAGCTTGGCTACTGTCCTACAAGAAGAGATGTATTCAGCACCAGCGAAGCTATAAAATTTAATGAAATTATCAGAAAGAATATATCCGACCTTCCTGTAGAAATCGTAGATTTAGACGGTATAAATCAGGAAAAACTTTTATACTGTGATGAAGATATAAAAACTATTATTGAACACTTTAAAAAAGCCGAAGTAGACGGAATATTCTTTCCCCATTGTAACTTCGGTTCCGAAAACAGAGTTGCACAGGTTGCAAAGGCTTTAAATGTCCCTGTTTTAATATGGGGACCCCGTGATGATTTTCCAGATGAAAACGGTCTTAGAAGTCGTGACTCTCAATGCGGAATGTTTGCAACCGGAAAGGTTTTAAGACGATACAACGTTCCATTTACATATTTAATAAATTCATGGGTTAACGGCGATGAGTTTAAAAAGGGCATAGAAAAATTTATTTCTGTTGTACGCGTTGTCAAAGCAATGCGTAATATAAACATTCTGCAGATTTCTACCCGTCCCGAACCATTTTGCAGTGTTATTTGCAACGAAAATGAACTGATTGAAAAATTTAATATTCATATTTATCCTGTTACATTAAATGATTTAGTTCTGCAGATGAAAGCGGTTGAAGACGAAAAACCTGCAGAATTAAATGATACAATAAATTTTATTAAATCCATTGACCGAATCGGCAAAGAAGACGATATTAAAAAGCTTGCTTCTCTTAAGGTAGCAATGAAACGTCTTGCTTATAAATACAACTGCAACGCAATTGCTATACAATGCTGGTCTTCCCTGCAGGATATAGCAAAAATAATGCCTTGTCACGCCAACGCTCTTTTAACCGACGAGGGACTACCGACCGTATGCGAAACAGATATACATGGTGCAATAACTTCCATTATGGCACAGGCAATATCTCCTGATACCGTTCCATTCTTCGCCGACCTTACCATAAGAAATCCCGAAAATGATAATTCCGAGCTTTTGTGGCATTGTGGTAATTTCCCATTTTCTCTTGCAAAGGACAAAGAAAAAGCCACAGTTGGTGAGAACAAATATAATGATGATAATTATGGAATTTGCGAATGGGAATTGCAAGACGGTGATATTACAGTAATAAGATTTGACGGCGACCACGGCGAATATAAATTGTTTATTGGCGAGGGAAAAACCACCACAGGACCGAAAAATGTTGGAAGTTATGTTTGGATAGAGGTTGAAAACTGGAATTTATGGGAGCGTAAGCTTGTTGAAGGTCCGTATATTCATCACGTTTCAGGTATATATGGCAAATATGCCGAAATTCTTGTTGAGACGTGCAAGTACATTGATAATCTCACACCTGATATTGCAACCCCTGATTATAATGAAATAATAGCTCGTTGGGACGGATAATATTTTAAATATTGAAAAAATAGGATTTTAAAATGCAAGAACAAAAGTGTAAAGAGTTGCAAAAAAAATTATTGCGGCAATCCGCAATAATTTTTTTGCTATTATAGTATATTTATTATATACTCATTTTTATTCTGCAATTTTCTTAAGCACAACCGGTCCAATCAATCCACCTGGCTCAGGCATCGCTTCAAAGTTCACCATTATCGCATGATAAAATGAAACTTCTCCGGGGTGTTGTGCTGCAAAATACTCCTCTTTACTACTGCAAGCATTCGCCGCAGTATTCTCGACCTTTATCTTCAGCACATCGCCTTCTTTCACTTGTCCTATGCAAATTTGATACGGCGGCATAATTGCATTACCAACTGCTTTATCGTTTATATAAACTTTAGCCGTATGCCGCACTTCGCCTAAATCAAGGATATATTTTCCTGTCAGGATTTTAGGCAAGGTTGCAAAATATGTTACTTCACCGGAAAATTCTTTTTCCCATTCATACAAACCTTTTTTCATTAGTTGAGGTTTTTCGCAAATGTCATAGGAAACACCTTTCTTCATATCCAGTATATAGTGGCGACTGATGTATGATTCAAAATTTGATAATGTTATTTCCTCATTTGTTTTTACGCTTTGTTTTGCAGATATTTTATTATCGCTAAACCATAAAAGAATTCCGTCACCTCTGCGTAAGGTAATAGGTATATTGCACATCCCCCCGTCACAAGTTGCCTCAATTTCTTCATATTCACCTGTATACAAATTCAGCTTGCAAATATTTGGTTTATCTGATAAAACACCTATTGTTTCAATAACAGTTTCATTATCAAAGTTGCAGATAAAATACAATTCGCTATTATCATCCCAAATCATCTTCTTTGATATTAATTTAGAGTTTTCACGTTGGATAACGGGCAATACTGTTTCTCCCACAGCTATCATCTTATCAATAATTTCCTGTCTTTCCCAAGCTGCCTCCAGTACAAAAACAGACTCATACGCCACATATTCGGTTTTTAAAACATCATTTTCTAATGTTGCACCTTCTACCCACGCTTCATCAATAATATCAAAATCAACGCCCTTTTCTTCAAGCATGTGTCCCAATGCTTCATATGCTTCAATTGCATCTCTTCCCTTTTCTCCGCCACCACAAATGGTACGATAAGGACAGTACAGTGCTGTTTTCACCTCTTGTCTGCTTTCCTGCAACAAATATGAAATGCGAGCCGTATAATCATTCAATTCGCTCAAGTTACTCATTGACGGCGTATTATTGAGGAAAGCAGGGCGATGCTGCAGCGAAACTACACCTTCTTTTTCATAAGAAATAACCATAACAGAAAAAACACTTATGCCTCTCACTGCCTGATAATTATATACAAAACGCATCAATTCCGGTGTTGATTGTGCACCATATACCGCCATAGATTCCGTAAATGCCATATTGTGTCCTTGCTGATGGGCAGCAGAGGTTGCAAGCCGCGGAAAAAACTCATTACCCTCAAAGCAGCATCTACCATCTTTAGGATAATTTATCTGCCCCCATATTGCATCAACCCCCGGAATATCAAAAGCACGCATTACATTTAAATAATGTCCATATTGTATGGAACCAAGTTCTGTCTGATTATCCACATTCAGATGTCCGATAGACAACATATTGTTGCTGTTATCCCACTTGCGAATAAGAGAAAAATAATTGTTTATCAGCAAATCTCCCAACAGCTTATGATAGTCACTTTTGGCACGATACTGTTCCTCAGTATGCGGTTCTTTTTCACGTATGATATAGGGCATATAATCTTCAATGTCATAACCATATTTTTCTTTAAAAATACTTTCTAACCCAACTGTCCATTCACCCATATTCGCCTCGTCATCAAACATATAAACCAAATCAGTTCCAATTGCATCGCCGAATTTTTCTTTCATTCTTTCGTGCGTAATCTTGATATAATACTGATTAGCTTCCACATCTGCGTTATCTGGACGCAAATCCACAATATCATACCGTGCATTGATAAAGTAAATATACTGTTTAACAACCATATCTTCTGGAAAAACATCACCTTCAAACACGCGTTGATCTCCGCAAAATGCAGCTATTGCTGTTTCATGTAATTTAAGCGGTGTATTTTTAGGGAGCTCTTCCTCTAATATATCAAGGAATTTAATCCCACGTTCCGGCATTGCTTCCCTTACCTGACCGCATGCCATACCGGATGGACAACCTGCTTCGTCATAAAGCCAACAAACCATTCCTTTCCCTTTAGCCACCTGAAAGCTATACTCCAATAATTCAAAATATTCGTCCGAAAGATATTCCGGCTCAAGATATGTACGCATCCTATTTGGGCTATAATTTTTAGGTAAAGACCATACGCAAAATGCACGAATTCCCATTTCGTACATTTCTTCAATTCGTTGCTTGATACCTTCGCGCGTTATGGGAGCATTCCAAAACCATATATATGCAGGCTGATATTTTACAGGTGGATTTTTAAAATTCATAGTATTTCTTCCTTTATAACCGGGTTTTATTACTTCATAAGAATACTATCCATAGCATTAGAAGTATTATATAGTATTACTTCAGGATACTGCTTGTACGGCGGAATCATTTCAGCTGTTACCCAACCATCATAACCGATTTTGTCCAAAGCATTTTTAACGGATATATAGTCAACATCGCCTGCAAGCAAATCAACAAATCCGTCAATACTTCCTATACTTGTCTTAAAATCTTTAAAATGTACTTTCTTAATTCTGCTATTTAAGATTTTAATCCAATGCTCAGGATATCCGCAATATAGCACATTACCTACATCAAAATACGAGCCCACATATTTTGAATTAATCTTATCAATAAAGTCACGCATTTCAATTGGAGAAAGCAGAAATTTATTCCATACATTTTCCACTCCGATACAGACTTCTTTTTCTTCAGCATAAGGTGCTAATTCTTTTAACGCAGATAAAGCTCTTTCATAAGCAATGTCATATTCAACAATTTCTCCGCCCTGTTCAAATGCAACATTTACCGCTCCCGGAACAACCAATATAGTATCGCAGCCAAGCCATGACGCTATATCAATCTGTTTTTTTGTAATTTCCTTTGCTTTTTTGCGATTTTCTTCATTTTCAGATGTATAGTTATACGACCAGTATAATCCGCTTGCTACGCTATATAGCTCCATTCCTGCATTCTCTGCCATTTTTTTAATTTCAATAATTTCTTCTTTGGTAGATTCCATGGTAACTGCTCCACTTGCATCTAATGCAAGCTCTACCCCGTCAAATCCTGCTTCTCTTGCAAGCTCAAAACATTTTTTTAAGTCCGTTTCTGCAAACGACCATATACTAATACCCTTTTTCATGTAAATCATCTCCATATATTAAAAAGTTTCAAATCCCTCAAACTTCGCAAACGAATCCGTATAAATACCACTATTGCAAATATCCGCTTCAAGTTCCGCTTTCATAACGTAACCTAATGAGCTCCAACCCCAGAAAGGACTCAGTCCCTGACCTGCACCTGTTTCGCCGTTATAGAACTCCCTCAGCTCTGTCTCACTGACAACAAGCTCAAAAGTCTTATCAGCAAGTTCTCTTGCAATATCTGTATAACCATAGTCAATTAATCCGCGAAAAACCATGTAGTTTGTAGGTATCCAGGTTGCACCCATCCACGTAGCCTCTTTTTCCTTTATGTCCTGATAATAATCAGGTTCCGATGCCGACCAGCTTGCTATCGGATATTTAAGCCAAAATTCCTTTGGATTAATTAGATGCTCCTCAATAATTCTCTTTGCTCTATCCTTCGGTGCTGCTCCTACCCAAAGAGGCAAAAATCCGCTTATTGATTTAATTTTATTAAGTTTCCCCGTCTTTTCGCTACGGTCATAATAAAACCCGTCTTCCTCATCCCAGAAAACCTCATTAATCAGTTTACGCAACTGTTCTGCCTTATCCGTAAAACGCATACTATCATCAGTACGTCCGACTGCTTTGGCTATTTCAGACATAGCCACAAGTTCGCGGACAAGGTAACAGTTCAAGTCGACACCTTCATATTCCATCACATGAATGTGACCCAAACGTCTGTCTTGGTTATCCATACCGCTGTGGTCGGCACCATCCCAGAAGCAGAGCCCGTTTTTATCAGCATCGCAATACCAAAAATAGTATTCAATATACTTTTCTAATCTCTCGTAATACTTAGCCTCAAGCCATCTGAAATCTTTACTCTGCTTTGCGCAAAGAAGTGCAGTTTGAGCCAAAAACGGCTTAAACTGATGTCGAGGAGTCGGCCACACAGTACCAAGAGTACGCGCTATAAATCCGCTGGGATGCTGAGTGTCTAAAAACAACTCTACCGCATTTTTACCATATTTATGAATACCAAAGTATGAAAGAAAAACTGTTTCAAAATATAAATCCCAGTCAAAAACCTCATGATGAGCATAGCCTATTACAAATTTATTATTGGCGTATATGATGCCCTTATCATGAATATTATCAAGAATTTGCTGTACTTTTTCGACTACAATCTCTTTCGTATCATTCCCCATAAAATCCGGTGCTGTGTAATTGCGAATATCCATGCTATAATCCTCCACTCTACAGTTCAGGAATTTTTATATTCTTTCCGGTTTCGCATGATTCCCGTGCCAACAAGCAGATTTCTGCACTTTCCATGCCCTCTTTCAAGTATGATTTATCTGACGTTCCGTTAAGCATTCCAAGATATAATTCGGCAAGCTTTAAGTCACCGCCAAAATGTGACTGTCCTTTATCGTCATAGGTATAAGTTTCAACACTGGGTGATGTATGCATGAATACTTTAATTTCACCTTTATACCAATCAAATTCCAGAGTACCTTTATATCCGTAAAATCTTGCTCCACGTCTTGCAGCTTTGTGACGGGCAAAGAAGTTCTGCGAATAAGATACTATAGCTCCTGACTCACATTTTAAAAGTGCACTTCCGCAATCTTCAAGACCGGTATCCTCTGCAAAACAACAGAACCATTTATCATTAAAATTATCCATGTATTTATGTTTTATCATATATGGTCCTTCGGGACATGTATTTTTCTTTTCACATTCGATACACTTTGTACCTGCAGGCATATCCCCTTTGAATAATTGTTTTGTATAACGGGCAAAAACCTCTTCAAATCTATCCCCTAAAATATAATTAAGATAATCAAAATCATGTGTTGCTTTTTGTAACCACAGTCCGCCTGTTTCGTTTTCATCGCGCATCCAGCCACGAAAATATCCACGTCCGTACGGAACATCGTTAAAAGCATCAACCTGCAACACCTTACCAATCTTTCCGGAGTCAATAATTTCTTTTGACATCTCCGCTAAAGCTGAAAACCTCAATGGGAAAGAAACAACAACCCGAGGCTTATATTTTTCATTCGCCTCTTTTAATTCTTCCAATTGTTCCAAACTTATACTAACCGGCTTTTCCAGGAAAATAGGCACATTTTTTTTCATGGCTTTTATTGCCATTTCTGTATGTAAAGAACATGTTGTTCCAATTATAATACCGTCGAATTCCTCATTTGCTAGCATATCATCTGCATTGTCATACATTTTAAAATCTTCAGCATAGCCATCCGGCTCTGCCTTAATTCTATCCATCACTACATCTACCGCAGGGTCAACCGCAGCAGCAACTACAATTTCATCACTAAGTTCGCGTAATGGCGGAATTACACCCTTATGTACTCTATAACCTAATCCTATAACACCAAGTCTGTACATTTATAAACACTCCTTTGTATTGAGTAAAGTTTTTTTCATTATAACAATCGCTATTCCATTTTACAACGCCCCAAAAATGACATTTACCGTCCCAAAAGTGACAACAGTTATTACTTAAAAACGAAACGGCTTCATTAAGAAAGCCCTATTCCCTTTCTATATGGGACAACTACAGACAAAATGGATTTTGAGATTTTGAATTTTCTAACTCCTTTAGGTTAATTTTGAATGAATAGATAAAAAACAGTCTAGTACTTAATTGCTACTACCTTACTTAGTTTCCATCCATTTTCGCAACCTCCGCCTGGGGGATCGGGATTGAGGCATATAGCTTAACCGTGCAGGGGTATCGAAGGAGTCTGGCTCTGCCGACGGCCTGAATAAGTTCTGATTTAAGTAACCATAGTTGAATTTTTCGTAGGTTGGGGTCTTCGTAAGTCTTCCTTTGTACTTTGCCTCACTGCATTCTATACTTCTGGATTTATAATGTAAATATTGAACCATGTATGTCATTGATTACCAAGATATGCTTCTTAAATCAAATAGGAATATCATCTTCATGAACAAGATAGTCAGTATTTCTGTACCAAGATGGGTCATCTACATCAAAGTCATCTTCATCCTCCCGGTACAAACCTGGGTCTTCGCCAAACAAAACAACTATCTCTTTCTTTTCTGTATCCCAATAAGCAAAATACGAACGTTCCTCATCTACATCTGGATTTTCAAGAGCTTCAAGATAAGCTGCCTTCAGTTCTTCTAAATCAAAGGACTCCTCTAATGGATG
>JAZQKJ010000004.1:0-83305 GCA_045542095.1 Ructibacterium sp.
TTATCACGGCTTCTGTCTTTATCCACTCGGTAAAATCTTTCAAAAACGTGTTTAAGGTCGGCTTTTGGAATTCCCTTACCTGTGTCCTCTACCTTAATATAAACATTGTTATATATCTTGCCCGAGAATATCTGAATTTTATCTCCCTTGGTACAATACTTAATAGAGTTGGAGATTATATTCTTAATTGCACGTTCAATCTGGTACTGGTCCGCCTCGATATCAGGCAGGTCGGTTGTGCGGTTGTATGTAAGCTCCAGCCCTTTCTTTTCCGCCTCCAGAGCAAAGGTGTCTTCTAATCTGCGAAGAAGTAAGTCAAGAGAGAACTTCTCGCGCTTGATATCCACCTGTTGCATATCGAATCGGTTAAGAATCAGCAAATTCTGTACCATTGCGGTCATTTTATCTGTTTCGTTCTGAACAGTATTCAAAAATCCCGTAGCGGTTTTCTTATCGTCAAGATATCCGTTAAGCAGGGTTTCTGTATAGGTTCTTATGGTTGTAAGTGGAGTTTTAAGCTCGTGTGAAACCTCTGCCACAAATTTTTGACGGGCGTTTTCCAGGTTGAACTGTTTTGTAACGTCTTCAAAAACACAAATTACGCCGGCGGTCTTGTCCTTATCCATTTTAAATGGAACAAGGCTTGCTTTAATGTGATGGTCACCTGTTACGATTTCCCTTTCTTCCACCGCAGTATCCTCCAGATACATAAACTCTGCCATGCAAATCTCCGTATTCAGATTCTTGAAGAATGCATCAAAGGTAATAAAGCTTTCGTCTGTAATATTGAAAATTTTCTTGGCGGCAGGGTTAATATGGATTATCTTTTGATTAATGTCAAAAGCGATTATGCCGTTGTTGATATGTTCAAGAATAACCTCAACCTTATGCTTATCAGTATTTATCTGTTTAAGGGTGTTGTTCATAGCAGTTCCGATACGGTTCAGGGATTTTATAAGCTCCCCTACCTCTCCCGACGGGACTTTGTCAAGGCTTGGCTCGTAATTACCTTCGGCAAAATTTTCCGCACGCTTTGCGACCTGCCTCAGCGGTGCAACAGACTGATATGCCATAAACAGGCCAAGGAGCAGAGATGCCGCAAACCCGAAAAGAAGTGCCCAAAGAATATAGCCGAGAGTTCTTCTTACAAGGATTTGGAGTTCTGTCTTATTGTCACGGATATAGAAAATAAATCCGTCCTCGGCTGATAATCCGTTTCTTATATAAAGAGCATAGTCCAGATAGTCCTCGTTGAGTTTTATCTCGTCGCCGTTACCTGTTTTCATTGCCGCAGAGAGATTTGGTGTGCGTGTAAGAACACCGGGACTTAAATTTGCGGGCAGAATAACACTTGCATCACGGGCGCTGAGCACGAACCATGAGCGGTTTTCGTCTATTCCAAGCTTGCCCGTATAGGACAAAATCACTTCTTCTGCCTGAGCAGTTTTTTCACCGCTGTCGGCATCCGATGCCAGAATGCTCCCTATTTGCTGAGGAAGAGCACTGCGGCCAATAGAATCCATATCCTCGGAAAATTGCGTGGTGTAGAGATTTACTGCACCGAAAAAACAGATGCTTCCCGTTACAAGAACTCCTAAAATCACTACCATTAGCGCCATGCCGGTCATTCTTAAATAAAGCTGTTTAAACATAATTTTACTCTCTTTCGGCTAATTACTTCTGAGCTTTGCCAACTTCTACAACCTGTGATGTGGACTGGGCATATTTTGATGAAATAGGAACTGCAGAACCCACAGCAATCTGTCTGTTAGAGGCGGTGTAGTATCCGTTATCTGCTATTTTACCCGTAAATGCAACCTTTACATATACATTATATCTGTCTTCTGCATCAGCAGTCTTTATGGTTCCGTCAGCCATGCTGATTGTTGCCTGAGCGCCTTCCGACCATGCATCTGTAATTTCGCCGATATATTCCTTTGTGGTGGTATCATATACCGCTCCGCCCTTTTTCAGCGCCTCCACTGTATAATCTCTTACATTTGTCACCTTAAGGGTACATTCTATAGGCTCCCCCGATACAAGTTCAACATTGGGGTTTCCCGAAAATTTAATTAAAACTCCCACAGCGAGCAATATAAAAATCAAAATTACAGCTATATCTATTATACTGATTTTACCGAACAGTTTTCCGTCTTTGCTGATCATGATTATTTCCTCCAGTTAAAAATTATGATTTAAGTATAGCATTACATTGCATTTATGTCAAACATTTCAAATAAAATAAAACAGATAAGTTTTTCTCAAAAAGGAGTTGTGTTTATGAAACGGGGACTTAGGACAGCGTTTGTTTTTATCGGGCTTGTAATAGGAGCGGGATTTGCCTCGGGCAGAGAGATAATGGAATACTTTAATTTTCCGTCGTCTTCCGACCACAGCGGTGTGGTTCTTGCCACTTTTCTGCTGATTTGTGTGTGCTATGTAATAATGTATAAGGCATACCGCCACAAAATATATACCTTTGACGGTTACATAGGCGAGATAGCAGGACCTCTTTATGTTCCCGTAAAGATTTTTATGTTTCTCTATCTCTACTGCGGATTTTTTACCATGCTGTCAGGGAGCGGGGCTTTGCTTTCCCAGAATTTCATGGTGCCGTCAATTTTGGGGATTGTTCTTATGGCACTTATCGCCTTTGGGGTTTTGTCCTTTGACCTTAAAGGAATTGTTGCGGCAAACACCGTTTTAGTACCATGCCTTATAGTCGGTATTATATATATATGTATAAACTCGGTTATTTTTAACACCCAATCGGTTTTTTCCATGGGAAATCTTACCCGCGGTACAATCCTGTCTGCCATTTGTTATGTAAGCTATAACACCGTTTCTGCTGCATCTGTCCTTGTGCCCCTGAGCAAAGATATAAGGTATAATGAAATCCGTATTGCCGCAGTTACGGGCGGCTTTGTTCTGGGACTTCTTATTCTTATTATATGGACAGTTCAATCCATAAACTTTGATAAGCTGTGGAACAGTGAAATTCCCATGCTAAAGCTCGCTGCAATGTCGGGAAGGACCATTAAAAATATTACCGTTGCAGTTCTTTTTATGGCAATATCCACCACCGCTGTGTCACAGGGGTTTGGAATTTTGGGATATTTCAGGATAGCCTCTGTTAAAGCCCGTGTAATCGCCTCGGCTATATTATGCCTTTCTGCCATTCCCTTTGCATTGATTAAGTTTTCCCACCTTGTTGCATACCTCTATAACTTTTTCGGCATAGCAGGCCTTTTCTGGATGGGAGCGGTGTTTTATAACTACTTTTTTTCGTCGTAATATTTCTGTAATATTTCTATTACAAAATAGTAAAGTACATCTTTACAAAAGCCCATAAAAACGGCGTTTCTCGGATATATATTCCTTTGACAAAGGAAAACCACTATGTTATACTTTATACAAATAATAATTAACAAACACGAGAAATTTATGGAAAAGAGGTTGATTTTATGAAGTTCAAAAAATTTCTTTCCGGTGTAGTTGCAGGTATCATGGTATTGGGTACAGCGGTTACACCTGCATTTGCAAAGGTTTTCCCTGATACTGAAACTCATTGGGCAAAGGATGCAGTTGACGTTTTAAGCGGATATGGGGTGATTAACGGTGATGACCAGGGCAATTTCCGTCCTAACGATTCTATCACCCGTGCAGAAACTGCTACTGTTCTTGATAATCTTATAGGTTATGTTACACAGAGCAACAAGGTGTTTTCCGACGTTGCGGTAAGTGACTGGTTTGCATATCCTATCTCCAGATTATATGCGGCAGGGGTTATGACAGGATATGAAGACGGAACTATCAAGCCAAAGAACAACATTTCAAGACAGGAAACTGCTGTTATGATTTCAAGAGCTCTTGGTTTTAAGACAGAGGATGCAGACCTTTCTGTCCTCGACCAGTTTGCAGACCGCGACTCTATCGGAAGCTGGGCAGAGTCGGCAGTCGCATTCATGGCAGAGCGCGGTTACATACAGGGCAGTGACGGAAACTTCCGCGCTGCAGACCCAATCACCCGTGCAGAAACTGCTACAATTCTCAATAACATAGTTGGTATCTATGCTGACGGAAGCCAGACAGCTTACAGCGGCGACTTTGATGACAAGGTTGCAGTTATAAAAGGAGCCGGTCAGTTTGACGATATCACTCTTGGGGGAGCGGTTATTTCGCCAAAGGCAACAGGAAAGATTTTCTTCGGCGGCGGAGCGGTTATAAACGGTTGTCTTTACAACATTGCATCTTCTGCAAGTGTTGACAGTTCAAGTGCTAATATTAAGTACGCAGAAACCGCTAAGATAAATGCATCATCAGGCAACTCTTCAACTTCAACATCAACATCAACCGGCAGACCCACAGGCTCTGTTTCAACAGGTGGCGGCAGAGGCGGCTCTTCCGGCGGTTCATCCGGCGGTTCAAGCAGTAACACTTCTAAATCCTTCAAGATTACCTTTAAGGCTAACGGCGGTGAGTTTGAAGAAGGTAAGGAATCTGTCCGCGTAACCTACAAAGAGGGACAGAAGTACCGCACAAAGTTACCTGATGACCCAGAACGTGCAGGCTACGAATTTGCAGGATGGTACACAACTTCAGAGGGTGCAGACAAGCTCAGCAAGAACAAAAAGGTAGATACCACCGATTATGTTACAGCTACAAAAACTCTTTATGCAGGCTGGGACGGCGGCGAAGGCGTAGCATCAGAGGGTCTTGACTTTGCAGTGGGTTCTGACCTCTGCGGATATGGTAAAGACGCTGACGAGCTTATGGACGACGATATGGAAATGGATATTGACGAGGATGATGACGAGCTTTATCTGGTATCAGGTACTCTTAAATATGTAAAAGAGTATACTGACTTCCCGGGCAACAGTGAGGATGACGAGGATATTGAAGAGGGTAACTTCTTAGCGCTCAGCTATACACTTCCCGAGGATTTGGAATATCCCGAAAAGGTTCAGTTAATTTCAAGATTCGGCGCAAGCAATACCAAAGAAGTTTACGATGATTTTGATGATGATAACCTGACATATACAAGAGTTTTCTATATTACTGAAGACGACCTTGAAACCCTGATTACCTTTAATATAGACTTTGATGACGAGTACAACGAGGATTACAAGAGCGTTTCAATTTCGGTTAACATCGAAGACCTTGAGCTTGAAGAAGACAAGACCATTACAAAGAACGTTGACACAGAGGAAGAATTTGAAAACGCTCTTAAAAATGAAGATGTCACAGATATTGTTATAACAGATACCTTTGCACTTGCAGACGGAAAGACCTACAAGGCAGAGGGCGTTAACAAGAAGATTGTAGTTAAAGAGCCTTTAACAGTTGCTTCCGAGGCAACAGTTACACTTGATGGCTTGAACTTCAAAACTGCAAACAGCGAGTCCTGTGATGCACTTATAATGACTGCAGGCGCAACCGCAGTTACCCTTTCAGGCGTTATAGTTGTGGGTAGCTTCACAGATGTTGTTGTAATCGAGGATAATGCAACAGTTACCATTAAAAACTGCGAATTCAAAAACACCGCTCTTGTTGGTAATGCAATCAACGTATTTGGTATGGGAGAAAATATTTCTATTACAGATAACACCTTTACAGAATATACGTATGCAATTAAGAGCAATGGTCTGGAAACAGTTACAAACAATAAATTCATTGAAAACGAAGTTGATATTAAAACAGAGTCAACAGAAGATATTGTTCCAAACTATGCACATAACTACTTTGACGGCGGAGCAGAAATTAGATGTGAAAGCGTTTACATCTTCGAGCCTTACTACACAGATGAAACACTTGGACCCTTAAGTGAGAACACTTATGACGCATTTGTTTTTGCAACTTCTTCTCTCACAGAAGAAACAACAGTATATTCTCTGTCAGAGATTGAATTCATCGCTCTTCAGGCAGAAGAAGAACTTACCGTTCAGGTTTTACCAAAGGATGTCCGCAACGAAACCGTTGTAATTACAGGCGGAACTCCAGTAGACGAAACAACAGATACAGTTACTGTTACAACACCTGCAACAACACTTACAATTAAGATTGGCGAGGGTGAAGAAAAAGCTGTCCTTATTGGACATTCCTCAACAGAGATTAAAGTGTTTGCATCAGCAACAGACAGTGAGTTTGTTGATGAAGTAACAGCGGAGGAGCTTAACTTCAATGTTGATGCATCAGCTCTTTCTGACAGTGAGTATGTATATATCAAAATCACTGCAACAGATGCAACACAGGAAATTACAACTCTTAAGAATGCGGAATTAAGCTATACTGCAGACGAAAACGGAGTTTTCGAAATTCCTGTAACTGATATTACAGGCGATGCAAACGTAGAGCTTTTAGTAGAAACTGTAGTCAGCACAACAGGCGATACTGTTGAATATAAGGTTGTTTTCATAAACGAATAATAATATAAAAACCCCCGATTTTCGGGGGTTTTTATATTATAAGCGTAAAAAAGATTCAGAATGAACAAACCCTGTAGGTGCGATTCACGAATCGCCCACATAGGGTCAAGCGTCACGCTTGCGGGACGTCGGATGAATCCCTCCTGAAATCCTTGCGGCTTTCTTCCCCCCTTTAGGCAAGGGGGGCGGTGTCGTCCCCTACGGGGCGTATTGATTACGTTGTAGGGAACGGGCTTGCTCGTTCCGTTTTGGATCGAACGTCACGTTCGTCACGCTTGTTGTTTGGGGATGGTTATGGTATATTCGATAATATCATCCTTTTCGGTCTTGTTGGTCCTTGCATCAATCCCCGACTTCCTCATAAGCTCAACCGCCTGACGAATGGTATTGGCAAAAATTCGTACATCCCTGAACACCCTGTTATCTGTACGGATTTCCGCCTTTTCCTTTACAGGTGCCTTAAGTAGCTTTTCTATAAGCTCCTCCGATTTGGTTACGTTAAACCCCCGCTCCACTATAATATTTACCGCCTTTAACTTCATTCTGTCATCAGGCAAACGGAGCAATGCCCTTGCGTGCCTTTCAGTAAGTCCGTTCTCGGTAATTATATCCCTGATTTTTTGTGGAAGTCGCAATATCCGAAGCTTGTTGGCAATAGCCGACTGACTCTTTCCCAGCTTGTCCGCAAGCTGTTCCTGTGTCAAACCATGCTCCTGAATAAGTGCAGAAAAAGCCTCTGCCTCTTCTATAAAATTAAGGTTCTCCCTTTGAATATTCTCCACCAAGGCAAGTACCGCGCTGTCAGTAACAGACACGGTCATAACAATAGCAGGAATGTACGCCATGCCCAGATTTTTACAAGCAGTAAGTCTTCTCTCCCCTGCAATCAGTTCATAATCAAATGGTCCTGTCTGCCTTACGGTAATAGGTTGCATAAGCCCGTACTCCATAATGGATATGGCTAAATCCTGAAGAGCACCCTTGTCAAATTCCTTTCTTGGCTGATGGGGATTAGGTGCAATATTCTTTATGGGAATGGTCTTCGTTTCTCCGCATCTTGTAAAATTTCTGCTCATTTCCTTTACTTCATAACTGAGCCTGCTCTCGTCCCTTTTAATCTCTCTTACTATATCTTTTTTTCTCTCTATCAGCATTTATCTCTCCCCTTTAAAATGGTAAAATATGTAAATTCTAATTAAATTATAGCATAGAGATAAAAAAATGCAAAAGATTTTCATCGCCTTTTTATTTCAAAAAACCCCATAATTACAGGGGTTTAGAAAATATTTTACACTTCCAAATAAAAAAAGCCAAAACCTGCAAAATGGTTTTGGCTTAAATCTACTTGTGGTATTTTGCTCCAACCGAAATGGTGAAAGCTCTGTAAATCTGTTCAAGAAGAATTACCCGCATAAGCTGATGGGGAAAGGTCATCTTTGAAAAGCTTAGCTTGTGGTTGGCACGCTCCTTTACCTTATGGTAAAGTCCCATAGAACCGCCGATTATAAACACAAGATGGCTCTCTCCCATAGAGGCAAGAGAAGAGATATTTTCCGAAAGCTCCTCTGATGACATCTGTTTCCCCTCTATGCAAAGGGCGGTAACATAAGCAGAGGCTGGAATTTTCTCAAGTATCTTCTGTCCCTCTTTTTCAAGAACAAGCTCTTTTTCCCGCTCTGTTGGATTGTCGGGGGTTGGCTCGTCTTTAAGCTCAATTATCTCCAGCTTGCAATATCGGGAAAGACGTTTTGAATATTCTTCTATAGCCTGTGTAAAAAACTTTTCTTTAAGCTTCCCCACAGCGATAACCGTTATATTAATCATGACCTGCTCCTTTTATACAAAAGTTCTGTGAGTTTTATCGCCATGTATCCGCAAAGTACCCCCAAAGCAATTCCCCCAATAATATCTATGAAGTAATGCACCATAAGATACATCCTTGAAAAAGCAATAACAATTGCAAGGCACCACGTGGCAATTCCCCATTTTTTGCAGTAATGGTATATTACATAAGCACACGCAACCGCTGAATAGGTGTGCCCCGACGGGAATGAAAAATCTGTTGGCGGAGCAATTAGCAGATTTATTGTTTCATCAACCATAAATGGTCTTGGCCGTGCAGTCAAAGGTTTTAATATAAGATTTCCGAAGATAAGCACAAGGGTCAGGGCGATTGCCAGAGCAAATCCGCATTTTCGGGTGGTCTTAAAACATAATAACCCTATGGAAATAAGTATCCACAAAATACCCCCGTTGCCCAGGGAAGTCAAAAGAGGCATTAAAAAATCAAGCACGGGATTTTTAAGCTGACCAATAACTTCAAGAAAATACTGGTCAATAGTATAAATCAAGTCCCACATAGTTTTTTCCTTTAACGAATGTAATTTGTTTTTATTTTCGGCTCAACAACAGGGCGGTTAATACCATTTTTTTCGCCGTTTTCTATAAGTTTCAGCATCCATGCCATGTTGTTTCCCAGCTGACGCATGGTCTGTACGCCCTCTTCGTCTTTTAAAACGTCCTCTGCCACACTGCCGTGAACCATATTCCAATAGCTTGATGACACAATAGGCATATTCAATATGGTAAAGTATTTATTAAGCTGGTCAAAGGTAGCACTTGCGCCCCCTCTGCGGCAGCTTGCAACAGACGCCGCAGGCTTAAACGTAAATTTGCCGCCACCTGCATAGCATACTCTGTCCATAAGCGAGGTTATAGCCCCCGATGCCGCCGCATAGTGTACAGGACTTCCCACAACAAGACCGTCTGCCTCTGCAACCTTTTCTATAACGGTGTTTACAACGTCGTCATCAAACACACATTTTCCGCTGCCTGTCTTGGCACAGGTTGCACAGCCCACACAGCCTCTGATTGGCTCTTTTCCCACGTGAAAAATCTCGGTTTCTATGCCATTTTCTTTTAAAGCCTCCGCAACAACGGTAAGAGCGGTGTATGTACAGCCTTTCTCTTTGGGACTTCCGTTAATAAGCAATACTTTCATTATATATTCCTGCCTTTCAATTTAATCCTTATAAGTATATTCATGATTGTATCATAAAAAAACAGATTTGTATAGTTATTATTGAGGGAATAGTGAAGAGTGAATAGGTAATAAGTAAAAATCCGCACACCTTCGTGTACGGATTTTTGGTGGAGGGAGGTGGATTCGAACCACCGAAGCAAGAAGCAACAGATTTACAGTCTGCCCCCTTTGGCCACTCGGGAACCCCTCCATATACCATATTAAATTGTTCCGCCTCACAGCGACTTGAACATGATATCACAAAACCTCGGGCTTGTCAATACTTTTTTAAGAAAAATTTTTACGCGTGAGCTTTTATGCCAAAAAACAGAGAAAATTAACAAAATCAGTATCAAATATATAGCTAAAACGTGTTGTTAAACTGCACAAAAATGAAAATCGTACAGGAGCATACGAGAGTATAAGAGAGAAAAAACGAGAAAAACAGAGATTGTGTATTGATAACTTAAAATTTTAAAAAAAGTGCTTGACAAATGGCAAAAACCGTATTATAATAATCGAGCGTCCAAAAATGAGGCGTTTGTTTTTCGCACTTTATCGGTGCTGGGCATCTTGGCGGTGCTAAAAACAAATGCCTTACCGACGCATCATCAACGGATGAAATTTTTAAAGGAGGTAGGCATTATCATGTCAACTTACATGGCGAAAGCTAATGAAATTGAAAAGAAATGGTATATCATTGACGCTGCCGGCAAACCCCTCGGTCGTGTTGCTGCACAGGCTGCAACAATCCTCAGAGGTAAGCATCGTCCTGAATATACCCCCGGTGTAGACTGCGGTGAGTATGTTATCATAATCAATGCAAAAGATGCAGTATTAACCGGAAACAAACTTCTCCAGAAGAAGTGGTACAGACACACAGGTTATATCGGTCACTTGAAGGAAGTTTCCTACAAGGAACTGATGGCAACCCGTCCCGAGAAAGCTATGGAGCTTGCTATTGCAGGTATGATTCCTCACAACACTCTTGGAAGACAGGCTCTCAAGAAGCTTCGTATTTATAAGGACGCGGAACACAATCATCAGGCTCAGGCTCCTATTGCCTGGGAACAGAACTAAGGAAGGAGACTGAGTTTAAATGGCAAACGTACAATATTACGGAACAGGAAGAAGAAAGAAATCTGTTGCCAGAGTAAGACTTGTACCCGGCAGCGGTGCAATCACTGTAAATGGCAGAGATATTGACGCATATTTTGGTCTTGAAACTCTTAAGGTTGTTGTTAGACAGCCGCTGGAACTCACAGGCACAACCGGTAAGTTTGACGTTCTGGTTAACGTATCAGGCGGCGGCTTCACAGGTCAGGCAGGTGCAATCCGTCACGGTATTTCAAGAGCTCTTCTTGAGGTTGACGAAGAGTACAGAGCTACCTTAAAGGCAGCAGGCTACCTCACACGTGACCCAAGAATGAAGGAAAGAAAGAAGTACGGCTTGAAGGCTGCTCGTCGTGCACCACAGTTTAGTAAGAGATAATTATTGCATTATCAAAATCCCACAACTATTACAGTCGTGGGATTTTTTATATATAAGGAGTGTCCTGAATGAAAACTGAAAAAAATATTTTAATTGCTTTTATTTTAAACCTTGCATTTTCCATATTTGAATTTATTGGGGGAACAGTTACGGGAAGTGTTGCTATTATCTCCGATGCAATTCACGATATAGGCGATGCGGCAAGCATAGGCGTTGCATTTTTTCTTGAAAAAAAGAGCAAAAAACAACCTGACGAGGTATACACCTTTGGATATTCCCGTTATTCTGTCATGGGCAGTATAATAATCACGCTTATTCTCTTTATAGGCTCGGCAGCAGTTATCTTTAACAGTATTGAGAGAATTTTTAACCCCGTGGAAATCAACTATAACGGAATGATTTTATTTGCCCTTATAGGAACAGGGGTTAATCTCTGTGCCGCATGGTTCACAAAAGACGGTCATTCCATGAACCAAAAGGCAGTAAATCTTCATATGTTAGAGGACGTGCTGGGCTGGGTTGTGGTACTCCTTGGCGCTATAATAATGCGCTTTACGGATATATCGGTTATTGACCCTGTTATGTCAATAGGTGTAGCCCTGTTTATCCTTATAAACGCGGTGAAAAACCTAAAGGAAGCCCTTGATTTATTTTTGGAGAAAATCCCCCACGGCATTGAAATAGACGAAATAAAAACCCACATCCTGAGCATAGACGGGGTTTTAGACGTTCATCATATCCATGTATGGAGCACAGACGGCAACACCAACTATGCAACCATGCATATTGTTACCGAAATGGACAGCCATAAAATCAAGGAAGAGGTAAAGGAAGAGCTGAAAGAGCACGGGATATCCCATTCAACTCTTGAGCTGGAGCTCCCCGACGAAAATTGTCACTCTAAACATTGTCATATAGAGGAAGCCCCTCACAGCTCACACCATCACCATCATCACCATTAAAAAATCCCCCGAAAATGAGATTATCTCAAAATCGGGGGTTTTATTTTTTGTATTCTTTTATTACTCCTCTCAGTCACTACGTGACAGCTCCCCCCCAAGGGGAGCCTATTTGCCTCTCACGTGGGGGCGGTGATTGCCAGTGGCAATCGTCCACCGCTGACCGAGGTGAGAGCCGAGACGGTGGCACGCGAAAGCGTGACGGAGAGGGGACATTGGATTAAACGTCACGTTCATCACGCCTATTTTAAAATATTCGTCGAATAAAGGCGATAAGAATTTACATAATTTTACAATTTGGTATTGCAAAATTAATTTTTTTATGTTATATTGTAACCACCACAAAAAATTCTATAGTTGTAATTATACCTGGAGAGTTTTTACCTTTGGTAAAAATACGTACTTCGCATACTTTGGGTGTAATTATGCTCTGAGTAGAATTTTTTGTGGTAGAAAAATTAGAAGCTACGTGTTTTTCATGCGTGGCTCATTGCGTGGCCGCGCATTTTTTAATTTCACAAAAAATTTAATAAGGAGGATAATGCTGATGACGGAGAAAGAGTATCATGAGGCAGTTTATCGTGCTGCAGAAATCTCAAAAGAACTAACCCTTATGCTTAATGAGCGCGGTCAGGATTTATTTGAAGAATATGTAAACGTATATGAAAAGATTATAAAATATGAAATGAGATAAGAAAAACCCCCGTTTGGGGGTTTTTTTATTGGGTGTTTAGGACGTCGTAAACGCTTGTGGCTCGGCGAAAATATATGCCGTCTCCTCCATAAAGGGACGGCATTGGGTCAAGCGTCACGCTTGTGGCTCGGCATAAAAATATGCCGTCTCCTCTATATAGGGACGGCATTGGGTCAAGGCTGAGCCTTGTTTAAAATACTACGACTGTGGTGTACATGGGTACGTTGTCTGCAAACCAGCGTATCTGGTCGCCCGGCATTCGCACACATCCATGGGATACAGCTCTGCCCTGTGTTCCGTCCTGAACAGTTCCGTTGGGGTTATATAATATGGAATGAAGAGCAATTCCTCTTTCCAGATTAAGATACATAACAGGCTTTACATAATATGTACCGTGGAACCACCCGTTACTGTAACCGCAATAGCTCATTACCCCTGTTGGGGTAGGAGTGGTGTTTGCCCCTGACGCACAGGTGGAAACTCTTATTAAATCCCAGTTTCCCTTTGCGCCTTTAAAGAGATTTACCCTTTGGCGTTCAAGGTTTACCCATATAAGATATTCGGTGGGGCTCTCATACCCCTTGGCATTTACAAAGGTTTCCTTATCCTCGTCACTAAAATCACCCGACACGGTATAGTTTTTAGAGGATATACTCAAGGCACCGTACGGCACCCAGCAACCGCGGTTTTCCTCGGGAATCCAGATGTTTGCACTTGTCGTTCCGTAGTGGTCCATGTATATTACCTTTGTGCCCTTATTAAGGCCGCCGTTGGTTGTGCTCAAGAATTTATTTGTGTATGTATAGGTCCAGTTTCTTAAGGTAGCCTCAATCTCCACAGGCTTTACCATGTTCAGAACTCTTGCATCATAGTATTCTGTGCCGTAGTTGGTAAGCTTAACAACCTTTTCGATTTTTCTTACAACCCCGTTTAAATGAAGTTCAAAACCGATTGTCACCTGAGAGCTTTGTGTGTTTCGGTCAAAGGGAAATGTAATCTCGAACTCTGTCCGTCTTCCGTTGAAAATCCTGAACCAGGAGCTGTAATAGTCCACATGTGGCTCTCCGTTTATAAACCATTGTGCCGAACCAATCCGCTCCTCAGGCACTCCAACCATAACCGCCTCAAATCTCGCGGTGGGGTTATCGGGGAACACCTCTTTAATCCCGTCCATAAAGGCAAGGGTGAGCTTTTGCATATACTCTTCATCAGGAGTTTCCTCTTTGGGTTTTTCCTCTGTATCTGATTTTGTTGATGGAATAACAAAGTTATTATCATCCTTATTTGTTTCAGTTACTTCTTCGGGGATTGTTTTATCCGTTTCCTCGATAGTTTCCGCAGGTTTTTTGGCAGCCTCCGGAATGGTGAAATCATTGGATGCAAAAGCTGCATTAACATTCAATACAAGCATAAGAGCAGCAGCTAATGTCAATAGTCTTTTAATTTTCATATCAAGTCCCCCTTTGTCCTATATTATTATATATGATAACTTTTAAAAAGTAAACCTAAATTTACAAAATTTTGACCACAGTCAAAACTTGACAAAAGTTATTTGCGGCTTTATAATAGACAGGATAATAACTCTTATAAGGAGCGTGTGTTTAATGTCCCATATTGAAGATATTTTCGGCTCTATGGTCTTTAACAGTAAAGTCATGGAAGAACGTCTGCCAAAGGATGTTTTTAAGCAAGTTAAAAAGACAAAAGAAGAGGGCACGCCCCTGAGCCGTGAGTCCGCAGATATTATGGCAAACGCCATGAAGGACTGGGCTATGGAAAAGGGTGTCACTCACTTTGCCCATTGGTTCCAGCCAATGACAGGTGTTACCGCCGAAAAGCATGACAGCTTTATTGCCCCTGACGGACCTGACGGAATTATTATGGAATTCTCGGGTAAGGAGCTTATAAAGAGCGAGCCTGACGCATCCAGCTTTCCATCGGGAGGACTCCGTTCCACCTTTGAGGCGAGAGGCTATACTGCCTGGGACCCTACAGTAAACGCATTTATCAAAGACGGGATTTTATGTATTCCCACCATATTCTGCTCATATACAGGGGATGCTCTTGACAAGAAGACCCCTCTTATGCGGTCATTGGAAACCTTGAACACACAGGCACTCCGTATACTCCGCCTGTTTGGTGACACAACCACAAAACGTGTTTCCACCACAGTGGGACCCGAGCAGGAATACTTCCTTATTGACAGAAAGGTTGCGGCAAAACGCCGTGACATTACATATACAGGCAGAACCCTTTTCGGAGCAATGCCCCCAAAGGGTCAGGAGCTTGACGACCACTATTTCGGCGTGGTAAAGGCTCGGGTTTCTGCTTACATGCGTGACCTTGACGAAGAGCTGTGGAAGCTTGGCATATTAGCAAAGACCAAGCACAACGAGGCGGCTCCTGCCCAGCACGAGCTTGCCCCCATATTCTGTGCAGGAAATATCGCAACCGACCACAATCAGCTTACCATGGAGCTTATGAAGAGAATTGCAGAAAAGCATTCCATGAAATGCCTGCTCCACGAAAAGCCATTTGCAGGAGTAAACGGAAGCGGTAAGCATGACAACTGGGCTATGTGCACCGATACGGGAGAAAATCTCTTAAAGCCAGGTAAAAAGCCCCACGAGAACAAGAAGTTCCTATTGTTCCTCTGTGCAATACTCAAGGCAGTTGACGAATATCAGGATTTACTGCGTATGTCCGTTGCCACCGCAGGAAACGACCACCGTTTAGGAGCAGACGAGGCTCCCCCTGCCATTGTTTCAATCTTTTTAGGTGATGAGCTTACCGCGGTGCTTAACTCTATTGAGGCAGACAGCGATTATCACGACCCCGAAAAAGTTATAATGGAAACAGGCGGTGTTGATGCTCTACCAAACTTCACCAAGGACACAACCGACCGCAACAGAACTTCACCCTTTGCCTTTACGGGTAATAAGTTCGAGTTCCGTATGCCAGGTTCAAGCCTGTCAGTTTCAGGTCCCAACTTTGTTTTAAACACATCTGTTGCAGAGGCACTCCGCCAATTTGCAGATGAGCTTGAAAACAGCGATAAAGACTTCGAAACCGCTCTTAAAGAACTTATGATTAAGACTATTCGCAAGCATAAGAGAATTATATTTAACGGAAACAACTATTCAGAGGAATGGGTTAAAGAGGCAGAGAGAAGAGGTCTTATCAACAACAAAAGTACCCCTGAGGCACTTACTGCATTCATTGCCGAAAAGAACCTTAAACTTTTCGAGAGCCACCACATTCTTACAAGGAGTGAGGCTCATTCCAGATACGAAATCAACCTTGACAACTACAGTAAGGTTATTAATATCGAGGCTCTTACCATGCTGGAGATGATTCGCAGAGATATTCTCCCAGCAGTTACAGATTATATAAAGACCTTAAGCGATACGGTTGTTGCCAAGAAACAGGCTTGCCCCTATGCTTACTGCAAGATGGAGGAAGACCTTATCGAAAAACTGTCAAAGCTTACATCTTCCATGTATGAAGAGGCAGAAATTCTTGAACAAAATATCATTTATGCAAAATCTGTTTCCGATAAGCTGGCTCAGGCAGAATGTTATAAGGACACGGTTCTTACTAAAATGGAAGAAATCCGTACAATCTCCGACAAAATGGAAACCTACACCCCAAAAGATGTATGGCCATTCCCAACCTATGGAGATTTACTGTTCAGTATTCAATAAAAAAGTGTTTTAACAATCACATCAACCCCCTGCCCCCAATCTTGGGGGACTAATGAACACTTTCTTGTTATTACGTCAATTACTGCGTAATTTCCTACATAATAAAAAAACGAGGGCGACTGCAAAAGCAATCGCCCTTTTTTATGCCCTTCTCAGCTGTACAAAGGTACTGCGAGTGGCGAGGTTTGTTTATTATGGATATTTTTTTAATCTTCAAAGTCGAACATGTCGGCATTGCGTTCCCTGAACAGGTCATACACAGCACCCATAATTTCTTCGTCTTCCAGCTGTTCAAGGCAGTCTTCTTCCTTGTCCTTGTTTACCATAAAGATAACAACCTCTGTTACCACCTCTTCATCATCGTCATAAGGGATGCAAACGATATAATCCTTACCCTTATACTGAACGGTGTCAAGATGTTCAAAGGTAACGGTGTTGCCGTCTTCGTCAATTAAATCTACCAGATGTGGATTTTCGTATAATTCTTCACTCATTGTTATTCCTCCAACTAAATACTGTCAAGATACGACTGCAGAATAAATGCGGCAGAAACGCTGTCCACACTTTTTTTCCGTTTCTGACCTCTTACGTTGGTTTCGTTCATCAACGCATGGGCAGAAACTGTGGTCAGCCTCTCGTCCCATAGGATAACCTCTGCCCCAAGCTCTGTTTCCAGCATCTCTTTAAAAGCTTTGGTCTTTTCCCCACGTGGTCCGATTGTGCCATTCATGTTTTTGGGGAACCCAAGAACAATTTTTTTGGTATCGTATTCCTTTAAAAGCCCCGCCGTGTGCTGAAGAACCTTCTTCATTCCCTTTTCCTTGCAGGGCGGAAGAGATGTGACACCAAAGCCCAAAGGGTCGGAAACCGCGTATCCTGTACGGCTGTCACCAAAATCAATGCCAATTATCCGCATAATCATACCTCAAACTTCTTTTTTAAGGTATTCTACCATATATTTTTGAAATAATCAAGAATTTTTGGGTATGCGGGACGAGCAAAGTCATTCCACCTCATCCACCGCAAGCGGTCCTCCTGTCTCGGCTCTCGCCTCGGTCAGCGGTGGACGATTGCCACCGGCAATCACCGCCCTCAAGGGGAAGGCATTCCGTCCCCTACCATGTAGGGGCGATTCACGAATCGCCCGCATTGGGTCAAGCGTCACGCTTGCGGGATGTCGGATGAATCCCCCCTGAAATCCTTGCGGATTTCTTTCCCCCTTTAGGCAAGGGGGGCGGTGTCGTCACCTACAATGTCAGCGGAGCTGACCTATAATGCAATAATCACGGCTCTGCCGTGTAAGGAGAGGGTCAAGCGTCACGCTTGTCAAGGCTCAGCCTTGTTAAATAACAAACCTGTTATAATTGGTTATGTTGTCCTGGGCAAGAGGATTATATACTCTTTCCACAGGCTTTTCCGACTGCTTCGGGGGTACAGGGTCGCTCATAAGAAAATACTTCAGGGCATCATACAGGTGGTCTTCCTGTCTGGTATCCACGTCCTCGGGCTGAACTGAGTCATATCTCAGCTGTGGCAGGGTGCGAATCATGTTCCTGCAATTTTCAAAAACATATAGCATAGGCAGACCCTCCTTGTCAAAGGCAAGCCTGTAATGTACCTGCATCTTTCCTGCAAGACGGTTATTCTTTCCCTTTTCGAAATACACCCCTGCCCTCTCCATCATCTCGGCAATACTCCCCTCCTCAGAGCCTGTACTGTTCCAGATTGCAGGGTCGGCATAACCTGTTATGGGATAGTCGGACAGGTCTTCTGCCTCTGCCTCTAAAATAGCCTCGGCAATCTTACTTGCTGTCCACCGCACCCCCGTATCAGGAGTTCCTGTACAGCCGTAAAGCTCCCGATAGTTGTATGCCCTGCCGTCATGGTCAACTGCGAACCAGGCTACCGCAAAGGGCTTTGAATAGCCAAAGTCAAAGGCGCGAAATCTCCGCCATGACCTGGGTATCTCAAAGGGCTCAATTACATGGCTCCACCGCCTTGTCTTATATCCCCTTGGTGAATTCTGCCACTCGGTAAAGACCTGTCCGTCAAAGATATCCCATTGTCCGTAGAGAAGAGCTTTCTTCTCTGCCTCGGGTAGCTGATTGAGTCTTACCACATAGTCCTTGTCCGCATTCATTAAAAACACGTTGTCCTGAACAAATGACGGAATAAATACTCTGCTGAACCCCGTTTCCGAATCTTTGTGCACTTCTTCAGGGGTAAACCCCTCTATAAATCTCCGCTTTACCCAGGAATGTCCTATACCCCCGGGGTTTGTGCTGGATTTTATCTGTTTTGGGTAGGGGTTAACACCACGAATTCTGGATAAAAGATAGGTGTATTGCCCCTCGGTAAAGTGGGTCAGCTCGTCAAATCTTACCACATCATATTCCGCACCCTGATATCTTAAGACATCGGTTTCTGCAGCACAGTAGCCAAACTCAATTAACGACCCGTTTAAAAACTCCCAGGTATGAGAGGCACTTTTATACCTTGCCGCCGACTTTGGAAAAAACTGAAGTGAGGTAAATATGATGGAATGCTCAAGCTCGGGAAAGGTCCTTCGCAAAATGAGCTGTCTGCTTTTGGGGTACTTCAGTGCATAAAGCAGGCTGTCCACCAATTGACCATAGGACTTTCCTCCACCTGCCGCACCGCCGAACAACACCTCGTCGGCTTTAGCGTCTATAAATTTCTTCTGGGTCTTTGTAAGCTCCAGATTAAGTTTTATTTTTTCCATCTTATCACTCCACAATTTTTATGCTGACCTCAAGGTGAACATCTCCACCGTTGTCATTCTCTTTCTGCTCTGCCTCGGCAATGGAAATCAACTCCTTTGCCGCCGACAGAACAACCCTCTCGTTATCACAATCCAAAAGCTCTCTCATCTTCTGGGTTGCCTTTGTTAAATCAGAGCTTTTTTCTTTCATGAACCTTCCTCCCAACAAGTTTTTTAATAGCCTGCTCGTGTAGGCGGATAGCCTGCCGTCTGCTGAAATAAACGTAAAGCTCCACCGCATTCCAGCCAATGTTAAGCAGATATTTAACGGTGAGCACCATTTTTTCATCAGGGCTTAGCCCCTCAAACAACTTCTCAACAGTTGGAACAACATCCTGAAGCTGTTTCTGTAATTCGTCAATCTGTTTTAAATAATGCGTTATGTACTTATTTCCCTTATCGCCCATTTTTCTGCTGTCTTCTATCAATTCCTCGTAAAACTGTATCTTATACTTTAAATCCTTTTTCAAAGAGCCGATACCTCTTAACCATTTCCTTGCCTCGTCTGTTGTTTTAAACTGCATAAATGTTCTCTTCCTTTCTCTTTTGTTTAGTTGGCAGTTCGTATTTCGTAATAGTTATGGCAACAATCCATATCACAGAAAACCCCGTCAATACTCTCGGTATACTCAAGGTCACTGCTATATATCATCTCACCGCAATACAAACATTTGCCCATTGCAACATTTTCTTCGGCGGGATATAACTCCCCGAATTTTTCCATTTTCAATATGTCAGGATGTGTCACGAAAAATCTCCTTTCCGCCAAACCAATCACCGCTTTTGATTTAATCCACATAAACAACAAATTGAATGTTGCAAAAACTATTATACAACAATATTATCGTTTGTCAATACCTAAAATAACAATTATTTTGTTTCAGGTATTGCAAAATATCGAAAAATGTGTTAATATGTTGAAAATGAGGTGATTTGTTATGGCTAATCAGTATATAAGTAAAAAATTAAAGGATGCGCGAAAGGCGGCAGGCTTTACCCAAAGAGATATTTATGAGTGGCTGGGGATTGGTCAGTCCACCTTTAGTGCGTGGGAAACAGGACAGGGCGAGCCATCGGTGGAGGTTTTTTTAAAGCTCTGTCAGAAGTATCAGATAAATGATATAGCAGGGTATTTTCTTCCTGACCCAAAGACAGGCAGGACTGTAAAACAGCTTGACCCTGTTTTTATCAACAAGATGCTCTCTCTTCCCAAGAGAAGCCGCGATGCAGTTATAAACTGTCTGGAATATGAGTACAGCGTTTCGGCAGTTAAAGTCCACATGCCGAGGGTTCTTCGGGTACTGCCACTGTTTACCCAAACCGCAACAGCGGGGCTTGGCAACTATTTAGACGACAGCTCTGCCGAATGGTGCGAAATGGAAGCGCCCGAAGAGGCGGACTTTGCAATCAGGATTTCGGGCAACAGTATGGAGCCTTTAATCTCCGACAATACCATTGTGTTTGTTCACAGACAGGCAAAGCTCAGCTCAGGGGAAATTGGTATATTCTCATATAACGGCGAGAGCTTTTGTAAGATGCTTGAAAACCGAAACGGAGTATTACGGCTTGTTTCCATGAACAAGGACTATGCCCCTATGCTGCTCCGTCAATCCGACAGCCTTATAATTCACGGAAAGGTTTTAATATAACAAGCGTGACGCTTGACCCTATGTGGGCGATTCGTGAATCGCCCCTACATAGGCTCCCCTTGGGGGGAGCTGTCACGTAGTGACTGAGAGGGGTATACCTTCTTTATTCCCTCAAGGAGCTTGTCCTTGCCGTCTATGTACATATTTTCTATAAGAACCGCGGCGGCATCTGCCATATCTGAGCGGAAGACTCCCATCTTCCATAAATCTGTCAATGCCTGATTCTGAGCAGCTCTGTTATAAGGGTTGCTCTTTTCTGCGCTTACGGAGATATCAAGCTCCAAAGGCTTTGTTTTTATATCGTCCCGCCAATTGGAATTTGAGAATTTTATATATCTGTTCTCCCCGTTATTTCCGTCAATCCTGTAAGAACGGGGCTGGTCATAGAACTGTCGCATAAGCTCCATGCAGAAATATACAATCTCCTTAAAGGAGTTATAGCTTTCGGCAATCATGTCACGACTGAGCTTCTCGCCTGCCTGCTGAAGTGCGGCAATAGCCGAATAGGCAGTAACACCGCCGTTTACCTGTCCCTGCTGAAAATCACGGTTGCCCGAAACCTCTTTTAATTCCTCTATCTTGTTCTGTCGGTGCTGAATAATAAACCCATGGAGAGGCTTTGCCTGAAGCTCCCTTATATTCTCGTCGCCAACAGACCCTGCCACATGAATTATGTCTTTTGAAAGGTCACAAAGTTCGTATTCGTTAAGTCCCCCGTTATCCTTAATCATAAACCTTGTCTTGCCTGCAATCATGGCGTTCTTGCTGATTAGTCCGTCAAGTCGGTCAATGTAAAGCTGAGGATTTTTTATAATATCCACCAAGCCAAACCCAACAGGGCTGTCCTCGTCTGGATACATCACATCAAGCACGAATGGGTATTTTCCGTGGTCGTAAAGTCCCTTGTCACTTCTGTCCTCTGTTGCATCAAGAATAATATTCCCGCAGAATTTTATCATCTCGACGGTTTTTTTGTTCCCGTTATACTTCTTGTAATAACAGTCTATTACGGGAATTTTGTCGCGGTTAATATCATTGTTGGTTGTGTTCTGCATATCGTCATAAGTTAAAATTTCATGGGCATGGTCACCGTTAAAGCAGTCCGCAAACTGAGGGTACCGATGCTTTAAATCCTCTTTTTCCATAAGCCCTGTCAAAAATACAAAACGGCTTTCCTGAATATCCGTAACACCGGGCTCCCAAAAGAGATTTAAAAGGTCAATCTTTCGGATATCTATCTCTCCAAGTCCGCCTCTCAGCTCAGGGTTAAAGAACACCCCATAGCAGACCGCTCCGTTTTTCAGCTTATACCACCAGCCACGGCTGTAGGTACGGCGGAAGTTACAGAGGTCAAGCTGAGCCGGCAGAATTTTTGTAAAAGTTTCCGCAAGCTCTGCATCTTTTTCTTCTCTTTCTAACACGTTGGGGCATGGATAGTTGTCCATGGCGTCTGCATGCTTATTTGCAATGGCATTAAAGAGATAAGGTGTGGTGGGCTGAGGCATCTCACCGTTGTTTTCGTCGCTGTATCTTGATTTAAACCAGCGGTTGTTTTCTATAACTCTTCTGTCAAACTGTTGCTTATGCTCCTTATATAATGTAAACTGTTCATTTATCATGTCAAAAAACTCTGACTTTATTTTTCCTTTATAATTTTGATTTAACATATTTTTCCCTCCCTATTATTGCAATCTGCTTATTGCATCTTCCAAATCTGAAATCTTTTTATTTATATCCACTCCGTTAATCATTACCCTTTCACCGTTTAGCCAAAGCTCCTCACTGTCCTCCCAGAATGTGACCGCAGGCTTGTACCCCGAAAGAGAGAGGTTTGCATAGCTTTCGTTTTTCTCTATTTTAAAAGCCCCGTTGGTGTACACAACTCCGTTAATGTTCTTACTTCCCTCTCCGTTTCCTGCACCCATAACCAGATAGGCTGTGCCGTCGTCAGCCACAGATACCCCGAACTTCTGTAATCGGTCACCGCCCTTGTCCTGCATCATCTTAATTCCCGTAGGGTCAATCTTTGCAAAAACTCCACCGTCTATTTCTGCATAGTCAAGGCTGTTTGTCCCGATAAAAGACGAGGAATAAACTGCCGAGCTCTCCACCTTTCCCGAAAATATTGCGTTACCGTTACTGTCTATGGACACGGTTGGAATTCCGTGGCGGTTGCAAAGATACATATTGAACTTTCCCGAATTTGGGTTTATCCCTGCAAGAAATCTTACAATGTCATCTTCCTTAATGGAAAGCTCCGACCCCGAAAGAGTCATTGATTTATCATCACTCTCCACCTTTACCTTGTTGGTATTGACCGTGCCGGCTATAAGCTTGTCCGCCGTAAGATTTCCTATCTGGGCGTTATTGATTTTAGCCGTGTTGGTGTCAATATTCTGTGCTTTTACCGATGCCGCCTCTTTCACATTCTCCGCACCTAAGTTATTAAACAGATAGGTTAGCTCGTCTATTAAGGCTGTGCCCCAGGCTTTGATTGAGGCAAGGTCGATTTTTACGTCCCCCGTCATTTTTGGGGGCATTGGTGTTGTTAAATTTGGCATTTAACTTCCTCCTTAAAAATTAATTTTTTTATTTCGTGATTTCATTATAAGTCCAAAAGGGGTGACAAAAAGTGCCATCTTTTATACAAATTTAAAATTTGAAAAATAAAGTATAGTTACGGAGATTATGGAAAAAATAATCCTGAATAAATTTTGAAAGGATGATACGGGTTGAAAAGCTTTAAATATACAATAAAGGACCCCGACGGAATACACGCAAGACCTGCAGGCATGCTGGTTAAAGCTGCGGGGAAGTTTCAGTCAAAGATAACTCTTAAAAATAATGAAAAGTGCGGGGATGCAAAAGGGATTTTCTCTGTAATGGGACTTAATGTAAAGTGCGGAGATGAAATAGAGATTGCGGCAGAGGGTCCTGATGAGGAAGAAGCAATAGACCTTATTGGCAGGTTCCTGGAAGAAAATCTTTAAATCCGGAGGTGTACACATGCTTACCTATCAGGGCAAAAGTGTTTTTAACGGAATTGCAATAGGCGAAATCAAGGTACTGAAAAAGGAAAAGGGGCAGATAAAGCGGTATCATATAGACAACCCCATAGAAGAAACCGAGAGATTTCATCAGGCAAGGGAAAAAGCAAAGTCCGCCCTCTCCCTGATTTATGACAAGGCAAAAGCAGAGGTAGGGGAGGCAAATGCCGCCATCTTTGAAATTCATCAGATGATGCTTGATGATAACGACTATATTGAATCCGTTGAAAATATCATAAAATCCCAGAACGTCAATGCCGAATACGCCGTTGGAGTAACAAGCAGAAATTTTTCGGAGATGTTCTCCGCCATGGATAACAGCTATATGCAGGCAAGAGCCACCGACGTAGGGGATATATCCGAGCGGTTGCTGGATATCTTACAAGGAAACAAAGATGAAGCTCATCTTACCCGGGAGCCTGTAATCTTAATTGCGGATGACCTTGCTCCAAGCGAAACCGTACAGCTTGACAAATCTCAAATTCTTGCCTTTGTGACGGTGGAGGGGTCTATGAACTCCCACACAGCAATTCTTGCAAGAACCATGAATATCCCTGCAATAGTTCGAACAAATATTCCGCTTGATAACACAATCGACGGGAAATTCGCCATAGTAGACGGGTTTTCGGGGACTGTCTATATCGAGCCTAACGAGGAAATTCTGTCGGAGATGATGGAACGTCAGGAAAAAGAGAAGGAAAAGAAAAATCTGTTAAGGGATTTAAAGGGCAAAGAGAACATCACCCGAAACGGAAAGAAGATAGAGCTTTACGCAAATATCGGCAACATAAAGGACCTTGCCCTTGTCAGCGAAAACGATGCAGGAGGGATAGGTCTTTTCAGGAGCGAGTTTATATATCTGGAAAGGAACGATTTTCCCACCGAGGAAGAACAGTTCGAGATATACAAGACCGTGGCAGAAACCATGGCAGGAAAAAAGGTAATTATCAGGACTCTGGACATTGGGGCAGACAAACAGGCAGAATACTTCGGACTTAAAAAAGAAGAAAACCCCGCCATGGGGCTTAGGGCAATCAGAATCTGCCTTACCAATCCCCAAATCTTCACAACCCAGCTTCGGGCAATCTTCCGTGCCGCCGTTTTCGGGAACATCTCGGTTATGTATCCCATGATCACCTCTGTAAGTGAAATAAGGCGAATCAAAGCCCTGGCACATCAGGTAGGTAAAGAACTGTCGGAGGAGGGAATTCCATTCCAGTTTCCGCAACAGGGGATTATGATTGAAACCCCCGCCGCGGTTATGATTTCGGATCTTCTTGCAAGAGAGGTGGACTTTTTCAGTATCGGGACCAACGACCTTACCCAATACACCCTTGCAATCGACAGACAGAACCCCGACCTTGACGAGTTCTGGGAGGCAGAGAGCGAGGCTCTGCTCCGCATGATTAAGATGACAGTGGACAACGGTCACAAAGAGGGAATATGGGTTGGAATCTGCGGAGAGCTTGGAGCAGATGTGGGGCTTACCGACCAATTCTTAGAAATGGGAATAGACGAGCTTTCCGTGGCTCCCGGCAGAGTCTTATCTGTCAGAAAAGCAATCCGCGACTCCCGAACGTGACGTTCGATCCTCCCCTTACACGGCAGAGCCGTGATTATTGCAATACAGGTCAGCTTCGCTGACAATACAAGACTCCCCCGAGGGGAGCCTTTTTGCCTCTCCCATGGGGAGAGGTGTCATGGTTTACCATGACGGAGAGGGGTAAATAAATACCCCTACATATCCTCTATTTTCCGTATAATCTTCTCGGTAATCCTGTCTATCTCATTAAAATCCATGGCACCAATATAAATCTTCTCCAATCCCTTATGGAGCTCCTGTGCTTTTTTAAGGCACTCCCTTGCGGTCTTTATATGCTCATTATATTTTTCATTCAATTCCCTGATAATATCCTGGTTTCGCTCGTCTGTCCCTATCTCTACCGCCGTTTCGTAAAAATCCAGAATTATGTCACTATCCCGTGATGGAAAAATCTCATGAGGGGCAGTGCTGTCGAAAATTCCAATCTGTAATTGAGGGAATATCACCATGTCAACAGACTGTGGGTCAAAACTGCAATGATAAACCTCTGTATCTGTTCCATACTTTTCCCCCTCTTTTATAAGGCTCTTTAAGAATGTGGACTTGCCCGTACCCGCTCTCCCTTTAATCAAATATCGGGTTTTAAGGCTGTCTGTCAGCTCCTCAATATAGTTCACCGAGCCATCTGATGTAAGAGCCCCAAAAAACCTGTGGTTTATATTGCCATTTTCTCTATATTCACAGTTTCTGAAAATCTCCTCGCTCAGAATATCCATAAGATGCTCAAGCTCATGAAAGTCTGTCTTTTCAATATATATCTTCTCAATACTGTCATGAACCTTTTTCCCCTCTTTTAAGCTTTCATACATTTTCTCATAGCACTTTTTGGTTTCCTCTTTCACCGCAAGAATAACATTTTTATACTCCTTAAGTACCTTGCTGTCCATAGCACCGCTTAAACAAACATAATCCTCTATTGCCCCGGGTGCTGTGGGTTCAATAACGTGCGGAGCAGTACCGTCTGCTATTAAAAACTTCAGGTCTTTTATAACAACCCCGTCTAAAGAATCAGGGTCGCTGCTGCACCTTATATACTCCACGTCATAAGACTTTTTTTCAAAATATTCTCCTATCTTCTTCATCATGGTGGACTTTCCCGTACCGGGTCCCCCTTTTATAATATAGACTTTCTCCATATCACAAACCACCCTTGGGAAGAAATTAACAAACCCCTCTGAGGAATTTGCACAGACAAAATAGCTTTTAGACATTCTCTCACCCTTTCTTTCTTTTTATAATATGCCAAAACCCTATATCTGTTAAAAAGCTCAAAACCAAGGGTAAAACTGCACAAAAATCACCGCTGTTTTCAGTGTTTTTGCCATTTTGAACGGGTTTTTCCACGATTTTTTCCCACTACAATATTTTGTGTACATGCTCTTTGGCTTATACACTATAAGGTGAATTATCCTGACATTTCGGAATTTATTTTTCAGGAAGTGTTTTTGTAAATACTGCACAAAAAAACCTTATTTTAAGGGTATTTTGCTCGGCAAAATGTTATTTTACTTGCTTTTTTGACCCAACTGTGCTATAATAAGCGTGTATTTTATGTACAAAAAACATGTTTTGAGGTGATATCATGCAGAAGCGCAAAAAGTCAGTTGCGGCACTTTTAATATTTGCTATACTGACCATTGCAATTCAGGCACAGGTATTTGGATTGGAATTTTCAGATGTAAATATTACCGCCTCATATCACAAGGCGGTTGATGTATTAAGTAACCATGGAATTATTCAGGGTCGCGGCGACGGTGTTTTCGCTCCTAAAGACAGTATGACCCGTGCAGAGTTTTGTACCATCCTTGCCAGAGCAAACGGCTACAGTGCAAGCTACTATCAGCCAAAGGAGCTTCCTTTCTCTGATATAGAGCCGGGGTTCTGGGCAATCCCTTACATATCCTTCTGTTATGAAAATGGATATATAAGCGGTATGCTTGACGGAACTTTCTGTCCCAACGACTATGTAACAGATGAACAGGCAATCAAAATGGTTGTATGTGCATCAGGAATTGGTGACGAAACTCTTTCAAAAATCGGTCCTAAATGGTATTCGGGATATTTAAACGTTGCACAGAAGTACAATTTATTGCAGGATACAACTGCAAGGGTAAGCAACGCATCTAACCGTGGGTTCGTTGCCCAGATTGTATATAACGCTACTCTCCGCAAGGCGGACAGCAGCACAGTTGGAGAGGCATTACAGAGCGAGAGAAACGCTAAACTGGACGATGCCACATCTGACGAGGATTCTGAAAGTGTAATAAACTCTATCAGCAAAAAGGCTGAGGAGAAACAGCTCTCTAAAGAGGAAAAGGCTAAGCAGGAGGCAGATGACAAAGCCCGTCAACAGGCAGAGATAAAGGCTAAAGCCGATGCCGAGGCAAAGGCTACTGCCAAGAAAGAAGCCAAAGCTAAAAAAGAGGCTGAGGAGAAAGCCAAGAGAGAGGCTGAAGAAAAGGCAAAAAAAGAAGCCGAGGAAAAAGCTAAAAAAGAGGCGGACGCCAAAGCCGAAAAGGAAGCCAAAGCCAAGAAAGAGGCTGAGGAGAAAGCCGAAAAAGAGGCAAAGGCCAAGAGAAATGCAAAGATTTCAGCCGCTAAGAAAGACGGAAAGAATATTATAGTTGTTGACGCGGGACACAACTACAGCGTAACCGACACAGGTGCAGTAGGAAACGGCCTGCGTGAGCAGGATATTACCTTCTATATTGCAGAAAAGGTAAAGCCATTACTTGAAAAGAACGGATTTACCGTTATTATGACCCGTGAAAAGCTCACGGATAATGTGTCAGAATTGTCTGTTAGTGCAAGCCTTAAGGAGCGTGCTGCAATCGCAAACGAGGCAGGCGCTGTCCTGTTTATATCAATCCACTGTAACGCAGGGGGCGGAACGGGTACAGAAACATATTACTGCACCGGTTCAGACGAGGGCAAGGCTCTTGCCCAGTATATCCAGGAGGCTGTTATAGAAGAGGTAGGCCTTACCGACCGTGGTGTTAAGAATGCTACATTCTCGGTTCTCAGAAATACTGATATGCCTGCAACTCTTCTGGAAACTGCATTCATTGACAATAGCTCCGATGCAAAGGTGCTGGCTGATAAAAACTATCAGAAAGCCTATGCAGTGGGTATTGCCAAAGGAATATGCGAATATTTTGGATTAAATTATAAAAACTAATGAATTTTTAAGGTGCTGTAAGAAAGTTATACTTTTTTACGGCTCCTTTTTCATAAAAGGAGAATCGCTATGATTAAAAAACCTGAACTTCTGGCACCTGCCGGGAATCTGGACAAGCTTAAAATGGCATTTACCTATGGTGCCGACGCAGTTTATATAGGCGGCGAGGAGTTTTCTCTCCGTGTTGCGGCAGACAACTTCACCATTGACGAGATAAAAGAGGGGGTTGAGTTCGCCCACGCCCGGGGGGGAAAGGTATATTTAACCGCTAACGTAATTCCCCATAACAGCGATATTGACGAATACGAAAAATACCTAAATGAGATAAAGGATATTGGTCTTGATGCAATAATCATTTCGGACTTGGGTATGTTCTCGGTCACAAAAGAGCTTGCTCCCAATCTGGAAATCCATATCAGTACACAGGCAAACAACGTTAACTATAAAAGTGCAAGAATGTGGCACGATTTAGGGGCAAAGCGAGTTGTTCTTGCAAGAGAGATGTCCCTTTCTGAAATTGCCGAAATCCGTGATAGAGTTCAGCCTGAATTAGAGCTTGAAGCCTTTGTTCACGGTGCCATGTGTATATCCTATTCAGGACGATGCCTGCTCAGTAACTACATGGCAGGCAGAGACGGGAACAGCGGTAACTGTGCCCACCCCTGCAGATGGAAGTATTATCTCATGGAAGAGCAACGCCCGGGGGAATACATGCCCGTGTTCGAAAACGAGCGTGGAACATTTATCTATAATTCCAAGGATTTATGTATGATAGAGCATGTTGATAAGCTGATTGAGGCGGGAATAACCAGCTTTAAAATCGAGGGCAGAGTTAAGTCAGAGTTCTATGTTGCAACAGTAGTAAAGGCATATAGGCAAGCCATTGATGCATACCTTGAAGACCCCGAAAACTATAAATTCGACCCTGAAAACCTTGCCGAGCTTAAAAAGGTAAGCCACAGGGATTATACAACAGGTTTCTATTTCGGAAAGCCCGGGGGCACAGAACAACATTATGCAAGCAGTTCATATATCCGCGAATACGACATGGTGGGAATTGTAAAGAGCTATAATATAGAAACAGGTCTTGCAGAGGTTGTGCAGAAGAACAGATTTTTCAAGGGCACAGAGGTGGAATTCCTACGCCCCGTTGGTAAGTTCTTTACACAGAGCATAGAATATATGCATGACGAAAACGGGGTTGAGATTGAGGTTGCCAACAGACCCCAGAGCATAGTTTATGTAAAAACCAACCAGCCCGTAGAGCCCGACACATTTTTGAGAGTTAAAAAGTAGGTGCGTTATGTTACAGACCACACTTTGTTATATAGAGCAAGAGGGAAAATACCTTATGCTCCACAGAGTTTCAAAAAAGAATGATGTAAATAAGGATAAATGGATAGGAATAGGCGGAAAGTTTGAGCAGGGCGAGATGCCCGAGGAATGCTTGCTCCGTGAAGTATACGAGGAAACGGGGCTTACCCTTAATTCGTATAAGTTCCGCGGAATTTTGACCTTTGTGTGCGACTGTGCCGAAACGGAGTATATTTTTCTCTATACCTCCAACGATTTTTCGGGACAGTTAAAAGACTGTGACGAGGGTGAACTGTGCTGGATAGAAAAGGAAAAGGTTTTTGACCTTAACATCTGGGAGGGGGACAAGGTTATGTTCCGCCTTTTAGACGAAGAAAAAGAACCCTTTTCGCTGAAACTGGTCTACGAAAAAGATTCCTTAACGAACGTGACGTTCGATCCTCTCCTTACACGGCAGAGCCGTGACAAGCGTGACATTGGCCCTCCTTGCCTAAAGGAGGGGGGACCGCTTTAGCGGTGGGAGGATTCATTATCCAATACGGGCGATTCGTGAATTGCCCCTACAAAATATAATCAACACACGTCGTAGGGGAGTTAATGCCTTCCCCTTGAGGGGCGGTGATTGCCAGTGGCAATCGTCCACCGCTGACCGAGGCGAGAGCCGAGACGGTGGGACCGCTTGCGGTGGATGAGGTGGAAAGGTTTATCCGAAGTCACATAAATCAACACATAATAAATTCCTCCCTGATGGGAGGTTTTTTCTTTACAAAATAAATTTAATGTGATATATTATATTTGTCACACATTTTAATATTTACTCGTATAGTTATGTGTTTTTATCATACGATAAAAACGCATACTCCTTTTTTCTATATATAACTTATGCGGGTATATTAGATTAATTTGTGTGACAACAATGGGAGTAATGTGTTTTTTGTGCATTACTTCGGTAATGCACTTTTTTATTTAAAGGAGATAAAACCATGTATAATACTGATAGAAAACTGACAGAAGAAGCAATCATACGCCATATACAAAGTTATAAATACGAATTAATTAAACTTAGAGAAGACAGTGAATTAAGCGATGATGAATCATATAAAGAAGAAATTAAAAATCTTGTTGAAAAGCTAATAAAAGATGCTGATGGGGTAGAAGAAAAACTCCGTGAGGTTTTAAACGTCAAATAAAAAAACCTCCCTTTACACAAGGGAGGTGGGTTTGCAAAGCAAACTCGGAGGGATTGTTATTTTTACGACAACTCAAACATACCTGTATAGAGCTGATAATACTTACCCTGTTTTGCAATCAGTTCATCATGGTTTCCTCTCTCGATAATTTCACCATTTTCAAGAACCATAATTGCATGTGAATTTCTTACTGTGGATAGTCTGTGGGCAATAACAAAAACTGTTTTGCCTTCCATAAGACTGTCCATTCCTTTTTCTATCAAGGCTTCTGTTCTTGTATCAATAGAGCTTGTTGCCTCGTCAAGAATAAGCACAGGCGGGTCTGCAACTGCCGCTCTTGCAATGGCGATAAGCTGTCTTTGACCCTGACTCAGGTTGGACCCGTCACCTGTCAGCATGGTGTCATAGCCCTGGGGAAGATGAGTTATAAACCAATGGGCATTGGCAAGCTTTGCCGCCGCAATAACCTCTTCGTCTGTGGCATCAAGCCGACCATATCTTATATTTTCCATTACAGTACCCGTAAACAAATGGGTATCCTGCAGAACCATTGACAGAGACCGTCTGAGGTCTGCTTTTTTTATTTTATTGATATTTATTCCGTCGTATCTTATTTTCCCGTCGGGAACATCATAAAATCTGTTTATAAGATTTGTTATGGTTGTCTTTCCCGCACCTGTAGAGCCAACAAAGGCAATCTTCTGTCCGGGCTTTGCATAAAGGCTGATTCCGTTTAGGACAGTCTTGTTTTCTTCATAGCCAAACTCCACGTTTTCAAATTCAACTTTACCTTTAAGCGGAACATAGGTTGTTGTTCCGTCATGATGTGGGTGTTTCCATGCCCATTTTCCTGTTCGCTCTTCAGACTCTGTTATATTTCCGTCTTCATCAATTCTGGCATTTACCAAGGTAACATAACCCTGGTCAACCTCGGGCTCTTCGTCAAGGAGGGCAAATATACGCTCTGCACCTGCCAGGGCATTTAATATAACAGTAAACTGTTGCGAAACCTGTGTTATAGGCTGGGCAAAGGAACGTGTATACTGCAAAAACGCTATAAGAGAGCCAAGTCCAAGGGCAAATATCCCCATTTCCCGAGTATCTGTAAGAATAACCAGAACCGAGCCCACAATTGCAGTTAATGCGTAGTGAATATACGAAAGGTTATTCATAATAGGCATAAGAATCTGTGCAAAGGTATTTGCATTTGTTGCCGCCCTGCAAAGCTCTTCGTTTATTCCGTCAAAGTTCTTTTTGCTTTCCTCTTCATGACAGAAAACCTTAACAACTCTCTGTCCCTCAATCATCTCTTCAATGTATCCGTTAACAGAGCCAAGTGCCTTTTGTTGTTTTCTGTAGAAGTTAGAGCTCTTTCCGCCTACAAGCTTTATCACTCCGAATATGGCAAAGAGCATAACAATTACTAAAATAGTAAGAGGAATGCTTAAAACAAGCATCATAACAAACACACCAACCACCGTTATTCCCGATGAAATCAGGTGTGGAATACTCTGGCTCAGCATATTCCGCATGGTGTCGATATCGTTGGTATAACGGCTCATAATCTCGCCATGGGTACGGGTGTCAAAATACTTTATGGGAAGTGTCTGCATGTGTGTAAACATATCCATTCGTATGTTATAAAGAGTATCTGCTGCAACCGTAACCATTATCTTGTTATAGAAATACGAACACAATGCACCAACTACATATATAACCGCCATAGCAATAATAGCCGATAAAAATCCCGACAAATCGGGGTTTTGCTGACCTATAAGGGGAACGATGAAATCGTCGATTATTGGTTTTAAGAAGAATGTTCCCGCAACACCTGCACCCGAGCTGATAATTACGAATATTGCAACGATTATAATATGAATTTTAAAAGGTCTTAAATATTCGAAAATTCTCTTAAAGGTCTTTTTGGTGTCCTTTGGTTTTTTAAACTGCATATTTTTAGGCATTGGAGGCATCTACTCCACCCCCTTTTGTTGAGATTGGTAAACCTCTTTATAAATTTCGTTATTTTCAAGGAGCTCTTCATGAGTTCCAACTGCGTTAACTCTGCCATTTTCCAGAACAATAATCTTATCCGCATCACAGACAGAGGATATGCGCTGTGCAATTATAATTGTGGTTGTGTCTTTTAATTCTCTGCTGAATGCCTCACGGATTTTACTGTCCGTTGCAGTGTCTACTGCACTTGTACTGTCGTCTAATATTACAACCTTTGGCTTTTTAAGCAAGGCTCTTGCAATACAGAGTCTTTGTTTCTGACCGCCTGATACATTAACACCGCCCTGACCCAAAACAGTTTCGTAACCCTCAGGGAATGACATAATAAAATCGTGTGCCTGTGCAGCTTTGCAGGCGTTTATAATTTCTTCGTCTGTGGCATCTTTATCACCCCAGCGGAGATTTTCTTTAATAGTTCCGCTAAACAGAACATTTTTTTGAAGAACCATGGCAACCTGATTTCTCAGGGTTTCCTGCTTATATTCACGGACATCAATTCCGCCAACCTTAACACTTCCCGAGGTAACATCGTAAAGTCTTGGAATAAGCTGAACAAGGGTGGATTTTGAACTTCCCGTTCCGCCTATAATTCCCACGGTTTCGCCTGATTTAATTTCAAGGTCGATATTTCGCAGGGCACAGCTTGAAAGGTCGCCCTTATAGCTGAAGCATACCTTATCAAATACGATAGAGCCGTCTTTTACTTCTAAACTATCATCTCCGTTATCGGGGATATCAGGGATATCGTTTAAAACCTCAACAATTCTATTTATAGAGGCTTTGGAAATAACAATCATGGTAAAGGACATGGCAACCATCATAAGTGACATAAGAATCTGGTTTACATAGCTTATAAAGCTGACCAGATTTCCTGTGCCCATTTCACCATCTATAATCATATTGCCGCCAAACCACAATACAAGAATTATACAAACATATATAACCATCTGCATTGCGGGCATATTTATGATTATAATATTTTCCGCACGTTTCTGGGCATCTCTTACTGCACCTGCCGCCTCGTCAAAGTTTTCATTCTCATGCTCGCCTCTTACAAAGGCTTTTACAACACGGATTCCGATAAGGCATTCCTGAATTCTTGCATTAAGTACATCAAATCTTGTAAGCATATATTTGAACTTGGGATGAGCTTTTGCTATAACAGTCACAAGAACTATACCCAAAATGGGAACAACCACCAAAAACATCATAGACAGCTCTTTATTTAAAGAAAAAGCCATAATTGATGCAGAAACCAGCATAATAGGCGAACGGACAAGCGAGCGGATAACCATAATGAAAGAGTTCTGGGTATTGGTTATATCTGTTGTCATTCGGGTAATAAGTGAGGAAGACGAAAATTTATCAACGTTAGAGAAAGAGAAATCCTGAATTTTATAGAACAGTTTTTTTCTTATCTCCTTACCAAAGCCCATACCTGCAATAGAAGAGGTCCATGCCGCCAGGGCACCGAATGCAAGGGAAACTATTGCCATAAGCATCATCATTCCACCTGATTTTAAAACATAATTAATATCGTGGTTTTGTATACCCGTATCCACCACATCTGCCATAACACGGGGAATACTTACCTCCATAACAACCTCGCCCACTATTAAAAGAGGAGTAAGGATTGCCATTAAAAGATATTTGCCACGAAGCAAGGATAAAAGTTTTTTCATATTATATATCATTGCCTTTCTTTGCTTTTTTTATATTATAACATATAATATATGTAATAAATGTAAAATTTCTGTTAAAAATCGAACGTGACGTTCGATCCAATGCCGTCCCTTTATAGAGGAGACGGCATATTTTTATGCCGAGCCTCAGGGTGTAGGGGAGGGGCTTGCTCCTCCCGATTTGCTCCCCTTGCCTTATAGGGGACGGCGTCCTCCACGTCCACAATGGTGGGATTTCTCATAATTTCAAAAAAATAATATAGCCGTGCAATAGCACAGCTATATACTATTATTTACCTATTTCCTCCGGTAGATTTCTATCAAAGGATTTTGCTATTTTTCCTAAATCATCATAGGATACAGTATCGTCCCAGGCAATTAAAAATATTTCTATATCCCGTTCAGAAACATTAAGCTCTATATACCCTTTTTCACACCATTTCCCATTTATATAATATTTATTTATCCCTCTGTATGTATCATTAGAATAAACTTCTCCTTTAACATTATCTATATGTTTTGCATTTACATCAAATAATTTTTGAGTTGCCAGAATATAACTTTCTTCATAAATATAACCCCCAAGATGTACATTATTTTCTGTAAAATCAGTTACACCCTCATCAACAAAATAAATCTCATTATCCTGAATATGACATGTCCATCCTTCAGGAACTTTTATATTTCCATAATCCTGTAATTCAATTTCCTTCCATCCCTCATATTTTCCCGAACATCCCGAAAGAGAAAGAAAAAGTAACGTAATTATTAAAATTCTTTTCATTTTTTATAGTACCTCCATATTTCTTTCACAGCATCAACTACAGCTGCTTCTTTTGGGTTAACAATATTTCAACAAAATAATATAGCCGTGCATAAGCACAGCTATATTATTTGGCGGAGATGGTGGGATTTGAACCCACGTGCCCGGTTTTACGGACAACACGATTTCCAATCGTGCTCGTTATGACCACTTCGATACATCTCCATATTCAATTGACCTTGTTATTTTATCACATTTTCAAAAAATTGCAAGACCAAATTTAAATTTTTTATATAAAACTTATTTCATCTCTTCCTGCAACCTTTAATTTAACATCTTTTCCCACTTTTATATCCGCTTTATTTAAAATATTTTCAACAGTTTTAAAAGCCAGAAGAGGATAATTATTTTCCTTACTTAAATGACCAAGCATAATCTTTTCTGTCCCCATTCTTACTAAAAACTCTGCGGCTTTTCCTGCATCATCATTGGATAAATGTCCAATATCACTTTTAATTCTCTGTTTTAATGGAAAAGGATAACTTCCAATATCAAGCATATTTATATCATGATTTGATTCAAGCAGTACAATATCACTTTTTTGAATTGCACTGAAAAGAGATTTTTTTAAAACCCCAATATCCGTAGCAACGGAAATCTTTTTATTATCAGAAAAGAAGCTATAACCCACAGGGTCAGCGGCATCATGGGGAATTTCAAAGGATTTAACCCCAATATCTCCAATCTCAAAATTTTCATAATTCTTTATAATTTTAATATTTTTATCGTCTATATTTCCAATTATACCATGCATTTCATTCCAGGTCTTTTCATTTGCAAATATTGGAATATTATATCTTCTGGAAAGAATTCCAACACCTTTAATATGGTCAATATGTTCATGGGTTACTAATAAAGCAGAAATCTCCAAAGGAGAAATTCCTGCCTCAATCAATGCATTTTCTGCTATTTTTCCGCTAATTCCGCAGTCTGTTAATATCTTTGTTTTTTGGTTATAAACAAGAATTGCATTACCACTGCTTGAACTTCTTAAAGAACATAAATTCATGAACGTGACGTTCAATCCTTTCCTTACACGGCAGAGCCGTGACAAGCGTGACGCTTGACCCTCTGCCGTACCTAAAATAAATAAAAACGGGAGGAGCAAGCCCCTCCCCTGCAAATTTTACACTACCTCAATATCTTTTTCTTTAACAGCCTCGCCATTTGAACGTCTTGTAATCTGTGCACCAAGATTTTTAAGCTTCTCGGTAAAGTCTTCATAACCTCTGTCTATGTATTTAAGGTTATAAATCTCAGTAACGCCATGGGCCACAAGTCCTGCAATAACAAGAGCCGCACCTGCACGAAGGTCGGTTGCAGAAACAGGAGCACCTGTAAGATAAGGGCATCCCTCAATCGTTGCAACTCTTCCGTCAACAGACACATTTGCACCCATTCGGCTAAGCTCACCTACATATTTAAATCTGTTATCCCAAACATTTTCAGTAATAATTCCCGTACCCTTTGAAACCGCTAAAAGTGTAGCAATCTGCGGTTGAAGGTCCGTTGGAAAACCGGGATGAGGCTGGGTTTTTATATTTGTACAAACAAGCTCATCATTTTTCGGATAAACTCTGATTGCATCGTCATATTCCTCAATTCCAACACCCATTTCTTCAAGCTTTGCAGAAAGGGATTCCATGTGCTCCGGAATAATATTATTAACCAGAACATCACCTTTTGTTGCAGCAGCGGCAATCATAAATGTTCCCGCTTCAATCTGGTCGGGTATAACGCTGAAACTTCCGCCATGAAGTTCTTCAACCCCGTAAACTCTTATAACATCTGTACCTGCACCTTTTATTTTAGCACCCATACAGTTCAAAAAGTTTGCAACATCAACAATATGCGGTTCCTTTGCCGCATTATTTATAATGGTTGTACCCTCGGCAAAAACAGAGGCTAAAATAATATTTATTGTTGCACCAACAGATACAATATCAAGATAAATATTATCACCTTTTAATTCCTTTGCAGAAAGCTCCACCATACCATGCTCAATATTTATTTCTGCTCCAAGTGCCTCAAAGCCTTTCATGTGAAGGTCAAGAGGTCTTACACCAAAATCACAGCCACCCGGAAGAGCAACCCTTGCATTTTTAAATCTTCCAAGCAAAGCGCCCATAAGATATGAGGAAGCACGAATTTTTCTTACTTTGTCGTAAGTTGCCTCCATTTTTTCAAGATTGGTACAATCAATATCCACAACACCCTTGTCAGTAAATTCAGCTCTTCCGCCAAGGTTGTTTATAATTTCAATAAGGTCATCAATATCACTTACGTGAGGAACATTTTCAATATGGCATTTACCCTTAATCATGATAGCAGCAACCAAAATAGCAACAGCAGAGTTTTTAGCACCGCTTATATCAACAGAACCGCTTAATCTGGCACCGCCAAGAATAACCATTTTCTCCATGATGTTTCCTCCGTAAAAATTTTATAACTAATTAAGTATACCAATAAAAAAACTACTATGCAATACTTTTTTTATAATAAAGTATAAGAATTGTGAAAAAATTATATCACAATTGCTATTACAATTCCATTACTTGCCAATTAAATATGAATAACGAAAAACAATAACACTTAAAAAAAACCTGTTCATATTATGATATGGGAGGTGAAAAAATGGCAGTTAAAATATTTGTAGATCCGGGTCACGGAGGTTTTGACCCCGGGGCTGTGGGAAATGGTGTTACAGAACAGGCAGTTAATTTAAATGTTGCTAATTACCTTACAGAAATTTTAAGAAATAACGGATATGAGGTTATGCAGTACAGAACAACAAAAGATGAAAACGTATTGTCTAATAAAAATGCTGATTTAAGTAACCGCGCAAACATGGCAAATAACTGGGGTGCGGATTATTTTATAAGCATCCACACCAACAGTTCTCTAAATCCGTCGGCAAACGGATTTGAAGCTTATGTATACAGATTAAATTCAGTAGCTGATGAGCTGGCACAGTCAATTGTAGATTCTGTTGTAAGTAATTTAGGTTCAAAGGATAACGGAGTCCGTCAGGCAAACTTCGCTGTACTTCGAAGAACAAGAATGCCTGCAACTCTGCTTGAGCTTGGTTATCTTACCAATCCCACAGAGGCACTTAACTTAAACAGCTCTGCATGGCAGAGAAAAATGGCACAGTCAATCTATTACGGAATAAACAACTTCGTTAATAAACGTAACGCTTGACCCATTTCGGAACGATCCGTAGGGCAGGGGCTTGCTCCTGCCGTAAAAAATGGAGGGGAATTAACCCCTCCTGTAATAATCTTTTTTATTAAAATTTATATATATAATATAATATATATTATTCTAGTTGCTGTCGCTGTTGTTGGGGGTGTGGAAAATGTTTAAAAGTTTAAAATTTGGCAATAATATAAGGTTTAGAGAATGTTGAAAAAAAGTTGAAAACTCAGAATTATTATCCACACTTTCCACCTTAAAATTTATGGAAAATTTTATACACAACCCGTCCACATTTTATCCACAAGAATAAGTGTGGATAAGTTGGTTTATTTTTATATAATTCTTCTTGGATTATAGGAGTGGCCATGACAGATTGCAATAGCCAATGCATCAGCTGTATCGTCAGGTTTTGGAACTTTTTCAAGGTTCAAAAGAAGCTTAACCATCTGCTGAACCTGATTTTTATCGGCTCTGCCGTAGCCTGCAACCGCCTGTTTTACCTGAAGAGGAGTATATTCAAAAATTTGAACTCCATAGTTCATGGCAGACAGTACAAGAACGCCTCTTGCCTGTGCAACATTTATGGCAGTTTTCTGGTTACTGTTAAAATAAAGCTGTTCTATTGCCATAAATTCAGGCTTGTGAATTTCTATTATTTTATTTAATTCATCATGTATGTATTTAAATCTTGAAAACATCTCCATATCTGCATCTGTGGTTATGGCTCCGTATTCAATAACCCTGAATTTATTGTTTTTATATTCAATAACTCCGTAGCCTACAATAGCATAGCCGGGGTCTATACCCAATATAATCATTTTTCTCACCTTTTTAATGAAAGTTTTGGTAGTTTTTTTTGTAATTTCCCTTGAAAAAAGTATAAATCTATTATATAATAGGAAACTGTATAATAAGTATAACATAAATTGGAGGAATTTACAATGGCAAAAGAAAAAGTTGTTCTGGCTTATTCAGGCGGACTTGACACTTCTATTATAATTTCTTGGCTTATAGAAAATTACGATTATGAGGTAATCGCTGTCTGCGGTGATGTTGGTCAGGGAAAAGAGACTGACGGTCTGGAGGAAAGAGCTATAAAGAGCGGTGCCTCCAAAATCTATATAGAAGACCTGCGTGATGAATATGTTGAAGATTTCATCTTCCCAACACTTAAAGCAGGCGCAGTTTACGAGGGTAAATATCTCTTGGGTACATCTCATGCACGTCCTATTATTGCAAGACGTCTTGTTGAAATTGCAGAGAAGGAGGGTGCGGTTGCAATCTGCCACGGTGCAACAGGTAAGGGTAACGACCAGGTTCGTTTCGAGCTTACAGTTAAGGCTTTAGCTCCTCACCTTAAGATTATTGCTCCATGGAGAATTTGGGATATTAAATCACGTGAGGATGCTGTTGACTATGCAGAGGCTCACGGAATTGAAATTCCTGTTACAAAGAAAGACTTATATTCAAGAGACAGAAATATCTGGCATATCAGCCATGAGGGTATGGACCTTGAAGACCCTGCAAACGAGCCACAGCTTGACAGTCTGTTAAAGCTTGGTGTATCACCGGAAAAAGCTCCCGATACTCCAACCTATGTTACAATAGGCTTTGAAAAGGGTGTTCCTGTATCTTTAGACGGTAAAAAGATGGCAGCTCGCCCATTGGTTGAAATGCTCAACGATATCGGCGGTAAGAACGGTATAGGTATTGCAGATATAGTAGAGGACCGTCTTGTTGGTATGAAGTCAAGAGGTGTTTACGAAACACCCGGTGGAACAATTTTATATGCCGCTCTTCAGGAGCTTGAATATCTCTGTCTTGACCGTGATACTCAGGCATTCAAGCGTCAGGCTGCAATCAAGTTCAGCGAGCTTGTTTATGACGGAAAATGGTACACACCGCTCCGTGAGGCACTTTCCGCTATGGTAGACTCTATGGAAGAAACCGTTACAGGTGAAGTAAGACTCAAGTTATACAAAGGTCAGGTTAGCCCTGCAGGTGCTAAATCACCTTACAGCCTCTATAACGAGGATATTGCAAGCTTTGGCGACAGTCAGGAGCTTTACAGCCATAAGGATGCAGAAGGATTTATCAATCTCTTTGGTCTGCCACTTAAGGTTCGTGCATTAATGAAGAAAAATAACGATAAATAACAGCATGAAGCTGTAGCCGAAACTAACAACACTAAAGGCGATTTTAAGATACAGATTTTCGCCTTCACTGTGTTAAAATGCTCGGCAATACACAAAGTATTACCTCCGCTTTTGCCTTGTGAAAGACAAAAGTCTGTTATCTTAAAATTCTTTGACCTGAAAACAGATGAAATTTTGAGCAGATTTTAGTGCGGAGGATGCCGCAAGGCTGACGCCTTGCAAAGACGACAAGCTGAAAGATGCCGAAATTACGCCGGTTCAGGCGTCTTTAGTATTGTAAGATTCGGCTAGGAAACCGGTTGCCATGCGCTTCCGGTTTCTTTGCCTTTTTATTCGGAGTGATTATATGGAAATAAATAAAATAGAAAAGCGCAGAAATTTCATAACGAATATTATATTCATTGCGTTGGTATTATTTCTGGCATTTTTGGTTCTTGAATATGTTATAGTATGGATAATGCCATTTTTACTTGGCTTTTTGATTGCGCTTGCTTTAAGACCTCTGGTAAAACTACTGACAAGGTTTACAGGAGTTGACAGAAAGCTTTGGGCATTTTTAGCGGTGATTTTAGGATATGTTCTTGTAGGGGTTTTACTGGGACTTGGAGGTCATGCTCTGTTTAATGCAATAAAGGAATTCGGAACAAATCTCCCAACCATTTATGCAGAGGAAATAGACCCGTTTTTCTCTTCTGCCAATCAGGGTCTTATGGATTTTGCAAGAAGGTTTTCTCCTGAGTTTGCCAAACAGGTAGGAGAATTCTTAAATAGTATATTAGAGGAATTACAGAACTACCTGATAGAGCTTTCAGGTGACCTTATATCAGGTATTGCCACTGTTTCAAAGAAACTTCCTCTCTGGCTTATATCCCTTATATTTACCATACTTTCATCTCTTTTCATAAGTATGGATTATGACCATGTAATGGAATTTATTAAAAGACAGATTCCCGAAAAGAACAAAATTATGATTCTTGATATAAAGGACTATCTTTCAAAAACCCTTACGGGATATTTAAAGGCATATCTTATATTGATGTGCATTACATTTTTAGAGCTGTCCGTTGGATTTTTGGTATTGAGGGTTAAGAATCCCTTTGGTATTGCGGCAATAATCGCCATAGCGGATATGTTCCCTGTTTTAGGAACAGGAACGGTTGTTCTGCCATGGGCTCTTATATCTGTTTTCCAGCAGAGATATTATCTTGCCCTGGGTCTTTTAATCCTTTATATAATAGTAACTATCGTAAGACACTTTATAGAGCCTAAAATAGTAGGCGACCAGATAGGCTTGACTCCTATTGTTGCCATTATCTGTATATATCTTGGCTTTGTATGGTTTGGGGTTATGGGTGCGATTTTGTTCCCTGTTACCATGAATATTATTGTATGTCTGCAAAAGGCTGATAAAATTCATATCTGGAAGTGATTTATTATATATGAGCCATAAATTTTTTAAAAACGAAGACTGCGAGTTTTATCCTTGCCATGATATGGAAAATCTGAACTGTCTTTTTTGTTATTGTCCGCTCTATCCTATGGAAGACTGCGGTGGAAACTATAAAATAATAAAAGATAAAGACGGTAATGAAATAAAGGATTGCAGTGATTGTGATATTCCTCATAAAGAGGAGAACTATGATTATATTATATCGAAATTACAAGGGTGACTAAGCCCCCCAGGGGCGACCCTACTTGAAATTTATAAACTAATATTGTATAATGGAAAGATACTTATAAAAAGGACTGATTTAATGAACTTACAACAGATTAAAGAGCTTGACAGTAAATATTACATGAATACCTTTGGTGAGAGAACACCTGTTTGTTTTACTGAGGGAAAAGGTATAACCTTAAAGGATACCGAGGGCAGAGAATACAAGGATTTCTTTGCAGGAATTGCGGTTAACTGTTTAGGCTACGGCCACGAAAGGCTTGTAAAAGAGCTTCAGGAACAGGTGGCACAGCTTACCCATATTTCCAATGTGTTTTATATTGAAAATCAGGCAAAGCTGGCACAGCTTTTAGTTGAAAACAGCTGCGGAGACAGAGTTTTCTTTGCCAACACAGGTGCAGAGGCAAACGAGGGCGCAATTAAGCTGACAAGAAAATATTTTCTGGAAAAAGGCGAGAGTGAGCGACGCGAGATTATAACCCTTAAAAACTCTTTCCATGGCAGAACCTTAGCTACCGTTGCCGCAACAGGTCAGGAAAAGTATCAAAAACCCTACAAGCCTTTAATAGAGAAGTTTATTCATGTAGAGGTAAACGACAGTCAGGGGCTGAATGATGCCATAACCGATAAAACTGCTGCAATCATGATAGAGCTTATTCAGGGTGAGAGCGGAGTTTTACCTCTTGATAAAGAATTTGTAGATAATATTGTAAAGATTTGTAAAGAGAAAGACATTCTCTTAATCACAGACGAGGTTCAAACAGGCATGGGCAGAACAGGTAAGCTGTTTGCTTATGAATGGTACGGAATAGAGCCTGACATTATAACTCTTGCAAAGGGTTTAGGCGGCGGTGTTCCCGTTGGTGCATTTATTGCAAAGGAAAAGGTTGCATCAGCCTTTGTCCCCGGTGACCACGGCACAACCTTTGGCGGAAACCTACTTGCCACAAGAGCAGGACTTGTTGTAATGGACGAGCTTTTAAACAACGGTCTTTTAGACCACGCCGCAAAAATGGGCGAGTATTTTATGGAGATGTTAAATGAGCTAAAGACCAGCTCCCATAAAATAGAGCTTGTAAGGGGCAAAGGTCTTATGATAGGCGTTGTGTTTAAAGATGAAATTGCAAAACAGGTTGGAGCAAATCTCCGTGATAAGGGCTACATAGCAGGTGTGGTCGGAACAAAGGTATTAAGACTTGTTCCCCCGTTTGTTCTTACCAAAGATGACATAGACGGATTTGTATCAACCCTTAAAGATATTCTATCGTAGGGGACGGCGTCCTCGACGTCCCGCAATGCCGTGATACATCGTAGGGAAGGGGCTTGCTCCTTCCGCATATCCATACAAAAATAGAAAGGAAAATAACCATGAAACATTTTATCAGTATTCACGATATAACCAGCAAGGAATTCTATGATTTATTAGAACTTGCAATAAAGCTTAAGAAAGAGCAGAAAGCAGGAATAAAGCATCATCTTTTAGAGGGTAAGACTCTGGGAATGATTTTCACCAAGTCGTCTACCAGAACACGTATATCCTTTGAGGTGGGCATGTATCAGTTAGGGGGTCACCCCATGTTCTTAAACGCCAACGATATGCAGCTTGGCAGAGGCGAGAGCATTTATGACACAGCCAATGTAATGAGCCGTTTTGTTGACGGAATTATGATAAGAACCTTTGACCATCAGGATGTGCTTGATTTAGCAAAGTTCGGCAGTGTTCCTGTTATAAACGCCCTGACCGACCATCTCCATCCCTGCCAGGCTCTGGCAGACCTTATGACAGTATACGAGCATAAGGGAACATTAAAGGGATTAAAGCTTGCTTATATCGGTGATGGTAACAATGTAGCACAGTCCCTGCTCTATGCCTGTGCAAAGGCGGGAATGGATATGTCAGTTGCAACTCCCGTTGGCTACGAGTGCGAGGATATCGTGGTTAAAAATGCAACAGAGGATGCCAAGGAAACAGGTGCAAAAATTTTTATTACAAATGACCCTGTAGAAGCTATAAAGGATGCTGATGTTGTCTGCACAGATACCTGGGTAAGTATGGGCCAGGAGGCAGAAAAGGCAGAACGTATCAAGATATTTAAGGATTATCAGGTAAATAAAGAGCTCTTTGCTCATGCAAAGGACGATGCAATCTTTATTCACTGCCTGCCTGCATACAGAGGCTATGAGGTAACAGAGGATATTATAGACGGACCAATGTCAGTAATCTTTGACGAGGCAGAAAACCGTCTCCACGCCCAAAAGGCAGTTCTTGCAACCCTTATGCAATCATGATGATTGACCCTCTCCTTACACGGCAAAGCCGTGACAAGCGTGACGCTTGACCCTATGCGGAACGAGCAAGCCCGTTCCCTACAACACGGCAGAGCCGTGATAGGTGCAGTACAGGTCAGCTCCGCTGACATTGTAGGGGACGGCACCGCCCCCCTTGCCTAAAGGGGGGAAGGAATCCGCAAGGATTTCAGGGGGATTCATCCGACGTCCCGTGAGAGGGATTGTAATTTTTCATCCGTACAAACATAGAAAGGAAAATACAAATGGATAGTTTATACGCATTTGAGGTAAAGCGGGCAACCGAAGAGGATATTCCCGCAATCCACAAAATAACAAAAGATGCATTTTTGAAATATTGCGAAATGGCAGAGCTTGATTATAACATAGAGGCTCTTAACGAAACCTATGAAGATATCCGTGAGGATTTAAAGAACAAAAAGGTTTTCGTTGTTCGCATAGATGACGAGCCTGTTGGCGCAGTAAGAGTTAAGCTCCTGCCTGACGGAGAGGCGTATCTCAGCCGTTTTGCAGTTGGCTCTGCCAACCGTAACAACGGTATCGGCAAGATTTTGATGGGCGTTGTGGATAAGTATATGAAACAGCACAATGTAAAAGTTTTAAGACTTCACACCGCTGCAAAGGTTGCACCCCTGATTCGTTTCTATTACGGCAGAGGGTTTTATATAACAAGCGTAGAAGACAGCCGTGGCTATCCCAGAGCAGAGCTTATAAAGGAATACAAATAAGTACATATTAAAGAGGAGCAAGTATTTGTTCCTCTTTGGTTGCCTTTAAAGGAGATATATAAAATGAAAAAAATAACTTCTCTTATTTTAATACTGACCATAGTTCTTTCTTTATGCTCCTTTGAGGGAGTATTTGGGGCGACCTCCATAAATAGCGGCACTTGCGGCGATAATCTCACATGGGAATTATATGACAACGGAGAGCTTATCATCAGCGGCACAGGGGATATGAGGAATTACACTTCATCTTCAGTTCCATGGGAAAATGTAACAAACAGTATAAAAACTGTAACTATTTCTGACAGTGTAACAAGCATAGGAGATTGGGCATTTAGCTATTGCAAAAGCTTAACCAGCGTAACAATCGGTAACAGTGTAACAAGTATAGGATATGGGGCATTTAGCGGGTGCAGGAATTTAAAAAATATAGCTATTCCCGACAGTGTAACCAGCATAGGCGATTCTGCGTTTGAAGGTTGCGCAAGCTTAACAAGTGTAACTATTCCTGATAGTGTAACAAGTATAGGAGATTGGGCGTTTTATGAGTGCGAAAGCTTAACCAGTGTAACAATCCCTGATAGTGTAACAAGTATAGGAGATTGGGCATTTAGCGGTTGTAACAGCTTGGCGGAAATAAATGTCCCAGAAGAAAACACGGTTTTTTGCTCTGTTGACGGAGTTCTTTACAATAAGGATAAGACTGTATTAATGAGCTGTCCTACAGGCAAGAGCGGAAGTATAACAATCCCCGACAGTGTAACAAGTATAGGATATGGGGCATTTAGCGGGTGCAGGAATTTAAAAAATATAGCTATTCCCGACAGTGTAACAAGCATAGGCAGGTATGCGTTTTACTATTGCAAAAGCTTAACAAACATAACTATCCCCGACAGTGTAACAAGCATAGGGGATTCTGCTTTTTATAGGTGCAGTAGCTTAACCGATATAACCATCGGCAACGGAGTAACAACCATAGGAGATTCTGTGTTTTCCGGTTGTAGTAGTTTAACAAGCATAACCATTCCTGACGGAGTAACAAGAATAGGCACTAATGCTTTTTCATATTGTGAAAACCTAACCAGCATAACCATCCCCGACAGTGTAACAAGTATAGGCAGTTATGCATTTGATGGATGTACCAGTTTAACAAGCGTATATATAACAGACATTGAGGAGTGGTTAAATATATCATTCGAAAATAGAGATTCAAATCCATTATGTTATGGAGCTACATTATACTTAAATGGTGAAACTGTTAGCAATTTAACCATTCCCGACGGCGTAACCAGCATAGGCACTAATGCTTTTTCAGGTTGCACAAGCTTAACAGATGTAATCATTTCCGACAGTGTAACAAGCATAAACCATGGTGCGTTTTCAGGTTGTACAAGTTTGGCGAACATAAATATTCCTAATAGTGTAACAAATATAGGTAGTTCTGCGTTTGACGATTGCAGTAGTTTAACCAGCATAACCATTCCTGATAGCGTAAAAAATATAGGATATGGTGCCTTTGGGGGTTGCAGTAGTTTAACAAACATAAATATACCCGATGATATAACTTGTATAAGTAGCAACATGTTTTCCGGTTGTACAAGCTTGACGAACATAACTATCCCCGATGGTGTAACAGACATAGAAGTTTATGCGTTTAATGATTGCAGAAATTTAAAAAATATAGCTATTCCTGACGGAGTAACAAGCATAGGCACTAATGCTTTTTCATATTGTACAAGCTTAACAAGTGTAACTATCCCCGACAGTGTAACAACCATAGGAGATTGGGCATTTAGCGGTTGCGATAATTTAAAAAATATTTATTATACAGGCACGGAAGAACAGTTTAATCAGCTTATAAATAATTTTCCAAATGCAGGAATTGATAACATTACAGTAGAATTTGTAAAAGCAAGAGGCACCTGCGGGGAAAAATCAAGCTGGTTATTAAAGCTTGACGGTGAGCTTATTGTCAGCGGTATGGGGGCAATAGCGGATTATACCATTTATTCTGCTCCATGGGGCGGAAACGATCTTAACATAAAAAAGGTCACTGTTGAAGATGGAATAACAGGTATTGGAAAATATGCTTTTTATAACTGTCCTAATTTAACAGAAATATCTCTTCCCGACAGCCTTGAAACCATAAGTGAGGGTGCTTTCTCAAATTGTAGTGATTTGAAAAAGATAGTAATTCCTGACGGAGTGACAACCATTGGAAAGTATGCTTTCAGAAGTTGCTGGGACGTGACCGAGGTTGTACTTCCCCAAAGTTTAACGGTTATAGAAGATTCTGCTTTTTATGATTGTTATAAGTTAGAATACGTATATTTTAAAGGTTCGGAAGAAAAGTGGAACAGTATTTCCATAGGAGAAAAAAATGCCGAACTTACTCAGGCGGATATTACATGCGTTGAAGCAAGCGGAATCTTTGAAGATACCCTTACATGGGAGTTCTATAATACAGGAGAGCTTATAGTCGGCGGTGAGGGCGGTATAGCAAGCTACGGTGACGCAAGTTCTTTGCCATGGTATGCATATAAAGATAGTATAAAAAAAGTTACAATACTCCACGGGGTTACCTCTACAGGCGGAAAGACATTTTGTGATTATAATAATCTCACGGAGGTAGTAATTCCCGATAGTGTAACGTGGATAGGTGACAATGCATTTTACGATTGTGACAGTTTAGCAGAAATAATTCTTCCCGACAGTATAACAAGCATATTGGAAAAAGCTTTTTACAGCTGTGATAAGCTGGAAAAACTGACTCTGCCCAAGAATTTGACATATCTTGGTTCACAGGTGTTCGCAAGCTGTACATCTCTTACGGAAATAAATGTCCCAGAAGAAAACACTGCTTTTTGCTCTGTTGACGGAGTTCTTTACAATAAGGATAAGACTGTATTAATAAGCTGTCCGGCAGGTAAGAGCGGAAGTATAACAATTCCCGACAGTGTAACGGAAATCAGCATGTCTGCCTTTGGGGGATGCACTGCTATAACGGATATATACTACGGCGGTAATAATCTGCAATGGAAAAAACTAAAAATTGGTTCATATAATACAGAGCTTGATAATATAAATATGCACTATTCTGAAATATTGAAAGCGGAAGGCAGCTGCGGAACAAATCTTAGCTGGAGATTAAGTGATGATGGCGAATTAACAATAAGCGGAACGGGAGATATGCCGAACTATAATGGTACATCAAAAATTCCATGGGACGCATACAGAAATCAAATAAAAAAGGTTACTGTTTCGGACGGAGTAACAAGCGTTGGAACCTTTGCTTTTTATGAGTGCAATAATTTAACAGAGGTTGCTTTGGCGGATACTGTAAGTGAGATTGGAAAGTACGCATTTCAGTCCTGTGAGAAAATAGAAGAAATTACTCTGCCTGAGGAATTAACAGTTATAAAAGACTCGGCATTTTACGGTTGTACTTCATTAAAAAATGTTGTAGCAAATGAAAAATTAACGCAGATAGGACTTGCAGCATTTTATAATTGTACAAGCTTAAATAATATAGATATTCCAGACAGTGTAAATGAGATTGGGAATTCTGCCTTTTATAACTGTAGCAGTCTTACCGAGATTGTTATAAGCGGTTCGGTTGAGAAAATAGGTGCATCCGTTTTTGAATACTGTACAAGCCTTAGCAGTGTCAGCCTGCCTGAAACCGTGACAGAAATTGACATTGCGGCATTTTCATACTGCGATAAGTTTATGAACTTGTACATTGCAGAGGGAAACCCCATCTACAGTACAAAAGACGGAGTATTATTCAACAAAGACCAGACAGTTCTTCTATATATGCCATGTGGAAGAAATGTTGAATATACCGTACCAAACAGCGTAAAGAGGATAGAGGATAATGCCTTTTACTGGTGTATAAGCTTGCCGGGGGTAACCTTGCCGGAGGGGTTAGAGAGTATAGGCGAGCATGCATTTAAGGATTGCTATGGTTTAAGAGATATTGTTATTCCCGACGGTGTAACAACCATAGGAAAAGAGGCTTTTTATAACTGCTACGGTGCAAGGAGCGTTACCTTTGCAGGAGCGGTTACCCAAATAGGAGAAGATGCCTTCTACGGTTGCACATCCTTAACGGCGGTACATATAACAGATGTAATTCCATGGCTTAAAATTAGTTTTGGTACTGTGATGTCAAATCCGTTATATTACGCCCGTGAGATTTATTTAAATGGTAAGCTATTGACGGATGTGATTATTCCCGATGAATTTACAAGTATAAATTCTTACGTATTTTATAATTGTTCGTCTTTAAAGACCATGACCGTGCCATACAGTGTAGAAACTATTCAGAAAGGTGCTTTTGAAAACTGTGAATTTGAGCGTATTACATTTAAAGGTGTTTTTGAAGAATGGTGTGATATGGAGATAAAAGAGCTTAACGGAATGCTCAATGAAACATCAGAAACAGGACTTTTGATTGATGTGGAAGGAATTCTGGTTTGTGCCGAAAAAATTGCACAGGGAGATTGCGGTGCAAGCGCAAAATGGATTATGTGTAAAGACGGCAGACTTCTTATCAGGGATACCGGTCAAATGTATGATTATACGGGAGCAATTAAGGCGCCATGGTATCAGTACAGAGATAAAATTAACCATATCAAGATTGGTAAAGAAATAACATATATTGGCAGTTATGCGTTCTTTAACTGCGACTTGATAAAAGATGTTAAAATACCTGAAAGCATAAAAGGAATAGGTGACTTTGCCTTTTCTGATTGTTCGGCGTTAGGAAGTGTTATATTTGGAGATGCCGAAAAAACTCAAATAAAAAGTATTGGCTCTTATGCTTTTTCGTATTGTGAAATGCTTACAAGTATGCGTATTCCCCGAGGTGTTACCGCCATTAAGGATTGGACGTTCCGTGACTGCACAAATTTGGCTTATGTCTGCATTCCTGTAAGTGTAACGGCTGTAGAGGTATCAGCCTTTAACGGTTGCTCGGGACTTACCGATGTATTTTATGCAGGAACTGAGGAACAATGGAAAGAGATGTCAATAGGTGTGGATAATGCTGACCTAACCAGCGCAAGGATACATTACGGACAGGAAGTCCCCGTCGGGGAATGTATTGTTACCTATGACTACGCAACCAACGGCGGAACAGCTGTGACAATGCAGAGCACTACCATTGAAAGGGGTGCTAATGCGGATTTGACTGTAATTGCTCAAAAACCGGGCTGGACGTTTGTAGGTTGGAACACAGATAAAAATGCTATGGCAGGGCTTGACTTTTGTGTGGCTTTAGAGGATACTGTTTTATATGCAATTTTTATAAAAAATGGAGATGGCTTTGCAATACAAACACAGGCGGAACTGAAGCATATTGCAAATATGTATTACAGTATAACAGTTGAAACTGATAACATAGTTGACGGAATGGAGATTATGGTTGCAGGCTATGATAAAAACGGGGCTCTTTTAGAGATGCAGCGTGCAGAAGAGGGCATGGCGATATTCAGTTCAAGCTTGCCTTACAGAGATTTTAAAGTATTTGTATGGGACAGTAATAATAAACCCCTGGCTTTGCCATATCCATTGGAAGTTAAATAAAGATAGGAGAGAAATTTATTATGAGTATAGGTCGTATTATTTTGGCGATTGCCTTGATTTTTATGGTAATCAAGCGTGCGGACATTGTGATGATGTTTGGTAAAAGAAAATATTCAAAGCGTGATTTTGAAGGGGCATTAAAGGTCTTTAAAGCTGCCGATAAGATAGGAAATCTCGGACTTAATAACAAGCTCATCTTAGGTTATACCTGTCTCCGTTGCGGAGAGCTTGAAGAAGCAAGAAAACACCTAAGTCTTTGTATCAGTCTTACCAAGCCCGACACAGCAAACCGATACAGAGTTAAAAATCTTTTAGCTTTGGTCAGCTGGAAAGAGGGGGACATTGACGAGGCAATCGAGTCTTTTGAGGAAATCTTAGAGGGCGGATATAAAAATTCACTTATATACGAAAATCTTGGAATTATGTATAACCTCAAAGGCGAATATGAAAAGGCTCTTGAATTTAACCTTGAAGCCTTTGATTTTAACAGTGACGACCATATTATTCTTGATAACCTTGCAGAAAGCTATGCCATGACAGGAGATTATGAAAAGGCAGAGGAAATCTACAAGGATTTAATCAGCCGTGACCCTGAGCCAAGATTTCCCGAGGCATACTATAACTATGGTAAAACCCTTATGGCTCTTGGCAGAAAACAAGAGGCGATAGAAATGGTAGAAAAATCTCTCACAAAGACATTCTCCTATTTAAGTATAAGACCCAAAGAAGAGATTGAGAAACTATTAGAAACCTACAAGCGTGATGCTTGACCCTTTCCTTACACGGCAGAGCCGTGATAGGCGCAGTACAGGTCAGCTCCGCTGACAACGGGACGTGGGATGAATCCCCCTGAAATCCTTGCGGATTCCTTCCCCCCTTTAGGCAAGGGGGGGGCTATGCCGTCCCCTACGATAATGTAGGGTGCAGCGTTTACGATGCACCGCTAACATGACTATTTTCAAAAGGAGTTTATCTATGAAAAAACTTATATCTTTATTTTTAATCATCTGTATTATATCAACTCTGTTTACAACAATGCCTGTTTTGGCAAAGGATATGACGGATTATATGGTCTATATCATTGAGGAAGGCGAGGTTACCATAGAGTATGTTAATGATGATTTTAATGACTACTTTAATGGCACCATTTATATTCCAAGTGAGATAGAGGGCTATCCTGTTACACAAATCAGGGAAGAGGCATTTTACGGATGCGACATTAACTTCCTTACAATTCCCGACACCGTACGTGTTATTGGATACGCAGCTTTTGCGGACTGTGATATCCGTGAGCTTGATTTGGGAAATGGCGTAGAGGAAATACATATGGAGGCTTTTGCGGGAAACAGACGGCTTCAGGAGGTCACCATTCCAATGAGCGTGACATATCTTGAAGGAGCTGCCTTTGATTATTGTGAGCGTCTTGAAAATATCCATGTAGAAGAGGGAAACGAGAATTATAAGTCAATAGACGGTGTCCTCTATACCTCTGATATGTGGTCATTGATGAAGTTCCCTGAAAACAAGAGAGCAGAGGTTTTCAGAGTTCCTGACGAGGTGTATTATATTGGCAGTACTGCCTTTTTAAACTGTCATGAGCTTGAGGGAATAGAAACCAAAGCTGACTCTACGGAATACAAAGCAGTTGACGGGGTTTTATTCGATACAGATATGTATACTCTTAAATTCTATCCTGCAGGGAAAAAGGACATATATTACAATATTCCCGACAGTGTGCACACCATAGAATATAATGCATTCTATAACAACGATTATCTTACAAAGATTGATTTAGGCTCAAACCTTGAGCATATAAACGCAGACGCGTTCTACAGTTGTGACAGTCTTGGATATATAGAAATCCCCGATACTGTCTGGCATCTTGGAGAAAGAGCCTTTGCAAACTGTCAAAGCCTTGTATATGCAAAGATAGGTAATCAGGTTGAAAGTATAGGCAGAAGAGCTTTTGCTTATTGCGAAAGACTTATGCATGTGGAGCTTTCCGAGGGAACAAATGACATAGGCGCCGATACATTTTCTAACTGTTACAGCCTTGAATCAATTGTTATTCCCCAAAGTATTACTGAAATATGGGAAGAAACTTTCAAAAATGATGAGTTAATTAACGATATTTATTACAGAGGCACAGAGGAACAGTGGCAGGAAGTATATATTGACGAGTATAATAACGGTAGTATTCTAAATGCAGATGTTCATTTTGAATATACCTCTCAGGAGCCGGAGCTTATATATGATACAACAATAGACAGTGTAACAATCACAGGCTGTGAAATGCAGTTCCCCGGAGTAATTGAAATTCCCGATACCATAGAGGGCTTGCCCGTTACAAAAATTAAAAACGGAGCTTTTATGGGAACACGACCGAATGAAGAAGAACAATGTATGAAAGTGGTGGGTATCAGACTGGTGGGTGACAACATAATTGACATTTCACCAAGTGCATTTGAATATTGCGGAAATCTCTTATTTATGGAAATAAAAAATAATATAAGCGATGTTAATCCAGAATTATTTGATTTTGATAAAGGTATTATAAACTTTAAAGGCTTTATAGTAGATGACAGTAATAAAAAGTATTCGGCAGAGAATGGAATTTTATTCAGTAAGTATAAAAGCACACTCTATAAATACCCTGCAGGCAATATTGACACATGGTACACCATTCCCGAAACGGTGAAAGTTATTGGAACTTATGCTTTTGCAGACTGCATCAATCTGCATGAGATAAACTTAAACGACGGTCTTACATCAATAGGAGATTCTGCTTTCAGAAACTGCAAAAATCTTGAAAGTGATAACTATGAACTGGCAATTCCTAAAACAGTAACATATTTGGGGTATAGTGCTTTTTATGGCTGTGAAAGTATTCGTACTGTGGCAATCCCTGTGAGGTTTATACGCGGTAGTACATTTACAAATTGCTATAATTTAACCGAGATACTTATTGAAAAGGGAATCACCGATTTAGATGCCTTTTATTATTCATCCCTTGAAACTGTACTCTATACGGGAAGTGCAGAAGACTGGGCAAAAATCAGAGGAATTGATGCACCTGCCATTAAAAATGCAACTATTCAGTTTGACTATGTTCCAAGCCTGTATGGTGCAGACATTTACGACTATGACCAGGACACATTCAGGGTGGTTGCAGATGCAGACATTTTCTGGACAAGTGCAGTAATGGGGGTTTCTGCCTACGACGAAAACGGGGCGTTAATCCTTACAAGAACAGATATAAAAGGAAATAATACAAAGACAACCATTCCAAGAAAAAATGTTAAAACAATCAAGGTATTTTTATGGGAGAGCCTGGAAAACCCTGTCCCCATAAGCGAGAGTATAGTGTATAATCTCTGTCCTCAGGGAGTATACTTAAAGCTTGGATACAAATATGTGTCCTTTGATGTACAGGGGCCCGAGGTTATAGATAAGGCTACCATGATTCCTGCCATAAAGGTCTTTGAGGAGTTGGGTATAGAAACAGATTGGGATGAAGAAACAGGCATTCTCAGGGCAAGTGCTGATGATTACACTGTTACCCTGACGGCGGGAAGTGATGAAATGCTGGTGGGAGATAAGAAAGTAGAGCTTTCCCGCGAGGCACTTAAAAGAAACGGCGAGCTGATGATTCCCGTCAGAGCAATATGCGATGCACTGGAGATAGATGTTTCCTGGACAAACGATACAAAAACCATAACAATAGAAATATAGATAATATAAGCGTGAAGTTTAACCCTATGCCCCTCTCACTCGCCTGGGATTGCCACAGGCAATCACCGCCCCAATGGGAGAAGCGTATATATGGCTCCCCTTGGGGGGAGCTGGCGCCGCAGGCGACTGAGAGGGGATACAATAAAATAACCAAACACAAAAAAATCCCCCGTTTTCGGGGGAATTTTTTTACTTGTAATATGCTTTATATGCCTGAGCATTTGCCCTTTCTGTTTCTGCAAGAGTTTTCTCATAGTCAGCCTCAAGGAATTCCTTGTAGTATTCAAGGTAAATTCTTTTCTGGTCATTATCAAGGATAATGCCTGTGTTTTTGTTTCTGGCTGAGTTGAGCTCCTGCTCTTTGAGAAGCTCATCCCAATAGCTGTCTATCTCGTTTTGAGCATATTTTTGCTGGTTCAGGTTATAATCCTGACTGTTCATAAGACTATCCCAATAATTTTCATACGCGGTTTTATCGCGGGAAGTATTGGATTTTGCTACGTTGTTAATATTGTATACCTGTTGCTTGTTTGCGTTGTAAGCGTTATCGTAAGCGGTGTTGTACATATCAACTGTTTCGCGGAGCAAATCCATGTCCGTCTGATATTTATCCACGTATCGTTCATAAGCCTGCTTTGCAAGGTCAGGGATGGTATTTGCAAGCTGTGATGCATAATACTGTTGTGCCTGTGCTCCTGCTGTAACGGCGGCAGAGTTCATATATCCCCCTGTCAGCCCTGCGTAGTTTGCCATGGAATTTCTGGCGGCTCTGTCGCCCTCTGTCATATACTTGTTCCTATATGCAAGGTATACAGGGTCTTCATCGGGATTGTAAGAAAACTCTTTCCTTGTCTGAATTTTGCGGAGTATGTTTTCTGCTCTTGAAAGATATCTGTTTGCATACTCCTCTGCAAGCCTTTGAGGGTTTGTGATTCCCGAATCATCAACATACCTTTCAATTGCGTCATCTACAGAGCTTTGCCATGCCCACGCCTTGTTCTCCCCGTCAATATACATGATGTCAAGGGGGTTGCCCCCTACGGAAACAGTTCCGTTTCCGTAGGTTAAGGCATCTGCGGTAAGACCATACTTCCCTGCCTTTGATGAATAGGCATCACTGACCCTGACTATTGGGTCAGAGGAATTACTGTAGAAGTTTACAAGGCTCTTTTGTATATCCCTTGTATCAGCATAGGAAATACCTGCGTCTTCGTCAAGGTATGCAGGCTTCATAAAAGCCTTTCCGTTTAAGGTTACGGTCTTGCTTGTATCGTCAAAACCAATGCTTGCATCAGAAAATCCCATATTGTTAAGGGATGCTCTTATTCCCACCAAACCATCCTGGGTTTTTGGAACATCAATAACGGATGTTTGTTTTTTATTCTTCATAGTTTCTACCTCCTTGATATGTAAACAGCTCCATACCGTGAATTACTGCCTTGCCTCTGCCCTCTACCCGAATTTTAAAGCTGTCACACTTTTTAAAACGTATTGGTATGCCATGGCACCGAAAGGCTTTGGCTTTTTTAAGGGAAGCGCATTTAATGAATTCACCGTTATCGTGAGAGATGCTTACCTCAATATCAGTATTGGAATCAGTATCTGCCCGTAACCACAGAGAGTTCACACCTTTTTGAATACTGTCATTAAAGGTAAGAGGCTGAGTTTCAAAGCTCCACTCAACAGGGCTGTTACCTGTATCAAACTCAAAAATGCAGTCTTTGGTTGCTCCGTAAAAGTTTAAACCATAGTTAAAGAATCTTATAAAAGGAGCATCATCTTCCCTGTGCCAGATATTAAGGGTTGGGTCATAAACCAGAACATCGCATGCCCCGTCATTTTTATATGCGGCGGCATAATATCTCTCCCCGTCACTTCCTGAAACACAGGCAGTATATTGAGTGGTTATCGGGTGACTTATACAAAGTGGCTCTCCCCCGTTATAGGCGCAAAATCCTTTAGGGGACAAATAGTATAATAAACCGCCCAATTCAGATATACTTCTGCCGTCGATACAACCTCCTGCTGTTTGTTTGGGAATAGAGAAATTAGATGGACTGTCACCATAGATGTGATGAATACAATGGTCCTTAAATGCAACAACAGAAGAGCGGTAACTGCAGATTCCCGTAAACTTTCCCGACGTTCCTATCATGGAATACCAGCTATCGTCAGCAAGACCCTGAAAGGAGTTGAAGTTTAAGAAGTCTCCCAGCTTGGATGCATAGATATATTTACCATCTTCGGAAGTTCCCCATAGCCGATTATTATGAACACAAATATTGTTCATTTGAGGAATACTTAACTTAATGGAAATATCTCCTGCATCTACGCCGTTTTTAAACAAGGTTTTTTCACCGTTTTTGTTGTAGAGAAGAAGGTCAAGCCTGTCTTCATCTGCGGAATTAACAACGGCGCTTACTATTGCATGGTCAGAGGCAGAGTTGTCAGGTTCCTGAATTGTATGGGTGTTGTTTTCCCCATTCAGGCAACCTGAAATCACTATACTGTCACCGATTTTAAAAGCTTCAAAGCCACCGCCTTTTGCGGAGATATAAGCGGTATATTCACCTGTGATTGAATCCAGCTTTGAATAAAAATATACTTCTGTAAGGGTGAGGGTTTTCTCCATGCTCTCTAATGCATCAGAGCCTTTAATATAGTCATAGTAAAGCTTATCGGGGAAGATGCAGATTTTTCCGTCCATGTCCGCAACAGACTTGGGTGTATCGGAAAGCCCGCCTTTAATTTCCTTGCCCTTGTAATAGAATTTACAGTCTTTAATGCCTGTAAAATTTTCAAGAGGTGTTCCGTCCCATTCAGGAGAAAAGGGAAAGGTGATATTCTTGGCTTCAAGCACTGTTTTTCTGGCTTTTCTTGGAGCTATGGCAGGAAAAGAGTCTGCCGACATGTTCTCTTCTTCAGAGAGGGTGTTAAACTCTGCTTTGTTTCGAAGGTCAAGACCTTTAAAGGCAATGAGCTTTGTTATTTTATTTTCCCTTGCATTGATATATGGTAACATGGGCTTTCACTCCTTTCTATGTTCATAAATTCCAAAAGTTTTTAAAGTTTGCAAGTGGGTTAAGAGGTGCACGGTTTTTATATTCACGCCGTAACCCGTCGAATAACTGATTATACTGAACCATGTGGGCGTTATAGCCTGTAAAATCCCTTTGATAGAGCGCCATCTTTGCAAGAATGTATTCAACGTACATACTGTCGTAAGGGGCATCGTCTATCTCGGTCATATCGTCAATTATTCGTCTTATGGCGAGAGTTACTTGAGTTTCAGGCTCTAAACTGTCACCGTCTACCAAAATTCCCTCATAGGTAACCTCTAAAACCACAAAGGCTTTTCCCTTTTCAAAATCAGGCTCAGAGGCTTCCGATTCAAGCTCTGCTATCTGTATATAGTCCCCCTCAATAAATGGGGGTTCTTCCATGGAGATAAAGTTTTCGGAGATGTTAAAGCTTCCCTTAATAACAATATCGCGTACAGGCTCGGGATGGGTAAGATAGACTATTTTAAGCCTGCCTCCCGGCAGGGAACAGTTTGACATATTCCCTGCCGCAAAGTTGCGGAAATCAAGCTTGTTCATATACTTCCCGTTAAGGTATGCCCCCTCAATATCCTCAAAGGCAATATTGTCGGGGATAACAGTGTTACCGCAAGGGGTTGCGGAAGTTTCTATAACATCATAGATTTTCTTGATTTCACGGCGCAGACTTGACGAAACCTCGTGACACCAGCGAAGCTTTTCTTCCAGAGTATAGGGATTGGGACATAAAGCATCGGCTGTTTCAATAGCCTTCATAAGTTCCATCAAATCACCTAACCTTTCAGACTCTCCACATAAGCTTGTGCTTCAAGCTCCTGCTTTCGGCTTCGCTCCAGCACAAGAGCAACGCACCTTGGTACCATAACGGAAACCCCTCGCTGAATTTGATAGTTAAGACCGTTTACCGTAACGGTAACATCGTCTTTATAACGGTTGTTATCCTTAATCAGCATAACGGGAACAAGCTCCTTATAGTAAGCCTCTGCTGTTTTTGTATTGTTCTTTTTTGCAGCCATTTACATATCCTCCTTATTTAATTTTAATAGCTGCAGGTTGTTTCCACACGAACCATAAACTCAGGAGAGAGGATTTCTGCTGTCTGGGTAGCTTTCCAGCCAACAGTACTTCTCTGGTCAAGAGGGTCGCCTGTACCTGCGCTGCCTTTCTGTTTTAAAATGGTCTGAAGACCGCCACCTGCTATGCTTGTAACACCGTAGGCGTTCTGTCCGATAAAGAGGGTAGAGTATATATCTCTGCCGTCCTTACCTGCCCCTGCAGGATAGATAACTGCATCAGGTGTAACACTGCTGTCAGGAGTTTCGTTTAATGTAATTGTGGCAAAGCCTGCCTCACCTGCTTTTGCAGATGCAATGGAGTAGTCAAAGCCGTTAATCTGAATACTCTTACCTGTGATATATGTCACATCATCCTGGGTCAGCTCTTCGCGAAGAGTAATAACCTTATCCTCGCATGATGCAACGGTGAGAACTTCAGGGTCGCCCTTGACTAATGTTTCGGGGTTTCTCAGGTAGCCTGCACGGAAGATTTTTGCCTCTGTTGATTCAACAAAGACAACCCCGTGAATTTTACCGATAGCACCCTTGTACCAGTCGTCAGGGTCAACATTCTGCTTTACAGCCTTCCATTCAGGGTCGTTTGTCAGGTCGTTTGCAACGTCAGGGTGAATGATGGCTACATAACAGCCGTCTTTAAAAGGAGCGGCATTGTTACGCTTAAGAGTTGCAACGGCACGCTTTACTGCGGCAACAGAGAGGTAGTCGTTATCCTCGTAGGTTGCCTCGCCGCCAACTAAAAGGTTTCTGTCAGCCTTGCCATTACCATACTGAACGTTTGTACCTGCATTTACTTTTTCGCGGATTACCGTGTCAAGTGTTCTGCCTGCCTGATCGCCCAATACGTTCTGGGTTTCGCTGATTACCGCGTCAACAGATGAAAGTGTCAGCATATCAGACATGGTGATATAGTCGCCGTACTGCTCTACTGTTGATTCTACGGTTGTAACATTAAGGGTGTTACCCTTTGGAGTTACGCCCTCTGTAAGTGGCGAAAGTGCCTTTGGAAGAGGACTGAAACGACGGAACTCGATAGTTTTGCCGCTGCCTGCAGGGATTGGCTTCTGCTGACCGAACTGAGCGTGTACAAGCTTGGGGCTTGCAAAACGTATAAGGGCTCTGTCGTAGTATGTTTTCATTTCCGGTGTTAAGTTGTTGCCCGGATTGTTTGTTGTGGTTGTTTGAGTGTTAAGATAACTCATATAATATCCATAGCCTTTCTGTCCGCAAAAATTTTTTTGTTTTTCTGCCTGCGGACGGACAGTTTAAAGTAAAGTATAGTAAAGTAAATTAAAAAGTAATTTTTTCGCCGTTCTTTGCCCTCTCTATAATAGAGTCGATTTCCTTATCGGATAAATCCTTTGGGTTTTTCTTGGCGATGGCAGGACGGTTTTTGTCTGCCCCGTTTTCGCGGATGCGGTTTCTGCGCTCTAAAAGCATCTCTGCCGCCTCCTTACGTGCCTGTTCAAGAATTTCCTCTTTGTGAACAAGGAAATACGCATCTTCAACAGTTAAGCCCATTCCCCATACATAATTTACAAAGTCGGGGTTCTGCATTTCTGCACGCATATCAAAGTCAGGATTTTTCGACATGAACGCTCTGCGCTGTGCCTCTATCTCCTGAATTTTACTCTCGATTGCCATGTCTGTCTCTCTTGGCATAGGCTGGGTTTCGGGAGTGTTAACCTGATTCATCTGTTTTGATTCTGCATCTGAAACAGGGTTGGTTGGCAATACTGCCTGACGGTTTTTTGTACCGTTTAAGTTAAACATGAAAATTCCTCCTTGTGAGTTAATTTGTTTTGCCCTTTAGCGCTAAGTGCATTTTAAATATAACACAAAAAGGGGTGACAAAAAGTGCCATAAATTTGATGGTCAATCTTATGCCGTCTTGTATACAACAAAAAAACGCGCAACGGCTTAAAACCGCTACGCGTTAATGGTTGTTTATTTTTAATTCTCGATTATCTCGATATACTGATTGGAATCATACCAGTTCACTATGCAGTTAAATGCCTCGCTTACCGCTCTTATAGGGACAAAGGTGCGGTCGTTCATAAGCTTAGCGGGAACATCAAGGGTTTTAACTTCCCCGTTTACATACATTTCATTACTTCCTATCTGCAGTGAAATATTTATGCCATTTTTATTGGCGGTAACAGTGGGGTCATTCCACTCAACCGTTGCTCCCAAAGCCTCGAATATGGCACGAAGAGGAACTAATGTTCTGTCCTCCACCATAACAGGCGGCTGGTCAAAGTGAACAGGCTTTCCGTTAACCGTTACGGAAATCACCGTGGGGTTTAAAGGGGCTGTGCCGAAATTTATTACAGAGCCCGATTTAATAAAATGCAGCTCCTTTTCCTTGCCCTCGGCAGATATTTTCAGAGTATGTCCCCCGTCGCTGAGTGAATTAATGTCAAGGTTACAGATATAGGGTATTGTGTTTGCACTGTGATACCAGGTACCGTCAATATAGTAGTTCACCGATACCTCGGGCTTATTGGGGAAATACGCATAGGTATAAAGGGGAATAATCCCGTCATTTGCGGTCAGGAACATTCCCTCGGTTGCCTTTGCAAAAACAAATTCAGGAGCGCCCTTTGCACTTCTAATATATGCACCGCTGTTTGCCGCCTGCTTGAATATATCCACTGCATAGCCGTAGTTATCAAGGTCAAAATTCTCTGCCTCGTCAGGTCTGTGAGTGTTAAAATAGTTCACCATCTTGATTTGGGGGTATTTCATAACAAGATACCACATCATGTTACGAAGTCTTGGAGAGCACCAGCTTTCCATATCCTCGCCGTAAATTGTATTGGTCGTAACACCGCCCTCGTTTATCATAACGGGCTTTTTAATATTGTTCTTTGCCAGAAAATCAAAGAATGGCTTTACGCGGTTAGAGGCAAAGGCATAGTCCCCTGCCATAAAATAAACGCTGTCTTTATAAGAGGTATCAGCCTTGCCGAGAAAATATTTCTTTGAATAACAGCTTATTCCCACCCAGTCCACATACTCATCGCCCGGATAGTAATACTCAAAGGGTCGGTCAAGAGCGCCTAAATCAAGGGGTGACCATACTGTTGCAAGGTTGGGGTACTGGTGAACCATGTTTGCAACATTCCTGAAAACCTCTATATATTTTGATGGGTCGTCTCCCATATTACCGTCGTTCATTTCGTTGGCAAAACGTATAAACATGGGTTTGTTGTAGGAGTTCAAGGTATCAAGAACCTGACGGATTTTTTCATAGTTAACCACATTAAGGTTGGAGATTGTCCAACCTATAACGGCAACCGCATCATGCTCTTTAATCATCTGATTTGCAGGGTAGTATATATCATCCTGATTCATATTGTCAAAGTATGTCAGGTAACTTCCAAGAGGCAAAAAAGCGTGGGAGTTCTCTGCAACCATGCCAAGATATGCTCCTGCCTTCGGCTCGAATTTTGCACCAAAATACGGAGCGGTATCAAGAGCTCCCTCAACGTATAACTCAAGCTCGGTTTCCTTAACCATACCCTCTCTTTCGCGAAGAAGAGCACCCCAGTCGGGTTCGGGGAAATTAAAGGCAAAAACTGAGATGGAAACAATGGCAAATGCCAGTAAAAATGCGATAAATTTTTTCATTTTCAAAGCCTCCTTTACTATGGCGATATTGTAACACTTTTTTAGAAAAATTTCAACAAAAAAATCCCTTTAAATCGCAAAAAAATGCTTGCCCTGAGAGAGTGGTTATGATATAATATAAGCAGTAAATTTATGTACATTTTCATTCGTTTTGAAAGGGGAATTTATGCGATGAAAATTCTTTGCGAATGCAATAAATTAACAGAGGCGGTTTCGGCGGTTTCAAGAGCTGTTTCCGGCAGAAGCAGTCTTAGTGTTTTAGAGGGTATTTATATCAGTGCCGAGGCAAACGGAACAGTTACCCTTATCGGTAACGACCTCGAAATCGGCATAGAGGCTAAAATAGAGGCGTCAGTTTCCGAACCCGGCGAGGTTGTGCTCAATGCGAAAATATTGGGAAGCATTGTTCGTTCTCTGCCTGCTGACCAGGTTTTGATTGAGGTTGGTGAGAATAATCTTGCTTTAATCAAGAGCGGAAATGCAAGGTTTGAGATTTCGGGAATACCGGCAGACGATTTCCCTGAACTGCCCACCGTTGAATCGGATTATTCAATCGGTATCCCGTCGAATATTTTAAGGGATATGATTTCAAAGACGATTTTTGCAGTTGCCATTACAGACAACAACCCCATTTTAACAGGCTGTCTTTTAGAGATAGAAAAGACAGGTCTTACAATGGTGGCTCTTGACGGTTACCGCATGGCTATCCGCAGAGCTAAAATGGAGAACGACTTTGAAGAAAAGAAGATGATTATTCCTGAAAAATCATTGAGTGAGCTTTCAAGAATTTTAGAGGACAGCGACAAGGAAATCAAGATAAACGCCACAAACCGTCATGCAATCTTTATGTTTGACAATTATCGCATGGTAACACGTCTTATAGAGGGTAACTACATAAACTATAAGAGTGTAATCCCCAATGACTATGATATCGAAATCGAATGCAGTGCCGCAAAGATGAATCAGTCAATTCAGCGTGCATCTCTTATAATTATAAACGATATGGTAAAGAGCCCTGTTAAGTTCCTGATTGAAGACGGAAACATTAACATCTCATGTACCACAACTGCAGGCTCTGTTGATGATAATATCCCTGTTAACATTAAAGATGCCGCACTGGAAATCGGCTTTTATAACAGATATCTTCTTGAGGCATTCAGGGTTATAGATACAGAGGATGTTAAGATGCGCTTCAAAGCGGCAGTAAGTCCTCTTGTAATCGTTCCAACCGAGGGTGACGATTATCTCTACCTGATACTGCCCCTTCGTCTTAAGGCAGAATAATGCAGGTTAAAAGTCTAAAGCTTAAAAACTTCCGCAATCTTTCGGAGCTTTATCTTGAGTTCGGGACGGGGATAAATATTCTCCACGGAGACAATGCCCAGGGCAAGACCAATATTTTAGAGGCAGTATACCTGTTCTCTATAGGTAAGTCGGGCAGAACCCCAAGGGATAGCGAGCTTATAATGCACGATTGTGACGGGGCAGAGCTTACCCTTGAATTCTCCGATAAGGAGAGGACAAGCACAGGTGAGATAAAGCTTTTCAAAAACAAGAAAAAGCATATCAGCGTAAATGATGTACCCCTCAAGAGAAACAGCGAGCTTGTAGGGCGGTTTCGGGTGGTATATTTCGGGCCCGAATATTTGGGGCTTGTTAAAGAGGGCCCCAAGCAAAGGCGGAAGAACACAGATATTTTAATAAGTCAGCTACGGCCCAAATATTTTTCGGCTGTGTCGGATTTGAAGAAGATTGTAGAGAGCAAAAATGCTCTTTTAAAGATGGACAGGCCAAACCTTACCATGCTGGAGATTATGAATACAAAGCTTGCCGCCATTTCTGCAGAGGTTATAGCTTACCGCAGTTACTATATTAAGAAAATCGGCGAGATTGCAAGGGAAATTCAGAGGGAGATTTCAGGTGGGAAAGAGGAGCTTGAAATAAGATACCAATCCTGTATAGGGGATGTGACGGAGCTGTCCGCAGAGCAGATTAAAGAGATTCTTGAAAATAAGCTAAAAGAGTCATCAAAGCGCGAAATTGATATGCACGAATCTTTAATCGGTCCCCACAGAGAGGATATAGGCTATTATATCAATGGCAAGGACGCAAAGGCTTATGCCTCACAGGGTCAGCAAAAGACCATTGTGCTGGTCCAGAAACTTGCAGAGGTTCAGCTTATTAAAGAGGAAACGGGAGAGCTTCCCGTATTGCTCCTTGATGATATTATGAGCGAGCTTGACAGGAAACGTCAGGGCTTTATATTAAATCATATAAAGGATATGCAGATTATAATTACCTGTACCGATACAGAGGGCTTCGAGATTGATGATAAAGCCGTTTTGTTTAAAGTAGAGGACGCAAGCGTGACGCTTGACCCAATGCCGTCCCTTTACAGGTGAAAAGGCATACATCTACACCGAGCCACAGAGTGTAGGGCAGGGGCTTGCTTCTGCCGCAAGCGTGAAACTTGATCTGTCCCGCAAACCAACAAACAAAGGAGGATAAAACCATGTATCTTCATCTTGGGAAAGACACGGTGGTAAACACCAAAGACGTAATAGCAATTCTTGATTTAGAGAGCACGTCTGTGTCAAAAAACACAAGGGATTTTTTAAAGATTGTTGAGGAAGAGGGTTTTGTCCGCAACGTATCGGAGGAGCTTCCCAGAAGCTTTGTATTGTGTGAAATAGACGGACAGTCAGTAGTTTATATAACAAATATTTCGTCAAAGGCTCTTTACGGCAGAACGGAGAGATATTCTCAGTAAAGGCGTTGACAAGGAGTGTGCTGTTGCACCGCTTCATATCAGGGCAAAGGGCTGTGTCCCAAGGCTCAGAAAGGCGATGATTTATTATGGCAGAAGAACAGAAAAATTTTGAATTAAAGGAAGAGGCGCACATGACCAGCGTTCCTGTGGAAACTGAATACGATGAAAATCAGATTCAGGTTTTAGAGGGGCTTGAGGCTGTAAGAAAGCGTCCGGGCATGTACATCGGCTCAACCTCACTCAGAGGTCTGCATCATCTGGTATACGAGATTGTGGACAACTCTATAGACGAGGCGTTGGCTGGCTACTGTACAGAGATTGTTGTCACAATCGAGGCGGACAACTCCATTACCGTTGAGGATAACGGACGTGGTATCCCTGTTGGTATCCACCCCAAAGAGGGTATCCCGGCAGTAGAGCTTGTATTTACCAAGCTCCATGCGGGAGGTAAGTTCGGCGGCGGCGGATATAAGGTGTCGGGCGGTCTGCATGGTGTTGGTGCGTCTGTTGTTAACGCCCTTTCAACATATCTTGAGGTTGAAATCTGCAACGGCGAGCACGTACACTATCAGCGTTACGAGAGAGGTAACCGTTGTGAGGCGCTTAAGGTTATAGGCGATACAAACAAGACGGGAACAAAGGTTCATTTCCAGCCTGACCCCGAGATATTCGAAGAGCTTGAATATAACTTCGACACTCTGCTCTTAAGACTTCGTGAACAGGCGTTCTTAAATGCGGGAATTCGTATTATTTTAAGAGATGACCGCGAAAACAAGCGTGAGGAAGACCTGCGCTACGACGGCGGTATCCGTGAGTTCGTAGAGTACGAGAACAGAAATAAAGAGGCAATTCACCCCGAGGTTATCTATGTTAACGCTGTTCATTCCGACTGCGAGGCAGAGGTTGCAATGCAGTATAACGATGGTTACAGCGAGAATTTAATCAGCTTTGCCAATAACATCAACACCACCGAGGGCGGAACTCACGAAACAGGCTTTAAAGCGGCACTTACCAAGGTTATAAACGACTATGCCAAGAAATATGGCTTCTTAAAAGACGGTGACGATAACCTAAAGGGCGAGGATGTCCGCGAGGGCTTGGCGGCAATCATCAGTGTTAAGGTTACAGAGGCACAGTTCGAGGGTCAGACCAAGACCAAGCTTGGCAACAGCGAAATGCGTTCTATTGTAGAGAAAATGGTTAACGAAAAGCTGGGCGAGTTCTTTGAGGAAAACCCCTCTGTTGCAAAAATTGTAGTAGATAAGGCGCTTACCGCATCAAGAGCAAGAGAGGCGGCAAAGCGTGCAAGAGAGAATACAAGACGTAAAAGTGCATTAGAGAGCAGCAGCCTGCCGGGTAAGCTTGCGGACTGTTCCGACAGAGATAACACTTATACAGAGATATATATCGTCGAGGGAGATTCTGCGGGCGGCAGTGCAAAGCAGGGCCGTGACAGACGTTTCCAGGCTATCCTGCCTCTTTGGGGTAAGATGCTCAACGTAGAAAAAGCACGTATAGACAAGGTTTACGGAAACGATAAGCTCATGCCTGTAATCACCGCTTTGGGCGCAGGTATAGGTGACGATTTCGATGTTTCCAAAATCCGTTACGGTAAGGTTGTAATCATGGCGGATGCCGATGTCGACGGCGCTCATATCAGAACTCTTATGCTCACATTCTTCTTCAGGTTCATGCGACCTCTTATAGAAGAGGGACACGTATATATTGCTCAGCCGCCTCTTTATAAGATAAGCAGAGGTAAGACTGAGAAATATGCATATTCAGACCAGGAACTTCAGGAAGTATTGGAGGAGATGGGCGAGGGTAAGCCTCCCGCAGTCCAGAGATATAAGGGTCTTGGTGAGATGAACCCGGAACAGCTTTGGGAAACCACCATGAACCCCGAAACACGTATAATGCTTCAGGTAAGCTTAGAAGATGCAAGACAGGCTGACGAAACCTTTACTATTTTAATGGGTGACAAGGTTGAGCCAAGACGTAAGTTCATCGAGGATTATTCTTCTACTGTTGTTAACCTTGATATTTAAAAGGGAGCAAATATTATGATTAAAATAGATAATACCGTTGTTATGAATTTTGAAAGTGCTATCCGCGGTGCAAGAAACCCCATGAACAGTTGGGATAAAATGGACAGCAGTTATGACGAAAAGGGCAATTATATCTTAGGTCCAAACGATTTAAGTCTTGCCAAAAGGCTCTGCAAGGCAGGAAGCGACCACAGAAAGTTTATTCGTCAGATTATTGTGTGTGTGGACCTTACAGCACCCATGTATTGGTGGAAAGAGTTTGATACCTATAAGGTTGGCACAGTGGCAAACTCAACAAGCACCATGCATAAAATTCACAGCAAACCCTTTGAACTTGACGATTTCAGCCATGACCATTTAAGCGACGATGCAAAAGAGGCGCTTTTAGGCTTTATAGATTTTCTGGAGAAAAAGCGTCAGAGCTTTGTGGAAACAAAGGATAAGGCGGATTGGTATGATTTAATTCAGCTTCTTCCCTCAAGCTATAATCAGACAAGAACTGTCACAATGAACTATGAAAATCTCCTTAATATGTATTTTGCAAGAAGAGGACACAAGCTTCAGGAATGGCATACATACTGTGACTGGATTATGAGCCTGCCCTATACACAGGAGTTATTCCTGCAGGATTAAGACGGACTTAAATCTTACAAGAATGTTATGGTACTTGACAAAATATTAAAGATGTATTATTATAAAGGCGTATTTTATGATGGTGAGGTGAAATATAATGGCTTACATAATCAATGATGATTGCATCAGCTGCGGCGTATGTGCAGGTGAATGTCCTGTTGAATGTATTGCAGAGGGCGATGGCAAATACGAAATCAATGCAGACGAGTGTATCGATTGCGGAAACTGCGCTAACGTATGTCCCGTAGATGCTCCTCAGGCATAATCAAACAAACTAAGGGACGTGCCTTAATGGGTGCGTCCTTTTTTGTTAATTTAAAATTTAAGGAGAAACCTTATGAATATAGATTTATTTAAACAGGGAATGGCAGAGCTAAACTTAGAAGTGACGGAAACACAGGTCGGGAAATTCAGCAGATATTCTGCTCTGCTTAAGGAATGGAACGAGAAAATGAACCTGACCGCTATTGTAGATGACGACGGTATAGCTGTTAAGCATTTTTTGGATAGTATACTGCCTCTTTCCTGCGTGGATATCCCAACCCATGCTAAAATGGCGGATATCGGCACAGGGGCGGGTTTTCCGGGAATTCCCATAAAGATTATGAGAGAGGATATGTCAGTAACTTTGCTGGACTCTCTTAAAAAGAGGATAACCTTTTTAGAAGAGGTTGGAAAAGAAATAGAGCTTAAAAATGTGGAGTATATCCATGGCAGAGCCGAGGAGTTCGGGAAAAACAACAAGTATCGTGAAAAATTCGATGTTGTGGTTTCAAGAGCGGTTGCAAATTTAAAGGTTCTGTGCGAATATTGCCTGCCTTTTATTAAGGTGGGGGGAATGTTTGTCGCTCTGAAAGCCGAGGATATCGAAGAGGAACTAAACAGTGCAAAAGCCATGATTGGCTCTCTCGGGGGAGTGGTAGAGGATATAATAGAAGTGCCTCTGCCAAAAAGTGATATAACAAGAAAAATGGTGGTTATCCGCAAGGCAAAGAACACACCGACACAATTCCCGCGCCGACCCAACAAAATCAAACAACAAGCGTGACGAACGTGACGTTCGATCCAATGCCGTCCCTTTATAGAGGAGACGGCATAAATTTACGCCGAGCCACAAGGTGTAGGGGACGGCGTCCTCGACGTCCCGCAAACGTGACCATTGACCCAATTCGGAACGAGCAAGCCCGTTCCCTACAACACTGCTCATGTACAACGCATTAATGCGTTCCGCGGAATGGATAAATCCATTCCCTACAACATCGTAGGGGAGGGGCTTGCTCCTCCCGCACAAAAGAAAACCAATAAAAAACCCCCGAAAAATCGGGGGTTCTCGTTTATCTCATTTTTATTTAAACAAATTGCTGATTACATCAATCAGGTTGAACTTAACAACAAGTGATGCAAACACAATTGATACCATCGATAAAAGCTTAATCAAAATATTGATTGAAGGACCTGATGTATCTTTGAATGGGTCGCCTACAGTATCGCCAACAACAGCGGCTTTGTGGTTATCAGAGCCTTTGCCGTTATAGTTGCCTGCCTCGATATATTTCTTTGCGTTATCCCATGCACCGCCGGAGTTTGCCATCATAATAGCCATTACAAAGCCGGATACCAAAGCGCCAGCAAGCATACCAACAACGCCGTTTACACCAAGGATAAGACCAACAGCGATGGGAGCGATTATACCAAGAGCTGCAGGAAGAATCATCTCTTTAAGAGAAGAACGTGTACAGATATCAACACATGTTGCATAGTCTGCATCTGCCTTACCTTCCATAAGACCTGTGATTTCTTTAAACTGACGGCGAACCTCAACAACAACCTTCTGTGCCGCTCTGCCAACTGCCTGCATTGTGTAAGCACTGAACAGGAACGGAAGCATAGCACCGATGAACAGACCGATTAAAACAGGTGTATTTGTAATGGCTAAATCAAGCTCTCCGCCTAAAAGCTCAATCTTATCGGTGTATGAAACAATAAGAGCCAAAGCGGTAAGAGCCGCACTGCCGATAGCAAAACCTTTACCTGTTGCAGCGGTTGTGTTACCTAAAGAGTCAAGAGCGTCGGTACGCTGACGAACAGATTCGTCAAGACCTGCCATCTCTGCAATACCGCCGGCGTTGTCAGCAACAGGACCGTAAGCATCTGTTGCAAGGGTAATGCCTAAGGTTGAAAGCATACCGATTGCAGAAATACCGATTCCGTAAAGACCCAGTTCAAAACTCTGCGCGCCCCCTGAAACGAAGTAGCTGATAAGAACTGAAACAGCAACAACTATAACAGGAATAGCGGTTGAAAGCATACCAAGAGCCATACCGTCAATAATGATTGTTGCACTTCCTGTCTCGGATGAGCCTGCAAGCTTCTGGGTTGGCTTATATGAATCGGATGTGTAGTATTCAGTAAAGTAACCGATAAGAACACCTGCCAAAAGACCTGAAACAACTGCCCAGAAAACACCTGAATGTTCAGGAATAAGAGTATAAATCAGAATACCTGAGCCGATTGCCGCAAGGATTGCACTTACATAAGTACCTTTACGAAGTGAAGCAAGGAGGTTTTTCTGTGTTGCACCCTCTTTTGTGCTTACGAAGAAAGTACCAAGGATAGATGCGATAATACCGATTGCCGCAATAAGCATGGGAACAATAATTCCGCTAAAGCCAAGACCTGCCGCTGATGCAAGAGCACCCGCAGAAATAACAGAGCCAACATAAGACTCATAAAGGTCAGCACCCATACCTGCAACGTCGCCAACGTTATCACCAACGTTATCAGCAATAACAGCAGGGTTTCTTGGGTCATCCTCGGGGATGCCTGCCTCAACCTTACCAACAAGGTCAGCACCAACGTCAGCCGCTTTTGTAAAGATACCGCCGCCAACTCTTGCAAAGAGAGCCATAGAGCTTGCACCCATACCAAATGTAAGCATAGCGTTCATGATTTCAACAGGGTCGTTCATAACAGATTTAAGGATAATAAACCAAACGCTTATGTCCAAAAGACCAAGACCAACAACGGTCATACCCATAACAGTACCGCTGGAGAATGCAACCTTAAGGCCCTTGTTAAGACCTTCGCTTGCTGCATTAGCGGTTCTGGAGTTTGCGTATGTTGCAATCTTCATACCGATAAAGCCCGAGAGACCTGAGAAGAAGCCACCGCTTAAAAATGCAAATGGAACAAACCAGGTAAGAAGACCTGCCCCTGCCATGATGCAAAGGATTACCAGAAGACAGATAAAGAATATCGATACTGTCTTGTACTGGCGCTTGAGATAAGCCATTGCACCTGCACGGATTTTTGACGCGATATTTGCCATCTGTGCGGTACCTTCTGAGGCTTTTTTAACCCAGAAGAACTTGTAAGATGCAAATAAAAGGCTGATGATTGCTGCTGCCAGAACAAAGTATGGCGCAATGTTAACGAATAATTCCATAACTAAAACCCCTTTTTTAGATATATAGATTATATAATAATATTTTTTGCATAAGATAGAATAAAATATTCAATTAGATTATCTGAATACAAAATATGAACGTATCACCGCGGCTATTTCACGGAAAAAGCCGGGATAAAAAACAGTAGCAGAGGATTTTGCAGATAAAACCATCGGGTTCACAAAGCCCACATAGTTTGCAAGTCTTCTTGTGCGGTAAACATGAAAGTCGCTTGTTGCAATATAAACGCTATATGGAAGACCGTCCCTGCGGTCAGATAATATTTTCTTTGAAAACGAAAGATTTTCAAATGTATTATGAGATTTATCCTCTAAAATAATTCGGCTTCTTGCAATTCCCTTGTCCTGAAGAGCCAAAGATATAGCATAAGCCTCCGAAATCTCTTCATCGTCACCCTTTCCTCCGGAACAAACAACAAGAGAAGAGGGCTGTGCATTAAGATATTCAACAGCGGCATCAATCCGTTGTGAAAGTGCCTTGCCGGGTTTGTCGCCATCTAAACGGCAACCTAAAATTATAACATAGTCAGCAGGCTTATTTTTAGATGGAATATCCGAAGAAGAATTTTCCATAATGTTACCGCCAACCCAAAACGCGAAAAACACAGATGCCAGCACAAGTGTTGCAAGAACTGCTGACAAAACCCTTTTTACCACAAGTACCGGCTCCTTTCTTATCCGGATATTTTATCACGAAATGTATTAAATTTCCATAGAAAACTTTAATCTGGATAATTTTTGTCAAGTTTTCCATAATTTTTTCAAATGTTTTTAAGTATTTTTTAAATATTTTAACATACTAACAATGAAACCATAATGGAAAGGAGAATTCTATGGATATTCTGGCATTGATATTAGTAATAGTGGGTGCTCTCAATTGGGGAAGCATCGGATTGTTTGGCTTCGACCTGGTAGGAGCACTTTTTGGCGGACAGCTTTCGATAATATCACGTATTATCTTTACCGTGGTTGCCATTGCCGGACTCTGGTCAATTACCTTCTTTTTCAAGGACAACGTCCTGGGCAGAGCCCGTGACTGATTATAAAATCATCAAATTCTAAAAAGTAAAATCGCAAGGAAAATTAAATTTTTCTTGCGATTTTTTTAGCCAAAACTATTTTTTTAATGTTATGTGTTTGGGCAGACCATTCTCTATAACAGGCATAAGTTCACCCATGATAAGAGGACGGCAGTAGTTAATAAACTCCTCACTTACATAAGTGCCGTCATTGATTATCCATTCATCAGGAACAGTTCTTACCTCGTTTGCAACCTTAGAAACATCATAAGTTGCATACTCCATCTTATATGGAGCATCGCTCTTACGGCTGAAGATTACCATTTCGCCTGTATGACCTTCTTCTGCAAGGTTGATAGCGGTTTCGCCCGCACCAAAAGCTTCGTTGATGTCGCAAAGTGAAGAAATATGTGCGGCACAACGCTGTACAGTATTTAAAACAATACCTCTTGATTTAATGCCCAGCTTGTCTTTTACAAGGTCAGCAAGGTAGAGAGCGGAGCCTGTGAATATCTTGTGGCCAAAAGCGTCTTCCTTGGCATCTTTAAGGTTTTCCTCGCAGAGATAACCGCCGCCCTTTGTCTTAAGAGACTCGGACACGGCAACAACAACTGTCTTTTTAGTTTCTGCAAGCTCTTTAACACGGCGGAGGAAATCCTCTGTGTCAAAGTCATGCTCAGGAAGGTAGATAAGGTCAGGACCTACACAGTCCTCATCCTTTGCCAGAGCCGCAGCGGCAGTAAGCCAGCCTGCGTTTCTTCCCATAATTTCAACGATTGTAACGGCTTTCATGTCATATACGTTACAGTCGCAGATAACCTCTTTCATTGTTGCGGCAACATACTTTGCAGCACTGCCGAAACCGGGAGTGTGGTCTGTACCCGACAGGTCATTGTCGATAGTTTTGGGCACACCCATAAAACGAATGTCGCTGTTTATACTCTCGGCATAAGCAGAAAGCTTCATGATTGTATCCATGGAGTCATTTCCGCCGATATATGTAACATATTTAATATCAAGTTCCTTAAATGTTTCAAAAAGCTTAATGTAAGGAGCCTCGTCTTTTGTATATTCAGGGAGCTTGTATCTGCAGCTTCCCAGGAAAGAAGACGGAGTTCTTTTTAAAAGTTCAATATCATTTTCGTTTTTAAACTGTGTACTAAGGTCTGTGTATTTGCCTTTTAGCAAACCCTCAATACCGTTTACCATACCATAAACCTTAACACCTTTTGCGGCAGCAGCAGAGTAAACCCCTGCAAGACTTGAGTTTATAGCCGCAGTAGGACCGCCTGACTGGCCTACTATAACATTACCTTTCATCACTATGTATCATCCTTTCGGCTTTTTGGGATAAATTCCATTATACACTATATTTTCATAGATTTCAACTGTTTTTTAAAAATAAATGGCACTTTTTGGCACAGGGTTTTGGTTTATACTATAATTGTAGCCGATAATTTTTAAATAAAGGAGAGATTTTATGTCATTATGGTACGATTTAAAGAAGAAAAGTTATGCCACAAACGGTAAGGAAAGCTGGATAAAAAGCTATTGCGACCGTGCAATCGGACTTTTAAGCCAGAAACTTTCTGCCCACTTTAGCGGAGCAGAGGGCAGACACAACGCAGAGGATTTGGACTTTGACCAGACATCTACGGTAAAAGAGGCAATCACGCAGGGCTTTGAAGAATGCTCCCGTAAAAATGAAAGTCTGGTTGCAAGTCTTGAAACGGAAAAAGCGGAAAGACTTGCAGATGGTCAGGAGATAAGAGATGAATTGCAGAATGAGATTCAGGCAATAGAGGGAATAACCGACAGTATAAGGGCGGATATTACCCCTGTTCTCTTAACCAATGAATTAAAAGAGGCAACCCTTGACGAAACAGACAGCAGTGTTTTATGCATTGATGCAAGAGGGAATTACTCTGCCCAGGGTTTGGAGATTTCCTTTAAAGCCCCTTGCTCAAAGAGCGAAATTTCGAGAATAGACCTGACATTAAGCATTGACGAGGATACTATTGACCTGCTGTCAGAGGAAGATATCGAGATTCCCGACCTTGATATCCCAACTGAGGATATTGAAGAACCTGAAGAGCCTGATATTGCTGTCACAGAAAAAACAGAAAGCTTTACCCTTAAAAACGGAAAGGATTTTAAAGAGGGAGAGTATGTAACGATTTTATTCTCAGGCACAACCGCAGAGGTAAAATCGGTATATCAGGCAGGTTTTTTTGATTATCGTATAGTTGATAACGCAAAAAATATCAGCAGGCTTAAAAGGAATCTTGAAAGCACCGGTGAAGAAGTTTCAGAAAACTGGGCAGATATTATGACCCTGAAAGATAAAACAGATGCCCTGGAGGATTTCAGAGATAGTGTAGAGGCTAGCTCGATGAAGTTGATTCAAAAAATTACCTTAGATGAATCTGTAGCATCAATACAAACTACATTTGAAAAGCCGTTAAAAGAGCTTTATGTAAGGTTTATAGGTAAATTAGACAGTGAAGAAGAGGTAAGTGATTGCACCTTGACGGCGCTCTGCGATCAAGGAATGCAGTATTTTACATGGATAGGTTCTTGCGCTTTTTCTCCAACTAATTTCAAGGCATTTGTTTTTCATTCTAAAGAAATCACAGAACACCTTTGGGAAACAGATTTTGGTGCTGTTGTAGATACTAATGACTTTGGGAGAATGCAAGGTATTGCTGCTCACACTGTTTCGGTGAAAAGAGCTTATTCTACCAGATATGAAATAAATAAATTATCACGATATGTAAATGATTTAACATTTGCCACATATCAAGGAAAGTACTCCTTTGCAGTTGGCAGTACATTGGAAATTTACGGTGTGGAGGTGGATGAATAAATGAAAAAATATGTAGATGGTAAGTATGTTGAGATGACCGCGGAGGAAATAGAGGCAATGAAAGCGGAGCAATCTGTTGAGTTTGAAATTCAGGAGTTAAAAGATAAACTTAAAAATTCAGACTATCAGGCAATAAAGTATGCCGAAGGCTGGCTTAGTGAAGAGGAATACGCTCCTGTAAAAGCTAAGCGTCAGCAGTGGCGGGATAGAATAAATGAGCTTGAACAGGAGGTATAAAAATGCCAACGGAGATTACTATTGCTCTGCTGTCCCTGACGGGAACCTTTATAGGTTCCCTGTCGGGCATACTTGCGGCAAACAAGCTTACAAACTATCGCATTCAACAGCTGGAAAAAAAGGTAGAGATGCATAATCAGGTCATAGACAGAGTCTATGTTCTGGAAAAAAAGGATGCGGTGGAAACCGAAGAAATCAAGGTAATAAATCACAGAATTAGTGATTTGGAGGAATATCACAAATAGGAGGAAATATTATGAAAATAAAATCAGATACCATAGCAAGAACAATGGTGTTATGTCTGGCACTTGTAAATCAGGTTCTTGCAATTTTAGGCAAAGAGGTCCTGCCCTATACCAATGACGAAGTATATCAACTTGTATCACTTGTTGCAACAATTATTACATCAGGGGTTGCCTGGTGGAAAAACAACAGCTTTACTGAAAAGGCAATCAGGGCAGACGGATATCTAGAGGAGTTGCGGGGTGAATAGCTTAATGGGAAAAATACATAAGCAAATGCGATATAACTTTTCGCCACGGAAAGAAAAGATTAAGTACATAGTGGTGCACGACACGGGAAATAAGGGAAAAGGAGCAGATGCCAAAGCTCACTTCAACTATTTTAATGGTGGAAACCGTGGCAGCAGTGCAGATATATTTGTAGATGATAATTCAGCATGGTATGTAAACGATTACACAAAGTATTATACATGGCATTGCGGTGACGGAAAAGGTAAATATGGGGCTACAAACTCCAACAGTATCGGAGTGGAGATGTGCATTAATGCAGACGGGGATTATGAAAAAGCTCTTGAAAATACTGTGCAGGTTGTAAAAGAGCTGATGCAGGAGTTTAATATTCCATTAAACCGCGTTATAAGGCACTTTGATGCCAGCCGAAAAAATTGTCCCCAGAGTATGAGCAAAAATAATTGGGAGCTTTGGGAAAAGTTCAAAAAACTAATAGAGGAGATGTTTACAATAACCCAGTATGAAGAATTGAAAAATGATATCAAAAATCTTACCGAAACTGTGAAACTGTTGGCAACAGAGGTTGCGGAGCTTAAAAACCCCACGGTTTATAACTATATTGATGATAATATGCCCCGCTGGGCAAGACCTACAATTCAAAAGCTTGTGAATAAAGGCTATCTTAAAGGTGATGAAAAGGGTCTTAATCTTACGGATGAGTTGCTACGAATGTTAGTTATAAATGATCGAGCAGGAATGTATTGAAAAAGCGCCTGACTTTTCAGGCGCTTTTTTCTTCTGTGCTTTTCTACCATTGCTGATACTGAATAATAAGAAGCTCCAAATCCAAAAATGATTAAAAGTTCCATAATAAAACCTCCTGTTTTCTTAAGTCTTGAGATAAGTATAACAGGAGGGGTGTCCTATAAAACGGACAATGATTTTTAAAATATCTTGAATTTTTAAGAAATCTATGATACTGTAACATTATAGGAAAAAACCGGGGTGAGTTTTATGAAAAAAACCAATCAAAAGCTTAAGCTGATGTATCTTGCGCAAATTTTACTTGAAAAAACTGATGAGGAACATACCATGACGGTCCCTCAAATGATAGAAGAGCTTTCACGGCTTGGAATTTCTGCGGAGCGGAAAAGTATCTATGACGACATTGAATGTCTTTGCCTTTACGGGCTTGACATCTGCTCCCGCAAGTCCCGAACCACCGACTATTACGTGGCAAGCCGAGACTTTGAACTTCCCGAATTAAAGCTTTTGGTAGACAGCGTGCAGTCTGCAAAGTTTATTACATCAAAAAAGAGTATGGAGCTGATTTCTAAAATAGAAAAGCTCACCAGTCGGGAGAACGCCAAAAGACTTCACCGTCAGGTGTATGTTACAAATCGGGTCAAGACCTTAAACGAGCAGATTTACTATAACGTGGATAAACTTCATGATGCTATTGCTGAAAATAAGCAGATAACTTTTAAATACTTCAATCTGGGTCTTGATAAAAAGAAAGCGTATCGAAAAGACGGAGAAAAATATATAGAATCTCCCGTTGCGCTTACCTGGGATGACGAGAATTATTATCTCATTACATACAAGCCCAAATACGATAAATATGTTCATTACAGAGTAGACAAAATGGAGAGTATTGAAATTACGGATAGAGAAAGAGAGCTTTCTGGGGTTCCCTTTGATTTATCGTCATATTCAAAGAGTATGTTCCAGATGTTCGGCGGTGACGAAACAGAGGTTACAATGGAGTTTGAAAATGACCTTGTAGGAGTCGTGTTCGACAGGTTTGGCACCGAAATCCCAATTCTAAAATCCGACGAAAACCACTTTGTCTGTCGGGTAAAGGTTGCAGTCAGCCCGTTTTTCCTGTCCTGGATTATAAGCTTTGGAAGCAAGGCAAAAATCATTTCACCGGACAGGGTGGAAAAAGAACTATATGACCTTGTTACAACGGTCAAAGAACAATATAAATAAATAGGGCGGTGCATTTTTGCACCGCCTTTTGAACTATTTTTCATCTTTGTAAATTTCTTTAAAATACTTGTATGTATCAACCTTTAACTCACCGCAGGCATCTTCATCGCAGGCAATAATTCCGCATGGATGCATCTGCAAAGCGCTGATTGTCCAGGCGTGGTCAACACCGCCTTCAACACAGTGGCGCAGTGCGCGAGCCTTGTTGTGACCGCTGATTAAAAGAAGAACCTTTTTAGAGTCGCAAACTGTTCCAACACCAACAGAAAGCGCGGTCTTTGGAACCTTCTCCGGGTCATTGTCAAAGAATCTTGAATTAACAATCAGGGTATCCTGAGTCAAAGCGCGAACACCTGTGCGTGAAGTTAAGGATGTAAAGGGCTCGTTGAATGCAATATGTCCGTCAACACCGCTGCCGCCAAGGAACAGGTCAATGCCGCCGTAAGATGCAATCTTGTCTTCATAGCGCTGACATTCAGCCTCAAGGTCATCTGCCATACCGTTTAAGATATTGATGTTTTCGCTTGGAATATCAATATGATTAAAGAAGTTGTCGTGCATAAAATACCAGTAACTCTGGTCGTGTTCTCTTGGAAGACCAACATATTCGTCCATATTGAAAGTAACAACATTTTTAAAGGTTACCTTGCCTGCTTTGTTCATCTCAATAAGTCTTTTATAAACACCGAGAGGTGAAGAACCGGTAGGAAGTCCCAAAATAAACGGACGGTCTTCCTTGTGGTTGTTGATTGCATCTGCAATGTGCTGTGCAGCCCATGCACACATCTCATCATAGTTGTCTTTAATAATAAGTTTCATTTTAATCACTCTCTATCTTTAATAATATTTTACAAAGTTATTATACATTCTCTATGTCTTTTTGTCCAGCAATTTTTGCAAATTTTGTAAAATTAACTTTTGTTATCTTTCTATCTGCAAAATGTGTAAACTGACAGTTGACGATTTGCGTTTGACAAATTCATAAACACTTGATATACTGCCGAATATATCCAAACTGATAAAACAAAAAAGTAAGGTGATTAAATGGGTGAGAAAAGAATTATAGTTAAAAAATCAATTGGAAGCAGGAGTAGAAAAAAACCGGCAGGAACACTCAAAAGAGATTTGTACGATTATATAGAAGATAATGAGGTTTATTTTGTGGAAGGAAATCAGTTTTTTAATACATATTCTGATGGGAGCAGAGAAGTCAGGGATATTGAGATTGATTATTCTGACTATAAAAGTGACACTTATGAAAATATAAAAGATAATATAGCTCAAAATATAACACGACTTAGAAAACAAAAAGATTTAAGTCGTGAAGATATTGCAGAAGATACAGGTGTCTCAAGACAATATATTGCACAAATTGAAAATGGCGAGAGAAATGTTTCGCTGGAAATTCTCTCAAAGATAGCATGGTCGCTTGAAGTTAATGTTGAGTTCATGATTAAAAAGAATCCGTTTAAACCAAGTAATATTTATATTGACAAACTGGTTTCAGAAATTAAAGAACTCGAACTGCAAAAACAGAAAACACTATGTGCTGAAATTATAGAAAAATTATGGCTTGAGTATAGTAAGCAAGAGGATGGGGAGAGCAAATGAGATATCATAAATATAAACATAAACCGGGTGGCTATTATGTGAAGAGAAACCGATTTGGAAAGTATTCAACAATTCCTGAAAAAAATGTAGGACCGTTCGTTGGCGGATGTTTAGGCTGTTTGATTCCATGCTTGTCTGTATCTGCGATAATTATAGGGTTGATTATAGTTTTATTTTAGGAGGAAAAAGAAATGGAACTTGTAAAGAGTATAAAGGATATTATAGAAAATGCAAAAAGATTTGACGAGTACATAGAATGTGGCAAACCAGATGAAAAAGAATTTGCGATTAATTGCATTGCACGGGGCAAATGTTTTGTTGTAATAAAAGAGGAAAATAATTATAAATTTTACCCATCAAAATATATGGGGTATAAGAATAATAGTGCAGGGGGATATTTTAAAGAATATTACAATGCAGAAGCACTTATAGGTGAAGAAAAATATGGAGATGCAGCACATTTTACTTTTGATGGTAGAGTGTCGAATAAAGAGATAACTAAGATTTTGGGATGTAACTGTGAAAAGGATTATGAAATATCTGATAGGTTTATTGAGTATTGCAATACTCTTGGATTAAAAGGTAGTGACAAAAAGAAGTTTTGGACAAATGTAATTGAATTATAATTTAAATTTACCAACACTCCATTTCATTAAGGATGCTAGATTGATAAATGTATCATCTAACATCCTTATTTTTTAGTTATACTAAAGGCTAAGAATAGTAAAAAACTTTACCTTCGCCTAACTTATTGAATTTCCGGACTAAATGTGTTACAATACAGGAATAAGTGGTATATAAACTATACTGTCTTTATTTAATTTTTTCAACGAAATAGAAATCGATTAAATTCTTCCGAAGTTCGTAAATCGTCGTTATGATATGCTTGCATACAATTGTAGGGCAGGGGATTATCTCTGCCGTTAAAATATCAGGAGGTGATATCATGCAGGATAAAAAAATCAAAATACTATTTGTGTGTCACGGAAACATCTGCAGAAGCCCCATGGCAGAATTCTACTTAAGAGATATTGCTGAAAAAGAAGGAAAAGGCGACAAATTTGAAATTGCATCGTGTGCTACAAGCACAGAGGAATTGGGACACAGAGTGTATGCTCCTGCCAGGAAAAAACTTGCAGAGCAGGGAATAAACTGTGATGGTAAATTTGCAAGACAGATGACAAAATCGGATTATGATTACTATGATATGATAATCGCCATGGAGAGCTATAACGTGCGGAATATGTCTCGATTTATCGGGGATGATCCGCAAAATAAGGTATCACTTCTTCTGGATTACACAGACCGTCCAGGAGATGTTGCAGACCCGTGGTATTACGGCAACTTTGATTCGACCTGGAAAGACGTAACCGAGGGTTGCGAAGGATTATTGAAAAAACTAATCAAAAAATAAAGGAGAGATAAAAATGCCATACATAGCTATAAAGGCGTATCCAAAGGATGAAGAAACAAAGAAAAAGGTTGTAGATGAAATCAACGAGGTATTTATTAAGTATTGGGGCTGTCCCAAAGAGGCAATCTCAGTATCATTGGAGGAATTTGCTCCCGAGACATGGGAAGAAAAAGTGGTAAAGTCCGAGATTGAACCAAATAAGGATAAGATGATGATTTTATCAGGAGAGAAAAAATACTAAAAAGCAGGTGAGAAAATGAAAAAGTGCAGGATTACGGTTATGAAAAAGGTTCAGCACGATGACCTGATTGAAAAATATGAAAATCCAATAGAACACGCCTGCAATATGGAAGAAGGGCAGGTTTTTATTGCTAACGGTTGGGAAAAGCCCGATGGAATGTGCCAAAGTGCCTGGGATAGTATGAGCGCCTTTGTTATGACCCTGTCCCATGGAGGTGAAAACCTATATGACGGTTGGATGAAGGATAAAAGGTCGGCAATGATCTCCTGTAACGATGGATTCAGACCTGTAAGTTTTTATATAGAAACATTGGACGAGGATGCGGAGTGATTAAAGTGATAAAAGAATTGATGCATGACCCTATATTTCTGGGACAAAAATCAGAGCCGGCAACACAGGCTGATATGCAGACTGCACGGGACTTAATGGATACATTGATTGCACATAAAGACAGCTGCGTAGGCATGGCGGCAAATATGATAGGGGTAAAGAAGTGTATAATATGTTTTGATGATAACGGAACATATATGACAATGTTTAATCCGCAAATTATAAAAAGTTCGGGCGTTTTCGAGACGGAAGAGGGATGTCTGTCCCTGCTTGGCGGACCAAGAAAGGCAAAGAGATATAAAAAGATCAAGGTGCAGTATCAGAATGCCGATTTTAAGATTCGCATAAAAAATTTTGAAGGTTTTTCTGCTCAGATAATACAACACGAAATAGACCACTGTAACGGAATATTGATATAAAAAACCGGAACAAGCGAAACTTGTTCCGACGTGGTCGGAGTGACTGGATTCGAACCAGCGGCCACCTGAACCCCATTCAGGTACTCTACCAAACTGAGCCACACCCCGATACAACAGAAACAAGTATACACCACTTTTACCTAAATTGCAAGCTTTTTTTGAAAATTTACAAAAATAATATGGGACAAATTCTCGAAAAACAACATTATCATTTTAAAAACTCTTGAAATTATACAAAATTTATGATATAATAGCCCAGTTAAATTCGGAGCGGTATCGAGGTGAGGACGTTTGCGAGCGCGTCCAGTGGACGATAAAGCGAGCAATAAGGAGTGGTAGCGGTCGAAATTTTTCACAGCAGTGATTAAAAATTTCGGGCACCGCAACAGGACATAATGGACGTGACTCGAAATCCCCTCGGTTACACTGTAACTGTACCCTCACAAATGGCTTAACCGTGCGGGTTTAAGCGAGGTTCAAACATTATTTTTATACCCTTATCTAGCGGTTTTTCTAGCCATTTCTAACAAAATTCTATAATTTGCTTGTTTTTTTCTCCGTCAAATCGGAGTTCAAACATACACACGGACAGGTATCGAAGTGGTCATAACGGGGCTGACTCGAAATGCGGTAGTCTAATTTCCACTTCAGCCGCTTGTAACCCTTGATTTTATGGGGTTTTTAATCAATTTAATAATTCAAATTTTAACAGTTCCCTCAGAAAGTTCCCTCTTTTTTGCAAGCTTTCTGCAACTGTTAAACATATTGGGAGAAGTATCGAAGAGGTCATAACGAGAACGACTCGAAATCGTTTTGTCCATTACGGGCACGTGGGTTCGAATCCCACCTTCTCCGCCAAAAACGAGGTTTTTGCTATCAGCAAAAGCCTCGTTTCTTTATGTCCGGGAACTTTTTTTGAAGGCTTTATTTCTGTAATCATATAACTACTATGGAAGAAAGAGTATCAAGTGAATCTAATTTTGAATTTGCATCCAAGTGAGAATAGATATTTGCGGTAGTTGCAAAATCACTATGCCCAAGCCATACTTGAATATCTTT
>JAZQKJ010000005.1:0-46880 GCA_045542095.1 Ructibacterium sp.
CTCTAATGGATGATATTTAAAAAAACCTTTTTTGAGGGTAAGACAAATGCTTCCGTATCCATCATTTTCTTCGCTTATGTATTGCCACTTACCATCTTCATCCAAAATAGGATTTCTATTATCATCTATAAGAACATAGTACAAAGCATGTCCCGCAAGGGTAACTGCATGGATAATGGAGCTATGGAAAACTTCTTTGGAAGACTTAAAGTTGAAATGTTTTATGGTGAAAAATTTGAAAGCGTTAACGCTTTCATTGATGAATTGAAAAGATACATTGATTACTATAACAACGAAAGAATTTCTATGAAACTAAAAGGAATGAGTCCGGTACAATACCGAACTCATTCGCAAGCAAGTTAATATTAAATTTTGTCTAAACTTTGGGGTTCACTTCATTTTACACCGCCTGTTTATTTTATTTTACTTCAAATGCTGCAACACCAAATGGTTGAATTTCGTCAATTATTACGCTACTTCCTTCCATTCTTCCTTTACAGTTTACAAATCTTATGCTTTTATATTCTCTGTCCAGCTCAACCTTGCCGTCATATACGCCGTCCTCGTGGACATTAGCAAATAAAACCGCCATTGAGTTATCATCCTTTGATGTAAGGGTATATAGCATAGGATTTTTTCTGCATACCGCCGGAAGTTTTTTGCCGCAAATTTTTTCTAAAGCGTAAACCAAATCTGCCTGACGGTAGTAGTTAAAGAAATAATTTTTGCTGTAGTTTGTGTTGTTTACCTCCGCATAGGTTAAATCAACCGCCATAACGCAGAACTTATTATAGATATACGAAGACGGTGTATTATTGGGATTAAATACACTTAAAACTTCCGCTCCATCTTTTACAGATAATTCATAAAAAGCTTTAGTTTCAATAGAGATTACTTTTTCGCCTATTCTGTTATAGGTTTCTGTTTCTACATTGGCTTTTTCAGCCGAAATTAAACCTGTATCAAAACCTCTCTCCCTTAAAATCTCTGCAGCCTTAACATCTAAAACTGCACCGTTTTCCAAATCCTTTTCCGTTACATACTTGGCATTTTCCCCTATAACAAGAGCAGGGTATTCACTCTCTCCAAATGTTGTGGGAATACTGTTGGCACTTAAAAGTGCAAGATAACGGTATTCATCTCTCATACTCACTCTGCATTCTTCATATTCCTTTGGAACATCTCTGTTTTCCGCTATGTGCATAGTGCTTATAACGCGTGGACCTACAGAGGGTTTACCGCTGAATACTTCTGTGAGTTCATCTCTTAACTTTTCGTTTCTTATATGTCTGTCTATATAACCGGACTCATAGTCAGGAGTAAAGAAATAGTCAAACATATACTTAAGATCACCCTCTAACCCCCCACTTGCCATAATGGACATATCAAATAGTTCAAGCAAGCTTGCACTTAAATTGTATCTGGGTCTTGGGAATGTATCACCCTCGCCAAATAGCTCAATATCCTCACCTTTGCACCATTGAGCCTGCATTCTTGTATACTCAATTACATCAATAAGAGTTTTATATGTAGTCCCCTTATGCCAGTATGGCCCTGCATTTGTTCGCATAAACGGTCTGGTGTTTCCTGCAAATGCTTTTGCAATCTCAATCATGTCCGTACCAGATGCATCCCAATTTTCTATGGTTCCGCATGAATTAAGACGAATATTCGGGTTCACCTCGTCTACCGCAGAACGCAGAACCTTTGCAAAGTCCAAAAGGGTATCTCGGCACATTTCCATATATGCTGTCCTGTACTTATTTTTGCCACCTGTCAGCAGATATTTGCTGATTTCTTCCAAAGGAAGTTCCTCACCGATGCGTTCATAGTATTCCTTAAGGTGCTTATCACAGAAGCAAGCACAGATAATACCACCACGGTAGTTCAGGCGATAGTCGTCATCAAGCTGAATCAAATCAGGGCCAAGCTCTGCAAGTTTCTTAATCTTCTCACAAAATACTCTTCTGAAGTTTTCGTCAGACGGGCAGAATCCGTGTTCTGCCACACCTCCGTTAACACCTCTTAAATTGGTGAACTTCTTCTCGTCTTCACTGAGCTTTGTTCCTGGTAGCATACAACCGTGCCCAAGAGAGCTTATCCATATACCTGTTTCAAAGCCTTCATCTTTAAAGAGCTGAATCATTTTTTTGTATTTTTCAGGCTCGTCTATCAACTTACACTTTTCGCTGTATAAAAAACCCGCTCCGCAAAGGAATACTCTGTAAATCTTACCCCGCTTTAATTGATCAAGTAAAACATCAATAGTATCATCTCTTACTATATCAACATCAATTGCAACCGATATGTTATGCATATCAAATTCCTCACTTTCGGCTATGGAAGTAATGTTCCGGGAGTTACCTTAAAAGCATCATTTGCACGTACAAAACCCTCGGCATATTTAACGCCGCACTGCAATCCGCGGAATTCTGACAAAATTCTTGGTCCTCTGCAAAGATCATAATCATCTGTACCCTCACCATATCCTTCATAGTTATCAGTCATCCACTGCTGCTGACTCTCATGACAACGAAGCATCTTCATCTTTGTTTCATAGAAGTCTGTAATATCAACATAGTCGGTGGGGATAAAGTCAAATCCGTGAACAGCCTCGAAATAATAAACCGACGGAAAGATATCACAAGGCGGCTCTTCTGTTTCTATTTTAGCGATAGGATACATAACCTGAATATCTGTGATAATCTTTGATACCAGCATGTGGTCCGGATTATAATCCTTTGGATTATGAGTAAGAATAACGTCAGGTTTACAATGTCTTACCATATTAATAAAGTTAATACGAACATTTACATCCTCATAAAAAAGTTCATCATCATAGTCAAGACAAATATATTCAGCGCCGATAATAGCTGCACTCTTTGCTGCTTCTGCCTTACGTATAGCTCCTATCTCCTCTTTAGATAATGTGGCAGAGCCGATATTTCCGCTTGTAGCGGTACAAATAAATACCTTATGACCCTGTGCGGCATACTTTGCCAATGTTCCTGCGCACTTGGACTCTATATCGTCCGGATGCGCTCCGACTGCTAATATGTTCATTTAAAACCAATCCTTTCTTTTTTATAATTTTATTTTTACAGTCCCAAAATAATCTCTCTGATGTTGTTTGCAACAGTTTCGATTTCTTCATCTGTTGATGTAATATTTATTCCATATCCCGAGCCAAGGCCCTTATCAACAACACCAACACTGATGTTAACCGCACGGTCTAAAATACTGTCGGTCTGCGGAAGCATATTCTTTGAATATGTTCTGTCGTTTATATTCATTGTCTTAACAGGCATAAGCTTGTTAAGCACCTGTTCCATGTTATTATATACGTGCCAGCCTGAATACGCAATAGGTCTGCCGCCTGTCTTTTCGCAGAACTTCTCCGCAAGTTCCTTGGTATCAAATAAAATTGTAAGAAGAGTTGCACACTCACCTTCATCGTTTATTTTTCTGAATGCGATATGTGGCAAATCAGCGAGCATACCCTTGAGTTTTGCTTTCTTGGTACGAAGTGTATCTAAGATTTCGTTAAGTCTGCGTGTCTGTGCAAGAGCAACCGCGCCTGTCAGCTCATTCATACGCATATTCATACCGATAAAGCTTCTGTTTCCAATCTCAACGCCCATACGATTTGGCTTGTGTCCCTGATCATGATATCCGAAAGCTCTCTCATAATACTCCTCGTTATTTGTAATAACCGCACCGCCATCACCTGATGAAATGGTCTTAAAGATATTCAATGAAAAGGCACCAATATCACCGATTGTACCTAAACGCTTACCCTTATAGCTTGCACCTACTGCCTGACAGCAATCCTCTATAATAAAGAGGTTATGTTTCTTTGCTATAGCGCAGATTTCGTCCATTTGACAAGGGTTACCAAGCATATGTACCGGCATTATTGCCTTGGTTTTAGGCGTGATAAGCTCCTCTATCTTTTTAGGGTCAATTGTAAGAGATTCGTCAATCTCTGCGAGTACAGGAATTGCACCCATAAGCATAATTGTAGAAATAGATGCTATAAAAGTATAACCAGGGACAATAACCTCGTCACCTGCACCTATACCAAGTGCAACAAGTGATGCTAAAAGTGAACTTGTACCGCTGTTTGTTGCGACAGAGTATTTAGCGCCCATAACATCTTTTAACGCATTCTCAAAATCAACTACCTTGTGGGTATAGCCGTCTGTGTTTTCGTCACCGTAACGGAACAAGTAACGACCCTCCACTACCTCTAAAATCTCTTTCTTTTCTTCTTCACCGAATACAAACGAACCCGGTCCTCCTGATCTTGCCATGATTTTTTTACCTCCGCTTTTATATTATTTTACTGATTTTTATCAACTTTTTTATATTTCAGGGGAGATATCCCTTTAATTTTCTTAAACATTCTTGTATAATACGATGCACTTGAAAACCCCGAAATCTGTGCCACTGCCTCTATTGAGAGGTCGGTGTTCTCTAAATACTTAATCGAGTTTTCCACCCGACGTCTGTTTATGTATTCCTTTGGAGTACAATCAAAAAACGAGTGAAAATATTTATATAAAACGCTCACCGAAACACAGGTGTTTTTCGAAATATTCTGAACAGATAAATCAGAATCAATATTTTCTTCTATGTAACCAAGTATCTTTTCAAGAGCAAGATTGTATGCAGGCTTTAACATATTCTCAAGTAAAATATGCTTTGCAAGAATAGATGCAATATTTATAACGCCTTGAACCTTTTCCTCATCATAAACCGCAAGCTCATTATAATATTGTTGAATTTTGTTAAGATCTGTCCCAATATCCTTTAAATACTTACTTACAGATTCAAAATTTTCATCGGTTTTCATCTGCCCAAGAATTAGATAACCTATTATGTCATCCCCATATATCAGGGGAACAGCAACGTCAATCAACCCTGCGTGACAGATATTAACCTGTGCTTTTCGGATCTTTTTGCATTTTTCAAGAAGAAAAGCATCCGAACGGGCACACTTTTTAAGCCCTGCCTCTGTGTTCTGTATGGCAACACAATATTTATTATCATATATGTTTCTGTGACTTTGCACCGAAAAATCATCTGCACAAAAAGTTATGTTTATGCCCGTAGCATTATAGAAATCCTGCATAACTCTGCTGAGCTTTTCCTCGTCGTAGTTATACAACATATCATCTCACCTCTATATTCACATTCTAACACAAGTTTTTTATAAAAAACATGATATTTTTATTTAATTTTTTCACTATTTTCCTTTTTTTCTGTAATTAGTGTAAATTTTGATAAAAAAAGTGAACGGTACAAAGACCGTTCATTATAAAGAAAATTCACTAATCCTCAAGCTCTCTTAGCTTTTCCCGGAGAGTTTTCATAAAATCTGAATTTTCGGGCTCTATATTATATTGTTCTACGAATTTACGAACACCTTTTTCTACCTCACCCACCTCCTGCTGCAGTTGTTTTGCAGTCATTCGATAGGCTCCGCTGCCGAAGATAATAAGCTGCTCCATACTGTCCGAAGTGGCAACTGTCACATTATAGTTTTTAGTAAGCTCTTTTGCCGCCTTCTCAATATAGGCATCCGCTGTCTGAGATTCCTTGGTATAAACAATGGTAATCCCGCCGAATTTTTCCACCTCGCCACGATTTCCCTTAACCTTATAGGCATCAAAGACCAGAATAATCTCACAGCCTTTAAAGATTTTATACACAGAAATTCGTTCTGTTAAATCACGTCTTGCATCTTCAAGATTTTCTTCTGCCGTCTTTTTAAGGTCATCCCATGCAAATATAATGTTATACCCGTCGATTAAAAGATAGTCTTTCTCGTGACGTTTCCTGGCTTTATATGACTTATTTTCTGTTAGGACATCTTTTCTTGTATGCATGGTGTATGTGGGAAGCTTTGTTTCCACCTTACCATAGGTCTTTTCGAATATTTTAAGGAGCTCTGCATCAGTACCTGTCACTCCATTTGAACGAATAACCGCCTTTGGTTCTTCCTCTGCTTTTTTAGATTTTAAGACACTTTCCAGATGCATATAATCTGTTACCTCATCCCATTTTACATTAAATCCTGCACCATGGTCACAGAAAACTGAATCCGCAGTATTTTCCAAATCTGCATCAGGGTCATATCCAATTGATGCAATTACCTCTTCTGCATCTCTGCACTTCCCGTAGCCACTGAACTTACAGCTTATCCGACCCTTTCCGCGGGTATATCCTGTTATCTGTCTTTGATAGTCACGTATGGCTTTGGCAGGGGCGTTTCCCGTAATTCTTGACATTTCACCATTGGTGTGAGATATAGAAAATTCTGCGCCCATAAGGTCTAAATCCGTCATGGCTTTCCCCACGTTGTCCACGGGGATATCTATAATAAAATCATAGTATGGCTCTAAAAGCACCGAGCGAGCCGACCTTACTCCGTGCCTTACCGCTCTGTATGTGGCCTGGCGGAAATCACCTCCCTCGGTATGCTTTAAATGTGCCGCACCTGATTTCAGGGTGATTTTTATATCCGTAAGCGGAGAGCCTGTAAGCACTCCCAGATGAGGCTTTTCCATAAGATGAGTCAATATAAGCCGTTGCCAGTTTTTATCAAGAACATTCTCACTGCAATCGGTTTCAAACTGCATTCCCGACCCCTGTGGCAATGGAGTCAACAACAGATGCACCTCTGCATAATGACGCAGTGGTTCAAAATGTCCCACTCCCTCTGCTATATTCTCAATAGTTTCTTTGTAAACAATATTTCCTTCTTCAAATTCAACCTCAAGTCCGAAACGCTTTAACACCAGCTGTTTTAAAACCTCAAGCTGAATTTCTCCCATGAGCCGAAGCTGAATTTCACCAAGCTGACTGTTCCAGGTAACTTTTAGCTGGGTTTCCTCCTGTTCAAGCTCTTTAAACTTTTCTATTGCAGAAGCAGAGTCTACCCCCTTTGGCAGAATAACCCGATAGTTAAATATTGGCTCTGCCGTAAGTGATGCCGCATTCCGCTCAAATCCCAATCCCTGTCCTGCAGCAGTGTTTTTAGGACCTGTCACAGCGCATACACTGCCGGGAAGCACCTCATCTGCAGTCTTGTATTTTTCACCTGAATATATACGGATTTCGTTTATCTTCTCCTTCAAGCCGTCCTCTGTATCTATAAGACTTTTCACTTTAAGACTGCCACCTGTTATCTTCATAAAGGTCAGCCGATTCCCCTTGTCATCATGGCTGATTTTGAATATCTTTGCCCCAAACTCTTCCATGGCTCTGCCTGAAACAGTAAGTCGGTCAAGAGCCTTTAAAAATTCGGATACCCCATCCATTTTAAGTGCAGACCCCGAGAAGCAAGGAATAACATTGACTGATTTTATGGCATTTTTCACCGTTTCTTCTTTTATTCCGTCTGACAGATATTCCTCCATCAGTCTTTCGTTGCACATAGCAAGGTTGTCCGCTATCACATCATGTTTCTCTGTAAAATCTACAAAATTCTCTCCAAACTCCTCTTTCAGTTCCTCAATAACGCGGAACTTGTCACAACCCGTTAAATCAAGCTTATTGATAAACACAAACACAGGAAGCCCATGTTTTTTCAGCATATCCCAAAGAGTTTTAGTATGGCTTTGCACACCGTCTGTTCCGCTTATAACCAAAATAGCATAGTCAAGAACACTTAATGTACGCTCCGTCTCCGCTGCAAAGTCTACGTGACCGGGCGTGTCCAGAAGAGTTATTACAGTTTCTTCAAGCCCAAGCACCGCCTGTTTCGAAAAAATCGTAATTCCTCTCTTTTTTTCTATTTCATCCGTGTCTAAAAATGTGTCCTTTGAATCGACCCTGCCAAGACGGCGTATTTCCCCCGAAGAGTATAAAAGCCCCTCGGATAAGGTTGTCTTTCCTGCATCAACATGAGCCAATATTCCAACTGCTATCTGTTTCATTTTTCCTCCGTTTATAAATCCCGTAACCAGAATATTAATTGAAGCTTTTAACCCACGTTACCAGAGAATTGTGATAGATGTTTTCAAAGACATCCTTCTTCATCTGTTCAGTAACGGGCCCGTTTCGTTTCATTCTCTTAAGTATTTCTTCCTGAAGTTCCTCCACTGTCATTTCCTCAAACATCTTGTCTTGTTTCATCATAGCCTCGTTCTCTGTTTTAGCAGAGACTTCCTCTTTTTCAGGCACCTTGGTTTCCTCCGGCTTTTCACAGGCTGATACTTGACCGTCATCTTCATTAATACTAATTTTAATTGGTTGTACCTGCTCATTCTCCTGACATACAGGCAACCATATTTCACCGGAATTTGCCTTTATATTGACAGCTAAGCATCCGTCTTTTACAGATACTCTTACACCGGAGATTCCGCCTACATATTCTCCCGTATTTGAAGTCGGAAGATTTACCATATAATCCTCATCGCTGTTATTTACGGTCACAAGTACGGACTGCCCGTTATATTCTCTCGCAAATACATACTGACCGTTAGTTAAAATCAACTCCTTATACTCTCCATATGATAAGGCTTTTGTTTCCATGCGAATTTTGCCTAACCTTGAAATCAAATCAGTAAGACTATTTTCTTTTGTATAACTAATATATTGTTCAAAGGAAACAGCAGGTCTCAAAGAATCATCAGACCCCTGTTGTTTTTTCCCCTCTATGCCAAATTCCGATCCGTAATAAATTGATGGAACCCCCGGTAGCGTATAAAGCAAAATATGGACTGGTGTAAAATGATTTTTGTTAATCAGTTTTGTGTAAATACGCTCAACATCATGATTATCCACAAAATTATATAATTTTAATCCGTCGGGTCTGTTCCCACCCATCTCATACAAACGCTTTACAGTATGAGCAATCTCGAAATAATTATGGTCGTTATGCCCCGAATATAACGCCTTATGCAGGTTATAATTGGTAACAGCGTGCAGGGTATCAGAATTTACCCAACGTGTATAGTCCCCGTGAATAACCTCGCCCATAAGCCAGAAATCAATTTTTACTTCACTTGCCACTTGGCGCAGCATCTGCATATAACTAAAATCCAACACATCGGCAGCATCCAGACGAATTCCGTCAATATCGAATTCCTTTACCCAAAAACGAATTACATCACAAATATAATCCCTGACCTCATTATTTTGCTGATTTAACTTGGCAAGCAAATCGTATCCGCCCCAGTTATCATAGGAAAATCCATCATTGTATTCGTTATTACCATAAAAATTTACATTGCAATACCACTCTCTGTATCTCGAATTTTCTCTGTTGTGCCTGATATCATCAAAAGCAAAAAAATCACGACCTGTATGGTTAAATACGCCGTCTAAAACCACCCGTATACCATATTGGTGACACTGCTTAACAAATTCTATTAAATCTTCATTTGAACCAAGCCTTGAATCTAACTTTTTGTAGTCTGTTGTTTCGTAGCCATGCCCAACCGATTCAAAAAGGGGACCAATATAGAGCGCATTGCAACCAAGCTCTTTGATTTTAGGAACAAATGGAAGTAATGTATTTAATCTATGCTCCGGTTCGCCATAAGCATTTTTCTTTGGTGCCCCTGTCATACCCAATGGATATATGTGATAAAATATCGCCTCGTCAAACCACGCCATATTCAAATCTCCGTTTCTTTATTTCTCAAAATTCAGTATCGCTATATTTATTAAAACAGTATGGTCCGGATGCCAATCATTTTTGTCGATATGCCGACTAAAACATCTAATTTATCACCATTTATAAAGCGACTTCTTTGAAACCATTTTCTGTTAGAATAAACTTTTCTTTAAATCCACAGAATTTTAAAAGCTCCGCCGACTCATCGTAATAACAGTCAATCATATTTTTATCATGGCAATCCGATGTTATAACAACACCGAAACCAAGCTCCTTCAACTGTTTGATTATAGGAATTGACGGATAGGGTGTTTTTCTGTAGCCTCTCGCGATAGCACCAGTATTAACTTCAAAAAGTGGTATCTTTCCCACCAAAGCATACGCTGCTTCAAATGCGGCATCTAAATATTCTTTTGATGTTTCATCAAAGAATTGTATGTTATCACTATGCTTTGTAATCAAATCAAAATGGCCAATAATATCAAAATCGCCATATTCCGGTAATTCTGCCAGTGTATTGTAATAAAGTTTGGCATATTCAATACCATTTCCACCAAAATGTTTGTTTATAATGTCTTCTACTACATTTTGCCCTCTATCAAAGCCGAGATATTCATCTCCTTTTTTCAGATAGTGCACCGATCCGATTAAATAATCATACCCAGTCATATCAGGTTCAGAATACATATCTACCTCAAGACCCATATATATCTTGATTTTGTCTTTATATAACTCCTTAAGCCTTGGGATTTCTTTTTTGTACTCCTCGGTTTTGTCATCAGCAAAATAATCTGAATAGGTCATAAATGAATGGCCTGTAAATCCTAATGAATCAAATCCGCTGGATATAGCCGCCTTCACCATTTCTTCAGGTGCATCAGCTCCATCACACAGATTTGTATGTGTATGTAAATTTTGTTTGTTGAACATAATGTTTTCTCCTATTAAGCCTATATATACATTTTTTATTATAGCATACCAACATTGCATTTACAAGCATTTGTAAGCAAATATAAACCAACCTTGAAAAGAACTCATGGATATGCTATAATTGTTTATATTAAAATAAGGATATGGGTTGATTTCAATGATTGAATTTTTGTCAAAAGAATACACAAGCAAAGACCACGGTTTTTTATATGTGCATAAAAGAGGAACAAATTTTAAATCCTCCGACCCTCATACAGATAAAGATGCGTTTACGGCGTTTATGCTTTTAAAAGGCGACATTGATTTTATGGTTGAAGGAAAAAAAATATCTTTACATGCGTATGATGTAATGATAGTAAACAACAACGAGCAACATCACAGTATAATAAAGGAAAATTCAGAAATTGATTTTGTTTTTTTAACCATAAATCTTGATTTCTTCTTAAAAAACGATTGTATTGCTTTCAGTGATATGGTATTTAATCGAATGATTGGAACCAATAACATCATATCATCAGAAAATGTCAAAGAAAACTACATAGACGACATTTTCAAAAGGCTTGAAATGTATATATCCCAGGAAAATGTATGTGTTACAGTTGTTAAATGTGTAATTATTGAATTACTTTATAACCTAAACAATCAGATAGCAAAAGCATCTGTCACAAAACATGGATACACAAAAATTAAGGATGTTCTGGAATATATTAATGAACATTTAACCGAAAAAATTTCTCTTGATACAATCGCAAATGAATTTTTCTTTACAAAGCAGTATTTGTGCCGTTTTTTCAAGCAGCAAACCGGTTTTACCATAAAAAAATATATAGCCTACAAAAGAATTGTCCTTATGCGTGAGCTTTGTTCTAAAGGTATTTCCTTATCCGAAGCAAGTTTAAAAGTCGGGTTTAACAGCTACTCAAGTTTTTATCGCACATATTTGAAAATCATGAACGAAACACCTAAAAACGACCTTACAAAGTTTAAATTATAACAAAAAAGCAATCTGATTTTATTATTAGATTGCTTTTTGATTTATTTAATTACTTTTTACCTGTACGAACATATTTAAGAAGTTCATCCTTATTCATACCAGCAATACCTAACTGTTCTAAGTTACGGCCTTCTGCACGCCAGTCTCTTTCATGAACAATATTTATAACATCAATAAAACCATTTGTAAGAGGCATCTTAACTCCAATAAGTTCACCAATAGCTGCCCACGGAACAAGACCGAAAGGTATATCTTCTGTAAGATAACGGCTGCTTAAATCGTTAGGTCCGCAAATAGGTGTAAGTCCGATTGATCCGTGTCCTTCCTTATACAAATCCTGCCATGTCCACTCATAATCTTCTGGACGACCTGCAAAGTCTTCCATAGGACGAAGGTTGTATCCCAAAACTTCACCAATTGCTTTACGCTCCTTATCCATAGCAATGTTTAAACGGCAAGCTGACGGAGTCCAACCATGTTCATATAAGAAGAAATTAATCTGTGGACTTTCGATTCTTGAAATATTGAAGAGAACCGGACCTGCATGCCAGTCAGGGTTTACAATAGCTAGACCACATTCCAAAACGTCTGTATAAATCTTTTCAAACGGGAACAAATCTTCTCTCATTTCATCAATGAGTTCAGGTCCTTTATCTGCCGGCAAGAAAGCGATATTGATCGGGTTACGTCCGAAAACATTAACTGTGTCTGATCCTGGTTCAACCAGACGTGAGTCGTACGGAAGGTTGTTTGCATCTGCAAAAACAGGACAGTCGTCTGTATCACCAAAAGCATTTTTCAATACAAGTGCTGAGAATGCACCGGGATATGTAACAACAATCTGGTCTTTGTGAAGACGGCCCTTTAACAATTCAGCATAGCCTGAGTGAGCAAAAGCAGGAGCAACTATACAAACATAATGACATCCTTCTACTGCTTTATCAATATCATCTGTAACCATGTTAAGTTCAACAGGGCCTTGAAGTTCTTTAATGTTTCCCTGCAATTTGATGGTTTTTGTTTCAAAAACTTTTTTCATATTGTTTTTGAATCTGGGCATTTCATAAAGGTTAACAGTGTGACCTTTAAGTGCAAATTCTGCTGCCATTGCGTGAGCGCCATTACCGCCGCCCAAAACTGCAATTTTCTTTGGAATCATAATTTCTCGTCCTTTCTTTATTAAAAAATATGATCAAGGATTGTCAACAAGGCGATTATATTATATATTCCTCCGCTTTTCAATATCAAAAATTCGTTTATTTATTGCAAATATTAACCTTTTGTATCAAGTTTTTTATATGTAATGGTCGAAATACCGCAAAGAATTCCGCTTAAAACCTCTTTGTGATATTTTGCTTCGATTGTATTGAGTGCAATCGGAATTGTAAAGCATATAGTAACACCCATCATAGCAGCAACCACAAGACCGTTAAATCCGCTCCACTCTGCGGATGTACTCAGCCCTGTTGCTATTCACCACCCATATCATTTGCAATAAAGCCCGCAATAAATGATAAGTCAATATGTAAAAAACTTGCAACAGGAGTTAATATTGATGCAAAGACATTGCCGATTGCAGGAGCAACTGTAATCATTCCGACCATAGCTATCGCAAGGGGTCCTGTTGAAAGTATTCCCTTTTCAAACTCATCCCCTAATTTTAAATGCTTTCCGGTTATGCGATCAATTGCACCGATTAACGCAAATACTGCAAAAATTAATTTTAAAATGAACATATATTATCTCCTTTAATTATACGTATACAGGTTTCATAGCCTGTCTTTTTTTAATATGCATTTCCACACTTTCATTATAATTACCGTCTATGATTCGTATAGAATTACTCATAGTCTTCTTCAATCAGTCAATAATTACTTTTTTAGCCATTTTTATTCTTTCCTCATTCCAAAGCATCATGTCCAAGTGGTACAACGCAAATCATGCAATGAGTTTAAGTTTTATTTCAAAAGTACTTTTTTCGCTTCCGTGGCAATCAATTATTATTACCTTTTCCATTATACCATTCCTTTTCAAGCACTATTCGACAATCTTTTTATGCGTGACAAACGGTTTAAATATCACTATTTTATAGCACCAATTCGTGTCAGGTCAGTCAAAGAATTATATATTTCTCTTTTTTAAAAATCTTTCCCTATATTCCTCAAATGATTTTATTTTTTTATTTTTCATATCAGTGCTAACTTGTGTGCCAACATAACGCAAATGCCATGGTTCAGATGCATAACCTGTTATTTCAACTATTTCTGGTAGATATCGAAGAATAAAACCGAACTTATGACAATTCTCTTTTACCCATGCGGCTTCAGGCGTTTTGCTGATATTTCGTCCACCCTTTATCGAACCTTCAACATCAACCGCCAGTCCCGTATGATGCTCACTGTAACATGGTCGTGCACATGTTTCATCTACAACTTCTTTCGAATCGTTCAAAAGAAATTTATTGTATAGTTTCTGTTGGTCTTCTATGGAACGATAAGCCGAAGTTACCCTGATTGAAAAACCTTCTTTTTGTGCAGCATCCCGCATTTTAACGTATGCTTCTGCTACAACTTTTCGCATCATGCTTCCATCAACTTCAACAAGATCAGGCGGACAATAGTCCGCTGGTAATTTAAAATATTTATTAACTATAACATATAGATTATTGCAATCAGAAACAATAACATCAAACTTATACTTTTCTTTATCAAGATTGTTATTTACATGCCACACGATTTCCTCTGTATTCATATTAGGATTTATAGCAGCATATTCTTTATACCTTTCTTCGTTTTCTTGCTCAAAGAAAGCAACTTCCCTATATTCCGCATCTGGTTCGATTTTATTATTCATAATTATAACACCTTCCCCTTTCGACAACCTCCGATACTCTTATTATAAAGGCTTAACGATGTAGCCGTTATACCATTCATTGTAGGGCACAGCATTTACGATGCGCCGATTGCGGTTCGTCGGAAACCACCGAACTCTACACTGTCCATGGCACTTGCATAATCTGGATGCACGCATCAAAGCCTCCATTTATATAACCAACATATAACCTCAATTTAACATATATATTTTATTATATCCCCGATAAACCTGTCAACCAAACAAAAAAGGCGGGTCTAACCCGCCTTTGGTTTAACCCGCCTTTATGGTTATTTATCCTGCATTTTTTTGTACAACATTTTCTTTATGAACAAATTTTGCCTTGGTTCGCTTATTAACGCACCCTTCTGTTATTATAACCCTTTCAATAGTTGGGTCTGATGGAATTTCGTACATAATATCAAGCATGATATCCTCTACGATAGTACGCAGACCTCTTGCTCCTGTTTCACGCTCCATTGCCATTTTTGCAATGGCAGAAACTGCCGCATCGTCAAATTCCAGAGTCACATCATCCATATCAAACAGAGCCATATACTGCTTGAGCAAAGCATTTTTAGGCTCACGAAGAATGGCTTTGAGTGCCTCTTCGTTAAGAGAGTCTAAAACCGTCACAATAGGAAGTCTGCCTATAAGCTCGGGAATAATTCCAAACTTAAGCAAATCTTCAGGCAGAAGGTCTTTTAAGATATCACCGCGGTTTTTATCCTTTTTGCTCTCTACCTTTGCACCAAAACCGAGAGTTTTGTTATTTACACGGCTTTCGATTATCTTATCAATACCCTCGAAAGCACCGGCACAGATAAACAAAATGTTGGTTGTGTCAATCTGAATGAATTCCTGATGGGGATGCTTTCTTCCGCCATTTGGAGGCACAGATGCAACAGTTCCCTCCAATATTTTAAGGAGTGTCTGCTGAACACCCTCACCGCTTACGTCCCTTGTAATAGACGGATTTTCGGACTTTCTTGAAATTTTATCAACCTCATCAATATAGATAATACCCTTCTGTGCAAGCTCTATGTCATAGTTTGCCGCCTGAATGAGCTTCAGCAGGATATTTTCAACGTCCTCACCCACGTAGCCCGCCTCTGTTAAAGATGTGGCATCCGCTATAACGAAAGGAACATTGAGTTTTTTTGCTAATGTCTGGGCAAGGAAGGTCTTGCCGCAACCTGTAGGTCCAATCATTAAAATATTACTCTTCTGGAGCTCTACATCATTATAAACCGCGTGGCTTTGGATACGTTTATAATGGTTATAGATTGCAACAGAAAGTGCCTTTTTCGCCACTTCCTGACCTATTATATATTCATTTAAGAATTCATGAATTTCTTTAGGCTTGGGAACGTCATCCATTGTAATTTCAGTGTTGTCTGTGTCTATATCCAGAGCCTCTCCGAAAAGTTCCACACAAAGCTCTACACACTCATTACAAATGTAAGCGCTTGCGCCTTCGATAAGTCTTTTAACCTGGTCTTCTGCCTTGCCGCAGAACGAACAATGGCATGTAATATTACCCTCTGTGTTATTTGGCATATAGAAACCATAGCCTTTCTGCTCACTATAAATTTATATCTTTTCACCTGTGAGCAAGGTGAAAATACCATTTAAAATTACTATCTGCTTGTAACAATTTTGTCTATAAGACCATACTTTACAGCTTCCTCTGCACTCATGAAGTTGTCACGCTCGGTGTCTGCCTTGATTACATCAAGGGGCTGACCTGTGTTGGCACTGAGAATTTTGTTTAAGTTATCCTTAATTTTAATCATTCGCTCAACATGAATCTGCATATCTGTTGTCTGTCCCTGTGTTCCGCCAAGGGGCTGATGAATCATAATCTCGCTGTTTGGCAGAGCGAAACGCTTACCCTTTGCACCTGCTGAGAGTAGAAATGCGCCCATTGATGCTGCCATGCCTACACAGATTGTAGAAACATCTGCTTTTGTGTACTGCATGGTGTCATATATTGCCATTCCCGCTGTAACAGAGCCACCGGGACTGTTGATGTACAAGTTTATATCTTTATCAGGGTCCTCACTATCTAAAAAGAGGAGCTGTGCAACAACCAAACTTGCAGTAACGTCGTTTACTTCGTCTGATAAAAATATAATTCTGTCCTTTAAAAGACGTGAAAAAATGTCATAGGAACGTTCGCCTCTTCCGGTCTGTTCAATTACATAAGGAACCATACTACTGTTAAAGTTCATATTAAATCACTTAACCTTTCTTTAAAATATTCAAAATCTGTCGTTTATTGACAGAAAATTACTCGTAATTTAGGACAAGGTTGACTTGGATATTATTTCCAAATCAACCTCGAAGTATACTAAATATTAAACTTTTATTTATCTTCTGCCTTCTTTGTGCCAAAGTCTGCATTGTCTACAAGGAACTTAACTGTCTTGTCGCCCTTGATACGTTCTTTAACGTCTTCTTCAGGCATATATTTCTTAACGTCCTCAATCTTCATGCCGCTACCTTCAACAGTTTTGTTGTACTCAGCCTCGATTTCTTCTGCAGTAACATCAATCTTTTCAAGTTCGCAAACCTTTTCAAGAATTAATGAAGTCTTAACTCTCTTTTCAGCCTCTTCCTTGAACTGTTCTTTCATCATATCCATTGTAGTACCTGTGTACTGCATATACTGCTGAATATCCATACCCTGATAACGCATCTGCATATCAAAATCACGAATCATGTTCTGAATCTGTGTATCAATCATAGCCTCAGGAATGTCAATCTTTGTTGCCTTTAATACAGCATTGATAACATTTTCTTCTGTTTCATGCTTTGAACGCTCTTCGTTAGCTTTGGCAAGCTTTTCTTTAGTATCTTTCTTAAGGTCTTCAAGTGTATCGAATTCACTTACATCCTGTGCGAAATCATCGTTGAGTTCAGGTAATTCCTTAACCTTGATTCCGTTAACCTTTACCTTGAACATAGCAGCCTTACCCTTAAGGTCTTCTGCGTGGTATTCTTCAGGGAATGTAACGTTAACCTCAACCTCATCACCGATGTTTGCACCGATGAGCTGATCCTCAAAACCTGGGATGAACTGACCTGAACCAATTGTTAAGTCAAAATTCTCACCCTTGCCGCCATCGAATGCAACGCCATCTGCGAAACCTTCAAAGTCGATATTTGCGATATCGTCTTTCTGAACTGCTCTGTCTTCAACAGGAACAACTCTTGAGTTTCTCTCACGGAGCTTTTCGATTTCAGCATCTATATCTTTCTTAAGGGTGCGGTGTGAAACCTTCTTTGCCTTTACACCCTTGTATGTACCCATTTCAAATTCTGGCTTTACAGTAACTTTAGCTGTAAAAGTAACGCCATTTTCTTTATTAATCTCACCCTTGAGGTCAATTTCAGGCTGTGCAACAGGGTAGATGTTATTTTCTTCTATTGCTTTATCATATGCATCAGGAAGAACAATGTTTATTGCATCTTCGTAAAAAATTTCTTTACCATAGTATCTCTCTATAATCTGACGTGGAGCCTTACCCTTACGGAATCCCTGAATGTTAATCTTGCCAACATTCTTACGGTAAGCCTTTTCAATTGCCTTTTCAAATTCTTCAGCAGATACTGAAAATTCAAAGCTTACAACATTTTTTTCTACTTTTTCTACTGTACTCATTTGAACATTCCTCTCTAATTCCATGAAATTACCCAAAAATTGTATCACATCTTTTAGAAAATTGCAAGGTTTTTTAACCGATTTCGTGATTTATTATAAATAATCTTATTTTTTTATTAAAACAGGTGTGAAATTTAGATAATCACAGGATACAAGGCGAAGTTTTATTCCGTCTTTTTCTCCTGTAGGTGCATTTTTATGTGCATCAGCATGCAGGTGTCCAAACACACATTCCCCAACCCTGTATTCCCTGAATATATCCATAAAACCATCCGACACACCATCTTTTTCCACAGGAGGAAAATGCATAGCAACAAGTATCTCTTTAGCTTTAAGCTTTCTCGCCTCTTCCAGGGAAAGAACTATCCTTTGTCTTTCCCTGTCGTATATTTTTTTATCCTCACATGGCTCTGCAGAATGACTGATTGTCCAGCCCCGAGTTCCGCAGATAGCAGTATCCTCCCACAAAAAAGCGGTGTTCTTTACAAAATGAAGGGTACTAAAATTATTTTCTTTTATAAATGCCTCCATCTTGCTTAAGGTTGTCCACCAATAATCGTGATTGCCCCGAAGCAAAAGCTTTTGGCCTTTAAGATTGTTTATGTATTCAAAATCTTTTTTGGCATCATTAAGATACATAGCCCAGGAAATATCACCGGGGATTATAACAAGGTCGTCATCTGTTACCACTTTGTTCCAGCTGTCTGCCATACGCTCTTCATAGTTATCCCATTTACTACCAAAAACATCCATGGGCTTATCTGTGCTCAGGGATAAATGTAAATCCGATATTGCAAAAATAGACATCTGACCAAATCCTTTGTATTTTTTTAAAATTTTAATCCATACTACTATTAGCCCATTTATAAAAACATTACGGGCGGAAAGGCATGGAAAAATATATGGAAACAAATAATGTAATTCCCGGTATCGTTTGCAGTGTTCAGCAGTGTGCTTATCACGCAGAGGGTAATAAGTGTACTGCTGAGAAAATCGAGGTAGGCTCAAACAACGCTTGTTGCAGCTCTTGTGACACAGAGTGCGTAACATTCAAACCCGGCAAATAATCGCCTTATAAATCGACGAATCAGCCTACGGAAAACCCGTAGGCTGAATCATTATTTTATACCAAGAAAATCTTTTACAGTCTTTACCATATCGGTTTTTTCGATAACGTCTTTAAAACGTGGCTCTTTGCCCTTTAAAGAAATAAGGGATGAAGGAACTTCCATACCGCTCTTTTGGTTGAGCTTTTCGATAATCTCAAAATCGTCTCCAACGTTGTCTGTGCCCAAAGCAGATAAAACTGTATCGCCGAATTTATACGGGCTTGCGGTTGATGCAATTACAGTCTTGGTAGTATCGCCTGTTTCTTTTACATACTGCTCGTATACATCAACTGCAACAGCTGTATGGGTATCTAAAGTATAGCCTGTCTCCTCAAAGGTTTTCCAAATTCTTTCTTTGGTAAAGTAATCATCACAGTAACCGCCCCAGAAAAGATTTGTAACCTTTTTGTGCATAGTTTTGATGAGATTATATTTCCCGTCTTTGTCAAGCTTATTCATAAGTCCGCTGACACGCTTTGCATCATTGCCGCAGATATCAAAGAGCAAACGCTCCAGGTTGCTTGAAATAAGAATATCCATTGAAGGAGAAACACTTGTATAGAACTGACGGTTCTTGTCATATTCGCCTGTACGGATAAAGTCTGTAAGGACATTATTCACATTTGAGGCACAGATGAACTTGTTAACGGGAAGTCCCATCTTTCTCGCATAGTATGCCGCAAGAATATTACCAAAGTTACCTGTTGGAACACAAACGTTAATCTTATCTCCAAGCTTTATCTCTCCATCCTTTACCATATCGCAGTAAGCGGAGATATAATAAATAATCTGCGGAACAAGACGTCCCCAGTTAATTGAGTTTGCAGATGAGAAGCTAAAACCTGCATCCTCAATTTCTTTATTGAGCTCTGTGTTTTTAAAGATTGCCTTAACACCGCTTTGGGCATCGTCAAAATTACCTTTGATGCTTGAAACGTAGACGTTATTACCCTCCTGAGTAATCATCTGCAATTTCTGAATATCACTGACACCATCTGCAGGATAGAATACTGCAATTTTTGTACCAGCAACATCCTTAAAGCCCTCTAAAGCTGCTTTACCTGTGTCGCCTGATGTTGCAACAAGGTTTACAACAGTTTTAGCCTCGCCCGTTTTGCGGATTGATGTTACCATAAAATGAGGCAAAATCTGAAGAGCCATATCCTTAAAAGCACAGGTAGGTCCGTGCCACAGTTCAAGAATATAACGACCCTCTCCAATCTTTACAACAGGAGCAACCTTTTCACTGCTAAATTTTCCCCCGCCGTATGCACCCTCGGTACAAGCAGAGATTTCTTTATCAGTAAAATCAGTCAGATACTTCTTAAGAACAAGATTTGCTCTTTCAATATATGACATATCTGCCATTTTTTTGAGTTCAGCCTTTGTTATCTTCGGGATTTCGCAAGGAACGAATAAGCCTCCCTCTTCCGATAAGCCCTTGATGATAACCTCTGCAGATTTAAGCTTTAAATCTGAATTTCGCGTACTCATGTAATACATATTTTTGTCCACCAACTTCTATAAATTTTATTATACAAACAACAGAGCCACCGAATATTTCTATTCAAGATGGCTCTGCAAATGGTTCTTAAATTAACCGATGTATTTCTTCACATTTTCTCCGGCAGCGCTCTCTTCTGCACTAACCATGATTGTGAAAGATACGTTGAACTCATCTTCAAGCTTTTCAAGTCTTGTAATGAAGCCCTCTAAATCTTCCATTGTTGCACTTGGAACACTCTTGAAGATACTGTCAATGAAGATGTGTGTAACATCGAAATCCTGTGCAATGATACCGCAGAGAAGACCTTCGAAAACATCCATATTTTTAATATCGAAATGCTCGGTGTTAATCATTCTCGCTTTCTGTGTAATGTCGTGCATTAAACGGTTGCCCTCTGTAATGCAAACAACGTTACCCTTTTCGATATCGATAGCAGCATTTACAGCCTCGATAAGCTTTGGTGTTTTACCGCTGCCTTTTAAGCCTATGTTAATTTTAATCATGATGATTCCACCTTTCATTGGTTAAAATTTTGTTAAAACTTATGTTCTATATATATCATATCATATAAAATTAAATGGCACAATACTTTTTTTGAAAATTTTTGCAATTTTTTATTTCAAAAAATTACTTAATTCGAGCCTCAAGCTCCTCTTTCATATCTTCATAGCCGGGCTTGCCAAGGAGAGCAAACATATTCTTTTTATAGCTCTCTACACCGGGCTGATTAAATGGATTAACTCCAAGAAGATATCCGCTTACACCGCAGGCTTTTTCAAAGAAGTATACAAGCTGACCAAAGGTGTATTCGTCAAGAGCCTTAAGACGGATAATCATATTGGGAACTCCGCCGTCCGTGTGGGCTAAAAGTGTACCCTCGAAAGCCTTTTTGTTTACATAGTCCATGGTCTTTCCTGCAAGGAAGTTAAGACCGTCTATGTTATCCTTATCTGCTTCCATTACAATATCGGTCTTTGGATTTTCAACATATAGTACTGTTTCAAAAATCATACGAAGACCGTCCTGAATGTACTGTCCCAATGAGTGAAGGTCTGTTGAGAAGCTTGCTCCTGCAGGGAATATACCTTTCTGGTCCTTACCCTCGCTCTCACCATAGAGCTGTTTCCACCATTCAATGAAATACTGAAGCTCCGGGTCATAGTTTACAAGCATTTCTATGTTCTTGCCTTTTCGATAGAGCATGTTTCTTACTGCAACATACTGATAGCACTCGTTTTCGTCAAGGTTGTCGCTTGAATACATTTCTCTTGCATCAGCAGCACCCTGCATCATATTGTCTATATCCGCACCTGATACTGCAATCGGGAGAAGTCCAACTGCTGTAAGAACAGAGAAACGTCCTCCAACATCGTCCGGAACAACAAATGTTTCGTAGCCCTCATCATCTGCCAGAGATTTTAATGCACCCTTTGCCTTATCTGTTGTGGCATAGATACGTCCCTTTGCCTCTTCCTTACCATACTTGTCTTCAAGATACTTCTTTAAAACTCTAAAGGCAATAGCAGGCTCCGTTGTTGTACCCGATTTTGAAATTACGTTAAGAGAAACATCCTTACCCTCAAGACACTCTATAACAGAATTTAAGTAGTTAGGGCTGATGTTATTTCCTGCAAAGATAATCTGAGTTTTAGCAGAGAAGTTATAAAAAGGACCTGTTAAAAAGTCAATTGCAGCTTTTGCACCAAGGTATGAACCCCCGATGCCGATTACAACCAAAACATCGGAATCATTTCTGATTTTTTCTGCGGCTTTTTTAATTCTTGCAAATTCTTCTTTATCGTAGTTAACAGGAAGGTCAACCCAACCCAAAAAGTCACTGCCTGCACCACTTCTGTCGTGAAGAGTATTGTGAGCAGTTTTAATCTGGGCTTTTAAATTGTCAAGCTCTTCCTGACTGAAAAAGTCCATAGCAGCGTTATAATTAAATGATACGTTTTTAGACATTATGTCCACTCCTTTATGTTTTTTTAATCATATCAAATAAAGTTTACCATAACTGTCAATATGATGCAAGTAGAAAAAATTAAAATATTATTTAAATTTTTGGGGAATTATTATATATGTGACAGGCAGAAATAATAAAATTTCGTCTGAAGCCGTTATATTGCAGATATTTCCTGTATATATTTTTTAAACACCTTTATTTTGTTGTTGTATTTTACTTAAAATTATGATACAATAATTACAACAGCTAATAAAGGAGGTTTTTGTATGCCAAATATCAGACCTGTTTCAGATTTAAGAAATTACGCAGAGGTATTAAAAGAAATTTCATTTGACGAGCCGGTATTTCTTACAAAGAACGGCAGAGGTCGTTATGCTATTGTGGATATGGAAGAATATGAAAAAACAAAAGCAATCATTAAACTTATGGGGAAACTTACCGAAGCTGAAAAATCCGTAAAAGAAAACGACTGGTTATCAAATGACGATATTAAATCCGCTTTGGAGTTATATAATAAAGAATAAACGAACACCCTCAAGGATATTTTCCTTTGAGGGCATTTTGTTATTTTGTGTAACTTAAACTATATTTATAATTTGTTTTTTCTTTATCCGGGCATATTCATAGGCAATTTGTGTGCCTGACTTTGGTTGATAATCGTGTAATTCCCGACAACTGTTCCTTCTTTTGGGTGGTAAATATCCGTCTTTGTAATATACAACACAGATATCAGATTTATCAATTAGTTCACAGTTTCGCTGAACATACACCGCTCGACCGCCGTTGACAGCACGCTCTGAATAATATGTTTCATCACAAGTCTGCAATAGGTATTTTTCGTAATCATCATTTATATATCGGTATTCCGCCCGAATGTAAATTCGATGTATACGTGGATATTTCTCTTTTAACTCGCCCACTGTTTTGCGACATAAGCTGTCAAAATTACTGCGACTGCCAAATAAAAATATATCGACATTATTATATATAATTAAATCCTCAACAATTTTATATAATCGTTCCTGAAGATTCTCCGTGTCCTCTATCTTTCTGTGTCCGAAAAAACAGCATGTCTTTTTTTCTTCCTCCATAATCATACCCCTAAATAAAAAAAGTGCATGACCCTTCGCAGAGCCATACACCCAAAAAACGTAGAAGCTCTCTCGAAAAGTTACCACACTTTTTACCCTATATGCTCTTGAGTACAAGGATACGAGAAGAGCATACGCTTTTTACAATAGCGTATGTCCTTGTACTCAAAATATACATACAATAATTAGCATATTAAATTTAAGTAAAAAATGTGGTGCTTGCATTATATCACACATCAAAAAAATATTCAAGCAAAAAATGAAGCTCGTTATAGCTCTAAATAATTATACCCACCAGTAAACTAGTGGGTATGATTATTAAAATTCTTCACTTAACAGGAAGTCTGCTATATGCATTGTTTTGATACCTTCATAATTTCCACCTGCAAAGTTATCAGTTGTTAAAAGGTATTTGGGATAATTATCTCGTATCTCGAGAAGTCTGTCATATTCTCTTTTTTCAGTTTCTTCGGTTTTGATTTCTTTTGTTACTTGTACATAGATTTTGTCTCCTTGCTTTTCTGCAATAAAGTCAATCTCTCCATTAAAAGTTTTACCTATGTTAACCGAATAACCTCTGCGGCATAATTCAAGGTATACTACATTTTCAAGCATTACAGCTACCGATGTTGATTTGTAGCCAAGAACGCTATGCCTTAGTGCCGTATCTGCAAGGTAAAATTTTTCTTGTGTTTTTAGAAGTTCTTTGCCTTGTATATCATACCTTGAGCAACGATGCAGAATGTATGCACTTTCTAATTTTTCCAGATAACTGTAAACGGTCTCGTTATCTATCGTTCTATGCTCACTTTTTAAATAGTCGGATATTGATTTCGCAGAAAAAGTTTTACCGACATTATCAAATGCAAACCTGACGATACGTTCAAGCTGATCAACTTTTCTAACCTGATTTCGCTTTACTATATCAGAAAATATTGTAGAATTATATATATCCTTTACGATAGTATATACTTCATCATCGGTATACTCCTGAAGATGTGTTGCAGGAAATCCGCCAAGTCTGATATACTCAGCCAGTTCACTCCTCATATCCGTAACAATTGAAAATTCTTTTTTAAAATCAATGTACTCTGAAAATGAAAGAGTGTAAACACGGAATGCAATATATCTGCCGGTAAGATATGTTGCAATTTCTGATGACATCATACGTGAGTTTGAACCTGTTACATAAACATCAACATTATAATCCGAAGCAAGAGAATTGACTGTTTTTTCCCAATGCTTTATTTCTTGAACCTCGTCTAAAAATATATAGGTTTTTTCAGCAGAAGAAAGCTTACCTTTAATTTCAGTAAACATTTCTTTTGCAGTCATATCCTCGTATTCCATTGAATCAAAGCAATAGCTTAAAATTCTTTCTTCGGGAACGCCTCGTTTTTTTAGTTCTTTTATAATCATTTTCAAAATTGTAGATTTGCCACAACGTCTGACACCGGTCAATATTTTTACAAATGGTGCATCTACATATTTCATTATTCTGTCTACATACATAGGTCTGTAAATCATAATCAACACCTCCGTTTTATAGTATTATACCGCAACTTTTATAAAAAATCAATAGTTTTGCGATTATAACCCTAAAAACTTTCTGATAAGAACAATCCCTCATGGAGCTTACGACTCTTTGAGGAATTTTATAGTTTTATAAAATATATTTAAAAAATTGCCATAACTGTCAATATGATGCAAGTAAAAAAAAATAAAATATTATTTAAATTTTTGGGGAATTATTATATATGTGACAGGCAGAAATAATAAAATTTCGTCTGAAGCCGTTATATTGCAGATATTTCCTGTATAAATCTTTCGGCTTTAACCACACTATTATTGAAACTTAAATATTTTACTTGATTAAAAAGGAGTGAAAATCATGGCTAACAATAACAATAGTAATAATCTCGTAGTACCACAGGCTAAGGCTGCTATGGAGCAGTTCAAGATGGAGGCTGCTAACGAAGTAGGCGTTACACTTAACAAGGGTTATAACGGTGACCTCACTTCAAGACAGGCAGGTTCAATCGGCGGTCAGATGGTTAAGAAGATGATCGAAAAGTATGAAAAGGACCTTTCAAATAACGCTCAGTAGTTTTTGAAGCTTTCTTTAAAACAGCGGACTGCCGAATTATCGACAGCCCGCTGTTTTTTGTTTGCGACAGGAATAAGCCCCTGCCATGCATTGAAATAGACAGTATTGAGTCAATATCCCACATTACTCCGCCTTACAGCACAACACCCTTTTTAAGGAGAATATTACCATACTGGCGTTCCTCCCCTGTGAGGATTACCGCATACGCTTCTTTTGCTCTGTCATAAAAGGCAAATCTTTCGATTTTTCCAAGCTCAAAGTCCTCATACTCACCCTTTAAAATTCTCTCATAGTCCGCCCATGATTCAGGGTCAGGCATACCTGCTGCTTTATCAGAGTCTGTAAGTTCCATTACAAAAGCCGCCTTATCTGAATATTTTACATCCAGAGGGAAGAGCTTCTTTATAGCCTCCAGTACATCCGACACATTCATTCCGGGGCAGTATATAACCCTGTCTGAAATTGACGCCGCAGGGAAGTTAGCATCGGAAATTACTATTTCGTCACCATGTCCCATATCACATAAAATTTTAAGCACATCACCTGTTAAAAGCTTACTTATTCCGCTAAGCATTTTTTATCTCTCCTTGTATGTAAATTTTTAAGATAATTGCAGAATGAATCCCTCCACCACCTCCGGTGGTCCCCCTCCCTTTAGACAAGGGAGGCTTGGCAAGGAGAGGGTCTGTCACGCCTGTGCAATCATCAAATTATTTTTTAAGTATACTTCAATATATCTCATTAGTCAATGCTCTCTAAAATCTTTTGGGCACTTTTTTTATCCGACCGCAAAAACCTGTTCATGCATTTTAAGCAGTTTAAATCGCCTTTCGTTATGATATTCACTTTTTCCTCGCAGGCAAAGCTTGCAATAAGTCCCATTTCATCAAGAACACTATAAGACGCCTCGCTTATACTACCAAAAGGATAAGCAAAGGTTGTAGGGGTATACCCTGTATTCTCCTGCATTTTCTCCTGTAAAATACCAATATCTGCTTTAAGCATTTTCTGATACTCTTCCTCTGCCTCACCTTTCTTTTTTCCCGCTCCTCTTCTGCCCTTGTCAAGAGAATGCAGATCATAGCTGTGATTTTGAAACTCCACAAGTCCTGACTCCATCATCTCTGTGACCTCGGTCCAGGTTATGTGGGAATATGCGGGGTTTTCCTCTTCCAGCTCCGTATACATATCTGTATACTTTCCTATTATTGATATAACAGCTTTGGCATTATACTCTTTCAAAAGGGGATAGCCGTAACAGTAGTTATTGTAATACCCGTCATCAAAGGTCAGAATTATAGGTTTTTGGGGAAGTTCTCCCTCCCCCTTTACGTAGGCTATAACCTCATCTGCGGTGACTGTGGTATAGCCCATCTGTGAGAGATATTCAAGGTCTTCTTTAAACATTTTCTTCGAAATGACATATCGGCTTATCTTACTTGCCTCATCTGTAATACCATGGTACATAAGAATTGGAAGTTTTATGCCATCATCCGGAAGATTTACACTTGCAGTAATATCTCTTGACAAAAAACTGCCAAAAGTGCATACTGTAAATACGGCTATTAAAATGTATATAACAAGTGTCCTGAATTTTATAACCAGCACTTAACCACCCCACATTATAATATTCCTATGTATATGCTATAAACACGCCATTTATCACTATTTTTCCAAAATTTGGGTGTTAATATTCTTATATTTCCGTATCAAATATTTAATATTGATTATGCCTTATAATATGCTAAACTTAAAGTGGAATTAATTGTATATTGGAGGAAATATAAAATGGCTGAATTACGTTATAACCCACTTACAAAAGACTGGGTGATGATTGCATCACACAGACAGAACCGCCCACAGATGCCAAAGGATTGGTGTCCTTTCTGCCCAGGTTCAGGTAAGGTACCAGACAATTTTACTGTTCACAAGCATGATAATGACTTCCCTGCTCTTTCACAAACCCCACCTGTTCCCGACCATGTGGAAACAGAGCTTTACAAAACAAGAGAGTCCTATGGAAAATGCGAGGTTATTCTTTATTCCCCCGAGCATACCGTTACTCTTCCTGAGCTCAGCGTTCCTCATATCCGTGAGCTTGTTGACCTTTGGACAGAGCGTTTTTGTGAGCTTAAAAAAGACGAGAAGATAAAATACATATTTATATTTGAAAACCGCGGTGATGTTGTTGGTGTTACCATGCCTCACCCTCACGGACAGATTTACGGCTACAGCTATATTCCAAAGAAGCTGGAAGTCGAGATTGAATCTGCAAAAGAGCATTTGGCTGACACCGGCAAGTGTCTGTTCTGCGATATTTTGGATAACGAGATTAAGGCGAGGGACAGAATAATTATTGAAAATGAGGACTTTATCACATTCCTGCCATTCTTTACTGACTATCCTTATGGGGTATACATTTCCGCCAAGGAGCATATCCAGAATCTTTCACAGTTCAGTGACAGACAAAAAGATAACCTTGCAAAAATCCTCAAGGAAACTGCAGGTATGCTGGATAATCTCTTTGACTATCCATTCCCATACATGATGTGTATGCATCAGGACCCTGTAAACAGCGGCGATTTCTCTGACTGTTTCCACTTCCACATTGAGTTCTACCCACCAATGCGTGCGGCAGACAAGCAGAAATTCAACGCATCAAGCGAAACAGGTGCATGGGCAGCTTGCAACCCTACCGCTCCTGAAGAAAAGGCAGTTGAGCTGAGAGCGGCACATAAGAAATTCTTAGAAACCTTAGATTAGAAAGGCGGACTGAAATTATGACAATTTCGGAATTAAAAAAACAGTTTATCGAAATATTTGGAGGCACTGAAGAAGACCTTCGAGTTTTCACATCACCCGGCAGAGTTAACCTTATTGGTGAACATACAGACTATAACGGAGGCTATGTTTTCCCTGCGGCTCTTACCCTTTGTTCAACCGTTATTGCACGCAAGCGTGATGACGGCAAAATACGGATGAAGGCTACAAGTCTGCCTGATTTTGTAGAGGGCACAGTTGACACAATTGATGACTTTAAGCACCTGAAATGGGGTAACTATCAATTCGGCGTTTTCTCGGAACTGAAAAGTGCTGGCTATAACATAGTAGGTGCAGATATGCTCTTCCACGGAACTACTCCTTATGGTGCAGGTCTTTCATCATCTGCTGCAATAGAGGTATCTTCCGCTATCGCCATGGCAACTTTGGGCGGTGCTAAAAACATTGACAATATCGAAATGGCAAAACTCAGTCAGAAGGCAGAACACAACTACGTTGGAGTTAAATGCGGAATTATGGACCAGTTCGCATCGGCTATGGGTAAGAAGAATCACGCGATTTTCTTAGACTGTAAAAGCCTTGACTATAAATATGTTCCCTTTGAACTTGAGGGATACAAGCTTATCCTTTCAAACACAAACAAAAAACACTCACTTGGTGCATCAAAGTACAACGAGCGCCGCAGTGAATGTGAGAGAGGTTTTGAAATTTTAAAGAAATCTCTTCCTGATGCAACCTGTCTTGGAGATATTCTCCCCGATGATTATTACAAGGTTAATAACACCATTGATGATGAGGTTGTAGAACGGAGAGTTCGTCACGTAATTGAGGAAGACGCAAGGGTTTTAAAAGCAATTGAGGTTTTAAACAATGGGGATTTAAAGGCGTTTGGCAAGCTTATGACCGCGTCACACAACTCACTCCGTGACCTTTACGAGGTTACCTGTCCCGAGCTCGACCTGCTTGCGGCAGAAGCTTTGAATATTGACGGAGTTTTGGGTTCAAGAATGACAGGTGCAGGCTTTGGAGGTTGCACCGTTACCCTTATCAAGAACGAAAGCGTTGATGAATATATCGAAAAAGTCGGTAAGATTTATCTAGACACAATCGGCTATGAGGCATCCTTCTACATTACCGAAATCGGTGACGGGGGAAGGGAATTGAAGTAGTTTCGGTTATTATAAAAGAGGCATCGTTTTGATACCTCTTTTTTGTTTGGTTTATGGATGCCCCTCTCCGACAACCTGCGGTTGCCACCTCTCCCACTGGGAGAGCTGTCACGAAGTGACTGAGAGGGGCAATTACGCATTACACATTATGAATTAATCCTCTTCATTTTCCATATCTATTAATCCGTCGGGGGTTTCCATCATATCGTGACGTTTCAGCAAAAATCTTCTTGTAGCAAACAATACTGCTATTGCAACAATTGTTATAAGATTATCAAGCGGTGCAGCGTGACCTACTATAAGCTGACGTGCAAGTGCAAAAGCCAATACCTCTATAACCGTTTCGGGGGTATGCTTACAGAGCATCTTTATAAGCTCTGCACCGATAGCAATAATTATTGCATCGTCAAGTATGGTAACTAAGGTGCTTGTCCCATCTCGATAGGCGGCAAGGTTGAAGGTTTCTATCCCTAGCCGGACAATATATAATAAAATAGCAGCACCGATTATTACTGATATAAGCAATTCAAATATGTAACTCATTTCAAACATTTTATCCTGAAGTTTTCTTCTCATGTTTTTCCTCCTTTTCAGGGAAATGTTTATTTTTCAAAGGAACGAAACAAATTCATCGTCCCACTTAGTCAGCATTTCAAGAATTTCAGCCCCGTATTTTTCGTTTTCACCCTATGTAAGTATTTTAAATTCCATCTTTATCCTATTTTTTTCACTATATTTATAATTCTTTTCTAATTGAGTTTATGCTGAGTCTTGCATCCTCCAGGGATGAGTCACCGTAAAACTGATCTTGTTCCACAATGAGATACTTTGTTCCGCATTTCTCTGCTAAACTGATAAGCTCTCCTAAGTTTTGCATGCCATATCCAACAGGTTGAAATTTAAAGTTACGCTCCACTCTGGTTAGTGGTTCTGGCTTATAATCAGGATCATTTAAAATTTCATTTACAGGTCTTAAAACCAGATTATCACATGAAAAATCCTTAAAATGCAGACAATCCATCTTCCCTGCAAAATCCTTCATATATTCACATGGGTCGATACCTGCATATTTAATCCAACAGGTATCAAACTCAGGCTTTATATACTCTTCCCCTACCTCTTCAAAGAGCCAATTAAGCAAGAATTTATTCCCTATTACATCAAACTCAAAAGAATGATTATGATAGAGCAATTCAATCCCATTATCCTTTAAAAGCTTAGAAACTGAAATAATATCTGAGACAGCTTTATCAAACCCATCGCTTCCTTTATGAAATTCAACGCCCATATAAGGGATTACGCAGTATTTTACCCCAAGAGTTTTTAAGTCTTCTATATTCTTTTCAGGGTCACTCATAATTGTTGTATAGCCCAGATGAATAGAGTGCGCCTTAAGATTATATTTATCCAGGATGGCTTTAAATTCCTCTGCAGTTTTTCCTGCAAGACCTGCAGGCTCAACAAAGTCATAACCCATTTCGCTTACAGCCTTCAATGCACTGTCCACATCTTTTGCCATCTCATCCCTTATAGAGTAAAGCTGGAGTCCTATCTCAAAATTCCTCATTTTCTTCACCTCGAAGCAATTATATATCCATCAAAAAAACAAGTCAAGTTAAAATTCTGTATCAGCACTTCTTTAAAGAACATCAGCCAGGTCATATATGAGTTTCTCTGTCTTTTCCCAGCCTAAACAAGGATCTGTAATTGATTTACCATATATACATTCCTCAGGCTTTTGTGATCCATCTTCAATATAACTCTCTACCATAAGACCTTTAACAATTTTTTTAACGTCGTCATTATGACGGCAGCTATGGAGAACCTCTTTTGCAATTCTGGGCTGTTCCATCCATTTCTTATCTGAATTTGCATGGTTTGTATCTATGATAACCGCAGGATTTGCAAGACCTGATTGGTCATAAATTTCCGCAAGGTGAATAAGGTCTTCATAGTGATAGTTGGGTATTGACTGTCCGTGTTTATTCACATATCCTCTTAAAATAGCATGAGTAAGAGGATTACCGTGGCTTTTAACCTCCCACCCTCTGTATATGAATGTATGAGAATGCTGACCTGCTGTGATCGAATTCATCATAACTGAAATATCCCCTGCAGTTGGATTCTTCATACCAACAGGAATATCAAGTCCGCTTGCAGTAAGACGGTGTTTTTGGTTTTCAACTGATCTTGCACCTATTGCAACATAGGATAACAAATCAGATAAATATCTGTAGTTTTCAGGGTAAAGCATTTCATCTGCACAGGTAAATCCTGTTTCTTTTATTGCACGAAGGTGCAAATTTCTGATTGCTATAACACCCTTTAACATATCCGATCCCTTGTTAGGATCAGGCTGATGAAGCATTCCCTTATAGCCATCTCCGGTTGTTCTGGGCTTATTAGTGTATATTCTTGGAATAATTAAAATTTTATCAGCTACTTTTTCCTGAACACCTCTAAGCCGTGAAATGTAATCTATTACACTTTCATCATGTTCTGCAGAACAAGGACCGATAATAAGTATAAATCTGTTATCCCTGCCTTCGAAAATCGCCTTTATTTCATTATCACGAGTTTCTTTTATCTTTTCTATCTCCGCTGTAACCGGATATTGTTCTTTTATTTCCTTTGGAATTGGTAGTTTACGTTTGAATTCCATATTCATTTTTTAAGTTCCTCCAACATCATTATTTTTTGTCAAATAACGCTCTGCGCTCTGTTGAATGACGCATCATCTCTCTCATTCCGTCTATGTCCTCTTCCATTAGCATTGATTTCAGCTCCTTGAATTTATCTATAAACATATCCATCTGGCTTAAAAGTGCATCCTTATTTGATACAAACAGTTCACTCCACATTAAATCGTTTATACGAGCAATTCGGGTTAAATCTCTGAAAGAGTCACCTGTAAATTTTTCCATGTTTTCCTTATCATTGCAGGTCATCAGCGTAATGGCTATGCAATGGGTAAGCTGTGAAAGAAATCCTATCATTTCGTCATGTTCTTCGGGAGACAGGGTAGTAACATTGGAAAACCCTAAAAGTCTTCCCAATTCAAGACATGTATTGATTGCTTCAGGTGTATTTTTTTCTGTGGGTGTAACAATATAGTTTGCCCCCGCAAACATCTTATCTGTGCTGTTCTCAACACCGGAAACCTCACGACCTGCCATTGGATGTGCAGCAATAAATTCCACATCATCTCTTAATATATCCTGAATCCTGTATACAATACTTTCCTTAACACCCGTTACATCCGTTATAATTGCTCCGCTCTTTAGAAGTTTCTGATTTTGCTCAATCCACTCTACAAATACGTGAGGATAGAGTGCAAATATTACAAGATCGGATTCTCCAATCAATTTTTCGTCAAGCTCTGTTGTTCCTTCATCTATCATTCCTTCATTAAGCGCATAATCTATTGAACTCTGTTCTTTGGTAATTGCACTTATGTGAAACCCAAATCGTTTTAAAACTCTTGCATAGCTACCGCCTAAAAGTCCTAACCCGACTATTAATATTTTCTTACTTACATCTACTATCATTGAATTTTCACCTCTGTCCCAAGTTTATACTCCCTCAAATTTCAATATGAGGTGTAAAAGTTCCTGCAACTTTAAGTTTATCGCACACCTTGTTTAATTCCTCAAGCATCTCTTTGCCCTCTTCAGTTTCGGTTACCCCGTCAATCTCTACATAAAAATAATACTGCCATGAATGTTTTTTAAGAGGTCTGCTTCGAAGAGCGGTCATATTATAACCATATTTTCCTATAATACTGATGGCATTTGCCAAAGACCCTGCTTCGTTTTTAACGGTGAACATAAGAACTGAACTCGAAAGTGCCGGCAAATTTGCTTTTACCTTTGAAAGCACTGCAAATCGAGTTGTATTTTCACCGCTTTTGTTTACATTTCCTTCCAGAACCTTAAGTCCATAAATTTCCGCCGTCTCCACACTTGCAATAGCTCCGAGTGATTTATCCTTCATTTCCGCAACGGCCTTTGCAGCAACAGCGGTATTATTTGCTTCCTCGGTATCAAACCCACGAAGTGTGATATAATCATGGCATTGACTGAGTGCCTGTGAATGACTTGTTACTTTTTTGATATCATCAACCGTTGCATCGGGAAGTCCAAGCAAATTCTGATGAATTTCAAGCTCATAAATTCCATTTATGAAAAGACTTCCCGAAAATATAAGATCAATGGTCTGTCCGACTTCCCCTGCATAACTGTTTTCAATGGGTACAATTGCCACATCACTTTCCCCATTTACTACTGAATCATAAGCGGATTTGAAATCACGATATGATACTCTGTTACCTTCTGGGAAGACTCTTCCGGCAGCAATATGAGCAAAGGCACCTTCCACACCGCTATATGCAACCTTTAGTCCGCTTTGCATACGATATTGATATGCTCTTGAAACAGACATAAGATTTTTTATGTAGTCAATATAATAGCCCTTTAACACATCATCCTCAATCATAGACGAATTTTTTTCGATAACTGCATCTTCGCGCTTTTGATCTAAAATTGGGAGCCCAAATTCCTTTTTGTATTCATAAACCATTTCAGCAGCCCGCATTCTCTTAACAAAAAGCTCTGCCATGCGGGAATCTGCTTCGTTTATAATTTTTCTTGCTTCCTCCAGTTTGCTTGACATAATCAATATTCCTTTCAATATAAAATCTGACTTGTTTTTTATAGCAACAGTAAGATTTAGAAATATTATTCTGAAAATCACCCTGCTGTGTTAATCGCAAAAAAAGTCCTCTGCCATCCTGTTAAAGGATGCAGAGGACGAAAATATCATTTCCGTGGTACCACCTCAGTTCGCCGCTACCTCACAATAGCGACCTCATCAGGTACTAACATACCTTAGTTCTATTACGGGAACGCCCGTTGCATCCTACTTAAGATTGTTCAGTGCACTGCTAACAGGATGAATTCTCTAAAAATACTACATTTGCCTCGCACCATCCGGCAACTCTCTCCATGCTTTCTAAATAGATACTTGTTCCTGCTCAAACGCATTTCAATAATATTATTTTATCATGCAATAAATACAAAGTCAAGAATTTTTTTAAGCTCCATATTGCAATAACAGATTTATTATACCATATCAACAAAAAAAACCGTCAATATTTTCAATCCATAGCAACGAATTAAAGCCTGCTAAATGTATAATACAAAGCAAAAAAAGAATACTTTTTTGATAAAATGTAATATTTAGAGTAGAAATTATGAATTTATTATGTTATTATGTTGGCGTAAAATTTGTCATAACAATCGATATGTTTTGGAGGCTTTAAAATGGATTCAAACTTTAAAATAGGATACATAGGGTACGGTAACCGTGGAAATGGCGGTGCACTTTTAGCTCAATTTCTTAAAATGGATGATGTAGACGTTGTTGCAGTTTGCGACCTAGTTTCGGAAAAACAACAGGCAGCCGCAGAAAAAGTAAAAGAAAAAAAGGGTTATATGCCTGTTATGACCGATAACTATAAAGATCTTTTAGAAATGGATTTAGACGCTGTTGTTAACGGCGCAAGCTGGGAATCTCATATTAACATCGCAATAGATTGCATGAACGCAGGCATTCCGATAGCGATTGAAGTTGGAGGTGCATACAGTATTGATGAGGTGTGGGAGCTTGTAAAAACCTACGAACGCACAAAAGTACCGTGCATGATGCTTACTAATGTACGATATATGAAAAAAGAAATGGCTCTTGTAAACATGGTACGCCAAGGAGTGTTTGGTAAAATAGTTCACTGTGACGGCGGATATTGTCACGATTTGCGTAAAAGCATGGTTTTAAAAAAATATTACAGATTGCCAAATTATATGCTGCGAAATGCCGATACCTATCCCTGTCATGCTTTAGGTCCCATTTTAAGTATTCTTGATATAAACCGCGGCAATAAAATGGTTTCATTGTCTTCTGTTGCATCATGTTCCGAAGGATTGCACGAATTTATAAAATCCGAGTGTGAAAGTAACCATCCGTTATCGGACTATAACTTTGCACAGGGTGATATTGTTACAACAACTATTAAATGTGCAAGGGGAGAAACAATCACACTTCGCCTTGATACCACTCTTCCAAGACCATATTCAAGACGGTTTGAAATTCACGGGACAAAGGGTATGTTTGCTGAAGACGGAAACTATGTATATCTGCATGATGAACATAAAGAAATGCACGAAAGACCACGGGAGCTTTATAACAACGCTGATGAATACGTAGAAAAATATAACCACCCTATCTGGTCCGAAAAAGACGAAGCAAAAGGAACAATGTTTGCCTCCGGGCATGGCGGTTCGGACGGCATGGTATGCAGAGCATTTATAGAAAGTGTACGGGACGGTCTTCCTATGCCTACGGATATATATGATACTGCAATACTTATGTGTATAACAGCATTGAGCGAGCAATCGGTTGCCATGGGTGGAGCACCTGTGGCTATTCCTGACTTTACAAAAGGAGCGTACATCACAAGAACTCCATTAACACAAGAAGATAATCCATGGAGTATATAATTTAACTTTTATTAAGGTGTGTTCAGTTGAAAAGACGGTAGATTTCTTTCAAAATCTACCGTCTTTTCTGGTGGAGGTGAGGAGAATTGAACTCCTGTCCGAAGAAATATCCCCACAAGGCAACTACGAGTGTAGTCAGTGATTAAATTTCCCCGCCTGACAAGTTCACTGACAAACTAATCAGGCAGGTAGCTTCATTTTGCATGGGCAGGTCAAAGCTTTCCTGCCTCACGTTCACCGCAAGTGTTGATACTCTACGCCAAGACCGCGGTAATCCTGGGAGAGCAGCTGCGAAATTTAGGCAGCGTAAGCTAAATTATTGTTAGCGTTTAATTTTAAAAGTTGGGTTTTTAACGCAGAACCCACTGCGGCTCGCTCCTCATGTCTCTATAACCCCGTCGAAACCTTTACACCCCCATATATCAGCGGAAAACCCGCTGTATTTACAATTTATAAATTATCAATCCACATAATTGACATATCAACCCATGGCTGAATTTCAGGATAAATTCCTCCATTTAACATACACACCTGCTTATTCGAAAGAGAAAGTCCGTGACCACCTCTTGGGAAGATATGTAGTTCGCAATTTACTTTATTTTCGATAAAAGCAGATGCAAGTTTCATTGAATTTTCAACAGGAACTCCTTTATCTTCAAATGTATGCCAGATAAATGCTTTTGGAGTATCCTTTGTAACATAATGTTCAAGACCAAATAACTTCTTCACTTCTTCTCTGTCTCTAACAAAGCTATTAAAAGTACCCATGTGAGTTTTTTCCAAGTCATCAGTTACAACAGGGTAGCACAATATCATTCCATTTGGCTTATTTTCAACACCATTAACACCGGCAAACTTCTTTACATCCTCGTTGTCATAGTGAACGCCTGCACTTCCGGCAAGATGACCCCCTGCGGAAAATCCGCATACAATGATTTTTTCTTTGTCAATATTATATTCATCTGCAATACTTCTTACATAGGCAATCGCCTTTGCAAGTTCACAACATGGTGCAGGCCATCCTACATAAGGGGCAACTGAATAGTCAAGCAGAAATGCATGAAATCCTGCCGACGTATACTTTAATGCAACAGGCTCTGCTTCTCTCGCAGATACGTGTGCATATCCGCCACCCGGGCAGATAATTACAGCAGGGCGTTTGAGCCACTCCGTTCCCTCTTTTTCTATATTATCAAGTATATACGTTGTAAGTGTTGACTGTTTTTCGGGCTTTTCAAATCCCATTCCTTCGTAGTCAACAGACATATCAATCTTCATGTTAAGCATAATTATTTCTCCCTATTTATTATATTCCTTTATAGCACGGCTCATATTTCGTTTTGCATCACGTTCGGCAATAGTAGCACGCTTATCATAATCTTTTTTACCACGGCAAAGCCCAAGTTTCAGCTTTACATACTGACCCTTGAAATAAAGCGACAATGGAATCAGCGTATACCCCTGTTGTTGAGTCAAACCAATAAGCTTATTTATCTCACGTCTGTGAAGAAGAAGTTTTCTTGCCCGCATAGGCTCATGATTAAAGATACTTCCAAAATCATAAGGACTTATGTGCATACCAATTAAAATGGCCTCGCCTGTTTTACAGGAAACATAGCTGTCCTTTAAATTAACACGTCCTGCACGGATAGATTTAACCTCTGTACCTGACAAGGATAAGCCAGCTTCATATTCTTCATCAACAAAATAATCGTGATATGCCTTTTTATTTTGAGCTATAACAGGATTTTTATTTTCTTTTGCCACGAGGTTCACCATCCTTTCCGCCTAGGGTGACAGAAGCGAAAATTAACCATTAAAAATCGAGGTTCAGATAACTACTGTCACCCTACCTATTATAATTCCCATTTATAAAAAAGTCAATCAAAAACGTATAATTTTACCCGACAGAATTTTCTCTGTCGGGTATCTGTAACTATTTTGCTCTTGTTGCAACTTCTTCCTGAATCATAGCAAGGAATTCTTCAAACTTCATGGCACCCTTATCGCCATCCTTTCTTGAGCGGACAGCAACTGCATTTTCAGTCTGTTCTTTCTCACCAACTATAAGCATATACGGTGTTTTATCAAGCTGCGCTTCTCTTATCTTATAGCCAATTTTTTCATTTCTGGTATCGGTTTCAACTCTGATACCATTCGCTATAAGCTTCTGCTCTATTTCTTTTGCATATTCCATATAATGCTCTGAAATAGGAAGAATTTTAGCCTGTATCGGTGCAATCCATGTTGGCAGAGCACCTGCATATTTCTCTATAAGAAGTGCAAGTGTTCTTTCGTAACATCCAATAGATGTTCTGTGAATTACATAGGGGTACTTCTTCTTTCCGTCTGCATCAATATATTCCATACCAAAACGCTCTGCAAGCTGAAAATCAATCTGGACAGTAACCAGTGTATCTTCTTTTCCAAATACATTCTTAATCTGAATGTCAAGCTTCGGTCCGTAGAACGCCGCCTCGCCTGCTTCCTCGGTATAGTCAATACCCATATGGTCAAGAATGACTCTCATTCTGTCCTGAACGCGCTCCCATTCTTCGCTAGAACCGATATACTTCTCTTTATTATTCTCATCCCACTTTGAGAAACGGTAGGTTACATCTTCGTCAAGTCCAAGGGTTTCAAGCATGAATTTTGCAAGGTCAACACAGCCCATAAACTCGTCTTCCAACTGGTCAGGACGACAAGCTAAATGTCCCTCGGAAATTGTAAACTGTCGGACACGGATAAGACCGTGCATCTCGCCTGAATCCTCGTTTCTGAACAATGTAGATGTTTCGTTATATCTGAGAGGTAAATCTCTGTAACTGCGCATATCAGCAAGGTATGCCTGGAACTGGAAAGGACAGGTCATTGGACGAAGTGCAAAACATTCTTTACTATTGTCATCAGGATCGCCAAATATAAACATACCGTCCCGATAATGATCCAAATGTCCTGAAATCTTGTAAAGGTCACTCTTTGCCATAAACGGAGTCTTGGTCAGCAAATATCCGCGTTTTTGCTCTTCATCTTCAACGAATCTCTGGAGAAGCTGAATAACTCTTGCGCCCTTTGGAAGCATAATAGGCAAGCCCTGACCAATATAATCAACAGTCTTGAAATATCCAAGCTCTCTGCCAAGCTTATTATGGTCACGCTTTTTAGCCTCTTCAAGCTTTTCTAAATACTCGTCAAGCTCCGCTTTCTTTGGAAAAGCAGTTCCGTAAATACGGGTGAGCATTTTATTCTTTTCGTCACCTCTCCAATATGCACCTGCAGTATACTGGAGCTTTATAGCCTTTAACTTGCCTGTTGACATAAGATGAGGTCCTGCACATAGGTCAGTAAAATCACCCTGTTTATACAATGAAATAGTTTCACCATCAGGAAGGTCCTCGATAAGCTCAACCTTATAATCTTCACCATTTTCCTTCATCAAAGCTATTGCTTCTTCTCTTGAAAGCTCAAAACGGGTAAGTTCTATATCTTCTTTTATAATCTTTTTCATTTCTGCTTCAATTTTTTCAAGCTCAGCCGCATTGATTGGCTTTTCAAAATCAAAGTCATAATAGAAACCGTTTTCTATTGCAGGTCCGATAGCAAGCTTTGTATCGGGGTATAATCTCTTAACCGCCTGCGCAAGAACATGAGAAGCTGTGTGACGGTATGCAAACCTGCCGCCTTCACTGTCCCATGTAAGGAAATTAACGGTGCAATCTTCCTGTGGTACAGTGCGTAAATCAGCTAACTCGCCATTGAGTTCAGCCGCAAGGCATACTCTTGCAAAGCCTTCGCTTATTCCCCTAGCCATATCCAATAAGCTTGAGCCTTTTTCAAATTCTTTAACGTCTCCGTCTTTTAATGTAACTTTAATCATATTTCATCTTCCTTTCTGCGGAAATTCATTCAAATTAGTATATTCCAATAACATGGGCAAGCACTGCAATAACAATACCCAAAAGCGCTCCTGCAGTAACCTCAAGAGGTGTATGACCTAAAAGTTCTTTAAGTCTTATCTGCCTTTCAATAGGGTCACTTTCATCCCATGCATCAATAATCATATTTATCATCTTTGCCTGTTGACCTGCCGCACGTCTGATTCCTGATGCATCATACATAACAACAAGTGCAAACGCACAACATACTACAAACAAGGTACTGTCAAATCCATCAGAAATACCCACACACATAGCCAAACTTGTCACTATTGTAGAATGTGATGATGGCATCCCGCCTGGCCCCATAAACCTTGTCATGTCTAATTTCTTATCTTTTACCCAAACAAGAAATCCTTTAAGAACACAAGAAAAAATCCAGGCAAACAACACCACAAAGAAAACACTGTTACTAAAAAATTCTTCTAAATAATACATACTTTCCCTCTATTTATTACGATTAAGCAAATACTCGGCAAGAGAAACAAGAAATTCATTATTTTCAAAAGATGAAACTGAATCTATTGCTTCCTGAGTAAGAGTACGGAGTTGGGTTTCCGCCGCGTTAAGTCCCATAAGTGACACAAAGGTGTTTTTATTACTCTCGGCATCACTGCCTATGGGTTTTCCTAAAACCTCTTCATCGCCTATAACATCAAGTATATCATCTTTAATCTGAAATGCCAACCCCAATTTTGAAGAAAATTCAGTTATTTTGTTATATTTTTCATTATTTTTGTCCAAAATTCCTGCACAAAGGCATCCGCACACTGCTGAAACCCGTATGAGCTCCCCTGTTTTTCTCTTATGCAGAGCCAATAATTCATCCAAAGTAACATCTGAACGGTTTTCGCACTCAAGATCTATTACCTGACCGCCTATCATTCCATAGCATCCTGATGCAAGGGAAACTTCTCTTATTATACTTACAACTGTGGCAGAATCAAGTTCTTCATAACGACTCATATCGGACAACAATTCAAAAGCAAGGTTTAAAAGGCCATCCCCTGCAAGAAGTGCAATATTCTCTTTAAACACTTTGTGACAAGTGGGTCTTCCTCTTCGGAGATCATCATCGTCCATACATGGCAAATCATCATGTATCAGAGAATAATTATGTATACACTCAATTGCACAGGCAACCTTTACTGCATCATGCATATTCCCACCAAACATCTGGGACACAGCCATAGTAAGAACAGGTCTTATTCTCTTTCCGCCACCCTTTATACCATACTTCATAGCTTCAAATACACTTTTTTGAAGGACATCAGGTACAGCCGATAAATTTTCTATTTCCTCTTCTATTGCATCAAGATATTCTTTGTATTGTTCATCAAAAGTCATATTATTCACCAACTCCGACAAAGTCTTCTTCTATCATTTCACCGTTATCACGATTTTTCATTAAGATAGTTATTTTCTGTTCAGCACTGTCAAGTGCATCTGTGCATTCCTTTGTCAACCTGATTCCTTTTTCAAACATCTCAAGCATTTCCTCAAGACTGATATCACTGCCCTCAAGGGCTTTCACGATGGTCTCAAGCTCTTTTAAATTATTTTCAAAATTCTGCTTATTATCCATAATAATCCGCCTTTCGTTATACTACTTTTGTTTCGTCAACACTTGCCAAGATTTTTCCATCCTCAACAGTAATCTCAATTTTGTCATTTTTTTCTACTTGTTTAACAGATTTTATTACTTTATTTTCACTATCCTTTGCCACAGAAAAGCCTCTTGCAAGTGCCCCCAAAGGACTCAATCCGTCAAGCTTTGAAACGGAAATTTTAAGTTGTTGTTTCTTTTCATCAAAAATCCTGTCAACCGTTGTTTCTAAATCATGATAAACTCTGTCAAGATATATTCTTTCTTCTCCAATCTTAAGTAATGGATTTTTAAAAGCGGGCCGCTCCGTACAATTGCGAATTTGAAGTTTACCACGCTCCAGCACACGACTTGCCTGAGAATACAATCTGTTATATACGTTATTAAATTTCTCTTTAAGTTCTATTTGCGACGGAACAGCGATTTCTGCCGCAGCAGACGGAGTAGGAGCACGCATATCTGCCACAAAATCAGCAATAGTAAAATCTATCTCATGTCCAACTGCAGATATAATGGGAATATGGCTGTTATAGATTGCTCTTGCAACTATTTCCTCATTAAATGACCATAAATCCTCGATAGAGCCTCCGCCCCTGCCCACAATCATAACATCAATGTTATTGGCATTGTTAAAATATTCTATAGCTTTTACAATACTCTCTGCCGAATTCTCTCCCTGAACAAGAACTGGATACAAAACTATATCCGAATATGAAAAACGTCTTGATAAAACATTTATAATATCCCTAATTGCTGCTCCCGTTGGAGCCGTAACAATACCGATTTTTTTAGGATACCTTGGAAGTTTCTGCTTATGTTCAGGATTAAACAACCCCTCCTGGCTTAACTTCTGTTTTAATTTCTCAAAGGCAACGTATAAATCACCAATACCGTCCTGTTGCATACTGTCAATATACAACTGATACTGTCCATCCCGTTCATAGACAGAAACCCTGCCGCGGGCAATAATCTTCATTCCATTCTGAGGGGTAAAATTTAATTTTGATGCAGCACCTCTGAACATAACAGCCCGCATAACTCCCCCTTCATCCTTCAAGGACATATACATATGCCCCGAAGAGTGAGCCTTAAAATTTGAAATTTCACCCTTAACCATAATATCTGTAAGGATATCATTACAGTTCATAAGTTCTTTAATATAAAGATTAACCTGGGTAACAGATAGAGCCTGCCTTTCAATCATACGTAATCACCTTTTAGTTTTGTTAGTTTCGGCTATACAAACAGAGTGGCAACACTGCACCACTCTGAAAAAAACTATTTACAACTCTCTTTTATATTGCCTAAAATTCCATTGACAAATGAAACAGATTCCTCACCATCATAAAGCTTTGTAAGATTAACAGCTTCATTAACAGATACGTTAAGGGGAATATCTTCAATAAAACACATTTCATATACCGCAAGACGCATAAGAGCCATGCAGACAATAGAAATCCTGTCAACAGACCATTTCTTGGAGTATGAGGAAATAAGTTCATCAATCTCATCAAGATTATTGATTACACCTTCAACAACCGAACGAATATACTCTTCTTGTTCACCAGTTTTATATTCAGAGAAAAAATCCTCAAGTATGGTATTTATTTCTTCCGGCTGAAATTTATATTCGAACAAAAGAATAAACGCATATTCTCTTGCCTTTCTTCTGTTTATCATTTAAGATTACTCCTCTTCGGCAACAATTTCTTCAGGTACAACTTCTGTGGTGCTGACGGGTTCTTCTGTTTCCTGCTTTGGAACATTTACACCATCAACAGTAACGTTTACAGCAGAAACATTAAGTCCTGTCATTGATTCAACTTCTGTTTTAACCTTTTCCTGAAGCTCCCACGCAACATCCGGGATTTTTACACCATATTCAACTATTACAGCCAAATCGAGTATAACATCATTTTCATTTATGGTAATTTTAACTCCCTTGGCAAGATTCTTCTTACCCAGAAGTTCAGCAAACCCGCCTGAAATAGAGTTGCTCATACCTACTATTCCCTTCACCTCTGAAGCAGCAAGAGATGCAATTGTTGATACAACATCATCTGATATATTAACATTACCGTTTTCTTCAATTTCCGGATTGAATGTAGTTTCCATAATATACCTCCATAAAATTATATATCCTACACACTTGATTGCACACTTATTTTTTTATAAGTATAACATAGTTTTTCCAATATTACAACGAAAAATTTAAAATTTATTATTTTTGTAATAAACACACTTATCATACCCTATTCATATAATGCTTATAACAGATATTTTCAGTATATGGAAGTGATTAAATGAACTTTTTTTCTCTCAACAATCTGGAGTGTGGAGAGTTTGCTTATATATATTCAATAAATACAACAACTGAAATAAAAAAACGACTTGAGGAATTCGGATTTTTCCCCGAAAGCCTGATTTCACCTGCATTTAGAAGTCCGTTCAGGTGTCTTACTGCATACAGAATAATTGACAGTTTAGTTGCCATAAGAGACGATATTGCGGAAAAAATAATTGTAATAAAATCAGCGGAGGTGAAATATTAAAATTGGATCATAGCATAATTTTTGCCGGCAATCCCAACGTTGGAAAAAGTACAATTTTCAATGCCCTTACCGGTCTTAATCAGCATACGGGAAACTGGTCAGGTAAAACCGTGGATTCTGCATCAGGCACATATTTATTCAACGAGGACATTTATCGGATTTATGATTTACCCGGGACTTATTCCCTGAATTCAGATTCCCCCGAAGAGGAAATTTCACGTCAGATAATAACGGCGTATAACGCTGACCTCACTGTTGTCATTGCTGATGCAACATGTCTTGTAAAAGGAATAAATCTGTTACTTTCTATCTTAAAAATAAACAAAAGAGTGGTTTTGTGTATAAATCTTGCAGATGAAGCAAAAAGAAACGGGATAAAAATAGACATTGACCTACTTGAAAAACACTTAAAAATTCCCATAATCAGCATATCCGCAAAAAGAAAAAAGGACATTTTATCCTTTAAAACATTTATAGAAAAACAGCTCCGGAATGATTTTGACCACCGCCCTTTTTTTGAGGGTAAATCTACTATGAAGACGGCAACAGATATATGCGGACTATGTGTAACAAGAAAATCTTCAAGAGCATCAGCTTGTATCTACGATAAAATACTTACTTCCAGACGTTATGGAATACCTATTATGTTATGTTTTTTATGTGCAGTATTGTGGGTAACTGTTTCAGGAGCAAACTATCCCTCACAGTTATTATTCGATATGTTTTCACATATAAAAATATACCTGGATAAATTTCTTGATTATATATATATTAACCAAACAATAAAAAGTATTCTTATTGACGGAATATATCATACTACCTCATGGGTTGTTTCGGTTATGCTGCCGCCAATGCTTATCTTTTTTCCCCTTTTCACTCTTCTTGAAGATATTGGATTTCTGCCTCGCATTGCCTTTAATCTTGATAAATGCTTTAAGTGTGCAGGGACCTGCGGAAAACAGGCTCTTACCATGTGTATGGGACTCGGTTGTAATGCAGTAGGTGTTACAGGATGCAGAATAATCTCTTCAGAAAAAGAGCGGATTGCTGCCATGATAACAAATTGCTTTATGCCATGCAATGGCAGATTTTCTATGCTGATTACTCTTTCAGCCATATTCATTGGCGGCGCTTTTACAGGAATGGCAAACAGCTTTCTTGCAGCCCTGTTCGTTTTACTTTTGATAATTTTGGGAATTTTAACAACCTTTATGGTAACCAAGATTATAACTAAGCTTCTAAAATATAATAATACCAACTTTATTCTTGAACTACCCTCGTACAGACGCCCACAGATCCTAAAGACTATTTTTCGTTCAATCTATGACAGAACACTGGTGATACTTAAACGTGCAGTTCTTGTTTCTATCCCTGCGGGAGTTATTATATGGGTCATGGCAAATATATATATTGGTTCAACCTCTGCTTTTAATATATGCGCGGATTTTTTAGACCCATTTGCCCGAATACTCGGTCTTGACGGAGTAATACTTCTTGCATTTGTTTTAGCACTACCTGCAAACGAAATCGTGCTTCCTATTATCATCATGGGATACCTCTCGTCAGGTCAAATGACCGACAATATTAGCCTTACAGAACTTCATACATTATTCGTTGCCAACAACTGGACGATAGTCACAGCAATAAATGTAATGTTGTTTTCTCTGCTCCACTTTCCCTGTGCAACTACTCTTCTAACTATAAAATCAGAAAGCAAAAGCTGGTTCTGGACATTCATGGCATTTGCCATCCCAACTGCTGTTGCAACCATTACATGTATATCAGTTAATCTCTGTTCAATACTTGTGGAAAATCTATATATTTTATTTAAATAAATCCATTATTCCCTTGACAACCCTGATTATTCTATGATATAATTTCATTCGTTGTCGAGGTGTGGCTCAGTTTGGCAGAGTACTTCGTTCAGGACACGATACTAACCAATTCATTAGTATTGAGCCGAACTCCCACAAACCTTTTAACACCGCCACTTTACGGCAACTTAAAAAACTAAATACATGTGGTCAAATCAGTTTTGACCACATGTTATCCCACAGACACGGGAGATACAAAAAAATCAAATATTTTATATCGGGATGTAGCGCAGTTTGGTAGCGCGCTTCGTTCGGGACACGGTACTATCCAATTCATTAGTATTGAGCCGAACTCCCACAAACCTTTTAACACCGCCACTTTACGGCGACTTAAAAAACAAAATACATGTGGTCAAATCAGTTTTGACCACATGTTATCCCACAGACACGGGAGATACAAAAAATCGAATATTTTATTTCGGGATGTAGCGCAGTTTGGTAGCGCGCTTCGTTCGGGACGAAGAGGCCGCAGGTTCAAATCCTGTCATCCCGACCACCTTAAACCTCAGTAACCAAGCGGTTTCTGAGGTTTTTGCTTT
>JAZQKJ010000006.1:0-44763 GCA_045542095.1 Ructibacterium sp.
CTACTCCTACATTTGAGTATGGATATGCAATAATCTTTTTATCTTAAACAAACTTAAGTGTCACAATTTCGTAGTTTTTAATATTCAACTCAACTACTCCGTCTTTTTTCTCATATAATAATAATATCTCCATCATTTGCAAAATGATATTCAAAATTTAGCTTTTCCTTATTATTTCGCATAATTTTAATTTTATCATCCCGTACATGATTAAATATCATCTTTTTGGCTTTTATCAAATTCATTTTCGGTATTGCACTTTCAACGTCATAATGAGTCAATTCGCACACTATCGCATCTAAATCTTCTTCCGCTGCAATATTGGGAAAATCCCTAAAATCATCCGATAAATCACCTGTAAATAATATAGAATTTTTTTCGGTTGAAATTTTAAATGCATAAGTAAGCCGATTGATACATGACATGTGCAGGGTTGGGATTGCCTCAACCTTTATCACGCCGTCATCATAAAATGTTCCGCCTTTATATATATGTAATTGTACTTTGTTATTGGTTGTTTCCACAGCATCCTCAAGTATGGGTGCAAGTCCATTATATATATTTTCATCAGGCAAATAAATCTGCGTAGAACTGTTTGGGAAAAACCATTTTTCCATACTCATAAACATTGGCAATCCGGCACTATGATCCAGATGCGCATGGGTTATAAATATAGATTTTACTTTTTCATACAGAATATCATTATTTACCATAATATCCGAAAGAGGCGCTCCCGCATCAATAAAATATATATTACCATCAACTTCAAGCATGGTACAGGAACAGTAACGACCTTTTTCCGGCAAACCGTGACTCGTGCCCCAGAAGATTAGTTTCATATAAATCCCCTCTCTAAAGTTGCAAGTTATATGTGATTGTATTTTACTGTTTACACAAATATTAATCTTATTTCTTATGCTCCCTCTAGAAATCATCGGGAATATCGACTTGATTTTCAGGGAACAGTGTGCATCCCCAAGCTTTATATTCTGCAATTTTATTTTCTAAAGTTTCTCGTTTAACATGAAAATATTCTGCACAACAATCAAGACAAAAAAATTCTTCTGCATATCTGTCAATCAGTTTTTTGTGTAAAGCAATTTCATCTCCGGTAAGTTCAATATTACATTTTTTGCAACTACTCATTGTTCTTACATAATTCGCCTATAATTACGCGGCACGTACGCTGTTGTAAATGCAATCTTATACCGTCCGTATGAATTCCTAAGTCTTCGCCTGTCAAAGCATCTGTAAGACGAACTTTCTTGCTCTCACCTGTGTTAGAATGAATACCAAGATCATCAAATGAAACCGAAAATACATATTTAGGGTCTTGTTCAACATTAAACATTCCAAGTGCAAATTTACCTTTGTCTAAGAGCTTTACAAAAACAAATCTTTTGCCATCTTCCCAAAGAATAAACGGCGGACGGCAGTCATCATCCTGATTTATGCCGATAAGATGCTTGTTAAGCAATATTTTTTCATCATTTTCCGTGAACTTTCTTATATCTCCACCGATAATGAGAGGCGAACCTACAAAAGACCACATTGCAAAATGAAGCAAATATTCTTCATCTGTACATCCCTCTAACGCTACATTGCCTTTTCCGTGCATACCTACAATAAGCATATCCATATCATTATAACAGCCGGGAGCATTATAATTGAACTTATCAACCTGGCTTTTGAAAATATCCATAAACGATACAGCAGAATCAGCTATATCATAAGTTGAGCGGTATGTATGTGCCCCGCGGCTTCTCATCCATTCATGCGAATTAACTCTACCCCAGTTACACGCAGCAAAAATTATATCACGCCCGCAATTTCTGAGAGCCATTGACATTGTAAGATATGCATTTTTAGCATCTGCACTTGTAGGGAAGTTACAAAAGTCATATTTTAAATAATCAATACCCCACTCAGCAAACTGTTCTGCATCCTCATATTCATATCCGTGGCTTGATGGATATCCTGCACAAGTCTGAAAGCCTGCACATGAATACATACCAAACTTTAATCCCTTAGAATGAACATAATCAGCAACATATTTCATTCCATGAGGGAACAACTTAGGATCAGGTACGAGCTTGCCATTCACACGCTCTTTTAAAGACCAGCAGTCGTCTATAATAAGATATTCATATCCTGCGTCAAGGTATCCTTTTTCAACCAAAGCATCCGCAGTTTGCAAAATAAGTTCTTCGTTTATGTTTTCTCCAAAAGTATTCCATGAATTCCATCCCATAATGGGTTTTTGTCCTAACATTATATTTCCTCACTTTCCAAATAATTATAGTTTTTATCCTTTTACACCGCCGATGTTGATACCGCCAAGAATTCTCTTCTGGAAAATTGCGAAGATCAAAAATGGTGGTACACTTGCAAACACCAGTGCCATAAAATATGTATTCATCTGTATACTGGTATCCCCCTGAAGTCTGTATATCTTAAGAGGCACTACTACATTTTTGTCAAGTACAAGCAGAGGAGTAAAGAACTCTGACCATGCTGCACTAAGCACAGTAATTGACTCAAAGATTATAACAGGCATTGCAAGCGGAAGCATTATTCTGAAGAATACTCCGTAGTTACTGCAACCATCAAGCTTTGCAGCCTCTACATAAGAATTTGAGAGTCCGTCAAAAGCGTTCTTAAACAATAGTACAGCAAAGGTATCGGCACCTGCGCCAAGCCACATTGGCCAGAAGGTATCAAGAATGTTAAAGCTGAAATCCGTGTCAAAAGCGAACGGAAAATGCAGATAACTTATGTAATTTGGTACCATTCTTATCTGTCCGGGCATCATCATTGTCCATACTACAAGAGTAAATATAATCTTTGAACCCTTTGGTTTTAGCTTTGACAATACATAACCGCCAAATCCACAGACCACTATTCTGATAATAAGATTGCCTATTGATAATACTATTGTGTTTATAATTGAATCACCAAGCTGAAGATATCCCCATGATTCGCTTATCCTTGTTATAAATCTGTCCCAGGACATATCCTTAGGAAAGAAGCTGAATGCTGCATATATTTCCTGTGTATCCTTAAAAGCGGTAAAAACCGTCCATATTGCAGGAACAACTGCAATTATTGCTACTATTGCAAGTATTATAAAAAATATCCAATATATTATTTTACCCTTTGCCGTTTTTAAATCGGACAGGCTCAATACACCGGCTTGCTTACTATAGAATTTCTTCATTGTATCTTACCCCTCCTTTTAATAACGGCTTTCTACTTTTTTGTTAAGCCAGAAGTAGAATATTGTAAATATTATAAGCAAAAGAAAAATAATTACACCAAGCGCCATTGCCTGACCTGTTCCTTTACCTCCGCTGTTAAAGCCGTACTGGTATAATTGATATGACAGAGTTGTTGACGCACCGTTTGGTCCGCCGCCGGTCATGGCAAGAGGCTGCTCCATGGTCTGGAACACACCTATTATCTGCCTTACAAGCTGAAGAAGCAGCAAACCTTCTATTGCAGGTCTGGTTACGTGCCACAATCTCTTAAAGGGTCCTGCGCCGTCTATTAAAGCTGCCTCGTAAAGCTCTGTTGATACACCCTGCAGGGATGCAAAATAAAGCAGCATCGAGCCCGCAAAACCTTTCCATGTCATATAGATTACTATACCAACAATCGCAAAGTCCGGGTCATTAAGCCATGCATACGGTGCTATACCTAATTTTGCTAAAATCATATTGAGCAGTCCTGTCTGGTCGGGATAATACATAAAGTACCACATAAGCATCGCCGCTATACCCGGAATAACTGCAGGTATGTATATCAGCACTCTGAATCCTTGTTTAAAATGCACCATTTCATTTATCATTATTGCAATAAACAATGGCGGTAAAAAGCCGATTATAAGTGACCAGAATACATATTGAACCGTATTCCAGAGCATAGGCAAAAACTGTGTGTGAGTAATAACCTTTCTGAAGTTATCAAAGCCACAAAATTTATCTACCGTATATGCTTTCATGTCAAAAAGCGACCACACTCCGCCCAAAACGGTAGGACGCCATACAAAAAGATAAAGGATAATAACCATTGGCAGCATCAGAATCCAAGCGTCAATGTTATTACGTCTGCTTATTTTTTTCTTTATTTGGTTTTGAGTCGCTGTATCTGTGTTTCGAGATGTCATAATCAATCCCTTCTCTCTTTAAAAATCCTTGGCGGTGTAAAAATTTACATCGCCTGTTTCATGGGGATGGTAAAAAAAGTTTCAGAACAAACAAATTGAGCCAAAGCCTTGGCTTTGTTAATATTATAATATTGCTCCGTCTTGCTTGCGTCTGGACTTTTTTTACATCCCCTTATTATAGATAATTAGAAAGTTAAGTTATCAAGATAGTTCTGCTGGAAGTCAGAAACAGCCTTTTCGAGAACTGCTGCACAGTCAGCATTTTCGTTTGTAAATACTTCCTGGATACAACCGTCAAGAATTCCGTAAAGCTCCTGAGCACATACAGGTTCTTCAGGCTGAATGTCAGCAGGGCAATTTGCAATAAAATCATTATAAAGCTTTACATGGTTTGGATTTGAATTTGCATTTTCATCAATGAGCTGATATTCATAGGCAACGCTTTCCACATCACCGCTCCATACACTCATGTTCTTTATACCGATAAGCTGATTTGCTTCAATTGTTTTGTCAATTTCTTTCTGTTTATTTATCTTGAAATCTTCTGTTGCATTGTAGTTATAGCTTGTTTCAAGCCAACGCAAAACAGCATCTTTTTGGTCTTCTGTTGCATCAGCAGCTACTGAGAAGATAGAACCGCCGAGAAGAGTTACATGACGTTTTGGGCCTGCAGGAAGAGCAACTGCACCAATCTGGTCAGGAGTCATTCCATACTGAGAAAGTCTCTTTGAAAAGTCGCCTGCTGCTATGAGCATACCCGCATTACCTGTTGCAAATAATTTGTAATACTCTGTTCCGTCTATCAAAGCATTACTTGGAACTATATCATGCTTCCACTTTAAGTCTTTAACCCACTGCAGAGCCTCTATAGCTTCAGGGCTGTTAAATGTAGCCTTCCACTTGCCATCCTCGCCCTGCTCCATAAAGTCAACGCCGAATGACCATGCAAGACAGGTAAACATCCAACCGCCGTTATTATTTGCTGTAGGGAATACAAATCCGGGCTTGCCGGTTGCTTCCTTTATCTTCTTTGCAAACTCAACAAGCTCATCCCAATCCTTTGGCTGCATAGGTGTTCCGTCTTCTCCCATAAGTCCGGCAGCTTCAAACATTTCGGTGTTATATCCAAGACCCATCACATAAGCACTGTGAGGAAAAGCGTATACTCTGCCGTCTTTTGAAACAATATCCAAAATCTTTTCGTTAAACTTTCCGTCATAGCCGCGTTTTTCCAATGAGTCTGAAATATCAGCTACATAACCTGCATCAATACATTGACCTATCTCGGTAAAATGTGTGCCAAATACCGTAGGCAGCTGACCGCCGGCAGCTTTTGTATAAAAGCTCTTTAATTCAAACTTCCACTCATCAGGTGTAATCACAACATCAGGATTATCCTGTTCGAACTTGGTTTTTCTTGCATCCCAGTTTGTTCTTTCTGTTCCCTCTTTATCGGGATATCCGCCAACCGATATCACAGTTCTTCCCTGTTCGTCCTTATCGCTCGCACTATTATTACAAGATGTACATACACTTATAATCAGTACAGCAGAAAGAACACCCGACAAAATCCTCGTAACTCTGTTTTTTTTCATTTCTTTCTCTCCTTTTTTTATATAAATTTTATTTATTAAAGTTCGTTCACATTAATCTCTCGGTTCTCTGCTGCCGACTTGTAGAAACATTCGATTGCTTTTGTAACCTCAAGATTTTGGTGTTTCTTTATGAGATATTCTTCTTTTCCAGCCAATGTATTTATAATATTTCTATACATATACCTGTGCTGTTCAAATGGAACACCTTTATACTCACCGTTATCAAACCACTTCATTTCACATTCTGTCTGGTATCTGCCTATATTTTTGTAAAGCTTTTCTTTGTTTACGGAAAGTCCGCCTTTATCACCGCAGATAACCATATCAAGATTGGTGGTTGGAAGATTGATTGCCCATGAGAACTTAAAGTTTACGCTCATACCGTCTTCCAATCGCATAAAGCCTGTAGAAAAGTCCTCTACAGTAAACTCTTTATAATCATAAGGTCTTGGAGTAAAGGTTCCGCTGTATGCACCGCTTTCTGCAATACTGAGAAGAATATCCTCTCCCTGATTCGCAATTTTGGTATATGTACTTCCCGATACCGATTTCACCTTCTTATCGCCCACAATCCATAGAAGTGAATCAATAAGATGAACACCTAAATCGCAGAAAGGTCCGCCAAAGTTATGCTCCTTCATGTGGAACATGCCCCATGTGGGAATTCCTATTCGTCTGATAAATTCTATATCAGAGAAGTAAACATCTCCAAGCTCGCCTGCAGACACAAGCTCTTTTGATTGTTGCATATAGTTTCTCCATCTCATGCACTGACACGGGAAAACCTCCCTGCCGCAAGTTTTCGCCGTTGCCCATATTTCCTCTGCATCGGCAAGTGTAAGAGCCATGGGCTTTTCACAAGCAACATGCGCCCCTGCCTGAAGTGCCTTGATTGTCCATTCTTTGTGATACATATTAGGTGTACATACCGCAACAAAGTCGGGCTTAAGTTCGTCCAGCATCTTCTGGGGGTCTTTATAGTAGTTGGGCACATCATGCCGTTTTGCAGTTTCCGCAGCAACCTCTTCACGGATATCCGCAACACCAACTACCTCAATCAATCCTTCTTTTCTTAATATATTCAGTGCAGGAAAATGTGCACTGTTGGCAATCATACCTGCTCCAATAACAACTACTTTTAACTTACTCATCACTCTATTTCCTTTCTGCAATCAAAACTGAAACGGCTCTATTGCATTTTCGACATTTCCGCTGTTACATGAACGCACACCTGCATCAAAAGCAGCCATTGCCTTCATGTTGAATTCCGGCGTCACCAATTCATGCAGAGGTTCATCCTTTGTAAGATGATTTATAACGTTCAGTGCTATATTATCCTCAATAGGCTCTGTCATAAACACTTCGTTTGGTGCAGGAGACGGCTTATAAGGCAGCAATTCCTTATATACCTTTACCTCAGGGTTAAAGCGGTCGGCAACAATTACCCCCTCACTTCCGTATACCACAGGTCCGGTTGCAATTTCGCCGTTGTTCATGGTTGACCATGACCCCTCAATCAAACCTACGCTGTCACCAAAATCTATGGTAAATGTCGAATAATCTTCAACGTCTGAAAACTTTAAGAAAAAGTTCTTTTTCAATCCGCTTACTCTTTTAGCAGTCTTACCTGTAATCCATGTAGAAAGCACACAGCCGTAGCCGGCATAGTCACAGATTGAACCGCCGCCTTCCTCACTCTTGTACCACCAAAGCTTGGACCGGTCAACTAAAGTGAGATCGCTTCTCTGATAAGGACCAAGTGTGGATGGACTTCTGTAATGAACTCTCAATACATCACCAACAATGCCGCTGTCTGCAAGTTCCTTTGTCTTACGGAATGCAGGGAACCACGCAATAGGCCAGTTGATTATAAGCTTTCCGCTGCTCTTTTTATAGGCACGATACATTCTTTTTGCATCCTCCATCGTAAGAGCCATGGGCTTTTCTACAACAGTATTGATACCCATTGCCAGAGTTTCTTCAACGATATCCGCATGGCGGGCTACATTGGTACAAATAACCGCAATATCTATATCCTGTGCCAGAAGTTCTTTATAGTCATCCCATACCTTAAAGTCTACGTCCGTCGGCATATTAATTTTTTTATGAAGCTCTGTCAGTTCTTCATCACAAGGCGGTACAGGAGCTATGCCAACAAGTTCAATTTCATCATACTTTACAAAGTCATGTGACAAATTATGTACATGAACGTGGTCAATTCCTATAAAAGCTGTCCTTAATTTCTTCATACTTAATCTCCCTCTTAAAATGTTGTTTCAAGCTTTATGGTCATACCTGATTCGATTGCTTCTGGAATTTTACACATAATCTCAAGAACGTGTCTTGCATGTTCAGCCGATAATACGGGCTTTTCATCATTTTCAATAGCCTTTACGATATCCCCAAGACAACAACACTGGCTATTTAATTTATCAGGACGTGTAACCCACTCCATAGGCTTTATCCATCCTCTTATTCCCTTTTCAGGGCAGTCCATATATACGTCCGGAATAGGATTAGTCATATACGGCTCCACAAAAGAAATGGTTCCTCTTTCACCGAAAATTTCAAGCTGAGGCGAGCGTGTGGCTTTTTCGGAAAATCCCGTTTCCACCATTGCCATTTTACCTTCTCCGTAGTCAAGAGTAATTACATAATGGTCGGGAATTTTATCTGTTTTTATCTTCATTCCGTCACAATCCCCTGACCTTACCTCACGTACAGGCGTTGTTATTTTAGCCATACACGCAATAGCCTTTGCCGGGCCAAGAATTGATGTAATAATCTGTAAGCCGTGAACCCCCATATCAACCAGCGCTCCCGCTCCCGGTTCAAAAAACCAAGATGGATCAGACTCCCTATACTGGAAATACTCGGGGCCGCCATGGGAAAGATTACACTTTGCATAATATACGTTGCCTATTGTTCCGTCCTTAATCATCTGTTTTGCAATGTTTATATCATAACGCATGGGATGAATGGGAACACACGCAAATTTAACGTCCTTTTCTTTTGCAAGTTCTATCTGCTGCGTAAGCTCTTCAACTGTGGAAGCCGCCGGCTTTTGTGTTATTAAATGCTTACCTGCCCCCAGCACCGCCATGTTTATCTCATGATGCGCCTGAATTGATGCCGCATCAATAGCTATATCGAAATCACATTTTTCAATTAAATCGTAAACAGTTTTAAAATGAAAAGGAATTTGATATTTTTCGCAAGCTTCTATAGCTCTTTCTTCAATAATATCAACTGCTGCCACACATATAGCATTTGCCTCTTTTGTAATGTTGGGAAAATACTGCCAGTTAGCAAAGCTACCGCTTCCTATTACTGCTACTTTCCATAATTTGTTTGACATCTTATCACCTCAAAGTTTTGTATTAAAAATGTTACTTTCGTCTAAACAAAAATTTCTATTTTATGTGTTTTATTATCCGTGAATTTGGGTACAGTGTTATCCTCTGCCGTTTCACCATCAACCTTCATAAGCTTTTTATAAGAGTTGTTATATATGGTAATATCATAAATACTGCCGTTGTATTTTCTTCTATAACTAACCTTATCCCAGACAGCAGGCAGGCACGGCTTTATGATTATTTTTTCGTAATCAACCTTAAAGCCTACCATATATTCAGTTATCAAACGATATACCCATCCTGCTGTTCCCGTTACCCATGAAATAAGAGTTTGTCCCGCTCTCGGATGTTCCGGTCCTAAGTACATATTTGTAAGAACATAAGGCTCTGCACCTGATTTTTCGGACGGATTGTGATTGCTGTCAGGCATGATTTTGAGCAATGTTTCATATGCCTTATCGGGTCTGTTTGCAACAATGTCGCTAATCATCTTAAATGTACATCCATGACAGTACGGAGCACTGTTCTCATGTACACCCGGCACATAACCTGTTATTCTTCCCACGTTCTCGTCATAGGTTCTGTAAACAGGGTATAATGTCAAAGTACCGTTTTCGGATTCCAAGTACTTATCTATTGCCGCTAAACACTTTTCCTCTTTTTCTTTATCTGTGAGTCCTGAAAGTATCGCCCATGCCTGACTATTAAGATAAATCATTCCCTCTTTGTTTTCACGGCTTCCAACCTTTTCTCCGTCATCAGTATATCCTTGCAGATACCATTCGCCATCCCAGGCATATTCATCAATTGCCTTTTTGATTTTTTCTGCTCTCTCTTTCATCTCATCTGCAACAACATCATCTTTAACAATGACCCTTGCAATCTGTTCGGTTTCTTTCAAAGCATTATATAAAGCAATTGTTGACCACGCACTTTCGCCCTTGCCATCTTTACCCATACCATTTATGGAATCATTCCAGTCGCTGGAATGAATTTTCACTAGATTATGTACACCAATATCCTCCGAAGAATATCTTACCGCTGTCAGCATGTGTTCCCAGACGGTATCCTCGCCCTCGTCAAGATATCTAACCTTTTCTTTAAGAAAATCATAATCCCCTGTTTCTTTGAGATAGGCATTTACGGTCGGAGCTATCCAGATTGGATTATCGCATGCAATTCTGGGGATAAGAGGCTGCCAGCCCCTTACGCAGAGTCCCGACTTATATATGTTCTGGAGAGTTTCATAAATCTTCTCCTTGGCAAATTCGGGCTTAAACGCACAGCATCCCCATGCGTCCTGCAGCTGATCCCTGAAGCCCTTTCCCTTGCCTCTTCCGATTTCGGCACAAAGCATAATCTGTGCCTTTAACCAATAGTTTGTAAAATAATTGATTTTTTCATCCGGTGTTTCTATTATTGAAATATCTTGTATCTCACGGTTATTGCTGCAAACCTTTTCAAAGCATTCATCTATAACTCCCGGAACCATAAGACGGTTTTTGATTTCAATTGCAGTTTCCTGACAGTCAGAAACTCCAAGCAATATGTTGATTACACGCTTTTCCCCTGCAGGAACGGCTATTTCATGTTGCAGGGCAAGCAATAAGCCCTCACTTGCCGCTTCGCTGTTGCTTATTCCTCTGTCTATAGAATCTGGTCGGTCGTAGGTTCCGTAAGCACCAAGAAATCCCACACGGCTTGTGTCATAGCCCTTTGCTTTTATATCCGATGTCATAAATCCGTCATACCAATCGTGCGGCTTTGCATCATCAGGGTTTGTTACATACGCAATATTCTCATCTTTTAGAATATATCCTCTTACCCATGAACGGTATCCGTTCTTTCTGGTATATCCCTCAAGGGACATATCCGCACAGGAGAATATGTCAAAAACCTTTTCTTTGTCCGTCTTGTTTTCTATGGTTAAAGTCCAGATTTCCGCAGGGTCGTTCTCATTTACGAATAACCGCCACTGAGCAGTCACACCGTCTTTTTCCCCTGTAATATATGTATAACCTATGCCATGTCTGCACTGATAAAAATCCAGTTCCTCCCTGACGGGCGACCATCCCGGCGACCACAATTTGCCGGTGTTTTTATCTTTGATATACAGATAACGGTTTCCGTCATTTATAAGGTAGCAACGCCCTCTTCCTTGTTTGTCCATGTAAAATGCTGCATTCTTTTGATACGCACCCTTACCTGTTCCCAAATGATTAACCGCTGACAAAAATCTCTTGTTCTGCATATAATTCATTTGAAATCTGGCAGGGGCTTTAGGGTCAGTAATAATATATTCATTACCCTCAGGATTAAAATATCCGTAACTGCTCATAATTCCTCCTAAAGTTACTCCAAACTGCCAAGTTATTTACCCGGCAGTTGGATATTTCTGTTATTGTCATTTTGTTATTGTTTCATATAAGGGATAATAATCCTCATTTTCCCATATATAGCCTCGTATTACACAGTCCGAAAGGTCTTTTTCCGATGTTAAAGTAAGTGTCTGTTCCAGAGCCTCGGTGCCTGCGGGAACAGGAACTTTCTGTATTGCACAGTCCACCATCTTATCGCCGCTGTATGCCGCAATTATCATAAAAGCGGTTTTTTCACCGGCAGCTGTATTTTTTATAGTCACTGACAGAGTTCCGTCCTCAGCAAAGGTAAGACTTGTTGCTGTAAACTCCCCTTTTTCTACTGTGAATGATGCAGTTGTATTTGCCGCTTTTGTGCCTATAACACTTGTAAGATATATGTTTGTAAGTCCTACGTTATATTCGCCCTCTGCAAGCATCTTATCGAGCTTCAGCTTATAAATTCCGCCCGTTACTCTTTGAACCTCTGTAACGGTTGCCGCCTCTCTACCGTCTGTCTTATTGGTAATTACAAAATCAGAGGCAGTTGCATTAACCGTGTCGGAGAACTTTACTGTAAGATATTTATCCTCTGTTGTAATAGTTCCCTTTTGGCTTAAGGTATATGGCAGCGGATTTTCTATCATTTTGAAGTTATCTATGCAATTCATAAAATCTGATGCAGTAAATCTGAAACTTCTTGCCGAAAGAGTACCTGTAATACCCAAGTCGGACGTATCTTTATAAACACCATCAACGTAATAATCCGCTGTATCATTCTCTAAATCCAGTATAACATCTATAGTATATACCTTATCACTGCTTGTGGCAGTAAAAAGCGTAGTGTCACCACGTGAAATAACAGACATACTGCCGGGTGTGTTATTATTAAATGTCAAATATGTTAATGCCGAACCACCGGATGCCAAAGGATAAAAATCCCATACTACTTTTCTTGCAGTGCTGCTGGGGTTATAATTTAAGTCAAGGCTGATTAAGACCTTTCCGCCTTTTACCTGACAGTCCGTATTGGGAGCATATCTTGGATAATTTACTTTATAGCCAGAAACCTTAAAGGCCTTTCCGTCTGTGCCATTTATCACTGTACCTGCATTCGACAATACGTAAGACCACGCACCGGCATCAAAGCCTGTCGCCTTTTCTTTAGGCAAAGTTATAACTGTATCCGATACTGTATAATCCTCAAAATCAATACTAAAGTGTGTGCGGGCAGGATATACTGTAAAGTCTGACGTTGTATTCGTTGCTGTTGTACCTATAACGCTTGTAAAGCCTGTGTTTGCAAGGCTTATCGTATACTCACCTGCCACAAGCTTCTGGCTGAGCTTTAGCTTATAAATCTTACCCGTAACCTGCTCAACCTCTGTAACTGTTGCCGCCTCTGTACTGTCTGTCTTGTTTGTAATTACAAAATCAGATGCTGCCGGCTGTACTGTATCAGAAAACCTCACTGTTATATAATCATCTTCTATTGTAATATTGTCTTTTACTGCAAAGCTGTAGTTCTGTGGATTTTCTATCATCCTAATATTATCTATGGATTTCATATAATCGTTTACAAAAAACCTGAAGCTTCTTGCAGAGATATCTGTGAGCGTTAAGTCAACTTCATCCTGCATCTCGCCGTTTACATAATAGTATTTTTTTGAATTATCAAAATCTATCAAAATATCAATAGTATATACTTCATCGCTGCTTGTCGCCGTAAAAAGTGTATTTAATGCTGCGCTTGATGTTCCTCCCCCTATTGAGCTGACAATCAAACCGTCGGCAGTATTATTCATTCTCAGCTGACGATGAAGGTTGTTGCCGCTTGCCTGATAAAAAAACTCCCACGCTTGATTTACTATTGTACCCTTAGGATTATAGGTCATATCAAAGCTGAACAAAAGCTTTCCGCCTTTTATTTGATTTGCCTTAAGGGGAGCATACCGAAAATGGTCATTAGCTGTGCTGGTTACCTGAAAAGCCTTTCCGTCTGCACCCTCTACTATTTTTCCTGCCGCTCCTAATTGTCTGGACCACTCACCAACCGCTGTCGGTTCATCGTCTTTGGGCAATTTGGTATCCGTTTCGGTATAATCCTCAAAGTCAATATCAAAATGCACTATTTCCGTTGATTCTGTTGTAGTTGTTTCGGTCGATTCAGTTGTATCTGTTGTTTCTTCTGCAAACGCTGTCACAGGGAATACGAGGCCGGAAAACATCATAGTAACTGCAAGACAACCTACTAATAATTTCCTCATGATAAATCCTCCTTATAAGCATGAGTTTATAGCCACTTAACAATCTTATTTATCTATAACTTAACTTTTTTTCATTTTATTTGGCTGATATCTCTGTTACTTTATTTTTGCACAGAGGCTTCATGCTGCCGTCTGCAGCCTGAATATACGCCGAAACAGATTTTGCATTATCCGGCAGGTCTATTTCCAGTCTTTCGCTTTCTGTGCCTGTTGGCATAGACTTTTCAGCTGTCTTTACTTCAATCAGCACACCGTTTTCATCATGTACTGCAAAGATTATACGGCAGTCTATTTCTTCTTCGCTGTAGTTTTTCATTGTGTAAACTGCCTTTATACCATCGGCACCGAGCTGAATTGTTTCAACACCTACATCAAGCCAGTCTGTTCCGATAGCTGTTTCGGTTATAGTATCTGACATATTCTTTCCGTTTATATTTACATAAACCTTAAACTCTTCATCGGTAACACTTGCCGGTATTTTAAAGCTGAAGCTGTAGCTGCCCTTTCCATCAGTTGTCTGCTGGTCATAATATAAAATATCTTCTTTAGTGAGATTATTTACGTCCGCATTTTTATAGGTCAGCATCATAGCAACCTGAGCAGCTGCATTTTCTTCACCTGCTGTACCCTTTACCGTAATATTTTTATTTGTGTTGTCCAGCAAAAGTTCATCCTTTACATCAACATCATTAAAGTCACAGCCTATATCAATTATGTAATTTCCAAAAGACATATACTCGTCTGTCATGAAGTTATAACCGCGAAGAACAACGCAGTCATCGTAAACGTCTACTACATATCCCTCGCTTTTTGATGTGTCGCCAACATGCTTTGCTGTGTCTGTTGCCTCGTCATATACATACTGTCCGGGAGTGGTCATTGATGGAATATGAATAAGCTTTGCACCGCCGTTTGCATCATTTACATTTTGATCCATTGTGTCGCCCCACTCTGTTCCTTGAACATACTGGGCGAGCTGGTATTCAAACCCTTGATGGGAATGTCCCGTAAATACCATAACGTTAGGATATTTTTCAAATATTGCCGTAAATCTTCTGTCCATATAGTCGCCTTCATTAAAGCTGTTGTCGGGTTTTCCCGATGCAGGAGTATAGGCTGTTCCGTCGGCATAATATCTGTTATTAGCATAAAATGTCGGAATGTGCATTAACAAGAATACTCGCTTATCCTTATTTTCCTCAAGACGTCTTTCCAGCCAGTCAATCTGGTCGTTGGTATGGTATTCTAAACTGTTATTTGGATTTACCCAGTTTGTCATATTAAAGAAAAGAAACACGTCATTTTCCATTTTGTATACAAAGTCAAGAGTATTACCGTCATAATATTCGGGCTTTCCGTAGCCCTTGTAGTTTACCAGATCTTCTAATGTATACTTCTTCCAGCTTTCCTGGTCTAAAGCCTTGTACTGAGCATCGTGGTTTCCTGTTACAGCAAAGCAGGGAACATCAGAATATGTTTTGTGAAATTCGTTTATACCGTCTGTGTATATCTGCCACGCCTCATTTAATGCATGAGAGGTCAGGTCACCCCCATTTATTATCAGGGAAACACCCAGCTCACCAAGCTTAGGATATACCCTTGCAAAGTCTTCTGCACTGTTTATATGACTGTTGTTACTCTCTTCTCCCAAATGTGTATCTGACACAGCACCGAATGAATAAGACTTATCTCCCATAGGCATAATCTTGTTTTCGGGCAGGTCGTAGCTTGCAACAAGCTGTCCGTCTGCATCGGAATATGCAAGTATCTGGGTTGCACCCTCAGGTATATATGTATATCTCTGTATCTCAAATTCGCCTGTGCCTGATGTTATATTACAAAAGCCGAAGTATGTGTGGTCTGCAATTTTTGTATTATCATCACCCCACCAGAACCAGACTTTATCATCTGTGTCCGAGGTTATGGTGATGTTACCGCCTGCGTGTCTGTTCAGGTCATTTGTAAAAGTCACCTGCATATCAACTGTTGCCGCAAAAACATTCACAATCGGCAACAAACAGATAACCAAGACAAGTGCTGCAATTCTTTTTAAGTTTTTCATATCTATACCTCCTTATTGCTCAAACGAAAATTCACAACTGTTAAAATATGAATTAAGCTCTGAGAAATTATCCCATGTGAATACTTTAAGTAATGCGTCAGCATCGGTGTACGGAACTTCAAATTCAACAGGAGTTATTTCTCCGATTTTAGCATATACCGGCACAAAATCATGTTCCTGCATATAAGAATTTTTGTAAATTCCGTAAGCTACAACCGAATTTACAGGTTCATCCGTTGTATTGAGAATTTGTACTTTTACCTTAAGGGTTTCCCCGTTTTCGATATTCTCTCTTGTTGCCGCTTCGCCTGCTGAATTTAACAACTCTATCGACTTTATAGAAACCTTTCCGTCACCTGTTGAAATGTTTGCAGTATAATCCATAGCCTTGCCTTTAATACTCTTTGCACCTTTAATATTTAAAGTATAGGTACTGCTTGGCTCAAGGTATCCGCCCCAATCAGCTGTGTAACTGTTTTCTTCGTCATCATAAGAGCCGTCGTTTAATGTCAATCCGTCTATGCTTACTCCACCGTTTTTTAGCGAATCTTTATTCATGGTGGTGTTAAATATTATTTTTATCTTATTTACCTCGGTTGAAGCATTGCCCATTGCAAGCCTGTTTCCGTCATAGTCATAGAGCCAAACTGCATTTACTGCCGGAAGAATTGCATCATCGGTATCATACTGCGGCAAGGCATTAAATTCTGCATCCACCATTGTCTGTCCGAACAAATCTTTAAAATTCGTTGAAGAAACTGTATATACCCCGTTATATTCAAGACCGTCTACGGTTAAGAGAACTTTACCGTCTTTATATTCTTTATTTGTTACGTTTGCTTCTTTGCCTGTTACAGTATTTGTAATCTTAAATTCAGCGTTCTCAAGATCAACATCATCCCCAAGTACACTTAAAGGTGTAACGCTTACTGTTGTTCCTGCACCGCTGCCCGATGCTTCACATTCAGCTGTAAAATATCCGGTATTATACTGACGTATAAGCAGATTATCTACCGCATATACGCTGTTTAAGCCTGCTGTACTTGTCTTGGCTACCCCGAATCTTAAGTAGTCAATATTTTTGGCATCAAGGTTCTGGGTTTCCCCTGCGTATTCGCCGTTAAAATACCATTTTATAACAACCTGATCTTCTCTGAAGTTAAGTATTCCATCAACACGAACCCAAGTCTTTCCGGGAGAATCAACTTTGCCTGTAGGTGCCCACATCCCTGATGTATGCAAATGTTTAAAGTAGCCTGTTTGTCCTTCTGCATTATTAGTATTTCTTACAAACAGCTTATATCCGGTTCCGGCTTTGTCGTAAAGATAGAGCATACAATAATATTTATTTTCTTCTTCTGCATATAAATCAAAGCTTACAGAAATGGATTTGTTGGTTGGATCTTCTGCTCCTACCGGAACGTATAAATACGCAATCTTGGACTCGCCTCCGGTAATGGTCACAACATTTCCGTACTCATCACCATATCCGTCTGCCAAGGCAGATGCATTATTATGGGTTACTCCTGATTCTTCCAATGTTGATATATCCTCAAAATCAGCCTCGAATAACACCGACTCATCAATTTTTTCAGTTACATCAGCTACAGTTATATTATCAATATACCAACTACCTACTGTTTCACCGCTCGCCTCTTTTTTCTCGGTCTTCACACCAAAGAAGTCCATTGATTCAAGAGCTCCGGCCGCCGAGAACACCGACGCACCCCAAGGCTCGCCGTCTATGGTATATGTAGCAATTTGTTTATATAAATCAACAATAATTTCTATCTTGTACCACTTACCGTTTTCATAGGTTTTTTCAGTTCCGCTTACAACCGTCCACCAACTGCTTGTACCTGTAGAATCCTTGCTGACGCCCATTTTCCCTGATTGTGAAAAATAGATAGCTCTTTTTCTGTAGCTGTTATTATCAGCACTATATCTGTTGTTGTTAAGCTGTTCTGAATCACCTAAATAAAAAAGCAGATTCTTCTTAGCATCCTCTGACATCTTCAGATCAAAGCTTATTTTTGCAATATTGGCATTTTCCTTTTTAAAGGTCTTGCCCAGCTTAAAATACATGTGGGTAGTTCCCGATGTTGCAAAAACCTTTCCGTATGCTTCATCGCCCTCTTCTGCATCCGTAATATTTGCATCCAGTGCCGCATCATTCGCTTTGTCGCTTTCTGCCTTCATAATAATACCTGTGCCGTCATTAAAGTTTTCAGTTATCAACTCTGTTTCGGCAAAGGCTGCTGTCGGAAGCGATACTGCCGAAAGAGCCATTATTGCCGCCAATAGTTTTAAGCCTAATTTTTTCATTACCAACACTCTCCTTATTTAAATATTATAACTTCTTTTATTTGAGCCAAATTTGTTCTGATTATTGCCATTGATGGTTCGCCGATTGTATCGTACGCTGAAATTTCGTTATAATTTCCAATAGAAACACGATTTTCTTTTTTCTTTTCCTTACTGTCATATATGACTACATCTGATTCACTTACATCAAACACCTCGTCTAAAACATCAGGCTTTTTCATATCGCGATACAGCTTTAGCACACCGTCGTTTATTGACTTGACATATCCGAATATTACTCTGTCTGTTGTGTTAAACGGACTAGTGTAATTCACCTCATTTACATCTGCAGGAACAGCGTCTGCTTTATAAGAGAAGATTACCTCCCAGCTTATAAGGTCGCCCTTTGCATCGATACCTATTCGAAGTACATCGCCCTGTTTTATTCCGTCTGCTATGAGAGATTTGCTTGAATCTACATACAACTCAGTTTCGTATCCCTCTGCATAGTATGTCAAATGTTCTGTAACTTCATCATTTCTGTAGGCTGTCGCAATCTCATCTACAACAATAAGCTCGGTTGTCGGATTGCCTGATACGTAATTTTTTATAACAACTACATCATCAAATCCCGATTCCAAATCAAACTTATATGAGTTCACGTCAAAATCCTTACTGATTGAAACACTGGTTGCCGCAGGAACAGAGAAATCATATTCCTGTGCACCTTCAAGCTTGTCATCACCCGGCACACCGAGTATTACAGTAGAATCATTGATTATTACTGTCTTTCCGAATTTCCTTTGACGATATCTTACAGCTGTTTCACTTACATTTGGCTTAATCGTATATTCGTCTTCTTCTTTTTCATCATAGTAAGGCGTATCTATTATGGTAATAAATCCATCGCTTTCCCTGAAATATATAATCTTCCCGGTAATATTTCCATTCTGCTTACCAAGAAGAGTCATCTTTTCAGTATCAGTTTCTGCACTTGTTCCGTCGATTGTGATTTTATCAGCCAGTGTATATTCCTTTATACCTACAGTCGGTATGTAAAGCTTGAGCATAACTTTTTTATCAAAGCCGGTTTCTGTTGCAGAGTCAATAACATAGCCTAAAGTATAGTTTGCACCTTTTTCTCCTGCACTGACATAAGCAATTTTACCGAAAACATCTGTTATGAACACACCTTCCATTCCGGCTCTTATACTTACTCCCTGCTTTGTAGCTAAATCGCTGTCAACATCATACCAACTTTCCGATATATAAACCTCTGTTTTGGTTCCGCTCTCCATAACCTTTGTTATCTGCCCTGTAACAGAAGCCGCACTTATGTAAACTCTTACATAGTTATTTGATTCATATACTGTAAGAACATTACCAATTGCTATATCAGCAATTGCTGCACTCTGCATATCTTTGTATATAAGAACTTTTTTTCCTGTGTTTTCATCTAAATTAAGAGGTACTCCCACATTGAATTTATCATAAATTTTCAGGTTTTCTGCATCCACGTAGCTTACAACCATATTCTTATACTCAGAAATCAAAAGTGTTTCATAAATTCCATCACTGTTAGAATCAATAAATGTATAAGTGCCTTTTTTTACACCTTTTATAGCACTTTCAACGCCGGTTGTAACAACATCACCGTTTTTTATTACACTTATATTTAAGCCAATCTTTAATGTTTCTTCCCTGTTATTTGTGGTGTAATACATAACCTTATTTGATAATGGGTCGTAATCTTCAAAGTCCTCTGCATCAAACTCGACTACATCATTTTCTGCATCCTCAGAGAAAATAAACACTGTTGTTCCTTGTTCATTATCTTCCTGCTTATAATATAAGGTTACCTGTTTGCCGAGATATTCAAAAGGGTCACCGCTGAAAAAGAATTTTTCATCATTCACCATTATCTCGCCAAAGTTTACATAGTAATCCTCGTTTATAGATACACCGTCTGCGGCATTTACCGTTCCTTCAATGCTATAAATATTATGATAAATCGAAAGCGAGGTAACTTCCTCAGAATGTGAATACTTTATTGCCTCATCAGAAAATTCTACTCCTTCCAGAATTTCCGTATTAAGGGCATTGTATAACATTTCTATTGTGTCAAAATAAGTAAGGTTTGCATCATTATACCCGCTTGATATTATGCCGCATTGCTTTGCTGCTTTAATATATCCTGTAGGATATCCACCATATGCTTCAGCATACGGCTTATACCCAAGAGCGCAAACTAATATTTTGGCTGCCTCTTCCACAGTAATTGCATCGTCCGGTCTAAACTTCCCCTCCGGGTCGCTTGATATTACATCCCGGTCAACCAGACCGTTTATTGCATAGACCGCCCAATGGTCCATAGGAACGTCTATAAACATTCTTTTATCGGCTTCGCCGTATTCGCTTACACCAATAACCCTTGCCGCATACATAGCAAACTCCGCCCGGCTTACATACGAATCATAGTTTGCCGGAAGAGCTGTCATAACTCCGATTGTCTTCATAAATTCCGCTTTTGCATTGGAGTTTTCCTCTGTCTGAGATGCAAAAACAGCACTTGAGATATTTTGAATTAACAGTATAAAACTTAGTAGTACTACAAGTATCTTCTTCATACAATTCATCCTCCTACATTTCAAGTAATCCATAGATTATCTTTGCCGCTTCTGCCCTTGTTGCATTGTCCACCGGACAAAATGCATTGTTTTCTTTTCCGTTTATTATTCCGCCTGCTCTGAGTGCATAAACCGCGTTCTTTGCATATTCCTCAATTGTTTCATCGTCCTCAAAAAGAGTTTTGTTTTCTTCATTGAAACCTATACCATACATTTTTGCTGCATTATACGCAATAACAGCCATATCCTGACGTGTTATGTTCTGTCCTGCTCCAAAAATCGTTTCGCTCTGTCCATTTATAATACCAAGACCTTTTGCTTTCTTTATATAAGGAGCATACCAATCACTATCCGACACATCCGTAAATGAGATTTCAGCCTCTTCTGCCTCAGGAGCAAAAGCCTGAACAACCATCTTGGTAAATTCCTCTCTGGTTACGTTATTCTCAGGGTTAAACTTGAATTTACCATCACCGTGAACTATACCAAGTTCTGCAAGATATACAATTGATTCTCTTGCCCATTCAACATTTTCAAGATCGGTGAAAATATCAACATGGTATTCGCCTTTTTCAGCATCTTCAACCATATTGGTATCAATTTGTAATTCCGGAGCCTTATTTGAAACCACTCCTCCGCCCGAGCTTGAACCTCTGCCCGAACTTGAGCCGGAACCTCTGCTCGGCTTAGAATCATCATCGATAATTTCGTTTATATCATTCGCCAACGCATCGGTTGTGGAATAGTTGCCACCGCTTATATTAGATGAAATTGTGGCTGTAACCTTTTCTTTTATGCCTATATCTTCCGCAAAATAATTTAACATTGCTGTCAAATTATTATATCCGTCTGGATATCTTACAGCCGATAGGATAAATTCTTCAATAAGCACTTTGTCAAAATCGTCTTCACTTGCAAAATTACGGTTGCTCATTCTGCTTGTATACTCAGAAATAAAGTTTGTTTTATCCACAAAGCTTAAATCCATAAATTCTGCGAGCTCGCTATCATCAAATCCTATATAATCAGCATAATCAAAAATATCTTTAATTTCACTTGAATTCAATGCACTGATAGCAGTAATCTTATTAAAAGTATCAATAGCGACATTTCTCTTTGCAAGTGCAGATGCACTGTCGCTGTAATTAAATTTGTCGTTTTCTGCTGCATCAAAAAGCAGACTTAAAAGCTCACCTTTATCTGCTGTATCATATAAATCATTGTAAAAACCAAGGTCTGCTTGCTTTGCCACAAATTCATCTTCAGCAGGTTTCTGAGTCAATCCGCTAAGCCATGCGATCGCCTCTCCATTTTTCTCTATATCTGTGTAAATCAAATTTGCTTTTTCACCGCTATCGGTTACATACACGCTGTAAAGACCACTTTCTCTTCCGCTCATGTCAATATCAAACTCAAATTCGCCTTTCTGTGTTGTCTTTCCCTGATTATGATAAACCAGTATATTACCATAATCTTCACTATCAGCAGAAAGTAAATCGTCATAGTCTTTATCAGGTGACAGAATGTTTATAATTACATCCTTTTCCTTTTTTTCTATTTCAGTATTGCCCGATATGTTAACCGTTGTATCACCGCTTTGAACAGCATCAATTTTTGCATACGCATTACCTGAAATCACTACCGCAGCTAAGCACACCAGACCAACTCTTTTAAATAATCCTGTCATAATATCCTCCTTAGCGTATAGCCGCAAACTCAGTAAGCGGTGTGAGGGATGTAAAGTTATCTAAAACAATTCCTCTTATTTCTTCACCGCTTTCGCCGACAGTATAATCAAGCTCAAACGTTCCATATTCCCCGCTCTTAACCGCTACAGGCATAAGCATAACTGTTTTCTGTAAGTTCCCTTTAAGAGCACTGTAAGTTAAATACAAATTTTCAACTTTTGATGTGGTATTTGCTACTTTAAGAACAAGCTTAAGTTTTTTTCCTTCTACAATATCACTAAGGCTTGCCGGCTCATCCGCTTCGGTAAACCAGTTACACTCCTTAATATTAAGGCCTCCATCTAAGGTTTTAAAACTCAAACTGTAATCTTTTGCAGCCGTATTATCATTACTCTTAACATTTTGATTAACCGCAAAATTGTACTCTGTGTTACCTACGAGCACACCTTCTGTTTCAAGCACTACCGTTTTATCTGTAACACTTCCGCTGAGCACCTTTCCGTTAAGCTCAAATCCATTTTCAATCTCACTTACAAATGTGTTAAATTCAACCTTTATCTGCGCAATTTCAGGTGTCATGCCCTCTATAAATTCAAGTTCTTCACCATCTAATGTTACAGCTGTTACGTTTTTCACCCTTAAGACTGTGTTACCGTTTTCGTCAACCTCGGATTTTGACATAAAGGTTGTATCAGAAAAGTTTCTGCCGTACATATCTTTTAATCCGTCAAGCTTAAGAGAATATCTTTCGTCATACTCCAACGCTTTGTTAAACTCTGCTATGATTGTTTTTCCGCTGACTGATACACGTTTAACCAAAACTCTTTCTTCATATCTGTCCGTAACAACTATGTTTTTCGGTTCAAGTGCCATGAGTGCTTCGTCGGTAACACCGTCAGGCACCGTTATCTTAAGATTGGTTCCTCCCATATCGCCTGTAACATCAACTGAATAATTTAAATCCCCGAGGGTCTTTATTGACAAATTATCGAAATAACACATTGTGTTATAGCTGTATATTCCCCACGCTGTAACCTTTTCAAAAGGTATCTCATCAAGTCTGCCAAGTAATTCGCCTTCAACATAGGTTTCAAAGTACTCATCATCAAAGTTTAGCACCTGAGTAACTTTTACAGGTACATTTGGGGTTATATCCTTATATTTTGCATCTTTTGAACCAAACGCAACATTAGAAGCAAACCCTATATTTGCGCTGCTGACCTTCTGCACAGAGCTGTGCGCATTTATAAAAAATATTAATCTTTCTTTATTGTTCTCATCAAACAGTCTTGTACGCGGCACACTGCTTACCTCTCCCGAATGGGCAATTTCATACGAAAACACTACTGTTCCCTCGTCAATCGGTTCAGTAAATGTATAAGTCATTGACATAGGTGCCTCATCATTTTCATTAACAAAGTACATGTATGTATTGTCGCCATCTGTTCCCTTGCCAAAATACTGACTCCAGGGGAGTAATGTCCAGCTTCCTCCGCCAACCGTTTCATTTAAGTCTTCAAATCTGCCTCCGGTATAATCATCAAAACTTTGTTCATAGATATCGCTGTCTTCTGCAGCATATCCACACATACTTACCACCAATAGACAGGTAATCAATATATTAAACAGCAATTTTTTCATTATTTCTGTCTCCCCTTTGTATTTATTGAGTTCTTTGACGTTTCAAGAAATGCAGTTCAACGAACTGGGCAGGATCCTTTGCGGTGGCGATACCGCCGCCATATTCAATCCAGCCTCGTCGTGTTCCCTCATCATTATCATTTATAAGCATCGCCAGATACATAGGTCGTGAAATACCGGGCTTTACCCCGTACGGAAGCATGTTTGACCACGGCATTGCCAATTCGTAGACCGTTGTTTTACTTTCGTCATCTCGCTTAATAGCAAGTTCATAATTATTAAAATTAAGTAAAGGGTCTGTTCCCATAAAATATGTTCTTTCAATACGCGGTTGATTTTCTCCATCAAGTCCAAAACCAATCTCGGTACGTGAGGCTGAAGTCAGCTTTTCATACGCTATTGCAAACTGAACGCTGTCGCCTGCCCATATTCTTCCTAATTCATGTTCGTGGCACTGTATATTATCCTTAACCTTAACGCATAAATAGAAATTATTATCATCCCACTTAAGGTAACCTTCACCACTTAAATCATTCAAACCACCATATCCGTCTATGGTAACCTTTGCAGGGTCATCAATTCTGACTACACGTCCCACATTCCACTCATTTTCTCCTATCACACCGTCTATCGTCGGTTTAGTCATTGCGTAATCAAGAGTTGCCAGCTTGTATTCTCCTCCAAGCTCATAAGTTTCACCGTTTGACAGCTCGCATATAGCTTTTAGGTTAATTGATTCTTCCATAAGCTCCGGCAGATGGAATTTAAAACTCTTTGTGGTAAGTCCCGGAACATCCGTTATCTCAATCGCTCCCATTTTTTCCATAATATCTGTCGGTTCGGTAATCTTAAGTGTGCCTGAAACAGGCTTATCGTAGCTGTTGTTTTCAATTTTTAAAACGCCCTGCCATCTGTTGGAGCTTGAATTTCTGTAAGGAACAACCGAAAGACTGACATTAACACCTTTTTCATAAGTGATTGGAATATCTCCCATATAACATAAACCTTTGTCGTTATATGCTCGAATTCTTATCTTGTCATCTTCACCGTTGCCCAATCTGAAAAACATCTTTCCATCTGCATTGTCGGCATCCTTCTCTTCTATTTGTACACCCCTTGACATTTCAAATTCGTACTTCAGTTCGCTGCTTGCACTGTCCGCTATTGATAAGCTGCTCAAATCATTTGCAACGCCGCTTATGCTGAGCGATTCAGGAATTACAACAGGGGTTTTTCCTACCTCAACCTCTCCGAAATCACCTATAAGAAAAATCGGATTATCATTTAATACCAGACTGAATTTGCCGTTTTCCGCATATAAATCGGATTTATTTCCATACATATCGTAGAATTCACAGCTGTCAGCCTGAGTTTCAACAGCATAGTTTTTACTGCCTGATAAGGAATACATAACCAGAGCATCTTTACCGTCTGCAGTCTTATAACGGAAAGTATTTACATCTCCTCCGCTCTCCCATGATTCTACAAATTCTGCTCCGTTCATCAATGCATTATAGTTGCTTATTGCAAGCAATACAGGCTTTGCCTCGTATGGTATTTCCTCACTGTCCCAGTATCTAAGCAAGCCGAAATTTTGTTCATGTACAGAGCCTACCTGGTGATTTTGTGCTGTATACCAAAAAATCTTGTCAATTAAATCATTTGCGGTATTTAAAACCATCATACGGATCGCAAATGCCGCCTGTAAATCTTCGCCAACCGAACCAGCACTCCAGCCTGCCTCTGACGCCCAAAGAGGCTTGTCTCCGTGACCATACTCTGTCATAAGGTCTTTAATCTGTTTAACCTTTGAAACCCAACCGCCTTCTTCAGGACTTAGAGAACTGTACGGATGTATCGAAACAATATCGCTGTAATCTCCACCGCCTGCTGCAAGGACTGCCTCACACCATTCTGCTGCAGTACCCGATGGGTTAAATCCTACCACCTGAGCCTTTGGATTTGCTCTCTTTATCTCCGGATATATGAACTTGAGCATTTTTACATAGTCCTCAGGCGGTCTTTTATCTGGATTAAACACACTATGGTTGTATTCGTTCCACGCCTCTATGTATACACCCTCTTCACCGACTATGCCAGTTACTTTTTTTGTAAATTCATAACAATACTTTGCAAAATGAGTGAGTGCCTCGTCGGTATGAGGGGGATACTCCTTTGAATACAGCTCATTTTTACCGTATACCAGATTTAGGCTACCCATTCCGTATTTACTTACCGTGGATACACCGTTAATCCTCAGGTCGTCGAACTCATAAACACCCTTTGTTTTCTCAACATCCGGCCAATCTCCCAATCCGGCACGCACCGCACTGAAACCTGCTTTTTTAAACACATCTGCTGCCAAATCAATATCAAGCACCCTTTGATAATGAACACATACACCCCAATCTGGATTTACCTCTGCCGGAAAGTTCACAACCGAAAATCTTGTTGCACCCGTGCTCATATTCCCGGTTTCTAAATCTTTAAAATTAGCTTCTACTGCAAAAAATCCATACTTTTTTCCTATATTTATATTAAGCTCTTTTTGTATTTGCTTATCTTTTTCAACAGATATATTTTCTTGACTGGACCATATTACATTGTTCAGTTCATCCGAAACAATAAATTCTGCCTCAAAGCTTTTATCCGTTCCGCTTACGTTTATGCAGGTTAAAGTAAAATTAACATTTTCTCCGTCACCGAAAATATGTCCGCCTGCATCTGTTTCAAAATTGAATCTTAAATAGCTTGCAAATTTTTCAGGAAAGTTAAGTCCTTCATTTTTTAACATATACGCCATATCACTGCTTACCTGATAAATTTTTATGTTATCCCAGTAGCTTCCGCCCTCCGACTGACTGTCTTGTACCATATAAAAGCTGTGTATTGCGTTGAAGTGCTCAGGAAGGGACTTTGAAGCAAAAAACTCGCCATCTACGTAAAAATCAATAGTCCTGCTATTAAAGTCGATCCATTGGTCTATCTTATACCAGCGGTTTGAATCATACTCCGTAATGCTCTCTGCCGCTATTGACCACGCTACATCCAATCCGTAAAAATGACCGAACTTACCGGCTTTCTGAAATGTAACCGTCTTCATATAATCATCATTCGTCGTTGCCTGAGATCTTGGAACCGTATGAAAGGCTGTATAATTATAAACGGTTTCCGTTGTATTCATAACTTCATAAGTTATATATGCTACACCACTGTCGATAGGCTTTTCCAAATCTATATACGCCCTGGTGGAAGCACTCTTTTTGTTAACGGTAAACAAAGAACTACCATGCTCGGCATCTGTTTTTTCTTTGCCATACGCACCGTTTATATCACTGATACCCTCTGGCTTGTCATCTCCGCTTTCAAAATCCACCGATATAATTTCATTGTTTTTGTCGGCAAGATCGACAGCAACTGCTGATGTACCTGCAGCAAGCATTGTTACTGACAGGAAATACGAAACCCATGCTTTAAACATTTTCTTCTTCATCGAACATCCTCCTTTTACATAATAGTAAATACCTCACAAACAGGCGACATATTCTGCCATATAAAAATACTTATCCTATCTGTCTCGCTGTTTAATTTGTCTAACTTTATATCTTCATTAACTATTTCACATTTTTTTACATCAAGCAGTATATCATCTTTATACTGTGCAACAAACACATTGCAGTCTTTGTATTCATCTGCCGACACCGTAATATATACATCCTCATCTGTAATATCTTTAAGTTCCGTAACCACCTTGCCGTTTTGAATAAGTCCTGCATATACATTACTCACCTTAACGTACGTCATGCTCTCACTTATATTAAGAGTAATCTTCCCATTGTCTGATATCACAACTGTCTCATTTCCGTATATATCATATACTTTTGCAAATTTTTTACCTGTGTTTAGCGTATACTCCTTATCACTTTCCGTAGTCCACACGGCGTACAAATCATCTCCGTCTCTTGAGACAAACTTGTATGCATATATATCATTTTCACCGTCACATATTTTTTGAGAAGGCTCAGCATCTGCCATAAGTGCGTTGTAATTACTCACTGCAAGATATACAGGTTTTGCTTCATACGGAACCAAAACATTTTCATCATAACGTATCATTCCGTAATTTTGCTCAATTTCCTTCCCCACCGTATGATTTTGAAATGTATACCATATCATTTTATCAAGCAAATTATTGTCATCACACAAAGTCGCAAACCTCACTGCATACTGTGCCTGTTTTTCTTCTCCGCATACATAGCTTGAAAATCCAAACTCGCTTGCCCATATTGGAACATCTGTATAACCGTATGAATCAAGCACGGTACGAACTCTTTTCAGCCTTGATACAACATTCCCGTTCTCACTTTTATGCTGTACACATTCATCCTCGGGAGCATAAGCTGATTCTCCGCCCGGGCCGCCGCTTGAATAGGTATAAGGATGAACCGATACAATATCAAAACATTTTTTCCCGTTTAATGCCTTAATAGCCTCCTCAATCCAATCAGCCTTTGTACCTGTTGGAGCCATAGCAACAGCCAACGCTTCTTTTCCTCGCTCTTTTGCTCCACGCTTTACACCGTCATAACCCGCCGCAAGAACCTTGGCATAATAACTTGCATCGGTTATTTCGTCTTTGTTGAAAGACGGAGCGTTATTCCACTCGTTCCATATTTGAAAATATTTTACCTCAGGGTACATAACAACGGTCTGATAACAATACTCTTCAAACTTTTCAATCAATCCGTCACTTTGCGGAGGATTTTCGACCTCGCCTGCTCTATCACTATTTGAAGTTGGATATTCTTCAGCATATAAATTGTTACTGCCAAAGAGTACCGACAACACCTCAAATCCGTCATTCAAGGCTCCGTTATATAAACCAACATTTTCTTCCGAGTTGGTAAAAATACTCTTTTCTTTCTCAACATCCTGCCAGTCATTTTGACCGCCGCGGATACAAGAAAATCCACCATTCTTTAAAATCTCAAACGCCGCATTTTTATCCTTAACCCTTTTTATATGTACTGTTGAGCCAAGTTTCGGATTGCGGACTCCATCCTCTGCCGTTCTTGCATTAGAAAGCCTTGTGGTACATTTTATCTCGCTGTCTTTGCTGCAACTGGCATTAAATGTGAAAAATCCGTATTTATTTTTTATGGGAAAATAAACTTTATATTCAGCATTGCCTTCTGATTCAATCATTAAACTTTTGTCTTCGGCATATATATTTTCATTTTCATAAAATGCCTCGTACCTGATATCAATATTTCTGTAAACAAGACTGCGATTAAAATATTTTGCATTTATCTCTGCCATACCGGCATTATAAAAAATATTCCCCGCCTTGTCCGTACTCAATAGACAAGTAATCCCCTCTGTTACGCTTTCGTCGAAAACAACATTTTCTTTTTTTTCTAAAACCTGAGCGGTTTCCGCCGACAATTTATACATGGCTATGTCATCCCATTTTGCATCAGGAAGATCACCAAAGCTATGCGCAAAAATCATATCTGTAATATCAGCGAAATCATCGCTTAGCTTGGTTTTTTCAATTAGCATAAGTTCTTCATTCTTATTGCCAAAATATATATACGCATATTTCAGATCAAAATCAAACAAAACCCCAACAGTATACCATTGATTAGGGTTGTAACTCACTTTTGTATCAGCATTTAACGACCAATATGTAAAATCAATAAATTTACCAAAAGTACCGTCAGTCCTAAAGCCACAAATTTGATACTGTTTATCCCCTGACATCAATCTTAAAAAACAGTCATTATTATTACCCTCTACACTCAACCAGTCAAAAGTGACATAATATAAACCGCTATTTAACGGTTTTTCAAAGGACTTAGTAAGCCTCACAGGTGCCTTAACGCCAACTCGCGTTTTAACAACATAATTACCATTGTCATATTCACGTTCAACTCCATGTGTATCGTTTTCGTCCGCCCACGAACTTATACCCAAATCAGGTAATGCGTCTTTTTCAAAATCTTCATAAAAAACAGTAGTGTTATATTTTTCATAAATTGATTTATCAAAAATAAGGTTTTCTTTTTCTTCTATGCCTTCAATTGTTTCTGTATTGACATTATAAAGGCGGATATTATCCCACAGTGCCGAAGAAGAATCTCCGTAATTGTGAGCAAAAATCATATCCGTTATATCGCCAAAATCATCATTTATTCTTACTGTCCCAACAGGTGCAACACCATCTTCTTTTTTCCCAAAATAAAAGAACGCCTTACGTAAATCCAAATCAAATAAAACTCCTACCGTATACCATTCATCACATATATAATCTATAGCTATCTCATCATCTAATGAATAACCAGAAAAGTCACTAAAACTACTGAATTTCCCAATACTATCAAAACCACAAATTCGATATTGATTATCTTTTGTATCAAATCCTAAAAAACAATCATTGTATTTCTCGGCGGACATATAATCAAAGGAAACATAAAGCATTCCATCGCTAATTGCATTTTCAAATGTATGCGTAATTTTTACAGATTGCGTATCAGATACCCATGTTTTTATGGCATACATTCTTTCATTATTATATATAGGTACAACACCGTATTCGTCAGTTTCATTTCCCCAAACGATATCTAAATTTTCAACGCTTTCATCATCAAAACTCTCGTAAAAATCTATCTCTTTGTTCTTAGCACAAACAGGATAAATCAGAGTCATTAAAAACATAATAATCAATATGATACATAAATATCTTTTTAATTTAAACATATCCTGTTATCCTCGCAATTCACAAAAGCAAAATCTTTTAAAATAATTTCCATTTCCATTTTTAGAAATTAGTGCCATTTTAATTTTAAATCAGATCTAATTTTTCTAAAATTTTTATTGCTTAAATTAAATAAAACTCACAGTTTTGAATAATTAAAATCTACTTTCTACGCTCAAAATAGCCATTTTTTGTTACTTTTTACCATAGAAAGTTAAAAGTTTTTTATTTTTTTGTATTTACATTATATATTTTTGTGCTATAATAGTAAATATACTATATGTGTATATTTTTATAATATATTTGCATTATGCTACGAGGTGATATCATGTTTTACCACTTTAACTTGAGTAGTCTTCCGATTATAAAGACCGCCTATTCGGTTTCAAGAAACACCTTCTGGCAAGTCGCCGACAGCTATAATATCCTTATATTTATATCAAGCGGCTGTTGTGAAATTATTTTCAATAACGAAAGTTTTATCTTGGAAAAAGGGGATATTTTCTTTGTGCCTGCCAAACAATCCTATAAAAGATGTCCTATAAACGGGATTGTATGCACCATGCACTATATTCATTTTTCTACAAACAACGAACCTATCCAGACAGAAGCGTCCGCTCTTCAGAACTCTATTGCCAAAACTTTAGAACGTATTAACATTGACGCAATCAGCGACCAACCCATTCAATATCCCAACACAATATATCTGGAAAGCAGAATGGTGTGCAATGATTATGATACACTTAAAAACATGGTAGACAGTATAAATTTATTTTCAGTAAATAGACATATTCTGTGCGGCTTGGAGTCACAGGTAAATCTTTCAAGACTTCTTGTGTATTTATCTCACAGAACAATAAAAACTCTGGTTGCAGATACAAATATAAAAAACTCCGTTTCTTTCCCTAAAAAATTAACCAAGGCACTAAATTACATAGTAACCCATGTAAATAAACAAATAACCCTTGACGAACTGGCAGAACATTGTCATATTTCCAAGCATCAACTTATACGCTACTTTAAAAACAGCTTGGGAACCACACCAATAATGTATATCAACGACTATAAGATTGCCCGGGCCAAAGAAATGCTTACTCAGCAGTTATCCCTTTCAATCAAAGCAATCTCGGAAGAGCTTGGTTTTAGCAACCAATATTACTTCACAAAAGTCTTTACAAACGCCACCGGAGTAACGCCGTCTACTCATCGTAGTCAAACAACAAATTATTATGAAAGGAATAAAGAAAAGACCGATAAATAATTACAAAAATTACATCATGCTAAATTTCAAAGCAACACTTAACTTTTACTTGATAGGTTTCAGTTGTTGTTTCAGGAAAACATCTGTATTCCAAGGGATTACAGGTGTTTTCTTTTATTATAAAGTCCGTTAAATTTGATTTTTATATCTTATTTCGTCAAAGCAAATTCTTTCATTATTCAATACGAAATGTAAATATAGTATAAAATATTGATGATATTTTGTATTTACTATTATACTAAAGATTTCTATAATAAAAAAAATTGAATGTTTTTTAGAAAGGAAAATCTAAAATGATTAAAGCAGTAATAATAGGATTTGCACACATGCACGTTAACGAAATTGCACTTTACATAAACGAAAAAGATGATATGGAGCTGTGTGCAGTGGCAGACGTTGAAACAGGAACGGAAAAAATTCCGGCTCTCAGATATACTCAACAATGGAATCTGCAGAATGTAAAGGAAAACTATTGTGCAAACGTTTACGAAGACTACAAGCAGATGCTTGATGATATTAAGCCCGATATTGCATTTATTATGACTGAAAACAGCGAAAAGCCTACGGTTGTAGAAGAATGTGCAAAACGCGGCATTAATGTTTCTATCGAAAAACCTATTGCAGTAAGCCTTGAAGAAGCTGATAAAATAAAAGCAAGTGTTGACAAATATGGCATTGAGGCAGTTGTAAACTGGCCTGTTGTTTGGCGCGAATACATTCTTAAGATGAAAGCTGCTCTTGACTCCAAAATCGTTGGCGAACCTATTAAACTTCGCTATATAAACGGTCATACAGGACCATTAGGTAAAGGTGCAAAGCATAGAGGCGTTACAGAGAATGCCGAAGAAATGACCGATGAACAGAGAAGTAAAACCTGGTGGCATCAGGACAAATTCGGTGGCGGAGTATATCTTGATATATGTTGTTACGGCTGTCTTTTCACCAGATGGTTTATGGGTAAAGGTGCAAAAAGCATAATGAGTATGGGAGCAAATCTCAACACACCTTTTGGTGACACAGATGACAACTTTGCCGCAGTTATCAGGTATGACGACAAATTATCTGTTATTGAGGGAACATGGACAACACCCAGAGCGGTTATTCCTTCAGGTCCTATGGTACTTTGCAGCGATGGTGTAATCATGTGCACCGGCGGTGCTGAAAACGCTCCCGATGTTAAAGCGTTTGATATGTACGGCAACGAAGTTAAAATACCTGAAATTGAATTAGATGAAAAGTTTAAAAATATGCCATGCCAATATGCAAACCACGTAAATTCAGGTGAAGATATTTACGAGATGCTTACTTTAGATGCAAACATTGATGTAATGGCTATACTTGATGCCGCAATTAAGAGCAGCAAGAGTGGAAATGAGGAAAAAATCCGTGGCTAAAGGATTGATAGCAGATATACAAAGAGCCTCGCTCCATGACGGTGACGGAATACGGACAACTGTTTTTTTCAAGGGTTGTCCGCTTTCCTGTTTGTGGTGCCATAATCCCGAATGTATTTCATTTGAAAAGCAAGAGCTCTTCTATCCTGAAAAATGTATAGGCTGTAAAATGTGTGATAAAGGTTGCTATGCAGGTGCAAGAGTAATCTGTGGTAAGGAAATGACGGCTGATGAAGTTTTAAAAGAGATATTAGCTGATTTACCCTACTACACTGATGGTGGCGGAGTTACATTTTCAGGCGGCGAGCCTATGGCACAAAGAGAATTTCTTAAAGAAATGCTTGCTCTTTGTAAAGAAAAAAATATCAATTGTGCAATCGAAACATCCCTCTTCTATTATAACGAAGATATTTTTAAAAGCCTTGATTTTCTAATGGCAGATTTAAAGATATGGGACAGCGAAATACACAAAGAATATACAGGTGTGAGAAACGAAAAAATAATAGAAAATTTTGTTAAACTCAACTCGCTAAACATACCTATAATTGCAAGAACACCCGTTATCCCTGAAATTGATCAGGGAATAGATAAAATATCAGCGTTTTTTAAAACTCTAAAAAATGTAAAAAAATATGAACTTTTACCATATCATCCCCTTGGAGTTTCAAAACAGCAAGCACTTGGGGTAGAGTTAAAAGAATTTACTGTCCCGTCAAAGGAATATATGAAGGAGCTTGATAAATATGCTTACATACGCTGACAGACTTAAATCTATGCGTGACACAAAAGTTCGTCACACTCTCGAAAAAAGAAAGCAAAATGGTTATACGGATCTTGATGACTTTGGTACAGTTCCCATTTCAGAAAATTATGAGGTGGAACCATGGTACAACAGCTCAAACGGGAGCTTTTACGGATATGACGGAATGTGCGAAAACTTCTGCCGCGTAATAGATGCTCACGAGCCTTATGTTGACCCTATGGAAATGCTTTGCGGAAGATGGCGTGATATGCTTGTAAATTACCGTGGAGACCTCCATTATATGCCGGACTGGTTAAAGAAAAGACCTAAAACTATGGAATTTATGAAAACTGCAACAAACCAATGGAGCAAACGCTGGGATGAGCAAAGATTTCCTTATGACCATTTAAAACCTCTGCAGGCAAAATATAATATTACAACAGGTATAGACGGCGATGCTCATTTTGCCTGCGACTATTCAATAGGTTTCGAGCTTGGCTTTGGAGGAATGCTTGAAAAAATCGAAAAATACCGAGCTATAAATCCTGACAAAAAAGCTTTCTACGATGCAGAGGAAAAAACCGTTCTTGCTATCATTCGTTTTGTGGACAGACATATTGAAAAAATCAAAGAGATGATTCCAGGCGAAAACAGACCCGAAATAAAAGAAAACCTTGAAACAATGCTCAAAACCTGTGAGGCAATACGCTACGATGCACCAAAAACCTTTAGAGAAGCATGCCAATGGGCTGCTTTCTTTAACTGCGCATCAAGAATATACACACGTGACGGGGCAGGGTTCCAGCTTGATGGTCTTCTCTATCCCTTCTACGAAAACGACATTAAAAATGGAATTATTGATGATGAAACCGTTAAATTTCTCATTGCCAATCTTTTACTTATCGACCCTCATTATTATCAGATATCCGGTGTTGACGAAAATGACAACGATATGACAAACCATTTATCATACCTGATTTTAGATGGTGCGGATAGTATAGATATTGCCTGCAATTTAACTGTTAGAGTTCATGAGAACTGCGATAAGAAGTTTTTACGAAAAGCTATTTACTATCTTTTGAAAAACAAGAACGGCTGGCCGAGATTTTGTAACGACAAGGCTTTGGCTGAAGGCTATATGAAAAACGGTATAGATAAAAAGACTGCCCGTGAGAGAATTGCTGTAGGTTGCAACTGGATGTGCGTTCCCGGAAAGGAATTTCCGATGAATGATACCGTTAAAATAAACGTGGCAAAAGTACTCGAAGAAGCACTTAAAGATATGAAAAACGAAGAGAACAAGAGTACCGAAAGACTTTTTGAGCTTTATACCGAGCATTTAAAAATCGCAATAGATATAACCGCTCAAGGTGTAAATCATCACATTGACCATGCATGGGAGGTTACTCCTGAGCTTATGATGAACCTTATGATGAAAAATACCATAGAAAAGGGTGAAGATATATCTCAGGTTGCAGAGCTTTATACCATTGGCATTGACGGAGCAGGTCTTGCGATTGTAGCAGACTCATTCGGAGCCCTTGAAACACGAGTTGAACAAGAAAAAGTTCTTACATGGGATGATATTTACGAAGCTCTTGAAAATAACTTTGAAGACGAGCGAACCAGACTTATACTTAATTCATCACCAAAATATTGCCAAGGTGGAACGGTTTCAGACGAATGGGCAGAAAAACTTACAGACAACTGGGTAACAAACGTAAAAGCACAAAAAATGCCAAAAGGCAGACAGTTTGTTCCGGGCTGGTTCAGTTGGTCAAGAACCATTGAATACGGTTCAAAAGTTGGGGCAACACCAAACGGCAGACGTGCAGGCGAACCTATTTCTCATGGTGCTAATCCTAATGCGCATTTTAGAACAGACGGAGCCCCTACCGCTCAGTCGAACGGAATTGCATCTGTTCAATGCGGATATGGTAATACTGCTCCTTTGCAAATAGAATTTGACCCTAACCTTTCTGCAAATGATAAAGGTGTGGAAATAATTGAAAGATTTATTCTCGGTCATTTTGAGCAGGGCGGTACCTTAATCAATATAAATATTTTAGACGGCAAAAAATTGCTTGAAGCAAATGAAAACCCTGAATTACATCCAGACCTTGTTGTTCGTGTAACAGGCTTTACCGCATATTTTGCCAGTCTTTCACCACAGTTCAGACAGCTTGTTGTTGATAGATTTTTAGAAGGAATCTAAAAGGAGTGTTTTACCGTGATTGAAGATAAAAGAGAGATAATTAAAAGGGAATCCTATGACGTAATTGTCATAGGCGGTGGTATTGCAGGGGTTTCGGCTGCTGTATCGGCTGCACGAAATGGTGCAAGCACATTTCTTATTGAGAAAAGTGTCAACTTAGGCGGTCTTGCAACCAACGGACTTATTTCCTGGTACGAGCCCCTCTGTGATGGGAACGGAACCCAGATGATTTATGGTATTGCTGAAGAACTCATTAAGCTCTGCGGAAAATACTGTTTCGAAAACCTACCTGAAAAATGGGGCGGCGATGGACACAATAAACCAAAAAACGAAAGATATTCCACTTTCTTTTCTCCCACAGTTTTCAGTGCTGCTCTTGATAAGTTTGTAATGGATAGTGGAGTAAAACTTCGTTTTGATACCCTTACTACATATCCGGTTATGAATGGTAATATATGTGAAGGTGTTATAGCCGAAAGTTGCAACGGCAGAGAATTTTTCGGTGCTAAAGTTGTAATTGACGCAAGCGGCGATGCTACAGTAATGCACAGAGCAGGAGTGCCAACAGTTATAGGTAAAAATTATATGACATACGTTGCACATTACTGCGACCTGGAAGCAGCAGAAAAACTTTGCAAAGACGGTGACTTTTCTTCATTCAGAAAATGGATGAGTACAGGCAGCGATATGTTTGGCAACGGTCATCCCGAAGGTATGGATATGCTTACAGGAGAAACTGCAGAAGAAATTACAGCATATATGACAGAGGGCAAGAAAAGTCTTTTAAAGAAGGTTGAAAAAATGGAAAAAAACAGCTTTGATGTTATGACCATTCCATTTATGCCTCAATTCAGGACAATTCGCAGAATTATCGGAAAAACAGATTTTAACGCAGTAGACGGATTGGAATTTGAAAATTCAATTGGAAATTGCGGAGATTTCAGACCCAATGGTGCTGGAAAGCATTATCAAATACCATTTAGCTCACTTTATAATGAAAACTTCCCAAATCTTCTTGCTGCAGGCAGAATTATTTCTGCTCCACAAGGTGACGGCTGGGAGGTTGCACGTGTTATCCCCACCTGCGCATTAACAGGAGAGGCTGCCGGAAAAGCTGCCGCACTTTCTGCAAAAAAATCTCTTTCATTTGAATGTATAAATATTAGTTACATTGATAAAATTTCTGTAAAACCCGTTTAATAAATTTTGCAATATACAATGTATAAGATGCCTAAATTCGTTTTAGGCATCTCAGCGTGTCGAAAAAGTTGTTCTACCGCAAGCATGAAAATATAAAAGCAAAATTTGTAGGGACAGGTATAGCCTCCCTTACCTAAAGGGAGGGGGACCAAACGGAGTTTGGTGGAGGGATTCGTTCGACTGTCCGCTTATATAAACGAAATAACCGCAAGGAAAACATCGAGTTATCCTTGCGGTTGCTTGCTTTTTGCGAAATCGTTCTCTGCAGTACCACCGTACAGCGACGAAAACGATTTCACAAAATATAACTTCCTTTTTCAACATCTGCCAGCGTGTCGATAAACCTATCGACACGCTCAGGCGAGGGTAATTTCCCTCGCCGTTATTTATATTATTCTGTTATTGGTGCAGCACCTGTATTTGATGAATTTGTACTTGGTGCCGAAGCATTACCGCTTGGTGCAGTATTGCCTGCTCCGTTGCCGCTTGGTGCGGTATTATTTGTACCAGTACCCGTACCCGTTGTTCCGCCTTGTGTATTGGTAGTAGCAGAAGAGGTATTGCCTCCTGCCGCTCCCATTGATGCGGCATCATCTGTTTGAACATTTACGGGGGTATTGGTAGCCGGAGTTGCTGTGTTTGTTTCACCCTCGGGCGGTGTAGAAGCAGATGCAGTAGGCTCTGCGGACTCCTGTTCTTCAGAGAAGATTGTTCCGCCCACATGACGCCCGTTACAGTATGCCGGCAACGTGTCCGAACTACAGTAGTAGCTGGTTGACGGACAACCTGACTTAGCTCTCATTCCTGTGTAACTGCAATAACGAATGGTTGTTACATCGCTGGGCTTGTTTATGCTTCTGTCAAGCTTTATACCGCTGTGTACCTTTGACATTACATTTCTGAAAACGGGGATACATGGATTTGACCCGATTGGTATTTCTTTTGCAATATCGTAACCATACCATACAGCCGCTGAGTAATATGGAGTGTATCCGATAAACCATCTGTCCTTGTTATCTGATGTGGTACCTGTTTTACCTGCAGTAAATACATTGCCAAGTCCTGCACCCACACCTGTACCTGATGTTACAACGTCCCGAAGCATCATGCTCATAATATAAGCGGTAGACGGCCTCATAGCCTCCCATGACGAACGGTCTGACGAAACGATTATGTTTCCGTCCTTATCTTTTACATCGGTATAGGTATGAGGCATATTATATATGCCGTTGTTTGCAAATGTAGCAAAAGCTGATGACATTTCAAGGACCGTTGCACCATCGGTAAGACCGCCAAGGGCTAACTGCGGACCGCCAAGGTCGGTGTATATCTGCCCGTTTTGATCTCTGGCTTCCACAAGGGTTGTAATTCCCATTTTATCTTTAAGGTAATCAAAGCTCTGCTGAACTCCAAGCTTGTTCCAGAGGATATCAACGGGGGTAGTGTTAAGAGATGTTCTTAGCGCACGCTGAACATTAACCTTACCCCTGTACTTAAAGTCATAGTTTCTTGGTATCCAACCATCGTATGGTTTTGCCTCGTCCTCGAATACCGAGCCGGGGGATATAACGCCCATATCAATAGCGGGGGCATAAATGGCAATTGGCTTTATAGTTGAACCCGGCTGACGGGTGCTCATTGATGCACGGTTCCAGGTAAGGCTTCCCGGCTTTTCGCCAATTCCGCCGGCGATACCTACCACCTGACCTGTTGCAACATCTGTTACAACAATAGCGGATTGTGCGCCTGTACCGGGGAAGTTTCTGGAGTTTTCGTAATAATCTTCAACAATTTTCTGAATTCTTGGGTTATATGTGGTGTAAACCTTTACGCCGCCTGAATACAAAATTCTATGGGCAAGACTTTCCGAGTATCCTTTTTTCTGTAAATCCCGTGTAACATCACGGATAACCTGATCTACAAAGTATGATGTTGCAACAGTTCCCTCTTCTTCGGAAGAGCTTTTATCAACAAATTGTAAAGTTTCGTTTACAGCGTTATCATGTTCTTCCTGAGTTATATAGCCAAGCTCCAGCATCTTTTCCAGAACAAGCTCCTGACGCTTTTTATTCTCCTCGGGATTAACAAAGGGGTCATATTTTGAAGGGAACTGTGTAATACCTGCAAGACATGCACTTTCTGCCAACGTAAGGTCAGAGGCATTTTTCCCAAAGTAAACATCTGCCGCAGTCTGAACACCGTTGCAGCCCTGGGAAAGGTATATACAGTTCATGTATAATTCGAGAATTTGTTGTTTGTCAAGTTGTTTCTCCACCCCAACTGCGGTGGCAATTTCCTTAACCTTTCTGGCAGGGGTTTGGTCATTCTCCCCTGTAATATTCTTGATTAACTGCTGGGTTATGGTGCTTCCTCCAAGAGATGCACCCTTTTTTCCTGTCAGTTTATTTCCTATCCAGGTAAATGTGGCTTTTGTTGTACGGGGCAGGTCAAAGCCTTTATGTTCGTAAAAACGCTCATCTTCAATAGCGACAAAGGCGTGCTGAAGATGCTCGGGGGTTTCTTCAATATCCACCCAAACGCGATTTTCCTCCATGTTAAGTTCCTGAAGTTCAACCTCATTGCCATTTTCGTCAATATATACTATGCTGGAATTTTTACGAAGAGTCAATGCCTCTATATCAATGTCATCAGCATTTCCCCAAAAGCCCAGAATGGCTCCGCCAAATAAAACAGCAATAACCAAAAGACCAATCCCAAGCGTTATGCCGAATATAGCAAAGAATTTCTTAACGTAATGCTTCATTATAGTTTCCCCTCTGAATAATATTTTATAATCCGTTACAGTATACCATAAAAAATAGTATAAAAACTGCCAACCGTGTTAATAATAGGTTAAATTAGTGTTACAAGCCAATCGAAAACACAATATACGGGGGTTATTATGGTGAAAAAAATATTTAAAAGTCTGTCTGTGGGACTAATTGTGTTTATGGCAGCAATTTTATGCGGTTATATATCCTATGTTATAACCTTGAGATATCAAACCGAACTACTCACCGATATGGCAGAAAAAGACAAGGTTTCTGCAGCGGCAAACTTGAGTGCCCTGCCATTGTCAGAAACCGAGCCAATCCTTGTGGATTATTATATCGCAAGGCTTGAAGATAATAAAATCAACATCTATATTTCGTCTGACCAAAAAGAGGCGTTTTTATACTCCCTGGATATTTACGAGGCAGACTTTCCGAAAGAAGATATGGAAAAACTCCGCAACGGTGTTATCCTTAAAAACAAACAGGAACTCACCTCTTTTGAAGAGGACTTCACAAGTTGATTATCTTATAATAATATAAGCTGTGTATATAATATAAGTCAGCACCATCACAGCTCCCAAAGGTTTGCCGATACGTTTTGATTTAGCGGTTGCAAAATATACAAGGGTAGAAACCACCAAAGCAATTACGGTGTCATATATTGATTGAATATCAACAGTAAAGCTGCTGAGAGTTGATGAAATTCCCAGAACAAACAAAATATTGAATACGTTTGAACCAACTATATTGCCCCATGCAATATCTGTCTCGCCCTTTTTCCCTGCAACCACAGAGGTTACAAGCTCGGGCAGAGATGTTCCGATAGCAACAATGGTAAGACCGATTAAAGTATCGCTGACCCCTAACAATTTTGCAATAACCGTTCCTGAATCAACAACAAAATTACCGCCGAGAATAACACCTGCAAGACCTATTATAAATAAAATAATATTTTTTACAAATGAAGGTTTTTCTGCGGATTCTTCAGTCTCTTGGGGGTTGCTCATTCCGTCTTTTATGTTCATATACATGAATATACACATAAACAAAAGCAGAATTATTCCGTCGCCGCAACTGAGGAGCATAGTTTGACCATCTCCTAAAACAGTATCAAGGCAAAGAACAAGTAACGCCACAGTAATTAAGATATGGAATGGATAGTCACGTGTTACTGCAATCTTTTGAATTTTAAGAGGACGGACAATAGCGCAAATTCCGCCAACCATAAGCAGATTAAATATATTAGACCCAATTACGTTTGAGTAAGAAATCGCATTATTTTCCTCAAGTGATGCAGTAATGCTGACCGCTGCCTCCGGGGCACTGGTGCCAAACGCCACGATTGTCATTCCTATAACAAGAGTAGAGATATTAAATCTTTTTGCAATGCCTACGGCTCCGTCTACAAGAAAATCTGCACCCTTAAGTAAAAACACAAAACCTATAACCAACAAAAAAACATTTAAAATCGCTGTCATATAATACTCTCCTGTCTGATAAATAATTCTTTCCAAATTATACAAGGATATTTTTCCTTTGTCAAATGGAATGTATAGATACAATATATTGTATTTGTAACATGATTTTAACACAATATCTATTGACAAATTAAAATAATGGTTGTATAATATGCATTACCTTGATAAACAAATATATATTGAATGGAGGAAAAAACAATGACAGTAAACGTAACAAATGATACATTAAGTTCACAGGAAATCGCATATTATGCACAGCACATTCGCAAGAATAATCCGGGTATGGAGATCGACACTCTTGACCTGACAGTTTGTGAGGACGGATTTGTTGATGCCCACTATACCCTTACCCCAATTCCATTTGAGAGAATTCGTCGTATAACAGGATATCTTGTAGGAACGGTTGACCGTTTCAACAACGCAAAACGTGCAGAGGTTGAAGACAGAGTTAAGCACATGAGCTGTTGCAACTAAGAAGTTGTGATATCGCAAGCCGTCGTAGTGACGGCTTGTTTTTTTTTCGTTATTATGTTATATTTTAAGAAATCCACATATTCGAGGGAAGAAATATGAATAAATCTGAAAAACTTATAGAAAAACTGAAAATGCCGGACAGGGAGTTTTCTCCCATGCCATTCTGGTTTTTAAATGATGACTTTAAGGACGAAGAAATTATTCGTCAGTTAACGGATTTTAACGAAAAAGGAGTTCATGGGGTGGTGTTGCATCCCAGAATCGGAGTTCCCCAGTCCATAGAATATCTTTCGGATACATTTATGCACTTTATGGTCACAGCTGTTGAAACTGCGGCAAAGCTTGATATGAAGATTATTCTCTATGACGAGGCAATGTATCCGTCAGGAAGTGCCCATGGCCTTGTTGTGGCAGCCAATCCCCGATTTGCAGCTCAATGTATAATTCTTACAGATGACAAAACCGACGGAAAGGTTATTGCCGAAACCAAGAGCGGAAAATATATCGTTCAGACGGAAAGTATGGGAAAAATCCGAGGGATACACTTTGGAGAGGATGACGGTCAGGAAAAAGCTCCCCGTGCCGCGGATTTACTTTCGCAAAATTCAGTTGATAAGTTTATAGAAATTACTCATGAACGATATTATTCTTTGCTCAAAAAATATTTTGGAAATACCATTATAGGATTTTTTACCGATGAACCCTCTGCTTTGGGGCGAGGGGCAAGAAAGAATTGCTTTGCATGGACCTGGGGCTTTGAGGAAGTTATAAAAGTTTTAGGCGGAAACCTTGCCGACCTTGAAGGACTTTTTACAGGGGAAGAAAACGAAACCGTTAAAATTTATAAAGAGGCGGTATTTAAAAGAGAGAACAAAATCTATTACAAATCCCTCTCAAAGTGGTGCGAAACCCACGGTATTGCCCTTATGGGTCATCCTCACAGAGGGGATGATATTGAGTGTGAGAGTTTCTTCCATATCCCGGGACAGGACTTGGTTTTAAGATGGATTGCTCCCGAAAAGGGCGGATTTTCCGGCGGTATAGAAAATGTTCAGGGCAAATGCTCTGCCGATGCCGCAAGGATAATGGGGAAAAGACGAAACTCTAATGAGTGTTACGGAGCTTGTTGCAGGGACGATATCCCCTGGAACTTTTCAGGCGGCGACCTTAAGTGGTACACAGACTGGCTTGGAGTTCGGGGCGTGAACTTATTTATTCCCCATGCCTTTTATTACAGCGTTTCGGGAAAACGAAAAGACGAAAGACCGCCTGATGTGGGACCTAATAATATATGGTGGAAATATTTTGATACAATAAGTACATATATTAAAAGAATTTCTTGTCTTATGACGGATTCTAACAATAAGGCAAGGGTCTGTGTTTTATGTGAAAACAGAGATATGCCCACAGAAGAGGTAATTCCTCTATATGAAAATCAGATTGAGTTTAACTATGTCCCATACAGTGCCATTAAAGACGAAAATATAAAAGACGGAAAGCTCTATATAGGGGAAAACGTATACGAATATGCTTATTGCGACAGAAAAAACCGTCTTACAGAATTGAAACAGATAAATGATATTTGTGAAATACCATATCGGGATATTTATACTCAAATACCCTGTCCCGATTTGCGATGCAGTCACATAGTTAAAGACGGAGTTGATGTGTTTTTCCTGACAAACGAGGGAGAAGAGGAAATTAACACCCAAGCATCTGTTCCACTGAAAGGGGCGCTTGTTTCCATGGATTTCTGGACAGGGGCGGTCGGGGATATAAGCTGTAATGAAAATCAGGGAAAAACCGAGTTTAATCTTTCTTTAAAAAGACGGGAAAGCCTTTTGGTTATTGTTGATTCCGAAAGAGAGGCAAAATCTTTTGAAGAAAAGAAAAAAACTTATATCAATCCTGATTTCAAACTGATTTTAGAAAATCAAGAGGAATTTACAAAGACCTATTGTGCTAAAGTAAGATGTGACAGCGTGGAAAATATCTACATAAAAGTAAATGGCGAGGAAATGGCAGAATGTTTTGTGAATAGTCAATTTGCAGGGTTCAGTCTGTGGAATGACCATGAGTTTTACATTTCACCATACCTTACGGATGGAGAAAATACAATAGAAATTAAAATGACAGGCAGTGCGGTTAACAGATTTACAGAGCATAAAAAGAATTATGGATTATGGTGATGCAATTCCCATAAGCGGAAGCGGACTTTTAACAAGAGATTAAAAAAGGAAGAAGTGAGATACTTCTTCCTTTCACACTGTCGAAAAAGTCGTTCTACCGCAAGCGAAAATTTAAAAATAAAACATTTGTAGGGACAGGCGTCCTCGACTGCCCGCGTGTATAAACGAAAAAACCACAAGAAAAACATCGAGTTTTCCTTGTGGTTGCTTGCTTTTT
>JAZQKJ010000007.1:0-3096 GCA_045542095.1 Ructibacterium sp.
ATTTCTTGTAGAGAGTATTCACCATTTAATGATAGGCGGTGTACTCATGTACATAATTCCGTACTATCGCTTGACATACGACATTTGCAGAGTGTTGTGTGATAATTTCCAAAACATATCTGTATATCGTTTCCTGAATGAAGAGTTTAAAAAGTATAATCAGATTGTGGTGTTTGGAATAAAAAAGAAGAAGGATGACGGCAGCGAACTTGCAGAAAAGTTATCTCAGTACGCAATGTTGCCTGATAAAATCCCTATGATTGACACGATAAAACCAGAAATGTATCCGCTACCGGATGTGCCGAAAAATGTTGAGATATTTAAGGGTGCTAAATTTAACCTGGGCGAACTGCAGCGTCAGCTTGCAAAATCAAAGTCTATCAATATGCTCTTTGAGAAAAGCAAGATTGATGCTATGGAAAAACGCCCGTTATTACCTCTGAATATCGGACAGGTTGGCTTAATCGGCGGTAGCGGTCTTATTAACGGCTATGTGGATTGTGAAAATCCTCATGTCATAAAAGGTCGTGTCATAAAAGAAATTAAGAAGTATGAAGATGATGCAACAAATACGCTGACCGAAACAAGGGTGAACAGGATGCTCTTTAATGTCCTGACTCCTGACGGATTAAAGAGGTTAGCATAAAGGAGGAAATGTATGGAGCTTAAACTTAATACAGAAAACTTTTTAAGTGATTTCACAAAAGTAAGAAATATTGGCAATCGTAAAGCGAAGGAACGCTCAGAAGGATTTATGTACCTTCATGAATCTACAACAAAAAGACTTGCGTTGGGTGACGGTTTTGAAATGAGTGATATTGATTTCACGAAATTCACCAATGATGATTTGAAAGATTATATGCATTACTATCATACAACATTGGAGCCGAAAATAACAATGATAAAGAATTTGTTTAGCTTAATGAACAATGCAAAAACTGTATTTGCCAAACAGAAGCAATTCTTTTAAGGGGAGAGCGTTATGTTATGGTTGATACAAAATGACTTGTCTGATTTTTTTGAGGGTTTACAGAAAATCAAAGAGTGTTGTTCTGAATGCAGTGAAAACGTGAGCCATTATTTTAATGAGTTTCCTTGCGTGCCTGATGATTTCGAATGTGTAACTATGGATGAACTTCAAATGTTGCCATTTTTAAAAGGTTGGGACTATATGTTCTATGAAGGAACGGATCCTAACGACGATGATGCAGAACCCGCAGGTGAATGTTGGACCTTTTCAACTGATGAAATGGTAGGGTACTACAAGATGCTTGATGATTTATATAAGTCTAAGGTGATATCCGAGGCAAAATATAAAACAGAACTCCTCTCTATGGAGGGCTTTATCAAAGATCATCTTTGTCAGGCACCATATGGCTATTCGTCAATTGAGGTTCAGTTGGTTTACTCGGATGCTGCAGATGATGGCAAGGACTGTTTAAATATATACCTGGATTATTACTATGGTTATTACAGTCTGTTTGACACATATTGCGGTCTTATAACAGTGTTCGACAGATACAAGGTTAAATATCAGGAATTGAAGGACACATACTTTAGTGAGGAAGAATTATTGGAGGCGGCATAATTGAATAATTTAACAGGGTTGAAGTTTTATTTTAATGAGGACTTGAACCTTGTCATAGATGATTATAGAGGGGATACGGTAAGCCATAAGATAATCTCAGCAGATACATTTGCAAAACTGCTTGAGAAAAATATCGAAATAAGCACGGTCCAGACGGGAATACTCCCTGAACGCTGTGTGGCATATCGTGAAACTCATGAAGGTACCAAATATGTAGTTATTGACGTTGGGAGATTTCGTATTGATTTGACTTATGAGAAAACAACTTACGAGAATTTTCCAATTCCAAGACTGCTGTTTGGTTTTTTTATTGACAAGGAATTCAAGATCAAGAGTGTAAAGGTCGCAGTTGCCGAAATGGGTACGCTTCGTGATAATACGAAGTTATACAAATATCCCTTTTCAAATGTGCAGGGATTTGATATGTGTACCGGAGGCAATACAATGCCTAAAATCAGAATGCTCAGGCAGTTGAACGGTATTCCAAATTTTATCTTCTCTATGCCGGATAATAATGACTATTATAAGCCGGACAGAACGAAGTTGAATATGGAGTATAGAAACTTGCTTGAGTTTATGAAGGATAAGGACGAAAAGTATTATTACGGCAATGTTCTTATACCAACGGGCAAAACACTGGCGGACTTTATTAACTACAAAATCGGAGGATAATAATTATGGATGTAAACAGACATTTTCAGGCTTTTGGTATGCCATTCCCGGCATCAGATGTCAGTTGGAAATTACAGCTCACAAGCAAGGATAAGCAAAGCGGTAAGGTAGTACCTTATCTTGACGCAAGAGCAATATCCGACAGACTTGATGAAGTTGTAGGACAATACAACTGGAAAGATGATTACGGTCAATGGCACTGTTATACCGAAGAGCCAAAAGATGAGGGTAAGAAGCCTAAAAAAGTAAATTCACAACTTTGTACTATCTCCATCTATGATGAAGAAAGACATGAGTGGATAAGCAAAACAGATGGTGCGGAAAATACCGACATTGAGCCAATCAAAGGCGGACTTTCCGATTCATTTAAAAGATGTGCCGTCAAGTGGAACATTGGCAGGTATATGTATAATTTTGAACCTGTATGGGTGAATCTCGTTGACGAATACGGAAGACGTGTTATTGAGAGAACAGAGTATCAGCGATTAGAGAAAATTTATTACAGTACAGTTGAAAAACTGTTCGGTAAAGAAATTGCTGATAAACTAAGACCTCAAGGCAATAGTCAGGGTAATCAGAAACAGCAAGGCACACCTCAACAGAGCAAACCTGCAACACAACCACAAACTGCTCCTCAACAGGGAAATCCTGCACCGCAGCAGCAACCGACTCAGCAACAAGGAGTTTCTGCAAAGCAACCCGACATATACGAAATTAAGAGTGTTCGTTGTGAAGGAACGGGTGAAACTGTAAAGAGTACACTTGTGTTGAATAAAGGCGGTAAAGAAAACACCATGTTTATGTACGGTCAGGATCCTAATTTGAAAATGGGAACC
>JAZQKJ010000008.1:0-60613 GCA_045542095.1 Ructibacterium sp.
GAGTTTTCCTTGTGGTTGCTTGCTTTTTGCGAAATCGTTCTCTGCAGTACCATCGTACAGCGACGAAAACGATTTCACAAAATATAACTTCCATTTTCGAAATCTGCCAGCGTGCCGATAGGTTTATCGACACGCTGAAAGCCACCCTGACGGGTGGCTTTTAATTTCTTAATATATAATTCTTCTTGCGCCTGCAAAGCGAGCATCGTAATATGTACCCTCTTCAACACTTGCAAATCTGACAACGTCGCCTGTATGAGGAGCATGAATCATCATGCCGTTACCAACATACATACCGATATGGCTTACATAGCCGCTACCGGGACTGCTGTAAAAACCAATAAGGTCACCAGGTGCCATATCTTCTTTAGCAATAGAAACACCATTATTCATCTGGTCTGCCGCAACTCGGTTAATTGAATAACCAAGCTGTTTGTAAACAAACTGCATCAAACCGCTGCAGTCAAAACCGTTTGGTGAAGTTCCGCCGTATACATAAGGAACACCAAGATACAGCTTCGCAACCTCCACGGCTGCCTGACCGCCTGTGGAATCAAAAACAGGAATTTCGCCTTCATAAACCTTTAAGTATTCGTCAGAGACAAAACCTCTTGATCCACTGTCGTTATAGTCTACACAAACCCATCCAGGCTGTGTCCATTCAATTCTCACGTAGGTACCAATTGTAAGTGTAGTAATAATCTCGGCATCAGCATCTGCAGATGCTCTGACATTTAAAGTAGATGCAGTAACAACTCCGTATTGCATACCGGGAGCTTCCGGCCCTAAATCTTCTGTCGCCATTGCAGGAACTATAATAAAAGCAGACATTGTCATCAATACACAGAGTATAGAAACAACTCTTCTAATATTTTTACTAAAACTCAAAATAAAACCTCCAAAATTTTTAAAAAAACGTTATGCTTAATGTCTTTACTTCACTTCCTTCCAGCATACAATTTGGGATAAAATCCCCGTGTGTTTTCACGCACACACACTAGCATTATACAACCTTTTCACTAAAAAGTCAAGCTTTTGACTGAAAAACTGCCCATTTTTCGTCATTTTTACCATTTCGCCACCCCTTTCATTCCCTTGTGTACAGGGCAACAGAGAAGATTGTTAACAAATTATGAACATTTAATATTTTTCATATTCTCAAGGGGATTTTACCATAAACAAACACTAATTTTCCGAAAACCCTTGCAGATTTTATTTTCTTATGTTATAATATATTGATTTATTGAACAACTTTAGTGAACTTGCAAATCAACAGGAGGAATTTCACTATGTTAAAAAGTATGACCGGTTTCGGTCGTCACGAAGAACTGATTGATGGTTTTCACATTCAGGCACAGATAAAATCCGTTAATCACAGATACAGCGATTTTACCATTAAATCGCCTCGATACTATGCATTTCTGGAAGATAAACTTAGAAATCTTGCTATGGAAGATATTGCAAGGGGTAAGGTAGAAATTCTCCTTACAATCGACAAGAAAGAGAATGATGATAAAATCATCACTCTTGACCACACTGTGGCACAGGGGTATATTGATGCTCTGCGTTCCTTAACAGAATACGGGCTTAAAGATGATTTAACCGTTTCGGCTCTTGCTGATTTTCAGGATATCTTCAATATAGAATATAAAGAAATTGACGAGGAGCAGATTACTGCACTCGCTTCAACGGTATTTAAAAAGGCTATGGCTGAATTTTTAGAAATGCGCCGCACTGAAGGATTACGGCTTGAGGAAAGTCTTAATCAGCATCTTGATTCACTCCTTGATATTATTGCAACCATCGAAAAGCGCTCCCCTGAAACTCTTGAGGAGTATCGTTGTCGTCTTTGTAATAAAATTGAAGAAGTTCTTGCAGATAAAAACATAGACGAAAGCCGCATTTTGACTGAAGTTGCAATATTTGCTGACAAGGTTGCGGTTGATGAAGAAACCGTTCGTTTAAGAAGTCATGTTACCGCCTTTAAAAACGCAATAGAAACAGACCAGCCTATCGGTAAGAAGCTTGACTTTATTGTTCAGGAGATGAATCGCGAAACTAATACCATTGGCTCTAAAGCGAACGATATAGAGATTTCGGCTCTTGTTGTGGAGATGAAATCAATAATCGAAAAAATACGTGAACAAATCCAGAATATAGAATAGGAGATGTTTTTATGAAGCTTATCAATGTTGGTTTCGGAAACATAGTTTCCGGCGAAAGAATCGTTGCCATTGTAAGCCCTGATTCTGCACCTATCAAGAGAATTATGCAGGAGGCAAAGGACAAAGGCTTGTTGATTGATGCTACTTGCGGCAGACGCACACGCGCCGTAATCATTACTGATAGCGACCATGTAATTCTTTCAGCAATTCAGACCGAAACAATTGCAGGACGTGCCGAACCGAAAGATGGCGAGCCAAGAGAGGAAATTATTGATGATGACGAAGAAGAATAAAGGCAATCTCATTATCATATCAGGTCCGTCAGGCGTTGGAAAGGGAACAATTTGTGAACAACTGCTTAAGGATACTGATAGTATTTCACTATCGGTTTCAGCAACCACCAGACAACCCCGCCCCATCGATATTGACGGCGTAACCTATTTCTTTAAAACAACTGATGAGTTCAAAAACATGATTGACCGTGGTGAGTTTCTGGAATGGGCGCAGTATGGAAAAAACTATTACGGTACCCCTTTAAAGCCTGTAACGGATAAGCTCAATCAAGGCATAGATGTTCTTTTAGAGATTGAGGTTCAGGGGGCTCTTCAGGTTATGGAAAATTATCCTGACGGGATTTATATTTTCATTGCTCCGCCTGATGTAGAAACCTTACATAAACGTCTTACAGAAAGAGGCACTGAAACTCCCGAGGAAATCGAAAAGCGAATTAGTGCTGCAGACAACGAGCTTGCTATGCAGAACAAATATACCTATGTTGTTATAAATGACGTACTGGAAGATGCAGTACAGTCTGTAAAAGATATTATCAGTTCAAGGAGTGTTTAATTATTATGATGATTTATCCACCTATTACAAAATTGGTTGAAAAAACCGGCAGCAGATACACTTTGGTTATCGAGGCGGCAAAACGCGCCCGTCAGCTATCTGAAGGCTCTCAGGCACTTTCAAATTGTGACTCTTCAAAGGAAGTTTCAATTGCAACTAACGAGATTTACGAAGACAAATTAAGCGTATTTCGCTCTTGTGATGTAATGTCCGAAACTCCATCTGCAGATACAGAGAACGAAGAAAACTAAAAAACTTTAGAGGGCTGTAATTACTTTACATCCCTCTTTTTAAAAGCGTGAAAATTATGATAGCACAAGTAATATTAGTCGATAAAGACCATGCAGTTGATTCTGTTTTTGACTATAAAATTCCAGATATTCTGCTTGAAAAAGTAAATATTGGGTCCAGAGTTATTGTTCCATTTGGTGTACGTAACAATCCTACTGAGGCACTTGTTATCGCTCTTACCGATACAAGTTCCTTTCCAAAGCTGAAAACTCTTATAGAATGTCCACACGAGAAGCCTGTTTGTTCTCAGGAACAAATTGATTTATGCTTTTATATGCAAAATAGATATCTTTGTTCTTTTAAACAGGCATATAATGTTGTTAAGCCTCCTCATTTAGGGACAAAAGTGCAGAACTTTATCATAGCACTGCCAACAGATAACAAGGTGGAACTGACTACTTCAGAGAATGCCTTTATGGAAACATTATCTGAATGCGGTGGCATTGCAGAAATAGAAGAAATTGAATCAATTCTTAACAAAAAAGGATTAAAGAGAATAGCCTATGCCTTAAAAGACATGGGGTTGGTTGATATCCGTCAAAAAACGGATGATACCATTACCCCAAAATATATAAGAATGGTTGAGCTGAATTGTAGTATAGACGAAGCATACGCCATATCGGACGAGCTTCGTGCACACCGTGCACCTGTTCAGGCTGATATGATTCTTACTCTTTGCGAAAACGGGAATTTATCCACTGCCGACCTTGTTCATTTATCCGAGGGAAATTACACTTCACTTTCATCTTTATGTGATAAAGGAATTGTTTCCATATATAAAAAGACAGTAGAGCGTGAGGCGTATTCTGCCGAAAAATACACTGCCACTGTATCATATACACCCACTGACGAACAAAAGGTAATAATTGACTATCTTAATAGATCCATTACTCATAATATATACGAAAATATTCTTCTGCACGGTGTTACAGGAAGCGGAAAAACCGAGGTTTTTCTTCAGGCAATTGATACCTGTATTAAGAACGAAAAACAGGCTATTGTTCTTGTTCCTGAAATCTCACTTACCCCACAAATGGTTGAGAGATTTGTGGGCAGATTCGGCAAATCAGTCGCTGTTATACACAGTGGGCTCTCTCAGGGCGAGAGGTTTGACCAATGGAATAAAATCCGCAATGGAGAAGTCAACGTTGTTGTTGGGGCTCGAAGTGCGATATTTGCTCCATTTGACAATATTGGCATTATAATCCTTGACGAGGAGCACGAAACCAGCTATAAGTCGGAAACCTCACCCAGATACCACGCCGCAGATATTGCTATGTATCGGGGTAGAAAACATGGTGCACCTGTTCTTCTTGCATCAGCTACCCCATCTGTAATCTCATATTATAATGCAGAGCAGGGAATCTATAAGCTCTTTGAAATGAAAAAGCGCTATAATGAAAACCCTCTGCCAAAGGCAAGGATTGTAGATATGCGAAGTGAGCTTCTGGACTATCACAACACCTCGGTAGTTAGCATACGGCTTCAGGATGAAATCCGCAGAAATCTTGAAAGAAAAGAAAAAACCATTCTTTTTTTAAACAGACGCGGCTATAACACCTTCGTTTCCTGTCGTGAATGCGGACACGTCTTAGAATGTGATAACTGCAGTATTGCCCTTACTTATCACAGAAAGACAAATCAGCTTGTGTGTCACTACTGCGGATACACACAGGAAAATGTTACTGTTTGTCCTGAATGCGGCTCTAAATATATCAAATTTTTCGGCACGGGCACACAAAAAATTGAAGATGAGCTAAACACTCTCTTCCCTGATGCAAAAATTTTGCGCATGGACTTTGACACCACCTCCCAAAAAGGCGGGCACGAGGCAATTCTTGACCGTTTTAAATCAGGAGAGGCAGACATTCTTTTAGGCACACAGATGGTTACAAAAGGTCTGGATTTTCCTGATGTTACCCTGGTTGGTGTTTTAGCCGCAGATTCATCGCTTAATATAGATGATTTTCGTTCAGGAGAGCGGTGCTTCTCACTTATAACGCAGGTTTGCGGACGTGCAGGCAGAGGTGATATAGATGGCAGAGCCGTTATCCAGACCTATCAGCCGGAAAACTCTACAATAAATTTTGCACGGGAACAGAACTATGCAGACTTCTACCAAAATGAAATAGTTTATCGGAAACGGCTTGACTATCCTCCATTTTGTGACATGGTATACATTCTTGTATCAGGAGAAAACGAGGAGCTTGTAAAGCAGGAAATTTTCAATATAGGTGAAATTTTGAAAGACGATTCCACCTCAGGAAATAACATAATAAGCATAATCGGTCCTGCACCATCTCCAATCTATAAGATAAAAAACAAGTTCAGACACCGAATCCTGATGAAGGTAAAGGATATTGACAAAATACTTCCTGTGCTTAAAATAATCAATGAAGCACATAACTCAAATCGAAATAAAAACAGTCTTGTAATTGACGTTAATCCAATAAATATGCTTTAAAAAAGGAGAACAAAAATGGCTATAAGACAAATCCTAACAGTTGGCGAAGATATTCTTACAAAAAAATGCAGAGAGGTTACGGATATTAATGACCGCATTTTATCTATTCTTGACGATATGGCAGACACTCTTTATGAGTCAGGCGGTGTAGGTCTTGCCGCCCCACAGGTTGGTATACTCCGAAAGATAGTAGTAATTGATATTGGAGACGGCTTAATAGAGCTTATAAACCCCGAAATCGTTTCTGCCAAAGGCTCACAGACAGATAACGAGGGTTGCCTTAGCTACCCCGGAAGATACGGGCTTGTTACACGTCCCAATGTTGTTACAATACGGGCTATGGACAGAAACGGTGAAACATTTGAAATGACAGGTGAAGGGCTGCTTGCCAGAGCCTTTTGCCATGAGATTGACCACCTTGACGGAAAGATGTTTATGAACCTTGTTACCGAGTGGATGGAACCTGAAGACGAGGAATAGCAAAAGACCGAGGAAATAATTCCTCGGTCTTTTTGTTAACGCAATTCTTTAATTATCTTATAGCCCTGAATTAAAATTGTTGGGACAACTGCGGAAATTACAATCCACATAATCTGTGTTAAATCAAGAAGACTTACAACAAAAAGTCCCTTAAATACAGGAACAAACAACACAAGCGCAAGGAGTAAAACTCCCAGGAAAAACGCACCTACGCTGTACATATTAGTACTGAACTTAAGCTTTAGCAAGGACATATCACTTCTGCTGTTAAAGCCATGGAACAATCTTGCTAAGGTAAGTGTGGCAAACGCCATGGTAACGGCAGTTGCAGAATTGGTTTCCATTCCCTTATAATATGCCGCCATTGTGGCAATACCAATCAAAACTCCCTGAATGCCAACCCTTGTTAAGGTTTTCTTGTCTAAAACCGACTCCTTCGGGTCACGTGGTGGATCAAGAAGAAGATTTCTGCCCGGTGGCTCCATTCCGATTGCAAGGGCAGGCAGACTGTCTGTCAGCAGGTTTATAAAGAGCAGATGCACAGGGAGAAATGGAGCTGTAAGTCCTGCTAAAGATGCATAGAGGACACTGAGTATTCCTGCCATATTGCCTGACAATAAAAATTCAATTGCATGCTTTATGTTGGCATACATACTTCTTCCATTTACTACGGCTTTCACAATTGTTGCAAAGTTATCATCTGTCAATATCATAGATGCCGCATCCTTGGCAACCTCTGTTCCCGTAATACCCATAGCAACACCAATATCGGCTTTTTTAAGGGCAGGGGCATCGTTTACGCCATCACCTGTCATGGAAACAATAACGCCCTTTTTCTGCCACATATCCACTATACGGATTTTATGTTCAGGCGAAACTCTGGCATAAACCGTTATCTTTTCAAGCCTTTCACTAAGCTCTTCATCGGTCATTTTGTCTAGTTCAACACCATCTACCGCCATGTCTCCCTCTGCCATAATGCCAATTTTTCTCGCTATAGCCGATGCGGTAATTTTATGATCACCTGTTATCATCACGGTTTTTATTCCGCCTGTTTTTGCATCACGAACAGCCTCTATCGCCTCATCTCTTGGAGGATCCATCATTGAAATCAACCCAACAAAAGTATAGTCATTTTCATCATCAAAATCTATCTCGGTTCTATCGCCAATTGTCCTGAAGGCAAAGGCAAGAACTCGTAATCCCTTTTCGGACAAATCTCTGTTGGCTTTGTTGATATCCCATCTTATATCCTCGGTTATATCAACAACTCCATCTTTTGTTAAAACCTTTTTAACCCTGCCCATAATGACGTCAAGAGCACCCTTGGTACAAACAATGTTTTTACCGTCCATTTCATGAACAGTGGTCATTAACTTTCTGTCCGAATCAAATGCAAGCTCTGCTATACGGGGATGCTGATTTCGGTAATTATCTGTATCAATTTCAAAGCTTTCCGCCATCTGTAAAAGAGCAGTTTCAGTAGGGTCGCCTATCTCTTTATCTTCCGATACCTGAGCATCATTTACAAGGATTGCCTCTTTTATCAGCATATAATGAGTGGGGTCAGTAAGGCTAAGCTCTTTATAATTCACCGTGCCGCCCAGTGTATAAATCTCCTGAACTTCCATCTTATTCTTGGTAAGAGTACCTGTTTTATCGGAGCATATTACCGAAACGCAACCAAGGCTCTCCGCTGCTTTAAGTTCTTTCATAATGGCATTTTCCTTTGCCATCCTGTGTGTCCCCATAGCAAGCACAATTGTAACAATAGAACTCAGAGCCTCAGGAATTGCCGCAACCGCAAGGGCAACAGCAAAAAGCAAAGCATCTAAAATTGGCATCTGCCTGTAGATGGAAAGTCCAAACACAACGGCGCATATAACCATTATAATAACCGCAAGCTTTTTACTGAACTTATCAAGGCTCACCTGAAGAGGTGTTTTCCTCTGCTTGGTCTGATTTAGAAGTGCCGCAATTTTACCAAGTTCTGTGTTCATTCCCGTGGCGGTTACAACAGCAGTTGCTCTACCATAGGTTACAAGGGAGCTTGAAAAAACCATATTCTTTCTGTCACCTAAAGCTACCTCTCTTGCATCTATTATATCAGAAGTCTTTTCCACTCCCTCTGCCTCTCCTGTAAGAGAACTTTCATTTACTTTAAGAGAGAAATTTTCTATTATTCTCGCATCGGCATTTACTAAATCTCCTGCCTCTAAAACCAGAATGTCACCTACCACAATCTCGTCTGACGGAATTTCTGTTTTAACTCCGTCCCGGATTACCTTTGCACTTGGTGCCGACAGCTTTTTAAGCCCCTCTAATGATTTTTCCGCTTTAAAATGCTGAAATGTTCCAAGGGCTGCATTAAGTATTATAACCGTGAAAATAACTAAAGTACTTTCTGCCTGACCTGATATAAGAGAGATAATTCCAGCCACAATCAGTATAATTACCAACAAGTCCTTGAACTGTTCAAGAAACACCTGTATTACACTCTTTTTCTTTTCCTCTGCAAGGGCATTCTTTCCATACCTTTTCCGACGGTTTTGCGCCTCCTCTTTAGAGAGTCCGTTTAAGCTGGTCTCAAGCTCTTTTAAAGCGTCCTGACCGCTTTTTCTGAAGTATTCCATATTCATCTGCTCCTTTCATAGCTATTATATGGTAATTTCCCGTTGATATACAAAAAAGACTTTCTGTATGACCACAACAAAATGGCCATACGAAAGTCTTGTTACCCCTTGGGTGTATGTTGCCAGGCTTATCGCCGTGATGTTGACAACACACTTTCAACTACTCCCTTTTGTATGAGTATATATTATACTACAATAATTATATTAAATTGTCAAGGAAAATTTTAGTAAAATCTTATACTGTTTTTAATAAGCTCCATTCTCTCCCATAAATCAGGGGACCAGTTATAGTTATTGTCATAAGCCAGTATGGAGTACATCCAGTTTCCGTACTGAAAAATATTACATTTTATAATATGATACTCCGCTGTTGTCTTATACCTGTTTGTGTACTCCGTTACCCTGTATGTAGCCTGATATGACGGAAATCCGCTTATAATATCGGGACATTCCGATAAAACCTCAAAGCTGTAACCGTAAGCATTATAGTATAAATCTGCAAATTCCTTAACACGTTTTGTATATTCGCTTACAAATCTTTGAGGAGATGTGATTTTTACATCGTGCCACGTCTGACCTACTTCATAAGAACATATATCCAAACTGATATCATACCATGGGAAGGAGCTCTTTCTGTAAAGAGTTACGTATTCATGGTCCCAATCCTTTACAGAAACCGATGAAACATAATAATCATTAAGATATGTAAACTCCATACCCCAATTACTTATTCTGCAGGTTTTATATTTTGCCGCGTGTTTTTGATACTCGTTATATTCCCACTCTGCATCATTTTTCAGTTTATCAAGAAGTTCAACGTCACCCTGGGATAAATTATGCCACGCCTTTGTCTGATTACATTCCTGAATTGCCTCAAGATATAGTCCCTGAATTATCATTTCATTTATCTGATTGATATTTACAGTAATATCATCATAAGCAGACACGCAAACAGCCTGAGCCTGAATGATACAGATAAATACTAAAATCAAAGCTAAAATTTTTCTCATAATGATTCTCCTAATTCCAGAACAGAATTAAAAATCATATCTGCCTGATTTTCTTCAAAGAATGCTCTTCCGTTTTCTCCTGTAACTCCTGTTAATACTGCACCAAAGAGAAATCCACCACTCTGTGCCGCAAACATATCGCTTGCCGCATCGCCAATTACAAGACACTTCTCCGTTTTTTCTACAGGCACACCTTTTTCAAGGAGCTCCTTATCGGAATATTCATTTCCAAATGCCGCCTTTAAAAATACAAACGGATGTGGTTTTGCAAGCTGAACACCTTTTTCCACCAGACACTCGGCATTTGAAACATCATCATAATATGCACACAAATCCTCATCAAAGTACTCATCAAGTCCCCATTTTCTCATGGGATAAAGTGCTTCTTCTGTGGGTCTGCCCGTACCTATACCAAGTCTGTAGCCTTTGTCTTTAAGTTTCTGCAGAGTTTCTTTGATACTCTCAAGATTCAAAAGTGGCTGTTCGATTGCCTTGGTTCCGTCAATAACTCCGTCGCCATGATACCAGGTATTAAAACCATCGTACAACTGCTTCCACAATCCGTCGCCATTGCGTTTGAAAAAGCCAACCTCTTTTGGAATAACTGTAGCAACAAGTCCCTCTACTCCAACATAGAGCTCCGGAGGAGTAATTTCCATATTGTCGATAAACATACAAACCGACTCGAAAAGCTGTTGTTCAAAGGTTTCGGGATGTGGCATAAGATATTCCGTAACACAGAACACAAGATACGCCAAATCCCAATTGGTGTTTACACCTAATTTTTTTACGGCTCTTATTGTTCTTCCACCACAAAAAACTATATCATATATCAGTTTTAGATTTTTATAGCACCATTCTCTGTCTATATCGCGGTTGCCATAATAGTCACGGCTGTAAATAAGCTCATAGGTCATAAGAGCTGCCGCATCCCAATAGCTTTGTTCCGAGGTGATTACTCCGTCTAAATCAAATATTATCTTTTCTATATTATTCTGCTGTAACTTCATAAACAACCTTTCCTGCAACTCCTGATGTAAGTCCCTCGCGGTCTTTATCTACACTAAGAGCAATCCCCAGTGCAATACCAAAAGCCCTGTAGACAGCCTCCCAAATGTGATGTCCGTTTTCACCGCTTTCCACATCTATATGGAGGGTACAACGTGCACCCTGAACAAATCCGTCAAGAAAAGTAATAAGCTCTTCGGAGGGCATTCCCTCTACTTCTTCGGCATACTGAACTTCTGAATTAAACGAAAGAAGTGATCTGTCTTCAAAAGAAATCACAGCCTCCGCCTTTGCTTCGTCGATTATTCCTGTTCCAAATCCGTATCCCGAGGGGTTGTTTACCCGAACAAACTCGCCAACCGCCTTACCTAAAGTCATGGCAACGTCCTCGCACACAAGATGAACAAGTTCAAACTCATCAAGAGTAAGCTCGATATCAATATTAAGAGCCCCGCGCCATGCAATATGCTCAATCATGTGATTTAAAAATGGCAAGGGTGTCCGTATATGCTTTCTGTAATCAGCCTTTAACTGACCTTTTTCTATTACAACCTTAATTGATGATTCAGTTGTTTTACGAATAGCGGTAATTTTATTTTTCATTGGAATTTTCCTTTCTAAAAGGTAATGGTAAACATAGCGGGCGGATATTATCCGCCCCTGCAATGATTTAATATTGTAGGGTTCGGCGATTTTCGACGAACCGAAAGCGGTACATCCTAAAGGCTGTACCCTACATAAAGCGAATTTAAACTATTACAAAGCAATATGCAAACGTCACTCTTGTTCGTACATTTCGCCTTTTAGTCAATCCATATACCTCGGCTTTTAACGTATGCCATATCTGCAAATACACGGGCGGCATAGGATTAAACGTCACGTTTATTTACGTTCTTTAACTGCAAGGCCGTGGGTATCAAAGCCCTCTACTGTTGCAAAACGATACGCATAGTCACGAACCATTTCAAAGCCCGCCTTACTTGCATAACCAACAGATGAACGCTTTAAGAAGTCAAATACTGACACGCTTGAATAGGTCTTTGCAAACTGACCTGTTGGCAGAATTGCATTGGGTCCTAATACAAAGTTACAAAGGGTAACAGGTGTGTAGTCGCCAAGCAAAATCTCGCCTGCATTCTTGATTTTAGGCAGGATTTCAAAAGGCTTTTCGGTCATAACCTCCATGTGCTCGGGAGCGTAGTCGTTTACAAAATCAATACTCTCTTCAAGACTGTTTGTTATGATAGCACCACCATAAGTATTAAAGTTTGTAGTAACAAACTCTCTTCTCTTATCAGAAATCTTTTCAAGCTGCCTTTCAACAATCTTTGCAGCCTTTTCTACTAATTCTGCATTATGAGTTACAAGCAGAGCCGCTGAATCAGGTCCATGCTCTGCCTCTATCATCCAGTCAAGAGCAACTTTTTCAGGGTCAGCATTTTCGTCAGCCAAAATTATACATTCGCTGGGTCCTGCAGGAAGTCCTGCATCAATATAGTTTGCGAGAACACGCTTTGCAGCAGTTGCATAGGAGTTACCGGGACCTATAATCTTGTGGCATTTTGGAATAGCTTCTGTACCGAATGCAACGGCTGAAACCGCCTGAATTCCACCTACCTTATAAATTTCGGTAATACCAACAATCTTTGCAGCCGCCAAAATTGCATCGTCAACATTCCCCTCTTCGTTTGGAGGGGTAACAACAACAATCTTCTCAACCCCTGCAACAACCGCAGGAACGCCAAGCATTAAAAGAACTGACGGAAAGCTCCCCTTTCCTCTTGGAACGTAAAGACAAACGTCAACAATTGGTGTGGTCTTTTCCCCAACAAGCAAGCCCTTGTCAACCTCTGTAAACCACATTTCCTCGGGCAACTGTTTTTCGTGGAAGTTGCGGATATTCTTTGCGGCATAGGCTATTGCCTCACGGGTTTCATTATCAAGGCGGTTATATCCCTCTTCTATTTCCTCAGGACGAACCTTTATAGCATCTTTAGAAAGAGTTACATGGTCAAATTTAGCAGTATATTCAAGCACCGCCTCGTCACCACGGGCACGGATATCATCGGATACTTCCTTTGCAAGCTTCATGTGCTCGGAAATATCAGTTTCCGCTCTCTTCATAATAAAATTCTTTTTCTCGGCAGAAAGTTCTGCCAGCTTATAAATATTCATAGGTAGAAATCCTTTCGTCAAAAACTCTCTGTATTAATGATGGAACAGGCGAATTCCTGTAAACGCCATTGCCATACCAAACTTGTTACAGGTTTCGATAACATTATCATCACGGATACTTCCGCCGGGCTGTGCAATAACAGTAACACCTGACTTATGGGCACGTTCAATGTTATCACCAAATGGGAAGAAAGCATCAGAACCAAGTGCAACATCTGTGTTCTTGTCAAGCCATTCTCTCTGTTCCTCTTTGGTAAATACAGGAGGCTTAACCTTAAATATATTCTCCCATGCTCCGTCTGCTAAAACATCCATATATTCATCGGAAATATAAACATCTATTGCGTTATCTCTGTCTGCACGTTTAATCCCGTCAACAAACTGAAGATTGAGAACCTGAGGTGCCTGACGGAGCCACCAGATATCTGCCTTGTTTCCTGCAAGTCTTGTACAGTGAATTCTTGACTGCTGACCTGCACCAATACCGATTGCCTGACCGTCTTTTACATAGCAAACACTGTTTGACTGTGTGTACTTAAGAGTGATAAGTGCAATACACAAATCTCTCTTCTGCTCTGCTGTCATTTCCTTATTATCGGTAACAACCTCAGATAAAAGTTCCTCATCAATCTTAAGGTTGTTTCTACCCTGTTCAAAGGTAATACCAAATACCTGCTTATGCTCAACGGGAGCGGGAACAAAGTCAGGGTCAATTTGAATTACATTATAATTTCCATTTCTCTTACCCTTTAAGATTTCAAGAGCTTCATCTGTGTAGCCGGGAGCAATTACACCGTCTGATACCTCTTTTGCAATAAGCTGTGCTGTAGCCTTGTCACAAACATCGGAAAGTGAAATAAAATCTCCAAATGATGACATACGGTCAGCGCCTCTGGCACGTGCATAAGCATTTGCAAGAGGAGTCATTTCGATTTTATCATCTACAAAATAAATTTTCTTTAATGTATCCGAAAGGGGCAGACCAACAGCCGCTCCTGCAGGAGATACGTGTTTAAATGAAGTTGCCGCAGGAAGCCCTGTTGCCTCTTTCAGTTCTTTAACAAGCTGCCATCCGTTTAACGCATCTAAAAGATTTATATATCCCGGCTTTCCGCAAAGGACGGTAAATGGCAGTTCACCCTCTTCCATGAATACCTTTGAAGGCTTCTGATTAGGGTTACATCCATATTTAAGTTCCATCTCTTTCATTTTATTTTCCTCCGATTATTTGTTTTTGTTTACTATCTTTGTGTCGGTTTTACCTGTTTCCAAGTCAATATATCTTACAAACAGGGAAACCTTGTTATCCTCATTGAGATTTGTCCAGAGCATATCTGTGAAAACTTCGATATCATCAGGAATTTCAATCTCTTTTGGCTCGCCCTCAAAGCTAGGGAGAGGATTACCGTCGTGCATATATGTATGAATAAAATGCCCCTGACCTGCGATTGGGTTGTTATAACTGAATGTATATCTTCTGCAGGATGACGGGTCACCGTTTGCACTCTTTAAGATTGACATTGCATAGTTAAATCCGTTATCTTCACGGCGGATAATACCTGAAATTCTTGGTGTATAGTTAGGACCGTCAGGCTCAAATTCACGGGTTCTCAGTGATTGTTCAAAGGTCATCTGCTTATCCATAAGCTCATAGATTGTGTCGGTCTGGTCACCATTTGTCACAATTGTCTTATTTCCTAATACACGAACGGGTGCATAGATAATAAGTGATGGATCTTCAAGCTTTGAAGGGTCAAATGCCTCTGTGCGGATACCCTCCCCCTCTTCCACAAATACACGGTTACGGCTATTTGAGCTTCTGCCCATAATAAAGTAAGCTGTTACTGCTTTCTTTCCGTCTTTAGACTTTCCGATTATAATACCTCTTCCGGGGTATTCGTTGTTTTTAAGTTCCTGACAAATATCGATTGTTTTCATAATATAAACTTCCTTTCTATTTACTACATACCATTTCTACGGCTTTGGGTAGAATTTTCCATTCAGCTTCTTCCATAACCCTTTTCTGAAGTATCTCTGGGGTATCGCCATCTTTGATTTCCACCGCTTTTTGAAGAATTATCTTTCCGCCGTCTGTTATCTCGTTTACAAAGTGTACAGTTGCTCCTGTTACCTTAACACCGTAGTCGAGTGCCGCCTCGTGTACTTTCAGTCCGTAAAACCCATCGCCACAGAATGACGGGATAAGTGACGGGTGAACATTGATAATTTTATCTTTATATACTGATAAAAATTTATCTCCCAAAATAGCCAAAAACCCTGCAAGAACAACAATATCAACATTCATTTTTTGCATATACTCACAGAGCGCTTTATCAAAATCCTCTCTCGAGCCACACTCCTTACGGGTGATAACATGAGCGTCAATTCCTGCTTTTTTTGCTCTCTCAAGAGCATATACATCGGGCTTGTTGGATACCACCGTAACTATTTTTCCGCTTTTAATTATACCGCTGTTTTGTGCATCTATCAAGGCTTGAAGATTAGTACCTCCCCCCGATACAAGAATACCTATGTTTTTCATGGATTTTCCCTCCGGTTATTTAATTACCTCACCGTTTTCGCTTACGATTTCAACTGATGTTTCGCCCTCCTGGAGCTCACCGATAATGTATGCGGTTTCGCCTGCCTCTTTAAGACATTCAACAGCCTTTTGCGCCTTGTCTGCATCTACTGCAACAATCATACCAAGTCCCATATTAAAGGTGTTGTACATATCTCTCTCGGAAATACCCGCCTTTTCCTGCATAAGCTCAAATACAGGGAGCACCTTCCATGAGTCCTTCTTTATAACAGCCTTTAAACCGTCAGGCAACATACGTGGAACATTCTCTATAAATCCGCCGCCTGTAATATGTGAAACTGTGTTAATTCCAACTTCTTCTATAAGTTTAAGAAGGGGTTTTACATATATTCTGGTAGGAGTTAAAAGCTCTTCGCCAATTGTTTTGCCAAGTTTTTCTGAATATGTATTAAGTGTTTCTTTTGCATTGTCATCATTTAGACCGAAAACTTTACGAACAAGTGAATATCCGTTTGAGTGGATACCGCTTGACGCAATACCGATTAAAACATCGCCGCATTTTGCCCTGTCGCCGTCTGTAATTTTGTTTTTATCAACAACGCCAACGCTGAAACCTGCAAGGTCATATTCTTCCTCTGCCATCATTCCCGGATGCTCGGCAGTTTCGCCGCCAACCAAAGCACAGCCTGCCAGCACGCAACCGTCTGCTACGCCTTTTACAATCTTGGCAACCTTTTCGGGAATGTTCTTGCCGATTGCAATATAATCAAGGAAGAATAAAGGCTTTGCCCCTGAACATACAATATCATTAACGCACATAGCAACGCAATCCTGACCTATTGTGTCATGCTTGTCCATTAAGAAGGCAACCTTGATTTTTGTTCCAACACCGTCTGTACCTGATACAAGTACAGGATTTTCGTAGTTTTGAGGCATCTCGAAAAGTCCACCAAAACCTCCGATACCGCCTAAAACGCCCTCTATGGCTGTCTTTTTAACATCCTCTTTGATAAGTCTGACAGATTCGTAACCCGCCTCAACATCTACACCTGCATTTTTATACGCCTGACTCATAATTATCCTCCTGTATCTGATTAAAGATTTTTAAGTTCTTCCTGAAGTTTAGCATCCTTTGCCATAACACTGTCTGCCATATCCGCCTTAAATTTTTCAAGCTTTTTAGCAAGCTCTTCATCGGCAAGAGCAAGCATCTGCACCGCCAGAATTCCTGCGTTATCCGCTCCGTTTACTGCAACAGTTGCAACGGGAATACCGCTTGGCATCTGTACCATAGAGAGCAGAGAATCAAGTCCGTCCATAAGTGATGACTTGATTGGCAGAGCAATTACCGGCAAGGTTGTGTATGCCGCAATAACTCCTCCTAAATGGGCCGCTTTGCCTGCCGCCGCAATTATTACCTTAACTCCTCTGTCCTTTGCACTCTTGGCAAACCCCTCTGCCTGATAAGGTGTACGGTGGGCTGATATAACATGTGCCTCAAAGTCCACGCCAAAGTTCTTTAACTGATCGATTGCCCCTTTTACAACGGGCAAATCCGAATTACTTCCCATTACAATTGCTACTTGTGCCATTTCTTTTTCTCCTTTATATTTATTAATAATAAAAACGTTCGAAATCGTATGTTCTTTCTCCACCAAAATATGAAAGTACATATTCACGTGATTCACCGTTAGGTGATGTTACAACAATCATTGTATGAGGAATACCCTCTGGTTGCATTTCATTTATGAGAAGAGCATAGCCTTCATAAGACTTCTCACTATATACACACTCTTTCTTTATATATCCATATTCCCCGTTGCTCAATTGTCCAAATTCAACTGCATATTTTTCCACAAGAGAACCACATTCTCTTGGTATAACCAATACTTCCTCATTAGAGTTGTCACCAACCCACTCGGTAATTCCTACAACACTTTTCCATTCACCCGGCATATCAATAAAGAGTGCAACCGAGTCACAACCATCGTATATATCAGCACGTTTGTAAGCAGAGCTGATTTCTTTTTCTCTAATCGTTATATCCTTTGCACCGCTTATATTTTTGTAAACACGGTATGCAAGAATTATACTCTGTTCTACTGTGCAAAGCTGTTTAGGAGAAAGCTCGGTTTCGCTTGTACCTTTCATGATGCCATTAGCATTGAGTAACGCTACCGGTTCTTTTGCCCAATCAGAAACCTGATTTTGGTCAACAAAAGCTGATAAGTCACCGCTCTCTTTAAACGCAGTCTTTTTAGTTTCTTTTTCTATATATGTCACCGCTCTGCTTAGCATGGTTGCAAGCTGTTCCCTTGATAAAACACCTTCAGGGTCAAACTCTTTTTCAGATATACCGTTTACAATACCTGCTTTATATGCTTTTAAAACCCCTGTATCCTGACAATCAGAAAATATTCCCGAAGGAGCTGTTGCTAGGGTTTTTTTTGTAATTTTTTCGGTCATGGTAACTGCAAGGTTTGCAAAATCCTCCCTTGTAATTATTCCACGATATTCAGGATCTGTCAAACTGTCAGGCAGAATTCCGTGCTCCTTGGCGGATAAAACCTCTGTTTCTGCCCAATCACTTAAATACATGTTCTTGCCGATTTCTATCATATCGGTATGTAAATTAAGCTTTCCATGACGCTGATTAAGTGAACAGATAGGTGTATATTCATTTACCATGCTATAAAAATCATCGCTGTACATGGCAACACCATTTACATACAGATCAAAACTTTCGCCTCTTGCATACTCAGTATGCCATTTATCTGTCTGCACCCATTTTCCGTTTGCTACAGTATAGAAAACATAGTCATCAGTTTGGTAAATTGAGCCTTTAAGCATAAGATATTTTCGGCTTGGCTCGTTCTTTTTCTCACATATAATTCCCTCTATATAATCTCCTGCATAGCCTGACGCCTGAGCATAGGATGACTCTGTAATTTTCCTTTCTCCATCCCATACCTGAAAATCAAATTCATACGTGTTGCTGTCATAATCGTAATTACTTTTAATTATAAAATGTTCATCAGAGCCGTTGCCGTCAAAATCAATCAGATAATTTGCGTAAGTTTCCCCGCCTGATACATCATAAACCTGTTTACTATAGGGTTCTGCATTGCCATTTACAATTTCAGCAAAAGCCGTAATGGTTGCCATCATCATAAAAAATGTCATAACTGCACTGATAATACCAAGTCTTTTTTTCATAGCTATCGCTCCTTAAACTATTTTAATAATTCATATCATTTAAAGTTTTATCTTTTATTTTTTCAAGAAATTTCATTGCCTCTTTTTTTGCAGTATCCATATCAAGATTTCTGTAGTTTCCACATTCAATCTCGCTTTTACCCGGCATCTCGCCATGGTAATCAATCACAGCCATCAGTGTGTCTTTTATAAGGTTTAGGTTTTCCTCATGATTCATATTTCTCATAAGAAGATAAAAACCCGTCTGGCAACCCATGGGTCCAAAGTATATCACCTTGTCGCCCAATTCAGAATTTCTTACAGCCGTCGCGAAAAGATGCTCAAGGGAGTGCATTTCACTATTTGAGAGCACATCACCTGTGTTAGGTTTTCGCATACGCATATCATAAGTTACTATATCCCCGTCAATCCTTGAAATATAAATCCCTTCGTTTATCTTTCTATGGTCAACGGTAAAGCTTGCTATCTTTTTCAAATGGAGTCAACCACCTTTACAATAAGGTTTTTAAGATTTTCTCTTATATCCTCTTCCGCTTTCTCAATCACTTCTTTATTCAGTCCTCCGTTTTCCATCCCTGCCGCCATATTGGTCACACAGGAAAGTCCAAGAACATCCATACCGCAGTGAACTGCCGTTATAACCTCCGGAACAGTGGACATCCCAGCCAAATCCACACCCAGAAGCCGTAGCATCCTGATCTCAGCAGGAGTTTCAAACTGCGGCCCGCCCATATAGGCATACACCCCTGATTTTATGGGGATAGAAAGCTCTTTCATAGCTTTTCTGGCTATTTCTTTGAGTCTTGGAGTATAAGCCTGTGTCATATCGAAAAATCTTTCACCCAGTTCATCAGGATTTTCACCACGAAGAGGACTGTCTAAATCGAATTTTATATGATCCTCAATTATAACAATATCCCCCGGTGAATAACTTTCGTTTATCCCACCCGATGCATTGGTTATAATAAGAGTTTTAACTCCTATAGCTTTCATTATCTGCACCGGAAGCATAAGCTCTTTCATAGAGTATCCCTCATAAAAATGAACCCTGCCCTGCATAATGATTATGTTCCTATCGTTAAATTTTCCTGTAACAAACTGTCCCTTATGACCTTTAACTGTTGAAACAGGCATATTGGGAACGTCACCATATGGAATAATCTTTGGATTTTCAATCATATCAGCCACATCACCAAGACCTGTGCCCAAAATCACACAGATTTCAGGCACCGCGGTCAGACATGATTTTATATACTCGGCAGATTCTTTATACATAGGTAATTCTCCTACTTAAAGTATTTTACACCTGATTCGAATATCTTCTGGTCTTTGTTACCGGGGATATTTTTAAATACATCGCTCTTGAAACGCTCGGAATGTCCCATCTTACCAAGAACACGTCCGTCTACACTTGTAATACCTTCGATTGCATAATATGAACCGTTGGGGTTATATGGCATCTCATAAGTAGGCTCGCCGCTTAAATCAACATACTGTGTCGCAATCTGTCCATTCTTCTCCATTTCTGCAATAACCTCAGGGCTTGCAACAAAACGTCCCTCACCGTGAGATACTGCAATCTGGTGAATATCACCAAGTTCAACACCGCTGAACCATGGTGATTTAACAGATGAAATTCTTGTAGACACAATCTGCGAAACGTGTCTGCCGATTGTGTTAAATGTAAGGGTAGGGCAGGTATCATCAACCTTTTTGATTTCGCCGAAAGGCACAAGGCCAAGCTTGATAAGAGCCTGGAAACCGTTACAGATACCAAGCATAAGACCGTCACGCTTATAAAGAAGCTCCATAACCGCCTCTTTTACACGCTCGTTCTCAAATGCCGCTTTTATGAACTTACCTGAACCGTCAGGCTCGTCACCACCGGAAAATCCACCGGGGAGCATAACGATTTGAGCATTGTTTATAGACTCTACAAATCGGTTGATTGAATCTTCAATATGCTCAGTTTTTAAGTTCTTGAATATTTGAACATCCGCTGTGCCGCCTGCACGCTCAAAGGCACGGGCAGAATCGTATTCACAGTTTGTACCCGGGAATGCAGGGATAAAGATACGTGGCTTTGCAAAAGTCTGTGCCGGCTTAATGTTAACCCTCTCACCATAAGCAAAGGTCTTCATTCCAACATCTTCAAAGTCTGCCTTTGTGGCAAAAACTTCTTCTAAAGGTTTCTCCCATGTCTTGATTATATTATCAAGTGAGATAGTTTCATTCTCTATCATGATTACAGGTTCTTCCATGGTGTGGCCAAGTTTAACAACATCAACCATGTCGCCCATGAAACCTGTTGCCCCAAGACCTTTAACCTCTACGATAATACTTCCGTAGCAAGCTTTGAACAAGTCAGACTTATTACAACAGCCTGTAAACTCAAAACCAATCTTGTTACCAAAGCCCATCTTGCAGATAGCTTCCATAACACCGCCGTAGCCAACTGCCCATGCCGACTGAATAAGATTAATCTTATCATCGTTAAGCATCATGGTTATCATGCTATAAAGATGCTTTAAGCTCTCAAAATCAGGCATGTTATTTTCGTCATATTTTGGTTTAATCCAGAATACAAGGTTGTTTCCGCCCTTAAACTCGCTTGATGTTGCCGCCTTTACATTGATAGGTGCAACCGCAAATGATGTAAGGGTTGGTGGTACGTCTATATCATTAAATGAACCTGACATACTGTCCTTACCACCGATTGCCGCAATACCCAGCTTCTCCTGTGCAAGATATCCACCAAGAAGTGCAGAAAGAGGCTTGCCCCAACGGCTTGGGTCTGTGCCAAGGCGTTCAAAGTATTCCTGGAATGTAAGATAAATATCTTTATAGTCTGCACCTGCACATACTGCACGGGTTACAGAATCAACAACTGCATAAACTGCACCCAGGAATGGGTTCGCCTTTGAAATTTTAGGGTTATATCCGTAAGCCATAACTGTAGCTGTGTTGGTTTCTTTGTGGATTACAGGGAGCTTTGCCACCATGTTCTGCTGCGGAGTGAGCTGATTTTTACCGCCATAAGGCATAAACACTGATGATGCACCGATTGTACTGTCAAAACGCTCTACAAGACCTTTCTGTGATGCAACATTTAAATTGCCCATAAGGTCGGTTATTTTTTCTTCCCACGTGTTACCCTTTGGTGCAAACTCAAACAGTTCACTGCTGTAGTTACCCTCTGGAACTGTTACGTCGTTATGCTTTTCTGCACCATTGGTATTTAAGAAGTCACGGCTGATGTCACAGATTGTCTTACCACGCCAGTTCATAACAAGACGGTTAGTATCTGTTACATCTGCAACGATTACAGCCTCTAAATTCTCTATATCTGCCTCTTTAATGAACTTTTCTGCATCTTTAGCACGAACAACAACTGCCATTCTCTCCTGTGACTCGGAAATTGCAAGCTCAGTTCCGTCAAGTCCCTCGTACTTTTTGGGAACCTTATCAAGATTTATGCAAAGACCGTCTGCCAATTCACCGATTGCAACAGATACGCCTCCTGCACCAAAGTCATTACAACGACGGATAAGGGTTGTAACCTCTTTTTTGCGGAACAGTCTCTGAATTTTACGTTCAACAGGAGCATTACCCTTTTGAACCTCTGCTCCACAGCTCTCTAACGAACTGTCGTCATGTGCCTTTGAGGAGCCTGTTGCACCGCCACAACCATCACGACCTGTCATACCGCCAAGGAGAATAACAACATCGCCCGGCTCCGGAACTTCACGGATAACATTTTCTTTGGGAGCAGCCGCAATAACCGCACCGATTTCCATACGCTTTGCAACATAGCCCTCGTCATAAACCTCTGCTACCTGACCTGTGGCAAGACCAATCTGGTTACCGTAAGAACTGTAACCCTGTGCCGCACCAACAGTAATCTTACGCTGTGGAAGCTTACCTTTCATAGTATCCTTAAGAGTAGCTCTTGGATCACCTGAGCCTGTTACACGCATAGCCTGGTATACATAAGAACGTCCTGACAGCGGGTCACGGATTGCACCTCCAAGACAGGTTGCCGCTCCGCCGAATGGTTCAATTTCTGTTGGGTGGTTATGGGTTTCGTTCTTGAACATCACAAGCCAGTCCTCAGTTGTGCCGTCTTCCATCTCGGCCTTAACCTCAATAGAGCAAGCATTGATTTCTTCAGACTCGTCAAGTGCCTTTAAAAGGCCTCTCTTTTTAAGCTCCTTAACAGCCATGGTCGCAACATCCATAAGACAGATATTCTTCTTTCTGTCGCCATAAACATACTTTCTTGATTCCAAATAGTCGTTATAAGTATCGGCAATGAGCTTGTCCTTAATTTCAACATTATCAAGGATTGTTGAAAATGTGGTGTGACGGCAATGGTCAGACCAGTATGTATCAATCATGCGAACCTCTGTAATAGTTGGGTTACGCTTCTCTGTATCTTTAAAATATGCCTGACAGAATTTTATGTCATCAAGGTCCATAGCAAGACCCATAGATGCTATGATGCCCTTAAGTCCCTCTTCATCAGCCTCGATAAATCCCTCAAGATTTTTAACATCCTCGGGAATATCAAGGTTATCCTCCAGAGTTTCAGGCTTTTCAAGGCTTGCAAGTCTTGACTCAACAGGGTTAACGCAATAGCTTTCTGCACTGTGAAGTTCTTCTTCTGTGATATCACCAATTAAAACTACGATTTTCGCAGTACGAACCTTGGGCTTATCCCCTCCTGTCATAATCTGCACGCACTGTGCCGCACTATCGGCTCTTTGGTCAAACTGACCCGGGAGATATTCCATAGCAAAATATTTACCGTCTGTAATCTCCAGACTTTCCATGGTGAGATTATCAACCTGTGGCTCTGCAAAAACCGTAGGCTTTGTAATCTCCAGCTCTGCATCGGTAAGACCTTCAACATCATAACGGTTGATTATCCTTACGTCCTTAAGCCCTGCCAGACCTAAATTTTCTTTCAGGTCACGGCACATAGCCTTTGCCTCGATATCAAATCCTTTTTTCTTTTCAACAAAAAGTCGCTTTATACTCATAACCGCTCTCCATTTCCATATATTTATTTCGGGCACAAAATCCGAATTTAATTCCATCTTCATATTGTACTAATAAACCCCGATTTTGTCAAGAAAAACACAGACAAAATTAAGCAAAAATTGCACAAAAAAAGTCCCTTTTTTTAAGGGACCTTTTACGTCAGCTTTTATTTAGCAAAAAACTCTTCTTTTGGAATACAAAGACTCTTGCAAACAGGTTTTAAACTTTCGTCGTTTTCCCATACCATAACCTTTATTTCATCAAGGTTATTGGGCACCGTAAATTCCGCATTTCCTTTACCGAACTCAAACTTCGAGAAATACATAAGGACCTCCCCTTTAAATCCTGCAAGAATGTATTTGTCCATTGTAACAAAGTTAAAAGGTATTACCGTAACAGTGTACGCCGTGTTGGTTTGCTGTATACTCTCCTTAACCTCTGCTTTTACATAAGGTGCCGGAAGTTCTTCTGCCTTTCCTGCAACTTTAACCTTGATTTCACTTAAAGCATGACCTCCTCCGAATGGTGTCCAGATTGTAAGATATCTGTATGTCTTACCCTCCGGAAGCTCGTTACAGGCTCCTGTTCCGCGGGCTTCAGGGTCCCAGTTACCGTAGGATAGCTTATCGCCGCCCACCGTCAACCGTACCAGGTCTTCTGCCTTACTTGTGTCCGCTATATCAAAGCCTGAAAAATCACTTGTTTTCGGAACGGTATTTGAAACATACAAGCCCGCTCCGTTCTCGTTCATCTTTTTGTACGTGGAAACAGGCGATACACTGTTAAATGCCTCTGTAATCTGTGCCGTTGACGGAAGGGAAACTTCAACCGCCTTTAACAGATAGTCATCTCCTAAATCAATAACCGTGATACTTTTTGACGAGGCTCCTGCCGTTTTGAAATAATACGCATTTGCACCCATTGTATCTTTTTTTCCGTCAATGACGTTAGTCATAGGATACGTACTGTTATAGCTGTTTGTGTATTTATCCTCTGCATTTGCCGTTACTACCGACATACCCGATACAATATAGTTTCCGCTTACGCTATCGGGTACATGTATGTAGAAACGAACTTCGCTCAACTTCCACCAATATCTGACATCCTTGGTACATATAATTCTTGCATAGGATATTTCGGCGGCATCGAAATCTATGGTCTGGTCAGCTGTGCTTACCACATTCCCTATAAATTCCCAATCCTCACCGTTGGTTGACACCTGAAATTCACCCTGACCCAAATAGTCATTTCCCTGATTATTTATAATCTGCACACCGTCTATTGTAACAGGCTCACTAAACTCAAACTGAATATAGTCACCAACAATCTGATAATCCCCAATATATGTATAGGTGTCTTCTTTTCCATCGACACAGTTACTTAAAACATAGGTTTTCCACACATCATTATTGGCCGTAACGGTTATTTTACTGCCGTCTACGAAAGTTCTCTTAAGCTTTAATCCCAACCTTGCCGTTTCAAGTTCTGTCATAGCTGTATCAAAATCCGCTCTGGTTGAGGTTTCATCGGCAATTACAGCCTTTGCCTCTGCTATTTCCGTGTTGAGGGCTGCAACGGTTTCAGCTGTATACTTACTCAAATCCATAACCTCTGCTTTATCAATAAGCTTTTGTAAATCCCTGTAAGCATACTCTGCATTAAAGGTAATAACAAGAGGTTCAGCGGCATCATCCGATGTATATGTAAGGGTATAAGCACCCTCTCCCTCTATGCTTATTTTATCACCTACGCTAACCGTCTTTTCGCTTCCCGACGGAGTTTTTGCAGTTATTATGATTTTCTCTTTTCCGTTGGAAACAGCACCGGGTACTGTTATTTCTTCTCCCACGTAAACCGTTGAGGTCTTTTCATGGAAAGATGAGATTACCACCTTGGAAATCTCGCTGCAGGTTAACCTGTAATCAGCAACACGGAGTTCATCATCTGTAACACTTGTATCAGGCAACAGATTTAAAGATGCTCCCTGACAGTTCTCTGCGTTAAATTCGATTTCAATATTATACCAACCGTCCTTGTCAGGATCAGATATATTCCAATTAGCAGTATCCCCCAATGTCATTACGCCTGAATCCGAAGTTTTATTCGCATAACCGCTAAACATAACCGTATCGGTATTAACCGCTTTTCCCGATTTATACTTTACTCTAGCACTAAACTTATACTTACCGTCGGCAGGGATAATTGCAGGAAATCCCACAACAGGCATAAGTTTTTGGGATGCACTGTCGTAGCTATGGTAACCGCCGTTTACAGCCGCTTTAGCATCATAAACAAAGCTATTATCGGCAATATACAAAGCCTTGTCAGCCTCTACTTTTTTCAGCCGTTCTACGGTTGTTCCACCTATCTGACTGATGGTTACCGACGGCACAAATATTCCTGAATTTGTCCAAGTTGTAGTCCCTGCTACACCACCTGCAGCTGACGAAACCGAACCGATTGTATCAGGCGTCATCAAAAACAGGTTTTCCTCTGTATCATCATAATAAGTATTTGTAAAGCCTAATTTTGTTTTAAAAAATGTGCTGATATTTTTAAACTGCACCTGAGTTGAACTAAGATTATTCACCAAATCACGCTGACCCCAGATATACCTGAAATCTTCTATAACCTCTGCAAATTCGTCCGCACTTTCCATAACATCACCCGATAATTCATAGAAGTTTGAAACCGGTGCTGTTATGTTTCCACCTGTTAATAGCTTGGCACGAATTGCCATATAGTCAACGGTTATTTTTAACGTCTGTGCAGTATTTTTGAGCTCTCTGTACTGAAGGTCTTTTTCTTTTGATTGCATATCGGATTTTGACAGAATATCCAGAAATTCCTCTATATCCCCCGATACCTTTTCACATTTTTCAATCAGTGCATCTCTCTCGGTAACGTCAATAGTGGAATCACCATTTGTATTCATCGGCTTCCACAGAAAAGATGCCGAGTTGAGGCTGTTCCATGTATCGTTCATCATACATTTTGGGATATCTCCGCTGAGTCCGCTCTCTTTTTTATAGTCTGCAATCTTGGAAAATGCCTGGCTTATGGTTTCTGTCTTATCCTGATACACAAACATATTAAGATACTTTTCATAGCTGTTTACATCATTCGTGTTGGTGTCATAGCACCATGAAAGTCCGCCAGCATAAGCAAGTCCCGGATATGTTGTTATTAAATTCTGATAGTGTCCGCCGTCACCCCAGTTTGTCATGCAATAACCTATTGCTCCATACTGCTTGCCCTTTATTGCCGCATTCTGTGCGTTTGCCCGAAGTTCAGAAGTGTTGCCAACAATGGTTGACCATGACTGGTCACCCGGACAAACATAGAATGGAATTCCCGCTCCGCTAAGCCCCTTACTTGAATAGTCAAACCTTGCATATCCTGCCGTTCCTGCATAATAGCACCAGTTCATGGCTATTGCATCTGGCATCATTTCTTTTGCAATATCATATACTTCGTACCTTACTATCATATCCGACCAGTACATCATAGTCTTTCCTTTTTCTTTTGCAAGATCATAAATAACCTTCATTGAATCCAGATAAACACTATTGTTATCAGGCTCTTTTTCGGGATTTAATTCTTTCCAGGATTTTGCAGCAGTACCGTTTGAAATGTCGAATGTGGTTTCATCGCCGCCCACCTGAAGATATCCTGTATCAAAACCGTCATATAAATCATCGTAAATGTCGGATAAATATTTCTGCGTTTCAGGCTTGAATACATTCAAAACCTGCCCCGCGGGTGTATCTCCAAGGGATGGGTATGCACTTACAACCTTTGCGCTGTGTCCGAGGGAGTTTTGAGCAGGAATAAGTTCTATGTACCTTTCCTGTGCATATTCAGTAAGTTCCGCTATTTCAGACGGTTTAAGCGGCACAGCATTCTCCCATGCATCAGGATAGCTCTCATAAGCATAGGAATATCCTTCTAAATATAGGAAAAACTGATTGAACTTCAAGCTTGACATTGTGTCTACAATACTTTTTAATGTTTCAAGCTTTGGAATTCTGTTACGTGAAATATCCATATCAAAAGCACGGAATTTAAAATCAGGATGGTCATTTTCGATAGTTAAACATGGCAGATTTGTCTTTACCTGCCATAAAATCTGATAAAATGTAGCTGCCGCCCAGTAGGCACCTTGTTCATCCTTATATTTAATTTTTATTCCATCAGATGCAATAAAAAGAGAGTATCCCTGTTCATCAAGGCTATCGTCCTTTTCTATTTTTACAACCAATGAACCTGTGTTCTTTTTAAGGTTAATCCCTGTTATTTCAAGGACGTCCCTGCATATTTTATCAATAGCCTTTAAAGAGGCGTTATCACTTTCAATATATCCGTCGGTTAAAATGAAACCACCGCTATTGTAAGTAATATTTCGCGGAGCAGGATATAAAAACAAATCCTCTCCCGGGTCTGCAGCATAAGACATTTGGGGTACAACCCCTGTAATCATCAGCAAAACCAGAAAAGCGGCTACAAATCTACCAAATATTTTTAATCTTTTCATTCCCAAATCCCCTTTAAAACATTCAACTTTCCATTTTAATAATAACATATAAAAATATATTTTTGTACGTAAAATTTGCTTTAAAATAGTATATTTTTGCTATAACAAAAAGAGAGGTCCCCCCCCCTCTCTGAACATGTCATTTTAAGTTATATTGACGCGCTGTAGGCCTCCCTTGTAATGCCACGTGTTTGGCAGAACAAGATAATTATAAACGAGCAAACCGCACCAAATCCTCTGTTTTGGCGCGGTTTGTTTATTATGGACTTTTTTTACATCCCTTACGCTTCCATGATAATAGGCAGTATCATAGGCCGACGCTTTGTTTTATTAAGCAAAAATCCTCCCACTTCGTTTTTAATTCCGTTTTTCAGGGTTGCCCAATCTACAATCTCACGGCTTGTACAATCCTCTACAACCTCTGTTGCAACCTCTTTTACAGCCTCCATTAAATCCTCAGACTCTCTTACATACACAAAGCCCCTTGAAATTATATCGGGCCCTGCGGTACACTCGCCTGTTACCTTGTCTATGGTCAGAACAACTATTATAATACCGTCTTCGGCAAGATGCTTCCTGTCACGAAGAACAATATTTCCTACATCGCCTACGCCAAGGCCATCAACCAAAACCTTGCCCGACGGAACATGACCAATAATCTTTGCACTGTTTTCAGATAACTCAAGCACCTTACCGATTTCCATAAGGAAAATATCTTTAGACTCCATTCCTGTCTGCAGAGCCAGATCTCTGTGCCTGCAAAGATGGAGATATTCTCCGTGTACAGGAATGAAATATTTAGGTTTAACAAGAGAGATGATAATTTTAAGTTCCTGTTGGCACGCATGTCCCGAAACATGAACATTATCCTGCTTTTCATGGACAACCTCTGCTCCATGCTTTAATAGCTCGTTTACCACATTGGAAACCGCCTTTTCGTTACCTGGAATTGGGCTTGCAGAGATAATGACCAAATCAGTCGGCTCTATATTTATCTTTTTGTGTATTGATAGGGCAATTCTTGTAAGCGCTGACATTTCCTCCCCCTGACTGCCTGTTGTTACAATAACTATTTTCTCCTTTGGATAACGATTGATCTCATCTATATCAATCAAGGTATTCTGGGGTATATTCAGATATCCAAGCTCGATTGCCGCATTGAGCACGTTTACCATACTACGCCCTGAAACTGCTACCTTTCTGCCAAATTTTGCCGCTGAATTTATAATTTGCTGCACTCTATGTATATTAGAGGCAAATGTTGCAATTATAATTCGTCTGTTTGCACCTCTTTCAAAGAGGTTGTCAAAGGTAGGTCCAATAGAACTCTCACTCATGGTATAACCTGGACGGTCTGCATTGGTGCTGTCTGAAAACAGGGCAAGGACTCCCTCTCTACCGAGCTCACCAAAACGTGCAAGGTCTATCATTCCTCCGTCAATTGGAGTAGGGTCTATCTTGAAATCGCCTGTGTGGAGCAAAATACCTGCAGGGGTATGAAGTGCAATTGCAACCGCGTCCGCTATAGAGTGATTTGTATGGATAAATTCTGCCTGAAATTCTCCAAGACGTACAGTTTCTCCTGCCTCTACTGATATCAGCTTTACACTGTTTAAAAGTCCGTGTTCTTTAAGTTTATTCTCTAAAATTCCTAAGGTAAGTCTTGTTCCATATACAGGAACATTAAACTCCTTAAGCACATAAGGAAGTGCTCCTATATGGTCCTCGTGCCCGTGAGTGAGCACAATACCGCGGATTTTATCCGCTACCTTATGAAGATATGTTATATCAGGAATAACTATGTCAACACCCAACATATCATCATCCGGAAAAGCCATACCGCAATCAAGAATAACAACGTCGTTATCCCCCTCGAACACAGTAAGGTTTTTACCTATCTCATGAAGTCCCCCAAGGGGTATCACTTTTATTTTTTTTGCTTTTTTCAAATTTTTACCTCCTTTTTTTTCATACAACAAAAGAAGAGGAAGACTATCTTTCACGCTCCAAGCCTTTCTTTTACTTTCATTATTAAACTAATCCGCTCATTTTAAATACATTTTTAACATACTTTTTAAAAGTACAAAATCCGAACAAATCACTCATTTGGTATTATACACTATTTTTGTGGTTTTTGCAAGTTTTTTTAATTTTTATAATATTATAACCATTAGCGGAGAAATTTATACCTATTTTCTTCCTGCTTAAAAAATCACCTCAACCGTCAGGTCGAGGTGATTTAAAATAACTATTATTCTGCAAAATCCTCTTCATCAAGGTCGTCTATTGTAACCTCAACCTTATCTTTTCCGCAAAATGCTTCGGAAACCTTGTCAATTGCCTCAGGAACCAAATCCAGCAATCTGTCATAGATACTGTTCTGCGGTGTCACGGAGATCATTCTTATCTTTCCGTTGCCAACCACCAGAAAAGCCTCGGGAGTCAAAGAGATACCGCCACCTGTAGCACCACCGAACATATTCTTGGGGTCACCTGTCTGTCCGCCCTTTACATTCTTTGCCTTTTCAAATTCCGAGCCACCAACGCCAAAACCGATGGCAACCTTTGAAATAGGAATAATCACAGTTCCGTCAGGAGCAGTAATTGCATCACCTACAATTGTGTTTACATCAATCATGTCCTTGAGACCCTGAAGAGCCGTGAACATAATTCCCTCTATTGGATGTTTGTTTTCAGCCATTTTCTACACTTCCTTTAATAAAATTTTTATAGAAATAAGTAATCGCCGCCCATACTTCGCGTTTTAACAACGCATTTATAATATGTGCCGGCCTTACCTTAATTATACTCTTAACCTCTAAATCAAAACGCGGTCCATTAAAATCGGGAGTAACCTCCATTAAGGGATATGCAACATCAAGATATCGACTTGCAACAGGATACATGGTACCAACCGCTCCCCATATTCCGCCAAAAAGCATTCCTGTATGAGCAGGATTACCCGTACCGAAATCAAGTTTTATACGGATAAGCGGAATTTCTATTTTGTATCTCATGCTCTCGAAGAAGACACCAAGCACTCCTTTTATTTGTCCTATGACCTCTTTATAGTCAGCTATTACATCTTTAAAGCCCTGATGGTCATACCCTGTTTCTTTTGTATAAATCCTGTCTTTATCAGTCTTAAAACGTTCTAAAAGTCCAGATTTATTATCTTCAAGCTTTGTTTTTTTTTCAGGTTTTTCCATTTTTGTATCATTTTCCTGTTTTTCAGTAAAGTCTCTGTCAACAAGAACTTTTTTATAGAAAATCCCGCGAAGCTCTACAAAAAGCCTTTTATCCTTAAAGTGAACATAAATCTGCCATTTATTCCATGTAACGGTAAAGAGTAGCCCTGCAATCAAAAGAATAATTGCCAGTATAACAAGCAATACAATCTTCAACAAAACCACCTCTCCTTAAACCCGTTCATTCAACCATTTCCTCTGTTACTTCCTCGCTCTGCAGAGTTTCTTCTGTCATGGCACTTGTTACAGTTTCCTCCATCTGCTCCTGTTCGAATTCCATTTCTATCTGATCACCCATCTCTTCGCTTCCTCCAAAGGATTCAAAATCAGGAAGGTCTTCAATTCCCGTTATACCAAAACAACGGAGGAATTCCTGTGTTGTTCCAAAAAGAATAGGTCTGCCCGGAGCATCAAGTCGCCCTACTTCTTCTATAAGATTTTTCTCTATAAGGCGATTTACTATATAATCACAGTTCACACCGCGTATATGCTCGATGGTGGTTCTTGTAACAGGTTGCTTGTACGCCACAATAGCCAAAACCTCCATAGCCGCTGCTGAAAGATTTTGTTTTCTTCTGGGTTCTGCAAGCATGGCAATATAATCGTGGAACTCTCCTCTTGTACACATCTGATAAGAGTCTTCAAGTCGAATAATATGAACGCCTCTGCGCTCAAAAGTATATTCATCCATCATCTTTTTAAGGATTCCCCTCAGCGAACGCTTGTCCACATCCACAATGTCCGCAAGTTTTTCAAGTTCAACTGCATCACCTGCGGCAAAAAGCACCGCCTCTATAACCGCCTGTATATCTCTTATTTCCATAATATTTCCTCTTTACTAATCCTCAATACTGCTAAGGTCAACATCGTTATCATTACGATAAATATGCGGGTTGGAAAAATCGTTTTCCTCTCCGTATTCTACCCTTATTTTCTTTAGCTTAACCAACTCCAGCACCGCTAAAAATGATGCAACCGCCTCGGGCTTTGATTTAACTCCTTTAAAAAGCTCCTTAAACATCATCTTACTCTTACTCATAAGACGCTTCCAGATATTAGAAACCTTTTTTCTTACAGAAACCTTTTCATGTCCTACAATTCCCTCAAATGAATGTTTTGGAGGTGGTTGTTTACGCTCTAATCTCTCATAGGCACGTATGTATCCATACCATAAATTTTCTGCCGTAAGGCTGGAATAATTCCATTCAGCAGGAGGTCTTTCGATAGCCTCTGGTACTCTGTAAAACATTGATGCACCTATATTCTGCCGAGGCTCTAAAAACTCTACCGCACCCTTTACCTTGCTATACTCAATAAGCCGCTTTACAAGTTCTTCTCTCGGGTCAACTCCGTCTTCATTTTCCTCCTCCGGATCAGGAAGAAGCATCTTTGACTTTATCTGGAGCAATGTTGCCGCCAGAACCAAAAATTCACTGGAAACCTCCAAGTCCATCTCTTTCATCTCCTGCATGACCTCAAGATACTGGTCAAGAATCATGGAGATAGGGATATCATATATACTTACCTTATTTTTTTTAATAAGGGTAAGCAAAAGGTCAAGAGGTCCCTCAAAATTTTCAAGTTTAAAACTTAACTGCTCCATAAAAACACCTTTTTAAATAAACAAACCTATAATCGAATTATACAAATTAAGAATTCCATTTTCGCACGCGTTTAAAATTCCATTGAAAAACGGCATATTTATCAGTATTATCAACACTATAAATCCATAGCGCTCATATTCCATTATTCTGAAATATATGCGTTCGGGAAGAATGGCATTTAAAACCTTCGACCCATCAAGAGGCGGTATGGGAATAAGATTGAAAATCCCCAAGCCCAGATTAAAGAACACCATATAGTAACACAAAAGATAGCAAACCTCTGCAAGTTTAAAAGAAAATCCTGCGGTAGAAAAGGTCATGGAGCCTATGGCAACAACACCTATCTGTGCAATAAACGCAAGAATGAAGTTTGACACAGGTCCGCCTAAAGCACTGAGTGCCATACCGAACTTTCTGTTTTTGAAGTTCCACGGATTTATAGGCACAGGCTTTGCCCAACCAAAACCAAACAGCAACAGGCACAATGCACCAAATGGGTCAAGATGATGAAGGGGATTTAACGAAATCCTGCCCATTCTTTCCGCAGTTTTATCACCCATAAGTCTTGCGGCAATTCCATGACACATCTCATGAATTGTCAGGGATAAAAACACACAAAAAACCGAAATCAGTACATGAACAATCACCTGACCAAAGGGCATTCCACTGCCAAATAAAGCTCTAAGCATTTCATTCTTCCTTTCTATAAATCGCAGGCAATAATATCCTCGTAGGTTTCCCGTCTGACAGCAAGACTTGCTTTGCCGTCCTTTAACATCACAACAGGAGGACGGGGAATTCTGTTGTAGTTACTTGCCATAGAATAGTTATAAGCACCTGTTGTAAGCACCGCCAAAATATCCCCTGCTTTTGTATTGGGGAGTTTTGCATTCTCTATGAGAATATCTCCCGATTCACAGCACTTTCCTGCAACCGTGGCGGTCATAACACGCTCTCCTTTAGGATTTTTAACCAAAAGAGCATCGTACTCCGCACCGTACATAATAAACCTCGGGTTATCGGACATTCCGCCGTCTACCGAAACATAAGTGCGGACATCCTTAATTTCCTTTACATTACCCACCGTATAAAGGGTCAAACCCGCTGTTGCAACGATTGAACGTCCCGGTTCCATAATAATACGCGGTCTTGTTAGTCCCAGTCTTTCACACTCGGTATTTACAACCTCTGATACCGCCTTGATATATTTACCAAAATCAATGGGGGTATCTCCCTCAACATATTTTATACCAAAACCGCCGCCTAAATTCAGCTCTTTTATCTCAAGGGAAAAATCCCTCTTTATGTCAGCAATAAATCCAAGCATCACCTTTGCCGCAAGCTTAAATGGGTCAAGCTCGAAAATCTGCGAACCTATGTGACAATGAACACCTACAAGGTTAACATTCTTCATGGCACATACCTTTTTAACAAAGTCATGAGCCTCTCCGTTTTCCAGAGCAACGCCGAATTTACAGTCAATCTGACCTGTCTGGATAAAACTGTGGGTGTGGGCATCAATTCCCGGCTTAATCCGGAAAAGAATGTCTGTTATAACACCCATTTCCCCGGAAATCCGCTCTATTGTTTCAAGCTCATTCACATTATCGACTATAATGCGTCCCACATTATTTTCAATGGCAAGTCTTATCTCGCTCTCGGTTTTGTTATTTCCGTGGAAATATATCTTCTCTGCCGGAAAGCCTGCGGATATTGCTGTGTAGAGTTCACCACCCGATACCACATCAACACCCATGCGTTCCTCTTTCATAATGCGATACATAGCCTTGCAGGATAAGGCCTTGCTGGCATAGAGAGCAAGACCGTTACCGTCGTAATATTCATCAATGGCGTCTGTATACGCCCTGCAATTTTCTCTTATTTTATTCTCATCCATAACATAGGCAGGAGTACCGAATTCCCTTGCAATTTCCGCAAGGTCGCATCCGCCCATTTCAAGATTTCCTCTGCTGTTTACCCCTAAACAGTCCATAACAAACTGCATATCTGTCCTCCTGAATTTATCTTCTTTTGCATTTCGAAATATTTTAACATATTATAGGTACTTTGTCAAACTTTTGCTTTCTGATAATTTTATGTTGCTTTAATCTTACATTTAGCTTATTGCGATTGACACATTACCAATTCTGTTATAAAATATAAAAATACAATTACTGCAAAAAAGGAGAATGACTATGCGTGTTTTAATGGCAACCATGAAACTGGATATCGGCGGTGCGGAAACTCATATTGTAGAGCTTTCCAAAGCCCTTGCCCGTCGCGGTATTGAAATCATCGTAGCATCCAACGGCGGCGCTTACGAAAAGGAACTTGAGGAAGCAGGAATCCGCCATATAAAAGTACCTTTTCACACAAAAAATCCTGTGTGCATGAAACGCGCATATAAAATGCTCAAGGATATTATTTTCGACTATCAGATTGATGTTGTCCACGCCCACGCCCGTATTCCTGCGTTTTTGTGCGGACAACTCCACAGAAAATATCACTTCCGTTTTGTAACCACAGCCCATTGGGTTTTCTCCACAAAATTCCCATACAACTATCTCACCTGCTGGGGAGACAGAACCCTCTCTGTAAGTGATGACATCAAGGATTACCTGATTAAAAGCTATGGTATTGAAGATGAAAAAATACGGGTTACCATTAACGGCATTGACCTTGACAAGTTCTCTGCCAACACTGATTTTTCAGGTATTGCAGAAGAATTCGGTCTTAAGGAGGACAAGACCCGCATTGTTTACGTCAGCCGTATGGATACCGACCGCAGCTATGCTGCACACAAGCTTATAGAAATTACTCCGGATTTGTGCAAAGAAATACCTAATCTTGAAATTCTGGTTGTAGGCGGCGGAAACGACTATGACAATATCAAAGCCGAGGCAGAGGCTGTAAATAAAAGTCTTGACAGACCTGTAATTATTACCACAGGCAGCCGTACCGACATAAACCGCTTTGTTGCAAGCGGAGACATGTTCATCGGCGTAAGTCGTGCTGCCCTTGAGGCTATGGCTTGCGAAAAGCCATCTATTATTGCAGGCAACGAAGGTTATATCGGAATATTTGACGAGGACAAGCTTAAAGTTTCCATTGATACAAACTTCTGTTGCCGAGGCTGTGGCGAAACCACCGCTGAACAACTAAAAAGTGATATTCTTACCATACTTAAATCTACACCTGAAGAACAGCAAAGGCTTGGCAAATATGCACGTGAAGTGGTCAGAACCCACTATTCTGTAGACACCATGGCAGACGATGCCACAAAGATGTATGTTTCCATTATAAAAAACAGTAAGATAAACGAAGTTGACAAAAGGGAATTTGACGATATCGACACATATCTGCTTACCAATCCTGTTCGGACATCAAAGGGCAAAATCGACATTATGATTTCAGGCTACTACGGATTTCATAACAGCGGTGATGACTCAATCTTAAAGGCTATGGTAGACAGTTTGAGTCAGAAACGTCCCGACCTTCGTATTCTCGCCCTTTCCAATGACCCGCAGGAAACCAAGACCGTATATGGGATTGATGCCATAAACCGCTTTAACCTGTTTAAAATATTCTGGGCAATGCGGAAGACCCGACTCCTTATCAGCGGTGGAGGAAGTCTGATACAAGATGTAACATCGGACAAATCCCTTGCTTATTATCTTACCATAATCGGTATGGCAAAACGTCTTGGTGCAAAGGTTATGCTATACGCCAACGGAATAGGTCCCATTACAAACGAAGCGAACCACAGTAAAATAGAGAAAGTGCTAAACAGCGTTGACCTTATTACTCTTCGTGAACCTTCTTCCCTTGAAGAGCTTAGGAATTTTAATGTTACAAAGCCCAAAATTCTTGTAACCGCAGACCCTGCATTTAACCTTGTGCCTGCAAGTTCGGAAGAATCGGCTATGCTTGTAGAAAAGGCAGGTATTCCTGCAGGAAAAAAATACTGCGGAATTGCAATCCGCCCCTGGAAATACGCCTCTTCTGATATGGAGCAAATTATAGCCGACACAGCGGACTATATCAAAACGAAATATGATATAGAACCCTTGTTCATACCCATGCAGGAACATAATGATACCCCGATTTCCCAAAGCATCATCAGTTTAATGAAAGAAAAAGGATATCTTCTTCGCGGAGTTGTTACACCACAGCAATTGCTTGGAATTGTTGGAGGAGCAGAGTTTATTATTGGCATGCGCCTGCACACCCTGATTTATGCTGCGAAAACAAGTACTCCTGTAATAGGTTTGACTTACGACCCAAAGGTTGATGCAGTTATGGATTATCTGGGGCAAGACCTTATGGAAAACGTAGAAAAAATTAATCCTCTCAGTTTGAAAAGATATATAGATAAAATTGTATCAAACAGACAGGCTCTTGTGGAAAAACTCACAGAGGCGGGAAAGGATTCCGAAGTAAAAGCTGCAGAAAACACCAGGCTTGCCCTTGAACTTCTGGACTCTTGCAAATAAGAATTTTTGAAATCAGGTGCTTAAAATGAATTTATTTATTTTTGATAAAATAACCCAAGACCCCATTATTTCAGCATTATTGCAATTTAAGGAAAATTTATCCGAGGACGATTATTTCACTATTGCCCACGGGCTTGTTGAATATTCCAAGGACAGACTTACTGACAAGAATATTATACGCGAATATGTTTTAAGAAAAATGCTCAACCTTGATCTGCCTGACATTGGAAATCTTCGAAACTTTCTCCGTCACGATGTTAAAATAATATACAGCGAGTTTTTTGAAACAGATTGGGATAACCTCTTTCACGAACAGGGTTTTATCCCTATGAGTGATATTAAATGTCCACCTAAAGGTGACAGCGTTGACGGCTATACAGTTTCAATAAGCAGTATGATTGACTGCGAGTCCAACGAGGCATTGGGCGGTGCACTTCTTGCACACGTTACCGAATTTATATAAGGGTGAATTTAGCCCGTCGTTCATAGGAAATATTCTATGAGCGACGGGTTTTTGCTTTCTTTTATTATAAATATTTTGCCAGCATTATATAAAGATTTGTTTCATATACTATTTTTAAACCATTTTGACAACACAAAATATATTTTACACGATTTTTATATATATATTTTGTCAAATTCTCTTGATTTTTAGCGCAATGCATGATAAACTGAATAAAAGTCGAGGGGATTCGACTTTTTTACATAATAGAAACAAATAATCAGGAGTGAGTGTTATGTCTGTTAAAACCGAGGACAAATCTGCAAAAATTAATTCAATTGATGCAGATAAACCAAAAAACAAAAACAAGTCATCAAAGAAGGTACTTATAGTTCTTTTGACAGTTGTACTTGTCTTTATTGTGGGATTATTAGCCGTTTCAGCTTATGTGTCGGACTATGACACAGCATTTCCAAATGTATATGTTGCTGACATCTCTGTTGAAGGGCTTACTGAAAATGAAATTCTTGAAAAGCTTGATGCAAAATATTCTGCTGATAAAATTTCAGGGTTCAGTATTCCCCTTGTATGCAACGATTCACGGGATGAGCTTTCAATAGATGAGCTAAATGTTAAATTCCTTAACAACGAAACTGCTGCACGTGCCTTTGACCATGGAAAGCATAGCAATTCAATAGGACGTGCCATTTCATTTATAAGCCATCTCTTTAACAAAATAGTTATTGACCCTGTAATATATTACGATGAAGAGGTTTTCAATAATAAAGTCAACAGTGTTGCCTCACCTTATGAACAAGAACCTGTAGGATACACATTCACTATTGAACCTGGCAAAATCACAGTTCACAATAAGGTAAAAGGTGTTAAAGCGGACAGAGGCCTTATAACATCAACTGTAGAATCACAGATATGCAACATGAAATTTGAAGCCATAACAATTGTTCCTGCTGACATGGAGCCCGAACCATTTAACTTGGACGAAGTATACAAATGGCTCACCGCAGATGCAGTTGATGCTTATTACGAAAAAGGTGACGACGGCAAAATAGTTGTCATTCCCGAAAAACTCAAATGCGATGTTGATAAATCAGCGGTTGATTCCGCAGTTTCAAAGGTGGGTAATTCACCCGAAGGTTTTGTTACCATTGAGGCAAAGACCGAAGAACCCGAACATACTAAAGCTGAACTTGAGGCTAATCTCTATTGTGATTTACTGGGATCTTATAAAACAGGTCTTGGAGGAAGTGCGGCACGTGTAAACAACGTGATTCTCGCAACAAGCCGAATAAATGGCACAGAACTTATGCCCGACGAAGAATTCTCATATGACAAAGCTATTCTTCCCAGAAGTTCTGCTAACGGATATCAGGCAGCACCGGTATATGTTGGAAACAAAGTAGAAAGTGGTATGGGAGGCGGCATCTGTCAACCATCCTCTACTCTTTACAGCGCGGCTCTTTATGCCAATCTCGGCATTGTTGAGCGCCACAATCACAGCATGGCAGTTGGATACATTCCTGCGGGTATGGATGCAACCATCGCAGAAGGTGCCCTTGATTTAAGAATAAAAAACACAACAGGATATCCTGTAAAGATTGTTTCAGATGTATCAGGCGGTACTGTTAACTTCAGTATTTATGGCTACAATCCTGATAAATACTCCGTAGAGGTTGTCCGCGGCATGGGCGGCGGAGCTTATCTTGTTACCCGTGTGGTTAAAAAAGACGGCGTTGAGGTTAAGCGTGAAGAAATGCCATCAAGTCGCTACTCACCTCACGAAGAAGACGACGATAAGCCAAAGAAAGAGGAGAAAAAAGAGGAAGAGAAGAAACCTAATACCCCTCCTGTACCTTCAGATGGAAGTACAAGCGCAGAAACCGCACCTGCTCCCGCACCTGAAACAGCTCCTGCACCTGAGGTTGCACCGGCACCGGCCCCAGAGCCAGCTCCCGCACCAGCCCCTGCACCTGCACCGGCTCCCGAGCCTGCTCCTGCGGCGCCTGCAGCATCTTCAGAATTATAAAAATTAAATAAAACTTCAGGGATCGGTGAAATTCCGTACCGGCGGTAAAGCCCGCGAGCAGTTATCTGCTGATTTGGTGAAACTCCAAAGCCGACAGTAAAGTCTGGATGAAAGAAGTAATATAAGTAATATATTATGAGTTATTTCCCCGAAGTATTGTACTTCGGGGATTTTTTATGAAAGGATCTTAAATTATGAAAAAAAACATCAATGTACATCAACTCGTCACCGTTGCAGTTGCATCCACAGTCTCTTTTATACTTATGGTTCTAAACTTCAACCTGCCTATTGCACCAGGGTTTATAAAGTTCGATTTTTCAGATATTCCTGCACTTATTTTATCATTCAGCTATGGACCTTTGGCTGGTGTTCTTACTGAATTGATTAAGAATCTTCTTCACCTTTTCAGGACCTCAACAATGGGTGTAGGGGAGCTTTCAAACTTCCTTTTGGGTTGTGCCTTTGTTATTCCTGCAGGAATAATTTATAAACGCAACAAAACCCGTAAAGGTGCATTAATTGCCATGCTGACAGGTACTTTATGCTTTTCTCTTATGGGAATAATGTCAAACTACTTCATAATGTTCCCCTTTTACACTACACTTATGAACATACCCATGGAAGCAATTATCGGAATGTGCCAGAAAATTCTGCCGTTTATAGATTCACAATTTGAGGTAATTCTTTTAAGTGTTACACCGGCGAACCTAATAAAGGGTATAGCTGTTTCCATTGTAACATTTCTTCTATACAAACGTTTATCTCCTATACTCAAGAAGTTCAGTTGACAAAAAAAGGAATTGCCTGTATAATTATTTTGTAAATAATGCTTTTTTAAGGAGGAAACCTCAATATGATACTTGCAATTGATATTGGCAACACAAACATCGTTCTTGGCGTAATAGACGGTGATGACATAAAATTTGTTGCCCGAATTGCTACCAATGCCACCAAAACAGAAGACGAGTATGCAAGTAAAATACGAAGTGTACTCTCTATTCATGATGTTGGCACAGCTGCAATAGACGGGGCAATAATTTCTTCGGTTGTTCCTCCTCTTAATTCCATTATGAAAAAAGCAATAAAATTTATATACGGAATTGACCCCATAATAGTTGGCCCTGGTATTAAAACAGGAATAAAAATTCAATGCGATAACCCATCAAGCGTTGGCGCCGACCTTATATGTGCTTGTGTTGCGACACATTATATATACGGAAGTCCGTCACTTATAGTTGATATGGGCACCGCAACAAAGATTATGCTTATGGAAAAAGACGGCACTTTTACAGGTGTGTCAATCGCCCCGGGTGTTGGAATAAGTCTTAAGGCTCTTGCAAGCGGCACAGCACAGCTTCCTCAAATCAGCCTTGAAGCCCCCAAATCCGTAATCGGTAAGAATACTGTGGATTGCATGCGTTCCGGAGTTGTGTTCGGTCATGCAGCTATGATAGACGGAATTATTGACAGGTTTATTGCCGAAACCGGAGAGGATTTAAAAATCTATGCAACAGGCGGCTTGTCTTCAACAATAATCTGTCATTGCAGACACGATATTACACTAGACGAGAATTTAATTCTTAAAGGCCTTAACATTTTGTATAAAAAGAACAATTAAATATAGTTTCAGTGTTGATATATTGCTGTTATAAGTTAATATATAAAATTTTATGCGTTGTATCGTCATAAGACGAACGACAGCAAGGAGGAATTTTTATGTCAAACACAAACAAATTTTCAACCAAGACCCTTGTACTGAGTGCCGTTCTTACTGCTTTGGTAATTATTCTGCAGTTTATGGGCGCCTTTATCAAGCTTGGTCCCTTTTCCATCTCATTGGTGCTTATCCCGATTGTCATAGGGGCAGCAACCTGCGGAACAGCTGTCGGAGCATGGCTGGGTTTTGTATTCGGGGTAGTGGTTCTTATCAGCGGTGACGCTGCTGCTTTTCTGGCAGTTAATGTTCCCGGAACAATCATCACAGTACTATTAAAAGGTACTGCCTGTGGCTATGTGGCCGGTCTTACATACAAGTATGCCCTGAAGTTTATGAAAAACAACTATCTGGCAGTTATTGCATCAGCCATTGTTTGTCCTGTGGTTAACACAGGTATCTTCCTGCTTGGATGTCTGGTATTCTTCCTGGACACCGTGGCATCATGGGCAGCTGCGGCAGGACTTGGCGGCGGAACAGCTCATTATATGATATTCGGCCTTGTAGGAGCAAACTTTTTAGTTGAGCTTGCCATAAACATTGTTTTAAGCCCTGTAATCACAAGACTTCTAAATATAAAAACAAAATAAAAGTAGTATACAGAAAAAGCCTTACAACCACTAATAGGCAGTGTGATGTAAGGCTTTTGTTTTTCTGGCATCTACCAAAATACGTTGACTTTATATGGACAATAATGTATAATAAGAAAAATTTCACTAAAGGAGATTCTTATGAAAAAATTACTTGCATTACTCATTTCCATTATCATGTGTTTTTCTTCTGTTGTTTGCTTTGCTGAAGAGATTGTATTTTCCGATGAAGCACCGGATATGTCTGCTGAAATCAGCAACATATTGGGAAAAGAAGATAATTTCTATGTTATCGACACTAATACAACCATAACCTTTAATGCCACTCTGGAGGGAATTTCAATTTATGCCGACGAGTGGGCGGCGGAGACAGTTTATGATTCTTCCTACCTTACAGATACCGATAAATGCACCTATACCTATGAACCTGACACATATCGCAGAATGGTTTATACAAAGGACGGAAGAGAATACGAAGAAGATACAGAGTGCATAAAAAAAGGTTCAGTTCTTAAATTCAACGAGCCCGGAACCTATTATATGTTTATTTCCCGCATTACATCAGTTGACGATATAGCAGAAGGAAGATATTCAGCTTCCGGAAACCTTCGTTTTATTGTTGAACAGGGCGAATGGTTACCGGAGGAAATCACGGAAGAAACTTATGAAGATAAGGAGTCTTTCGAATGGATAGATGAGCCTGTTGAGGAAGATGGTTGGACCATTGAAGATGAAGTTGCTATGCACTTAGATCCAAAGACCATTACTTTATCCAAAGTTGTTAATTTTGTTTATAATTATGACGAAATAATATCATCGGTTGCTATCTGCAACAGCGAAGCTGTCATAACCATTGTAGACGACGTTGATAACCTTGTTGTTTCAAAAATGAAGAAAACTGCTGATGGTTGGGTACCGGATTATGTTATCGAAGAAGAAAATCCTTATATTGATGTATGGGGATGGTCTCCCAAAAACGCCGGCTACACATTGAAAATAGAAGAGCCCGGTATTTATGACATCTGGTGCGAATTCGACGGCAGTTATTGCAGCATGACGTTTGCAGTTGTCAAAGAAAATGCCAAGTACACCGATTCCAGGGTTATGGTAGATGGTAAGGAAGTTCAGTTTGAGGCATACAATATTAATGATAACAACTACTTTAAGCTTCGTGATATTGCCAAGGTCTTATCAGGAACTAAAAAGCAGTTCGACGTTTTATGGAATGATGACCTTCAATGTATTATGCTGACTTCCAACACCCCTTACACAGAGGTGGGCGGTGAGCTTACACCTGGCGATGGCAAATCAAAAGTCGCTGTGTGGGGAACAGGGGATATTTCTAAAGACCACACACAGATAGATATAAAGGCTTATATGATTAACGATAATAACTATTTCAAGCTTCGTGATTTAGGTGAGCTTTTCGATTTTGACGTTAGCTGGGACGGAGAAAACAACTGTGTTCTGATTGATTCCGAAAGTTCCTATACTGAAGATTAACAAACCAGCTTTATATACGTAAAAAATCCCCGGGCATTATGCCCGGGGATTACTTTTGTCCATATATCAATCGTACGAAATAACAATATTCGGAGTTTAAAAACTTTTGAAAATGATATGGCGCATTGAGAGATAGCTGGAATGTTTGATGTTAGATTGCGCGAACATCAACTGCACGAAGCTTTGTCTCGTCTTTAGGATCAGGCTCTGTGCTGTAGGTAACCTTCTGACCTTCTTCAAGAGTCTTGAAGCCGTCAGCTACGATAGCTGAAAAGTGAACGAAAACATCGTCACCGCCGTTATCATCAGAAATGAAACCAAATCCCTTTGCAGGGTTAAACCATTTAACTGTACCTTGATTCATTGTTGGTACCTCCAAATATAATATTTGTACTCCGTGATTAAACAAATTTAAAAAACCCGCATTCTGTAAACCATTGAACAACGACCTACAAAACTGCGAGTACAAAATGTTTTCTTGGATACGTTGGTTATTATAACATAAAATACAAAAAATTGCAAGCTTTTTTATGCAATTTTACGTAGACATTTTCTGTTATACTCCTACTTTTTGCGACCTTTTGTTACAATAATGTAAAATTTCCCTCATTGATGCCTCAATTGGCCTGTTCTTTTGTGATAATTTCCAAAATTCAAATTATTTGCTTAAATTTATTGACGATATTTATTTTTAAGTATATAATAAGTAAATAATCATTTTTGTTTATTTAATAAATTTATATAAACGGAGGAATTAATCATGAGTAGAGTTTACAATTTTTCAGCAGGTCCCTCTATGCTTCCTGTAGAAGTTTTAGAGCGTGCACAAAAAGAGATGCTTGACTGTAACGGCAGTGGACAGTCCGTTATGGAGATGAGCCACCGTTCAAAGGAATATCAGGCGATTATTGATAACACAGAGGCACTTCTCCGTGAAATTCTGAATATTCCCGATAACTATAAAGTTCTCTTCCTTCAGGGCGGTGCTTCAACACAGTTTGCTATGATTCCTTTAAACCTTGGTAACAAGAACAAGGTTGCAGACTTTGTTATCACAGGTCAGTGGGCAAAGAAAGCTTATCAGGAAGCTGGTCGTTATCTTGATGCACATGCAATCGCATCAAGTGCAGACAAAACATTCTCATACCTTCCTAAGGTAGACAAGTCTATGCTTACAGAGGGTGCTGACTTTGTTCACATCACATATAACAACACAATCTATGGTACACACTATAATACTATGCCTGATTTCGGCGATGCAATCGTTGTTGCAGATATGTCATCATCTATCCTTTCAGAAGAGGTTGACGTTAGTAAGTTCGGCATGATTTATGCAGGTGCACAGAAGAACATGGGTCCTGCCGGTGTTACAATTGTTATTATCCGTGAAGACTTAATCGGTAATGCTATGGACTTCACTCCAACCATGCTCAACTATGAAACACATTCAGAAAATGGTTCAATGTTCAATACTCCTCCAACCTATGGCATTTATATCTGCGGTCTTGTTTGCGAATGGATAAAGAATATGGGCGGAATTAAGGTTATGCACCAGAAGAATGTTGAAAAGGCTAAAATCCTTTATGACTTCCTTGATAATTCAAAGATGTTCAAGGGTACTGTTGTTCCTGAAGACCGTTCGCTGATGAACGTTCCCTTTGTTACAGATTCAGAAGAACTTAACGCTAAATTTATTGCAGAATCAAAGGCAAAAGGCTTTGTAAATCTCAAAGGTCATCGTAGCGTTGGCGGTATGCGCGCCAGCATCTACAATGCTATGCCAAAGGAAGGCGTAGAGGCTTTGGTCGAATTTATGAAAGAATTTGAGGCTAATAACTAATAAAGAAAGGTTTTGATAATATGTATCAGATTCAGACTTTAAATAAGATTTCAAAAAAGGGTCTTGGCAGACTCGGCAGTGATTACACCTGTGCAGACGAGATTGCAAATCCTGACGGCATTATCTTAAGAAGCTTTAAGATGCACGATATGGAGCTTCCTGAAAGCCTTCGTGCAGTTGCACGTGCCGGTGCAGGCGTTAACAATATTCCTATTGAAAAATGTACCGATCAGGGTATCGTTGTTTTCAATACTCCGGGTGCTAACGCTAACGCAGTTAAAGAGCTTGTTCTCGCTGCTCTCCTCCTTTCTTCAAGAAAGATTGTTCAGGGCATCGAATGGACAAAGACTTTAGCCGGCGAGGGCGATGGTATTTCTGCTTTGGTTGAGAAAGGCAAATCTAACTTCGTTGGCCCTGAAATCTATGGCAAGACACTTGGCGTTATCGGTCTTGGTGCAATCGGTGTTAAGGTTGCAAACGATGCTCATCACCTTGGCATGGACGTTATCGGTTATGACCCCTACCTCTCTGTTGATGCAGCTTGGCATCTTACAAGATTTGCTCACAAGGCAACTGACCTTCACGAAGTTTTAGAAAAAGCTGACTACATCACAATTCACGTTCCTGCAACACCACAGACCAAGGGAATGTTCAATTCAGAAGCATTTGCAGCTATGAAAACAGGTGCTCGTCTTCTTAACTTCTCACGTGACAGTTTGGTTGACGAGGCTGATGTTATTGCAGCTTTAGAGAGCGGCAAGCTTGCATCTTACGTTACAGACTTTGCAACAGAGGGACTTTTAGGCAGAGATAACGTAATCTGTATGCCACACCTTGGAGCATCAACACCCGAGAGCGAAGAGAACTGTGCTGTTATGGCTGCTGATGAAATCAAGGATTTCCTTGAAAATGGTAATATTAAAAACAGTGTTAACTTCCCTAACTGCGACATGGGTAAGGCTACTGGAAAGCGTATTACCATTCTTCACAAGAACATTCCAAATATGTTAGGTCAGTTCACAGAAGCTCTTTCATCTACAAATATTGACAATATGCTCAACAAGAGCAAGGGCGACAACGCTTATACAATGATTGATATTGCAGGTGATTGCGACAGTCCTGTTATTAATGCAATTAAGGCAATCGAGGGCGTTATTAAGGTAACTGTACTTTAGTCATTGTGTCGCGTAGCGACCAATACAGTATTAATCACAGCTTTGCTGTGTAAGTAAAGCATTAAGGTTCAGCCTTACAGTAAATCAGATGGTCGCGCATACTTTTGTATGTGAGGAAAGTCCGGGCTCCATAGGACAAGGGTGCAAGCTAACGGCTTGTGGAGGCGACTCTAAGGATAGTGCAACAGAAATATACCGCCTGCTTTTGCAGGTAAGGGTGGAAAGGCGAGGTAAGAGCTCACCCGCTTGTATGGTGACATACGAGCGCTGTAAACCCCACTCGGAGCAACGCTTGAACAGGAGGCAAAGTCGGTCCGGCATCTCCTAAAAGGGCGGCTTGAGGCGTGTGGCGACATGCGTCCCAGATAGATGACCATCCACGACAGAACCCGGCTTACGGTTTGCTGTTATACATAAGATAAAAAGCACCAAAACAGTTGTTTTGGTGCTTTAATTTCAAAAGAGGTGTTTGTATGCGAAAAGTTTTAGTAACCGGTGCATCACGAGGAATAGGTGCGGCAATCGCCCGTGAATTCTCTAAAAACGGTGACAAGGTTTTCATAAACTATAATACCAGCCGTGAGAAAGCTGAAAATTTAGCCAGAGAAATTAATGGCATTGCCGTTTGGGCAGATGTAGCAGACCCCGATGCAGTTAAGGAAATGCTCCAAAAAACGGGGGATATTGATGTTCTGATTAATAATGCAGGCTTTGCACAGTTTTCTATGTTTGACGCTCTCTCCGACGAGGATTGGCATAGAATGATTGATGTGACCTTAAGCGGTGCATTTTATTGTACACGTGGTGTTCTCCCCCACATGATTCATCAGAAACAGGGGAGTATTATAAACATTTCGTCAATCTGGGGTGTTACAGGTGCTTCCTGCGAGGTTGCATATTCTACCGCCAAGGCAGGTCTTATCGGTATGACCAAGGCTCTCGCAAAAGAGGTTGGGCCATCGGGAATACGGGTTAACTGTATAGCACCGGGCGTTATTGATACGGATATGAACGCCATGCTCACTCCCGATACAATCTCTGACCTGATCGAAGAAATACCCCTTGGCAGAATTGGTACACCCGAGGATATAGCAAAAGCTGTTCTGTTCCTTGCAGAACCAAACAGCTTTATTACAGGTCAGGTATTAAGTATCAACGGCGGTCAACAAGCGTGACGCTTGACCCTATGCCGTTCCCTTATAGATGAATAGGCACAAGCCTACGCCGAGCCACATGGTGTAGGGAACGCATTTATGCGTTCCGCAGGCGTGACAAACCTGAGGTTTGATCCGCTCCTTACACGGCAGAGCCGTGATATGTGCAGTATAGGTCAGCTTCGCTGACAACGGGACGTCGAGAACGCCGTCCCCTACAATTATATTGGATAATAATTGCTTTTTATCCTTTACACATATCGTAATAAAATACATTCCCGGTGTGGAATAATCATATTTTTTTAATCTTGTAGGTTTTCGTTTCTGTAAATCCATCATTTCACCTCGACATTATCCTTTAATTACCTTTATCTCCACACCGTATTTTTCTTTAAAATATTCCGCATTACAACGTTTGTGCCCTATAACCTTTGAAACGTCGCCCTTTGGAGCTTCTATCTTTAATTCTCTTGGAATTTCGTCAAGGCTTTTTATTTTTTCTTCTATTTTATCCCGCCATATTCTGCTTTCCACAAGTTCACCAATTGCAGGGTGAAATGGACCAGCCGCGACTGTTCCCTCTTCTCTTAAATCCTCCCCTGCATGAAGTCCAAGACGGATTATTGGAATATTCTTTTTCTTAAATTCAAGAGCCATATTTTTTGCTCTTTCTATGGCATCTTCAAGACTTAAAGGAGTATACTCTCCTATATTATACAAATGTTCAAGACCTGTTTCCTTAAGGACTAAAACAGGATAAATTCTTACACAATCGGGCTTGAGTTTGGCTAATTCCTTTGCGGTGTATAAATCATCCTCTGCACCTGACCCATACATTCCTGCCATCATTTGAAGTCCTACACCTATTTGGGCATCTCTAATAAGCCTTACCGCCTCTTTTGTATCATTAAAGCTGTGTCCGCGGTTGTTCTTTTTAAGAACCTCATCTACCGCCGACTGTGCACCAAGTTCAATCATAGTGACTCCGTATTTCTTTGCAAGGCTTAAAACCTCGTCATTGATATAATCGGGTCTGGTAGACAAACGAATTCCCTGTATATCGGGTCTGAACCCATCTGCCATTTTATAAAACTCTTCCTGAATATCAAGAGGCAGCCCTGTAAAGCTGCCTCCGAAAAAGGCTACCTCCACATATTTCTCAGTATGGGGCAGATAGCCTAAATGTTCTTTAATTATACTTGCTCCGTCACCTGGAGTCACCGAGGTCTGTACTCCTGTAATCTTACGTTGGTTACAGAACACGCAGTCGTGGGGGCAGCCCTCATGTGGAATAAAAATCGGTATATTATAATTCTTCATAGTTTCGAATACGCAAGCTTTGCCGCCTCTTGTTCCGCGGCCTTTCTGCTTCTTCCTTTTCCTTTGCCGATAACCTGACCTCTGTACACCGCTTCAACAGTGAAAACAGGTTCATGGTCAGGACCTTTTCTGTCAATAGTCTTATAGGTTACAACCTCTGTTCCTTTATCTCTTTTCTGGAAATAATTCTGGAGCTCTGATTTATAGTTGGTAAAATCAATATTAGTAGAATCCTCAATAGTTTCTTCAAGATTGTTAAGCACCCAATTTTTCGCCTCTTCTATACCGCTGTCTAAATATATTGCGCCTAGGATTGCCTCAAATGTATCAGCAAGTATCGAGTCTTTGTTCTTCCCATTGCAGACAGTTTCGGACTTACCAAACATAATGCTGCCCCCTATCTCCATTTTTCGTGCCGCCTCTGCAAGAGATTTCTCACAAACAGTTGCCGCACGCATCTCGGTAAGCTTTCCCTCGTCAAGATTGCTGAACTTATTATAGATGTATTCTGCCACAATAAAAGACAGTATACTATCCCCGAAAAATTCCAACCGCTGATTACTCTCTATTCCTTTTTCATTAGCAAGGGATATATGGGTAAGAGCTTTTTCAAGGAGCTTTTTATCTTTAAAATCATAGCCCAGCTTCATTTACCTCGTCCTTCTTTCTACTCACTGTATCCGTTTCCGTAACCGCCTTTGTTTTCGGAATTTTTGTTTCCGTCCTTTTTATGGTTTTTATTTCTAAACCGTCTGTTTCTGTTACGGTTATTCTTCTTATGCTCCGGAGTTTTATCCTGCTTTTCCTCAACCGTTCCCTTTTCCTGCTCGTCCTTTGCATCGTTTGTGCTGTCTGCAACTTCTGTACGTTTTTCCTTAACAGCTTCGGGTAGTTTTATTTCCGGTGCCTCTATCTTCACCTCTTTTGTGGAGCCGAGATATTCAAGGCGTATTTTGCCATTTTCGCTCTTTGGCTCTTCCTTGTTAATTTCGTAAGTTTCAAACTTTACAGTTTCGCCTTCTTCATTTACAAACTTAACCTTAACCTGACCTTTAAGGGTTGCAGTATCTGCCACAATCCCCGGCCCGTCAGGAGTTTCCACCGCATCACCGCGTTTTGGCATTTTTTCAAGCATATATTCATAAGCATCCTGTTCATACTGCAGACAACACATAAGTCTGCCGCATACACCTGAAATCTTTGTGGGATTTAAAGACAACCCCTGTTCTTTTGCCATCTTAATCGAAACGGGATGGAAGTCGTTAAGAAATGTACCGCAACACAGATTTCTTCCGCATATTCCAAGACTTCCAACCTGACGTGCCTCGTCGCGGACACCTATCTGACGAAGCTCTATTCTTGTTTTGAAAACGCTTGCCAGAGTTTTTACAAGTTCCCTGAAATCAACTCTTCCGACTGCAGTAAAATAAAACAATAGTTTACTGCGGTCAAAGGTATATTCAACACCAACCAATTTCATATCGAGCTTATGCTCTGCAATTTTCTCATTAGCGATTTCAAAAGCCTCTTTTTCCTTTTCTTTATTCTCTTGAGCCTGTTTGAAATCTTCTTCCGTTGCAACACGAATAATGGGTTTTAAAGGCGAAACAATCTCCGACTCATCAACCATTCTGTTTTCAGCAACAACCTTACCCATCTCAACGCCACGGGCAGTTTCAACCAAAACCTTCTCGCCCACATTGAGTTTTAATCCGTTGGGACTAAAATAGTACATCTTGCCGCCGCTTGTAAATTTAATTCCTGTTATTTCAACCATGTATTTCCTCCCGATATTCCGTTGCCATACAAAGCATGGCTATGGGATAATTTGCATTTTGTTCTGTTATATTCTGATATTTAGCCGTAATTTCTGTAATATTAACTGCGTTCTCTCTTGTTATTCTGCCACATAATTCTTTTATATCTTTTTCTTTATCTATATTTATAATCTCTGCGTTTGCTCCAACAATTTTCGTCTTCATAACATCTCTGCTCCAGGAGAGCAACACTTCAAATATAAATCCCGAATCTGCTCGGTTTTTCTTAAGGAAACGTACAAAATTGTACATATCCTGATTATTTCCGTCTTTAATCTTTTTAAGATGTAAGAAAACCTCTTCACGAAGTTCTGTCTTTTCCTCATCCTCTATAAGACTCAAAGCTTTGCCTATGGCACCGCCGCTCATAATGGCAAGCTGTATAGCCTTGGTTTTATCAATTCCCTTATTTTTTGCAAGATAGTCTGTCACCTGCTCCGTTTCCAGACCTTTAAGCCTTAAAACCACCGCTCTTGACAGAATGGTTGGTAAAAATGCATTGGCATTTTCCGCAAGTAAAATTATAGTACAATATTCAGGCGGTTCTTCGAAAACCTTTAAAAGGCTGTTCTGTGCAGGTGCTTGCATAGTATCAGCATTGGGTATAACATACACCTTACGCTCGGCCATATAAGGTCTTATATACACATCCTTTTTCATCCCTCTTATTGTATCCACAAGAACATTTTCCTGTTTTTTCGTAGGGTCATAAAACTGATTTGTGACAACCGTAAAATCAGGATGTGTTTCGCAATTTTCTATACCCAAGACTGCTCCTGCAAATGCCTTTGCCACAGTCATTCTGCCTGTACCTTTACCGCCTTCTATAATATAGGCGTGATTAATGCGATTTGAACTGATGCTGTGGCATAAAAGTTCCTTAACCGAATCATTGCCTATGACTTGACTCAGAACCATAACGCCACCCCTTTATCTGTTTTTTATAACCGTAATCTTCTCAATTTTTCCTGTTTTTTCAAGATATTCCGCGGTTTTTTTATCTATTATCTGTCCAGGTACCAGAAGCGCCGCTCCCGGTGGGCAAACCGCTACAACATCTGCGGCAACCCGTGTGAGTGCCTTTGAGACACATACATCCTCGGTTTCGCTCTGCCATGCCGTTCTTGGCTCTGTTGCCATTACGACATCCGGCAGTTTTTCGCTCTGTTTTCTGTTCTCTGCTCCCTTTTCGAAGGTGAGGAGCGCCTCTTTTAAAAGTCTTATATCTTTATCCGAATTGGAACAGGTTACAACAAACACCACGTATCTTTCATCTGCCATCTCGGCATAAATTCCAAATTTTTCTTTAAGAATTTTTGCAGCAGTATTGCCATCAATTCCACTTTTCTTAAAATCCACACTGAGCCTTAACTCATCCTGGGGTCTTTTCAAAGTTTTTTTATCAGCAAAGTCTAAAACACCCTTTGTGCGTACCGCTTTTTTGAGCTTGTCTATCTGACAAATTACCTTGCCGAGACGTTTTTTGCCTTTTGTGCTCATATATATAACCGCCTCGTCAAGAGAGGTCATAAGTGCATAAGATGGACTGGTAGTCTGCAGAAGCCTTAAACTTTTACTGATGTTTTCCCATGGCACAAGCGAATTTTTTCCAATATGCAAAAATGAACATTGTCCCATAGCAGGCAAGGTTTTGTGAGCACTCTCAATGGAGATATCCGCACCCTGCTCTATGGCAGAATCGGGCAGGGATTTATTAAACACCAAGTGTGCCCCGTGTGCTTCATCTACGATTAAGATTTTATTTTTTTGATGAAGGTATTCCCCAATCCCTTTGATATCGGAGCAAACTCCAAAGTAGGTAGGGCTTGTTATAATCACCCCTTTTACACCAGGGTTTTCCTCTATCGCCTTTTTTATTATCTTTACTGTCATCCCCACATACAAGCCTTTTTCTTCGCTAAATTCAGGCTGAACATATACCGGGATAAGACCTGCCATAACCATAGCAGAAGCCACCGCTTTATGGCAGGTCCTGTCAACTAAAACTTTATCTCCGCTCCTGAAAGAGCCGAGGATTGCACCTTGAAGTCCAAGACTCGACCCATTTGTTAAATAAAAGGTCTTTTGGGATTTAAATGCTTTTGCTGCACTCTCCTGGGCGGCCTTTAAAATACCTTCAGGATTTTGCAGGTCGTCGGTTTCGTCAAACTCTGTGACATCAATCGCAAAAATATCCTTCTTAAAACCTCCGGAGAGTCCTGCACCGAATTTATGTCCGGGAATGTGAAAACTAACTCTGTCTTTACTTCGAAAGTTTTTCAGTTCTTCATAAAGCGACATTTCCACACCCCCTGATTTTTCTGTTAGAATTTTAATGCTTTCTGAATATATGGAACTAAATCCTCAATCTTAACGCGTTCCTGTTCCATACTGTCACGGTGACGGATTGTAACACTTCCGTCCTCTTCGGAATCGAAGTCATAAGTGATACAGAATGGTGTACCAATCTCGTCCTGACGGCGATATCTCTTACCGATACTTCCTGCCTCATCAAACTCGCACATAAACTCTGATGCAAGCGTAGCATAAACCTCGCGAGCCTTATCAGAGAGTTTCTTTGAAAGCGGCAATACAGCCGCTTTGATTGGAGCAAGTGCAGGATGGAAATGCATTACAGTACGAACATCGTTCTTCTCTGCATCAATAACCTCTTCATCATAAGCCTCAACCAAAAATGCAAGAGCAACACGGTCAGCACCAAGTGACGGCTCAACGCAGTATGGAATATATTTTTCGCCTGTTTCAGGGTCGTTATACTCCATCTTCTCGCCACTGTGTTCACTGTGCTGTTTAAGGTCATAATCGGTTCTGTCTGCAATACCCCAGAGCTCACCCCAGCCAAATGGGAACATAAACTCTATATCGGTTGTTGCATTACTGTAGTGTGAAAGTTCTTCCTGTTCATGGTCACGCATCTTGATATTTTCTTCTTTAATGCCAAGTGATAAAAGGAAGTTCTTGCAATAATCTTTCCAGTATTTAAACCATTCAAGGTCTGTACCGGGCTTACAGAAGAATTCAAGCTCCATCTGTTCAAACTCACGGGTACGGAAGGTGAAGTTACCGGGGGTAATCTCATTTCTGAATGATTTACCAACCTGACCGATACCAAACGGAATTTTTTTACGTGATGTACGCTGAACACTCTTGAAGTTTACAAAGATACCCTGTGCAGTTTCAGGACGGAGATAAATCTCGTTTTTGCTGTCCTCTGTTACGCCCTGGAATGTCTTAAACATAAGGTTGAACTTACGGATGTCAGTAAAGTTATGCTTTCCGCAGTTAGGACAGGCAATATTGTTATCCTCGATAAACTGCTTCATCTTCTCATCTGACCAACCGTCAGCACTTTCGCCTGTTGCATCTTCGATGAGCTTATCAGCACGGAATCTTGCCTTACATTCCTTACAGTCCATAAGTGGGTCGGAAAATCCTCCAACGTGACCTGATGCAACCCATGTTTCAGGATTCATTAAGATAGCTGCATCAAGACCTACGTTATATGGGCTCTCCTGAATAAACTTTTTCCACCATGCTCTCTTTACGTTGTTTTTAAACTCAACGCCGAGAGGACCATAATCCCATGTATTTGCAAGACCGCCGTATATCTCGGAGCCTGCATATACAAAGCCTCTGCCTTTACATAAAGCAACGATTTTTTCCATTGTTTTCTCGGTATTTTTCATATTAACCAACCTTTCGCTTTGCGACTTTATCGCATTGTATAATTGACCATCTGCATCAGACGGCATATTTATCACACATACATAGTCGATTGTAGCATATTTATATTAAAAATTCAAGTAAAATTAACAAAAAATAGAGGTTGTTTTCGTCAAACACAAAACAACCCCTGTTTAGTTCTTATTTAGTTACACATTTTGTCCGTTGAATAAGGCAAACTGTTTTGGCAAGTACCTTATCAGGCAGAATTCTACGCAGCGATGCCGCAATCTTCATTAAAGTCCCGGGAATTATAACCTCTTTTCCCGAAAGAAGCTTTTTTATGGCATATTCCGCCACACCTCGGCTGTCTAATATAATCTTTTTCCCACCTTTTTCGTTGCCAAGTCCAAAGCTGACCTTTGCAACCTCGCTGAACTCCGTATGAACAGGTCCGGGACACAGTACACTTACTCTAACCTTGCTCTTTTCTCTGTGAAGTTCTTCCGAAAGCGCCTGGGAAAGCCGCAACACGTAGGATTTAGATGCATAATACGCGCCAAAAAGAGGGCCCGGGAAAAATGCTGCAAGTGATGCCACGTTCAATATGTAACCGCTGTTTCTCTCCTTGAACTTCTGTGCTACAAGCTTTGTTAAAATATGTACCGCACGGATGTTGGTTTCAAGCATGGTAAGTTCTCTGTCAAGGTCTGTTTCGCAAAGTTCTCCAAAAACGCCAAAACCTGCATTATTTATAAATATTTCAACATCTTCAGCCCTCTTTGCAAGGCTTTTGCATTGTTCAACATCGGTAACATCGCAACACAAAACCTCTACATTGGTTTTAAGCTCTTCTTTCAGCTTTTTGAGTCTGTCCTCGCGGCGTGCAACCGCTATTATATCGTAGCCCATCTCCGATAAGACATGAGCCATATCCCATCCAAGTCCCGAGCTTGCTCCCGTAATTAACGCTTTCATATATCAATTCCTCCCGAATAATCATGAATTTAATAAAAATTCTCTGCTTTTTATGTAAATATCCTTTTCAAAAATGCTTTTAAGTTCTAATACAATAACCGACTCATAACCGCATGAATCCAAAATCTTCTGTATATCATTTATCTCAATTTCGCCGTCTTCATATAAGGGACAGTGAGGTTTACAGTTAACGCACTGACTCAAATGTACATTATAAACCGGAAGTTTCAATTCAGATATTTCGGGGGCATATATTTTGTTTGTTGCAAAATGCGAAAAATCCAGAGTCACGCCAAAATACGGATTGTTTTTTCCAATATTTTTAAACCGGTTCAAATCATCGACTGTGTATACCACTTCCTTTTTGCGAAATTCCATATTTTCTATGGCTACATAAACCTTTTTTTCTTTTGCATATTCCGCAATTTCACATACTGCGTCAAGAAGAACCTTCCATTTATCTTCAATATTTTCACGGGCTGACGAAAGTCTGCCAGGGTGGAAAGTCACAACACGCACACCGTTTACTTCAGCAAGGTCTATTGCCTGCTTTACCTGAGAAACAGACTCTCTGCGTATTCCTCTGTTTAAAGCAGAAATATTTATGTCGCCGCATGGGGCGTGCAGACTTACCGTTAACCCGTTTTTTACTGCATATTCAAGACTTTTATTCTGCTCCGCAACATCTTCCAAAAGGTAGTCCGTCTGGATTTCTATGCCGCTAAATCCGCACTCTACCGCAAAATCTACAGATTTATTAACCGATACTCCCCTCAAGGTGCTCATAGCAATTTTATTATTCACCCTCAAACACCTCTTTCGTAATATCTTTGTACCATTTAATACTTTTTTCAGCTATTTCTTCTCCCATGCCTTTTTTGTATCCCTCCACAACAACTGAACCATTGTAAAAAGATTTTAACTCCGTAAATATTTTTTTATAATCAATATCTCCCTCACCTGCAAATAATGGCAGGTGCAAAGCATGAGCCGTTGTCTGGCTTATATGCACGTTGCATACAGGAAGATTTTTTGATTCCTTTAAAATACTTACTGCATCGCCGATAGTCTGCAAATGCGAAATATCTATGGTAACTCCCAACGCGTCATTTTTACATTCATTTATAACGTAACCTAAATCATTTGGGGTAAGGACAAATTCTCCGCTGATTTTTTCCATCCCCTCAACGCAAAGCGTCACTCCGCAGAATTCAGCAGTTTTGGCAAGTTCTTTTATTGAGTTCAGCTGAACTTCCCATGCCTCCTCCACAGAATTTGTTTTGGAGGTCTTTCGTCCCGGATGCAGAGTTGCCTCATTTGCCTCAATCTCCGACGCCATTTGAATACCTCTTTTGGTTTGCTCAAGAGATTCTCTGCGTATCCCTTCGTTAAACGATGCAATATTCAAGTCATCTGTCCGTAAATGCACAGCTCTTTTTAAGCCATATTTTTCAGTTAAGCCAACAATCTCATCTGCTTTTAAGCCTGACGAGATTATATCATCTATCCAAAGTTCTATTACATCGTAATTCAGTTCTCCTGCAATAGAAATTGCTTCTTTCAAAGAATATTCCCACAGAACCTTTGTTGAAATACCAAAATCCATATAATTCACATCCTTTTTTTCATTATAACAGTTTTTCTTTACATCTGCAACATAAAAACGCAGGGCTATTTGTCCAATATCTTGCATAGATATATTCCAAGAGGTGAAGTAAATGCTAAATTATATCTGGGGCGGAATGATTTTAATTTCACTAATTGTATCGCTTTTTACGGGAAAAATCGAGGAAACTGCTGCAGCAGCTGTAGGTGGAGCAACCGGAGCGGTCGAACTTTGTATTGCCCTTCTGGGAATAATGTGTTTATGGACAGGGCTCTCTAAAATAGGTGAAAAGGCAGGACTTATAAACATTTTTGCAAAAATACTCAAAGCCCCCGTTGACTTTCTCTTTCCCAAGCTTAAAGACAACCAATCGGCAAAAGGAAGTATTATTATGAATATGGTTGCCAATCTTTTCGGCATGGGAAATGCCGCCACGCCTCTTGGTCTTAAAGCCATGAATGACCTGAATGTTATCAATAAAAAACGAAGTACCGCCTCTGACGAAATGTGTATGTTTGTGGTGCTTAACACTGCCTCCATTCAGCTTATCCCAACGACCTTGATTTCCCTTCGGCAAACTTACGGTTCATCGGCTCCGGGAGAAATTATTGTTCCAATCTGGATTTCAAGTGTTTGTGCTCTTGCCGTTGGAATTACGGTTGCAAAAGTATTAGAGAGGAGAAAAAAACTTTGAAATACATATCCACACTGGCTGTACCGATCTTTATTTCTGCTTTTATAATCTTTGGACTAATAAAAAAAGTCCCTGTTTATGACTGTTTTATAGATGGCGCAAAGGACGGCTTACAGAGCATAGTCGGAATTATTACTCCATTGATTGGTCTTATGGTTGGAATAAATATGTTCAGAACAAGCGGAGCTTTGGAACTTTTGGCAGATGCTTTAGCCCCTGCCCTTAATTTTCTCGATCTTCCTGCCGATGTTCTTCCTCTTGCTCTTCTTCGTCCCGTTTCGGGAAGTGCCTCTACTGCTATTGTCACAGACATTTTTCAAAATATGGGTCCTGACTCCATCTCCGGAAAGATAGCATCGGTTATGATGGGCTCTACCGAAACCACTTTTTATACAATTGCAGTCTACTTTGGCTCTGTGGGAATAAAGAACTCACGCCATACCCTCGCCGCAGCTTTATCTGCCGACTTTACGGGAATTGTAACCGCTATTATCATAACCCGACTTTTGCTTATATAGAAAATGACCCTTGCAAATTTCTTCACAAGGGCTTAAGTTTTTCAAAGCTTTTCTATAAACTTTTTCATTACCTCGATTGAATTCTTTGCAGCAAGAGCAGCGAACTCCGGGAAGGACATGGAAGCCCCGTCATCTCCTCCGTCGGAGATTGCACGAAGAATACCAAATGGAACATTATTTCTTACGCAGACATGCCCGATTGCACCGCCTTCCATTTCGCAAGCGGCAGCATTAAATGTAGCTTTAAGCCATTCTTTTTTATGGTTGTCGCTGATGAACTGATCGCCCGATGCAACAACTCCTGTCTGATATGAAAGTCCACATTCTGCAACACTTTTTCTCAAGTTTTCTTCTATTTTCTTGTCGCAATCCATGTATATTCCGTCAACACCACAGACAAATCCCTTTTCAAAGCCAAGAGGTGACATATCCATATCATGCTCCACAGCCGAGGTTCCTATAACAATATCCCCAACCTTAAGACCATCGGCAAGACCTCCTGCAACACCTGTATTTATAACCATCCGCGGTTTATAAATAAGGCACATAGTCTGTGCCGACATTGCGGCATTTACCTTGCCCTCTCCGCAAACAGTGATTACAACATCTTTGCCCTTGAGTTTACCTTTTGTAAAGGTTAAATCCCCAAAAATCGTGTCTTCTTTTTCGGTCATAAGAGCTTTAAGCCCCTCAACCTCAACTGTCATAGCACCGATTATTCCTATCATAAGTATTCCTCCCTTATTTCATCTCACTCCACTGTTATCATCTATTTTTAATATATTAACTCAACATTTTATCGCCAATCCTCCACAAGTTAAGGCAATACATTAAACTTCCTCTCTGTTTTTTATAAAGACTTTATACAACAGATTGCTCGTCCCGTTCTTTCGGCATGAGCAAATCCCTGTCCTACATTGTACGAATTTGTTGAACGATCTATATGCCATCTATTTAGCTAAATTAGCACACACTCTAGGTTTAATCCCATTATATTACAGCAGACACGGGAATTCAAGCCTTATTTGGCTTTATATACAAAAAAAGACCTCATAGAGCGTAAACTCTACATGGTCAATTTTATAATTCAGTTTGCCTTTTTTGTTATATTCGGGTTTGCCCCGAAACATAGTACAACCTTGTTAATAAGTATTATAATCTTAATTTAATACAAAGTCAATACAAGAAAGGACCATTCCTGAAACAAGAAGGAGCTTTGTTAACGAATTAAAAAGCTTTTATATGTAAAAGAAAAAAAACTGAATGAAATCATAGAAACAGAATACAGATTATGCCCAGATTTTCGCACCAACACAAAAGCAAGCAACAATACAGGCATATAGAATAGTGAGCCAATTTACTCTATTTATCTATCTCTATGACTGTGAGTTGCTTGCTTTTGTGTTTTTGATGTCGAAGACATGATAAAAATAGGGCCACCGACACCGAAATTTTAATTAGTTGTTCTTCTCTTTTCTATATGCCGATATATTCGGAATATGCTTATATAGCATATCATGAGTATAATATGTAATTGAAGTTTGGGATTTTTCCAATTATGCTTTTTACATATCCTTAGTTCAATGATATATAAGAAATTATCGTTTCCATTTCGCCCTCATAAACAGCCTCACCATAACTATAAGGTATAATAAAATGACTCCCTTTTTTCACCGGAATACCGTCAACTGTTCCCTTTCCGCTGATAACACTTACATTCATAAAGTTATATGGCTGATTTATGACTGCCTTTTTTTCTATTTTTATTTTTTCTACAGTATA
>JAZQKJ010000009.1:0-22695 GCA_045542095.1 Ructibacterium sp.
AAGACTTATTCAATTTATCTATATGTGAATTCACCTGATGGTAATTATAAGAGTGTTGAACTTAAATCAAACAGCACAGCATCTATTGCGGAAGAGGTAAAGGGCAGACTTACAGTTTCTATGCCTTGGAATGGTATGACAAGTGATAGTACAACAAATATGTCACTTGATACAATAGAAATCGGTGATGTAAGAGTTTATAATGCAATCATGTCAGAAGAGGATGCTTTAGCAGTATACAACAGAGATAAAGACAAATATATAAATGTTGTTACAGATGATATTACTATCTTAAACACAAAACTTTATGATGGTGAAACAGTAGTTTATTCTGCAAATGGTGTTGAAAATCTGAAAATGACAGGTTCTGTAGTTTCAAAGAGTGAAAACGACATGAAACTCGTTGCAGCCCTTTATGATAATGATGGCGAATTAATGGTGTCAGCAAAGACTGTTGACATTATTGCAAATACAACTACACCATTGGATATTCAGTTTGAAAATCCTGCAGTTGAAAACGGATTTGTTAAATTGTTTGTATGGGATAATATTTCAAATCTCCGTCCTTACACCGGTGGTCAGATTGTTGGAGTAGGTGAGGATTGGAGGGCACTTGAGGCAGCTATTACATATCTTGACGAGTCGGGAAATGAGATAGTAAAACTTGAAGGCCGAATGGCTACAGACATTAAGATAACTGCATCGGGTTCGAAACCGGGCACACAGGTTACAGCTAAAGCCGAACTTATAAGAAATAAAAAAGTTGTTGAAACCAAAAACATCAAGTTGAAGTTTGACGCACAGAGAACAGCAGAAGATACGATAGAATTTGCCTCAACCTTTACAGAGGGCGATTTTATTAGAACATCAGTTCTGGCAAATGGTGCTGAATTTACAACAAAGTGTATAGGTTTTGAGGATTTGTCAAAAACAGTTGATGTTTTGATGGTTGCAGGACAGTCAAATGCATTAGGTCAGTATGCTGACAAAACCGAGAGTATAAGACCGGAACTTGGTACAGCATATTACAACACTATGGGAGATACAACTCTTACGACAGAAGGAAACATAGGTTGGACGGGTTCTCTTGCAAAACAATGGCATAACAGAACAGGTCACACTGTATTGATTGTTAAAGCAGCATGGGGCGGTACAGGTTTTGAGCCTAAAGCAGGTTGTTACGGTCTTTGGGGACCCAATGCAACCGCAGATGAACTTGCACAGTGTAAAACAAACAGACACTGTTATGCTGATGCAAAAACTCTTTACAATAATGCTATAGCTTCGCTAAAAAAATATCCGGAGTATAAAATTGGCGACAGAGTATATTTCTGGTGTCAGGGTGCAAATGAGAACGGAAGCGAGAATGAGGAAAGTCCCGGATATACAACACAGGAATATTATGATGCATATATGGAAATGCACGAAGGATTTTTGACCGAGTTTGGTGACGAGGAAACCAGACTTACACACGGTGGATTTGTTCCCACAAGGTCATCATGTGCTGTAACATTCCCTGATAATCTGCATTTAACAGGACCCAGAACTGCACAGTTATATATGGCGGCAACAGATGATACTCTCTGTATGGTATCTGATGTAACAGAGCACTTCAACAGTGATGCAGGAGTTTTAAACTGGTTTAACAATAAGTATGACAATATCGGATATACAAACGGAGATATGCCTACATGTATAAATGATGTTATCAATACCGGTGACCATACCCATTACTACCAGAAAGCACATAACGAATTTGGCTTTGATGCGGCAAATAAAATGCTTGCGTACTTAAACGGCGAAAACACAGGTTCAGGATTGAGTTTTATTACTCCTGACGGAATTGAGTACTATTCAAACGGTGCAAGTATTTATATGGATGATGACGAAGCATACCCCTATCTTATGACAGAACCGGGTAAAAAAGCTGAATTTGAGATTGTAAGCGGAACAAATGCTACAATTGATGAATATGGTGTGCTCAGAGTTACTCCAGCAGGAGAAGATGACTATAGCGTGCTTCAGGTAACCGCTAAAGGAATTACCCAGACCTTTAAAATCTATTCATCGACTTTGGACTTCGGGGCAGAGATTGCATCTGTTATGGATAATAAAGATGCAATATACACATTTATATCCGATGACGGAGTTTTAGATTCAGTTAAGTGGTACACTGATGAATTTAAAGCTAACGGTTTAAAAGGTACAGTTGCTTTTGTGCCCGATTGGGTTGGCACTAAAGAGAAGATGGGTACATGGGATGAATGGAGAGAGTTAATAAATGGTGGTGGTAGTGTTTTTACTGCTGCCAACCACTCAAAAAGTCATAAATTCTTAGCTGACGTTTCGGACTCTCAAAAGAAAATTGAAATAAATGATTCCAGAAAAACTATTATGACAGAACTTCCGGGACAAAAAGTTTTAGGTTTTTCGCTACCCTATGGTTCTTATAACGATGCAGTTATGTCTGTAGCAAAAGAGCAACATTTATCTGTAAGAAAACAGGGTTCAGGAATGAATTCAATCCCTTCCTCGAGAGATGCTCTATATAATTTTACATCCAAGACTATTGAAACTGAATTTACGGCTGAAGATATGAATGGCTGGGTAGATGAGGCGATAAGCAACAAAAAGTGGTTTGTAGAATTATGGCACGGTATTGAAGCATCTGATGAATATACCACTACAAAAGAGATTGCAAGCAATCACTTTGAGTATATTGGAAGCAAAAAGGATGATTTGTGGATTGCAGATTGGGACGATGTTATCACCTACACAATTCAGAGGTTAGAGAGTAAAATAAATCTTGTGTCTTTAACTGATTACAAAATGATTATAAGAGTTACGGATAATCTAGACGATAGTATTTTTGACTCAAAGCTTACATTGAATGTTAAAAAGCCGGAAGGGTATGGAAACGTTAATGTTAAGCAGGGTAGTACAGCGTTGACTCATAGCGAAAGCAATGGAGTTTTATCATTTAATATCAATGCAGATGGCGGAGATATCATCATAGAAAAGGCATAATATTTATAGTTTGGAGGAATTTAAGTGAGTAAGAAAGATAATCCAACAGAAAACACAGGGTACAGTCGCAGTTATCTTTCCAGACTTCGTTCTTGTATGTTAAGAAACAAAGCAGCATATTTGTTTTTAGTACCGGGTATTATTCTTGTATTTATTTTCATGTACATACCCCTTGGCGGTCTTGTGATTGCCTTTATGGACTACGATGTGTTGTTAGGGTTTAACAGTCCATTTGTTGGATTTAAGAATTTTATAGAGATATTTACAATACCTGATTTTTATAAATCTATTTTAAACACAGTTAAGCTTAGTGTGCTTAATATTGCAGTAGGATTTCCGTTGCCTATCATTTTTGCACTTATGCTTAACGAACTTAAAAACGGATTTTTTAAGCGTTCGGTTCAGACTGTGAGCTATTTGCCACACTTTTTGTCAACAATTGCGGTGGTAGGTCTGGCTACAACAGTATTCAGCATGTATGGTGTTGTCAATGATTTAAGGGTTGCTTTTGGAGACGAGGGTACAACACGTGAGCTTTTCCTTGCAAAGCAGGAAATGTTTGTACCAATGCTGGTGTTCCTGGGAGTATGGCAGTCTCTTGGCTGGAACTCGATTATATATCTGTCAGCCATTTCGGGTATTGATCATGAGCTTTACGATGCGGCGGTTGTTGATGGTGCCGGTAAGTTTAAACAGTGCTGGCACGTTACAATTCCAAGTATCGCACCTACTATTATAATGTTGTTCATACTTAAAATGGGTGATTTGTTCAAGTCAAACTTTGACTTGATTTATGGTATGCAAAACGTATATATCGACTTTGAGGTTATTTCAACAACAGTTTTCAAAAAGGGTATCGAAGCTGGAAACTATTCAGCGTCAACTGCCCTCAGCCTTTTCCAGGGACTTATTTCTCTTGTGTTAGTTCTTGGTGCTAACTGGATATCCAAAAAAGTCGATGATGTATCAATCATATAGGAAGGGGGAAAAGTAAATGACATTACTTGACAAAAAAAGAAACGAAACTTATGCATATTTAGTATTCAAATGCTTTAACCTTTTGGTAATGCTTGCAGTTGCAGTACTTACTTTATTCCCTTACCTTAATGTACTTGCAAAAGCTCTAAACGACGGACAGGACGGAATGAGAGGCGGTATTTATTTATGGCCACGTAAGTTCACATTTGAAAACTTTGCGGTTTTGTTCAAGGATAGTGCAATTTATCAGGCGGCACTTGTAACTGTTGCAAGAGTTGTAATAGCAGTCTTACTTTCGCTCTTTGTACAGTTTATGACAGCTTATGCTCTGTCCAGAAGAAATCTTATGGGACTTAAAGTAGTAAATATGTATTTCATGATTCCCATGTTTATATCGGGCGGTCTTATTCCACAGTATATATTGTTTTCAAGTATGCAGCTGCTTGATACATTCTGGGTGTATATTTTTCCATGGCTTTTTTCCTTCTATAATGTTATGATTATAAGGTCATACATATCAGGAAGTATCCCCGATGCTGTAATAGAGGCTGCGCAGATAGACGGTATAAGCGAGATTGGACTCTTGTTTAAGATTATAGTACCCCTTTCAAAGCCAGTGCTTGCAACCATTGCACTCTGGCTTATGGTAGGTAATTGGAACGATTGGTCAACAACTCTTTATTATATTGACTCCTCATCACTTCATACGTTGCAGTATAAGTTAATGCAGGCGATAAAAGAAACAGAGAGAATGACAGCCTTAATTCAGGAGGCAATCCAGAGCGGCGAAAATGTAGAAGCTCTGCTTGCATCCCAGCAGGCAAATGTTACAACCGATTCTTTAACCAATGCACAGATTATTGTTGTAACAATTCCAATTATAATGGTATATCCATTTTTACAAAAATATTTTACCAAGGGTGTAACTCTTGGAGCTGTTAAAGGCTAAAAAGGAGAGAATGAAATGAAAAAGATATTATCACTTATATTAGTTTTTGCACTTGCTATAACTATGGTAGGTTGTGGAAACGGCGGAACAACTATCAGTTCAAATTTGCCTGCAAAGGTAAACGAACTTGCAAAAGATGTAAATGTTATTGATGAACTTCCCGACTGGACAGGCGACAAATTAGATGTATCAGTCTGGTATGGTTACGGTACAAATGATGGTTATATCGGTAAAAAATCAGTTGATGATAAGTTCAGACCTGAAATCGAAAGAGTTACAGGTGTAACCTTTAATGTTGACGAGTCTTTTGATAACGGTGGACAGTTAGGTGATACGAGGCTTGCAAGAATGGTTTCTTCAAACAACTGGCCAATGGTTGGCGTGGGTATTGAAAATTCTATTGTAACAAGACTTATAGAGTCAAATAAGCTTTATGATTTAACAAAGCTTATTCCTGAATATATGCCTAACTACTACAGCTATATCGAAAATAACCCCACAGTTAAAGAGCATTACGAAAGAAGAAAGAGAGAAGACGGAAAAATCTATAACTTTATACATCTTTCTATGGGGGCGTATCAGTATATTGACCCTGAATATACTCCAGAAAAGTATATGTCTGTTATAACTCCAATAGATTCTGCCACATGGGTATACATTCGTGATGATATCTTAAAGAAGATTTATCCCGAGGCAAAAACTCAGGCGGAAATTCAGCAGATTTATCTTGATAACGGTGAATTTCAGGCTGAAGATTTAAAGGATGTAGTAATTAGAAGCCGTGAAGAGTTTAAAGAATTATTGGCAAAGATTAAGGAACTCAATGTTACAGAAAACGGTAAAACCGTATGGCCTTTCTATACCCATAACGGTACAGATAACTGGGATTTAATGACTGTTTTGGAATCAGAGTTTGTAACAGGTATTCCATACAATGCAGGTAACTACAGCTACTTTAACTATTTTGATGCAGAAAAAGGCGAAATGGTTAATCCAATGAAAGAAGAAAAATTCAAAGACTCAATTGTTTTCTATAAGGAATTGATTGAAGAAGGTCTCGCCTCGCCCGAAGCTTTGATTGATAATAAAGCAGCTTATACTCAAAAGAAGGAAAACGGCGAATATGCTATTATCTACGGAAATGTTTTGCCTCCAACTGACGAACAGTTAAAGAGTGCAGGTAAGGACTACTCATACAGAAAGATTATGATTGATGTTCCCATCGATCCTAAATATGCAGGTTTCGATACAAAAGGCAAGGCTTTTGAGGGATATGGCTTCTATTTCTTCAAGGATGCTATGAATGAAACACAGCTTGAGCAGTTCCTTCGTGCTATGGACTTATTCTATACCGATGCAGGATTTAAGTTTGCTGAATGGGGACCTGAAAAAGCAGGGCTTTATGAAACAGATGCCGATGGTAACATGAAATATGTAGATGAAAAGGTTAAGGCAGCAAAGGTAGATAATGGTAGCACACAGGTTATGATAGACTATGGTGTAAATTCATTCCCAAGAATTGATCTGTTCATGGGCTCAGGAACAGGTTATCTAAATAAATATAGTCCTAAACTTTTATACTCACAGTATGAGACAGACCGTGTTCCAAGCGGATATACTGCAAAGTGGAACAATGCTTTCTTTGAGCCAATGCCTGATTACAAATATCTTGAATTTAACTGGAATATCTGGAACTTCCCGCCTTATGTTGAAGGTGTCAAGAAGTTCTGGAACGCACGTCAGGAAACCGAGGACGCAATCAAGAAGATATTCACAGCCCAGAATGAGCAACAGTTAGATGGACTTTATAATGACCTTATAAGTGTTATTGAAAGAAACGGATACACAGACGAATGCTTAAAAGAAATGACAGAAGTTGTTAAAGAAAGAAACGGCGACAAGCTTTATAATGAGTTTTTAGATCAGGCAAAATCAATGCTTAAATAAGGCTTAAAACATAAGAGAGGAGAATAAGATGTTTAAAAAATCTATAAGCAGCCTCTTGGTTATTTCCATTATAGTTAGTTTATTTGCGATGATGAATGTTTCGGCGGGTGTATTCTATACACCCGGCCCTAACACTCAGACTATTGACCTAGGTAAGCCTATCGAAACCAACAATGCAACGGTATCAGGCGGTAAACTCACATTAAATGGCGGAAGTGCCAAGTATGAATATATTCAGGATTTTGACGCATTATCTGTTACAATCAAATATGCAGCAGAAGATGATGTTAATATCTCATTAAAGACAGATTTAAAGACCGAAAATATTACTCTTTTAAAAGAAAATACTGAAATTGAACATACTCTGCTCAGAAAGACAAGAGCAGGTTCCAATACAATTGTTGTTTCATCAGAGGGTAATGTTATAATCTCCGAAATCATATTTAATAAAATCAACTACTACGAAATACCTAACGCTCTTTCGGTAATTGTTGACTATGATGATTACGATGATGCGCTTCAGTCAGCAGTTGTTGTGGCAGAAAACTCAACAATTGTAAAGGTTAACGGCGCCAAGAGATATGTAAACTACGAAAACCAGAACGAATATGCAATCAATCATGAAGGTAAATTGTATATTCCTGTTAAAACAGCGGCAAGAGCATTTTCTCTCTACTATGAAGAATATCCTGATTTAAACTATGTTTATATCAGTAACGACTTCTTTGAATTCTACTGTAATGATACAGAGTGCTATTCAATAAACAATGCAGTTAAAGAAGAAATTGAAAGTCCTCTTATTTACAGAGACGGAAAAGCATGGATTCATGTAAGATTTTTAGCTGAAAAGCTCAACAAAACAATAGCCTATAAAGACGGTATAGCAATTTTTGATGACAGACTTTGTGTTGAGCGTATTATGAAAAACAGTTCAATTTTTGAACAACTTAAAGCTGAAATGACTGACTATGACATTTCGAAAAAACATGGCGGAAACGAATATCATGTAGCTCAAACAGCTTATGCAAGCGACAGCAACAATGGTACAGAAAATTTCCCATTTGCTACAATTCAGGCGGCTGCAAATATTGCACAGCCTGGTGATACCGTTATAATTCATAAGGGCACATACAGAGAAACAATTATTCCTAAAAATAACGGTACAGCGGTAAATCCAATAACCTATAAAGCAGCAGGGGATGGCGATGTAGTTGTTTCTGCTCTTGAGAAGATCAGCGGATTTATCCCTTACAAAGATAAAATATACTGCGTACCTCTTCCCGAAGAGCTTGGGCAGGGCAGAAACTTTATCGTGTATAACGGAAAGCATATTGCAGAGGGCAGACATCCAAACTCAAATACAACCACCCGTGCAGTAAGTCTTGATACAGTTGAACCCGATGGGGAATGTAAGGTTGACAGAACTCTATTCCCCACTATGGGCGATATTTGGGTAAATGACGAGCTTGACAGAATGGCATTTTCAGGATCTCCTGACCGCTCCTTGAGAATATGGGCAGATAGTGAAATTGACTTGGATCAGGAAGAGGAGAACTACTGGAAGGGTGCAACCGTAAATGGTATGCATTCGGCGGGCTGGACTATGTCCAGCGGTATTGTAAAATCAAGCACAAAGGGGCATCTTGAAATTCAGGACCCGGCGGTTACCGGTGCCCGTTCTGAGTACGGATTTTTGTATTATGCTTATGAACAGGAAAGAACCAACAGGGACTATGCATATCTTACCAATCATATAAACACTGTTGATATGCCGGGTGAATGGTACGTAGATGAAAATAACATTTTATATATTATTCCTCCCGAGGGAGCAACGGGAGATACTCTTGAGGTGGAGGCAAAACAACGCCAGAGAGTATGGGATTTGAGAAATAAAGAATATATAAATCTTGTGGGCATTAACACCATCGGCGGTGGTATAACAATGATGGATGCAAAAATGTGTGTTGTAAACGGCGGTACACATAAATATATAAGCCACTGGAACAATAACCTGGCTGGTCATTCAGCTTATCACGACACACCAAATAACGACCCTAACGGTGCACCACCCAGAGGCGAGTGCGGAGAGTATATGTCGGGTGAGAATAATGCTTGGATAAACTCTGTTATAGACGGCAGTGCGAATGCAGGTATCTTTGCGAATGGTGTATACCAGTATATCGAGAATAATGAGATTTACAATACGGCGTACATGGGTACATATCCGTCGGGCATTACCATTGAAGTTGAGAGATGGATACCACATCAGCAGAAGCGCGGCGGTATTACTGTTGTAAACAACACGGTTAAATATTCAGGAAGAGCAGGTTTCTATAACTCGCAGAACTTTGGTGCATATAACGGAAGCAGCCGTGTATGTTATCCGACAATTGCAAACGATGTAGGCTATAACGAATTTGGCTACGGAATGATAACATCCCGTGACGGTGGTAACGTGTATTCCCACGGAATAGTAACAGGTAACGACAGAGTCCGCTCAAAAATTCATCATAATATATCTTATGACCCTGTGAGTCAGGATTCGGAACACGACTCAGCTAAGACGCTAACAGCTGTTTATTATTATGACGCTAACTGTACGCTTGAAACATTATATTCAAATGTAGCATTTACCACAACCGATGATGACAGGGTTAAGGTGTGGGATGCAACCGCATATTTCATTGCTGGTAAGCCTAATAGTTACATCGAAAACTTCAATAATCTTAAGTTAGGCTACCGTCCGGATGGATTAAAGAGTATAACCGTTGAGGACTATCCTTTAGAACGCCCCTTTAAGTTCGGAAGAATGGATATAGGAGAGCGAATGATGGATAACTATAACAAAGTTACCCTTGAAAATATGCTCTTTGCAGGGGATTTCACCATGAAGGGCGGAGCGTATATCGATGAAGCTGATATAGTTCGCTTTACAAATATGGAAGACAGCTTTGAAAGTAAGCCTATAACACTTCCTGATGGCAACAAGCTTTTAAGATTCTACCTGACGGGTGATAAATATTATGACGGTGCTAATACGATAGGCGTTGACGTGAAGAAAAACGGCGAAGTAATTTATCACACAGGCTTGCCTGTAGGTGCGGGTACTACACGTCTTGAAGATGCCTTTACGGCAGATTTGTATTTGCCGGACACCGTAACAGGCGAGGTTACTTTGGAGTTATCTGCAACCGAGCAGGTTCATGGAATCGCAAAGATAATGATAGAACCGATAGAGGGCGAAATCCCCGATACGTTGTTCCCCGGCGGTTCGTACATATTCTTAGCGGGAACATTAGATGACTGGATTAAAAATCCGAGGTATTCAGATATCAGAAAATCAAGAAGTGCAGCAGGCGGTGCTACATTCAGTCAGCTTCCAGTTTCGGAAACAAGAGAACATACGCTTATCTATAAAGATAGAACTCTTCCTGAAGATACAAATGGAATGAGATTGTACTTAGCTACCAGCTATTTATATTCTGAAAAGGGTAAGGTTTATATCTATATGGATGGATATGATGAAAATAGCTTAATTGGCTCGGCGCATGTAGGAGAACAGGCACTCGCCGCTTATCCTGACGGAGTTTCATGGGCAAACTTCAGTGTAGAAATTGATATGTTAAAGACGGTTCCAAAAGGAACTCATACCTTCTATATCAGATTTGAAGGTCCAAACTACAGTACAGACTTTAAAAACTTCCTGTTCTATAACAAATAAGACAGATTTGCGGTGTCGGTTTCCTGGCACCGCAACAAAACTAAACTTTTATTAAGGAGAGAGGATAATGCTGAAAAAAATTATATGTGTTATAACTGCAGTTATGCTTTGTCTTTCCCTTTATATACCTGCCATGGCGGCTCCTGACTTTGAGGTTAGCTATATAAGCAATAGCGGAGGAAAGATCTCCTGTACTTTAGGCGAGATTGAAATTACATTTACAGATGATGTAGATGCAAAAACACTTTCGGGAATTACTTTTACAAACGCTTACGGAGATGAAATAAAAGGCGGAGCTTATGCAGTAAAAGGCGACAGTGATGACGAGGTCAAGCTTAAATTCGGCAGACTTGCAGAGGGAAATTATATTCTTTGTATTACAGAGGATTTAAAATCGGTAAATGGCGAAAGTGCAAGCTATGCAGAATATGAATATACAGTTTTAACAGACGAAGATGTAGCGGTTGCCGAAAGCAAAATCTCTGATATGGAGGTTGGAGAAACAACCAAGGATAATATGACAGCAGATTCAACAAATATGTCATTTTCAGGTCCTGATGGCTATCATACTTATTCCGTAGAAAAGACAGATGGCGGTGAAAATTATGTTTACTACACTTGTGCAGGAAGCCAGGGTGTCGGCGGTTCGTTTTTGTTGACTCTGCCAACTGCTATGGAAACAGGCAAGTTTGTATTAGATACGGCTGTTAAATCAGATGGCGGTAACATGGCGAGAAACCTGTTCTCGCCAAGAAATTCATCAAATAAAAAAGTATATGCTTTTTCTATTAAAAACGATAATGTACTTCACTGTGCTACACAAGGAAAATTTAATGACTCTGCATTCTTCACAGGTGCAGAAAATCAGAAAGATGCAGACGGTTTCTGGAATTTAAGACTTATCATTAGCAGAAATTCAACAGATGAGCCATGGGCATTTAAGGTTTATGAAACAACTACCAGTTATGCAAATCCAATTTATGAAATTTCTATTCCAAACAGTGATTTGGATGATTTAAAGAGTATTATTGTTTTTGACTGCTGGAACACAACCAATAATGATGCAGGCTTCATGTGTAAGGATATTAAGGCGTTTACACCAAGAACTCCGGCGGTTATATATACAGACGGCGAAGACGGAAATCCTGCCAGTGAGGAAATCAGATTTGTTAGTAGTGAAGATTTATTCACTGAACTTATCACAGAGGACACTGTAACACTCACAGATATAGATGGGGAAGAAATTAAAGCTGACATTTCTTATGAGGAAGATAACAGAACAATTGTGGTTAAACCTCATAGATTTTTAAAATATGACCATAAGTATAATCTTTCTGTCAGCGACGGAATTTGTAACGGAATTGATTTTACAACAGGAAATACCGAACTTATTGTAGATGGCGTAAGCTATGACTCTGCAGAGAAAGAGCTTTCGGTTGATATTACAAAACTTACGGAAGCATCTCAGGATATTGTTATTCTTGCGGGTGTATATAACGATGAGGACGTACTTCAATTCTTCATACAGGACGATATAAACAGTGATGAAGATTTACCTGCCGAGATTGATTTGTCATCATACACCCTACCTGATAGCGGAACATTTAAGGTATATGTTTGGCAACAGTGCGATGGCTTTTTAAGAGCTGTTTCATATATCAATTCTTGTGAATTTTAATTATAATTTATATTGAATAATTTTTGAAAGAGGGGTGGTAGTATAAAAAAAGTATTTTATTCAATTATAATTTCGATGATTTTATTACTCATCCCTCTTGCTTGCTTTGCAAAAGGTAATGTGTCGGATGCCGATTTTCAAAAGTATAACAATAAAACGTATACAAAGGAAGAACTGTCAAAAGATAATGTTGCATACAGCGGAACAGATGGGTGTTATATATATCAAATTAAAACCCTGCAAAATGGCGAAAAGTATCTCAGTATGTGTTATTATGTGAATAAAAGCGGTTTAAGCGGTGCAGGTGGTAGCTTATCTCATAACCTGCCTGACGCCATTGAAAAAGGAACTGTTATGCTTGATATATCTGTTAGGGCAGATGGCACAACTATTACAAGAAATTTATTTAAGCTTAGAAGTTCAGATAAAAAGTATGTCTATACAATGTCTTTGACTCAAGCAAACAAATTAAACGGTGCTACACAAGGCATGTATACAGGCGGAAAATGTTTTACAGGTCAATCCTATAAAGCAGATAGTAACGGGTTTTATAATCTTCGCATGGTTGTAACAAGAAAAGATACAGAATCTCCCTGGGATTTCTCGGTTTATGACCGGCTGACAAGCTATACAAATCCTATCTACAAAATTGAAATTCCTGCTGCAACACTTAAAGATATTCAGTTGGTAACAACTACAGATTTGTGGAATACTACATCCAATAAGGCTTATATAGATGTAAAGGAATCTGTGCTTTTCACACCAACTTATGAAGATATAATTATAGATAGCACAATTGCAGATGAACAGGGAAAAGAATTAAGCGAGTTCAAGGGTGAAGACAAGCTTTATTTAAAGTATAATGCCGAGAATATAACCGCAGAGGATGTAAGCCTTTGCGTGTACGAAAGCGTATATTATGGAGATGTTCTTGTAAAGACAGCTGTATATCCTGTTGTTGTTGAAGGAAAGGCTAAAGATACAAATAAAATTCTGGGGATTGATTTAGACGGCGTTACGGCATATAACTCTATTGAATTTGTTATATGGAAGACAGACGGACTTGTTCCTGTAACTCCCAAGCAAAAGATTATATACAGCAGTGATGGAGTGGAAGCATACACTCTGGAAAACAAGTTTTCAAAAATAGTATCTTTCACCCCTGAAAAGAGAATTCTTGCAAGTGATGCACTGTCATCTAACTTTAAGGTGTTACATGGTGACAGAGAGATTGCTGTAGAGGAAGTAAGGCTTGAAGCCGCAACCAATACTATGAAGATTTATCTTAAAGATGGGCTCACTGTTTCCGACGAGGTAACAGTAAAATCCAATATTCTAAAGTGTATGGGCGGAGACGAAACATCGATAGATAGTGTTTTATACCCGTACCTTGAAGAAAGAGTAGAACTTTATGATACAGGCTTTTACAGAATGACAGTATACGATGCTAAAGGCGCGCAGGTGAGTATTGTGCCTGAAAAGGGCGAATATACTGTAGAAATTGAGTTTATCAACAACAGCTCAACAGAGTGTGATGTAAAAGGCACTATTGTAGCAAAAGGTAATCGTGCAGTAGAGATTGATAAGTTTAATGAGAAAGTAGAAAGTTATTCAAGATACACTTATAAGAAAAAATTCAATTTAGAAAAAGGCGATATAATTTCTTTAATTTTATAGAAAATTAAGGTTGACTACGAAAGGCGGAATATTATGAAAAATATTACGAGGAAACTGTCAATTGTACTTGTGCTGAGCATGATAATTACGCTTATAAATGTAATTCCTGTTATGGCTATTCAGGAGATTGACATAGTACCTGCCAAGTACAACGAAAATAATACTCCAAGAATTTTGGCTAATGGAGTAGGAATTTCGTTGACAGCTAATAAATTTGTTGCTTATGATGTTAATTTTTCCGAGCCACCTTCATATATGACGTTAAGGCTTGGCACGTCCAATAGCAATCAGACAACTTTGGAAATTAAGTTGGATAATGAGATTTTATTGGGTAAAATTACAACAGATGCACCTGATAGTAACTGGCACACAAAGGATTACACCTTTACATTTGACCAGAAAATTACGGGAAAACATAAGTTGTACATTAAAAATGTAAAAGGAACCTGTGATTTTCAGTCAGCGAAGATTATAATTAACGAAGCAAGGGATATATATCCTATATTTTCCGAAACAAATGCTTATGCAGATATTTCAGAAAACAGCTATAAATCAGAAATTAATCTTTTAAATCAGTTGGGCATATATCCCGACGGAGAAAACTTTAGTCCTGATTTATTTGTTACCCGTAATGACTTTGCTCTTTCTGTCGCAGGCTTCTATCCCGAGGATTACGTATCAGTGGTACAGGCTTTTTCTGATGTTACTAAAGGTGACGAGGGCTTTGAAAAGCTCAATATGCTCTATGAGCAGGGAATCATAGAGACAGATGCCGACGGAAAGTTTAACGGTCATAAGTTTATAACATTACCCGAGGCTTGCAAAATGGTATTAAAGGTTTTAGACCTTGGTTATACAGTAACGGGAAACACAGATGCGGCTTACATTCAGGCGGCTAAAAGAGCAGGCTTGATAACAGGTGCAGAGGGCTCAGATAAGAGTATTACAAAAGAACAGATGACAGCTATTTTGTATAATGCAATCACAGAGGATTATATGGAAATAAGCGGTGTCGGTGAGGATTATTTCTTATACGAGAAAAATCCAAAAACTGTTTTAGAGAGAACCCGTGATATAAAATACGGTGAGGGTGTTGTGGCATCTCACGGTTATACAGATATCTTTTCTCCTGATGATGTTGTTGGATTTGGTGAGGTTAAGATTAATGGTGTTACATACACCGACGAAACAGGTGTTGCAGGTAACTACCTTGGATTTAACTGTGTATTCTTCTTCAAGGAGAATAAAACGGGTAATGATTCAATAGTAGCTATTTATCCATCCACAGATGTTTCGTATATCAGGCTGACAACAAAGGATAACGAGATTACAAAAATCACCGAAGAATATATCGAATATATAGACGAGAATAATAGAGAGAAAGAACTCAAAACAAACAGCCAGACCAACTTTATATACAATGGTAAAGCTATTGAGGATAATCTTAAGAAATATGTTACAGAAGATACCTTTAAAGGTTCACTCCTTATGATCGACAATGACGGCAACAAAAGATATGACACGGTCTTTATTGAAGACTATGTTTCGGTATTATTTGGCGGAGCATCGGAAGAGGCAATCTTTGACAAGATTACAAACGCTAATATTGAAATAGATAATAAGGATAATGTGTTAATTTTAAAAGACGGAAGCCGTATCAGATGGACTGATTTGGCAGACGGAACTGTTATTGACCTTTATCAAAGCCAAAACTCAATCGGTGACAAAATTAACCGTGCGATAGTGAGCACAAACGAGGTTGAGGGAGTTATCTCACAGATTACAAGTGATAACGAGATTGAGATTGCAGATAAATTCTATAAAAAATATGAGAATTTCACAAAAGAAATCCGTCCCGGTCAGATTGTAAAGCTTATGCTCAACAATGATAATGAAATTGTGGACTTTAAGCAGACGGTTGAACTTAAAACAGGACTTCTCCTTGGAGTAAGCGAGGTTTATGATATAGGCTTTAGCGGAGGTAAATTGAGTATTAAGCTGCTTGACACAGAGAGCAATATTTCGGAATTTGAATTTAACGAAAACTGCACAGCAGACGGTGTACGAATAAAAGATACCAAAGAGTTGTTTGAGGGGAATGAAAAGTTCAAGGGTATGAAAAACATTACTCTACAGACCCCAATAAAATACGGTGTAAGTGATGAGGGTAAGGTTGTATATATTGATACTATTGAAAAAGGTGCTGAAAATATTAACGACTGTATGACAGAAGTTACTCCAAAAGGAACTTATTATTATCAATTAGGCGGACTTGTTGCAAGTTCTAAAGTAAAAGGTCCTCTTGCTGATAATATAAATGTAATTAGTATCTGGAAATGCGGGGATGAAGACCTTTATAAAGTTGAAAGTAAAATTGATATTCCAACCGGTAAGACTTTATCGGCTTCAGTTTATTGCAGTAATCATGACAGCATGCTTGCTGATATTGTAATCTGGTACGAAAGAGTTCCGCTTAATTATAATGAACAACTTGTTTTCTCAGATAAAATCAGTAAATATGTTGACGGAGAAGAAAAAATAGCCCTTAAGTGTTACAGCGGTACTGCGGAAGTTGAGTATGATGTAAATAAATATACTTATGAAACAGACGAAAACTTCAGGAAAATAATTGATTCAGTCGAAGCCGGAGATATTATTCAGATGAAACTTGATGATAATAAGAATATTATCGAGGCAAGAGTTTGTTTCTTTAATGACGGTGCTACAACCAATTCAGCAGGGGTAAGCTCTGATGCCAGTCTTACAAACCAAGGTGGTACAAACGTTTCACAGGGCGGCAAAGTTTCAATTGGTAAGATTGAAAAGAAAGAAAATGGCTACTTTATGATTTCGAGAGATAATGCAGGCGTTAAAGAGTATGATTATCTACATTGTAAGTCTGCTAACGTTATTGTAGTTGATAAAAAGGGCACAGAGGTCAAAATTACAAACGGATTGGGAACTAACGACATTGTTAAGGGACAGGTAATCGTTGCTTGTATGGGAATTGAATACAACACCAGGACAATTGTTGTATATAGCGATTTAGAACTTTAATCCATTAAGATATTTGAGGTGAAATCATGAGAAGAATATTTACAGCTTTAATGGTCGGAATATTTGTGTTTTCGCTGTTTAGCGGATGTATTACCGGCTTTGCGAGCGGAGAAATAATAACTATTGATGAACCAAGGTTAGATCCTATAACAGAAACATTAAACATATCAGGTTCTGTGGAAAGTAATAGAGGTTATATTCCTATGCTTTTGTGGGTTAAGCTTGGTAATACAACAATTGAAGCCCAGCAGATTGTAACAGGTGATGCTATAGACGGAACGGTTAGCTATTCCTTTGAGCCGATTCCGTTTAACAGCAGTACTTTATCTGGAGTTTATACGATATATATTTCAGCAGATTTTGTTGGTGCTTCAGCAGAAATTGACTATAATTATATCGGTATAGACAAACGTTTCGATGCTGATAAAGCAATTGTTGATGCAAAAGAGTCTGTGGATGATATGCAGGATGTTATTATGGATTATTCTGATGTATTTGCTATAGATATTGATATCTATAACAAACTTTCAGATTCCGCAAAAGAAAATCTTGCAGAGCGTCTTATGGAAGATGATTATATTTGCCCTGAAAACTATACAGATGAGGGAAATGCAGACATAATCAGCGAAAATATCAGTAAATTTGTGTCAAACTATAATGAGTATATGATTATAGTGCAGGCTATTGATGTAGAAGATGAAGACAGCGTTGCTGCCTGGCTTAAAAATTATGGTATAGGTGCAGGTTTTTATCTTGATAACTCTGAAACAGATTATAACGAAGAAACTATTGCCAAAGATTATTTTGACGACATAGAAAAGAAATCAGCATTTACAAAGAGGATTAGCGATATCGCAAAAAATGCAGAGGATTTTGATGAACTCAAAGACGAGGTTTTAAGAGCCACACTTCTTACATTTATTGAAACATCAAACTATGCAAAGACCAAGCAGATTACAGAAGCATTCCCTGAACTCTTTGATATTTTTACAAGCGATTTTAAAAAGCTTTCAAGCTATGAAAAATCAGAGGTATATAAAGAAGTAACAGGAACCTACTGGGAAACTATTGAAGCATTTAATAAAGGCGTAAAAGAAGCGGCAGAGAATGTAAAAGATGGTGATTCGGGCAGCAGTGTAGGAGGTAAAGGCTCCAGCAGTAGCGGTGGCGGAAGCAAAGGCTCGTATGGTGGAAATGTGGAGGTTTCAAAGGATGTTGTAAAGGAGAATTCAAATACAAATACTTTCTCCGACATGTCAGACTTTGAATGGGCACAAAAGGCAGTAAATTCATTAAGCAAAAAAGGAATTGTTTCCGGACGAGAAGAAGGAAAATTTGTTCCCGACGGCAATGTTACAAGAGCTGAATTTATCAAGATGCTTGTGCTTGCCACAGGAATTGAACCGGCTGAAGATTACAGCGGATATTTTGCTGATGTGAAGAAAGACGATTGGTTTGCACCTTTTGTTGAGGCCGCAAAGGCTGCAGGAATTGCAACAGGTGCAGATGGCAAATTTATGCCTGATGAAAATATCTCAAGAGAAGATATGGCTGTGCTCCTTTACAGAGCGTATGGATTTGAGGCATCTGAAAATGAGAGAGATGTGTTCATTGATTCAAATTTAATAAGCGATTATGCAAAGAGCGCGGTGTTCGCCCTTTACGAAAAGGGAATAATTCTCGGTAATGGTAACGGAGAGTTTAATCCAAATGGAAAGGCTTTAAGAGCTGAAGCTGCACAGATTATATACCGCTCTATTTAAAGTTACTATTATATCTGTCAGCGGCATTATGCTGCTGACAGATGTTTCGCAATTATGACTTGTATCCGACTGTAAGAGATAGATACAATAGAGGGAGGAATAGGTTTTGTATAAGATATCAATTATTGAAGATGAGCCGATTATGAGAAAATACTTATCAAATTGTCTTGATTGGGATAAGCTCAATCTGGAACTTTGCGGGGTATATTCAAAAAAGGAAACAGCTCTTAAAGGTATTTTAAAAAATGGTACAGATATTATCATTACCGATATAAAACTCCCTGATTCAGACGGGCTTACATTGGTCAGCGAGGTAAGCGAGATAAATCCGTCTATACAATTTGTGGTAATAAGTGCATACAGTGATTTTGAAAATGTTAAAAAGGCGTTCAAGATTGGTGCTCTTGATTATATTTTAAAGACCGAATTTGAGCCGGAGCACCTTGAACAGGTTCTTATAAAAATAGTACAAAGGCTCGATATGGCTAAAAATAAGGAAGACAGTTTTGAGAGATTTACAGAGAAAGAAAATGTACTGAAAAAGGTTTTCTGGAGTAATGAACTAAAGGATATAGGAAAAGAAAATTTATTGTGGAATGTAAATGACGGAGTGAATTTTGGTTCCGTAGGAATTATTAAACTTCTTAATTATAAAGAAATTCTTACAAAATGGGATTTTGAAAAAGAGGTTATGAAGTATGGGGTTTATAACATTGCCCGTGAGATAGTAACCAACGCAGGAGGATGCGAGTTCTTTTTTAATTCCTATGACGAAATTGTATTTTTATTCAGCAATGCATCTTCCGGTGCTGATATTTTACAGAACATAGTTAATATTCTGTGCAGTGAGTTTGATTTTGTAATTGCTTCCGGCGTATGCAAAATGAACAGCGGAAGCATTATGTCAAATGTATATTCTAAATGTGTTGGAATAGCGGATTATTCGTTTGTCCTCGGAAGAAACAAAATAATGACAGAAGATATTGTTAAGAGTGAAACGGATGAATTTGATGTAATTTATTATACTGATTTATTTGAAGAGAAAATAAGAAACCGTGAATTTAAAAAGGTTGTTGAAATATTAGATGAATTATCAGGCATAAACCCAAATGTGGGTGATATTAAAGCAGTGCAGGATTTCTTTTATTCGTGTATGATTACTTTGTTTAGAAATTCAAAGGAATTTGAATTTGATTTTATACCTTATGGGGATTTGCACGGATATGTGCAAGGATCTGATGTTCAGGGCATTATCTCGTATATGAAGTATGCGTTAATGTCCTTTGACGAATCGGGATTTAAGCAGATAAATGATATTGAAAACTATATCATAAAAAATTATAATAAAGAGATTAATCTTAAAAACATCGCTGATGAGTTTTGTTTTGAATATAGTTACTTTAGTAGAAAATTTGTTAAGAAGACAGGTAAAACATTTAAACAATATCTTACAGATGTAAGGCTTGAAAATGCGTATAATCTCATTATGAATACCAAACACAGTATGTATGAAATAGCCGAGATGGTTGGATATAAGAACTACAACAGTTTTTCAAGAAACTTTACACAAAAGTATGGAAGAAACCCTACCGAGATGAGAAAGGATACGTAATATGAGCAGACAGATTTTTATATACAGTATAAAGAGAATACTACTTATATACACATGTGTATGTATTGTGGCGGTTATACTTTGTAATTCAATGTCGGGAATATTTGCTGTAAGGAATATGAAAAACGCGTCCCGTAATAATCTCAATAGCCAGTTTGAAAGTGCTGACATTGTTTTTGCTGAAAAAACAAAAAATATAGTAATTCTTACAGATATCATTAATCGCCTTTATTTTAAAGACGGTGTTATTGAGATGAACACAGGAATAGAGAGTGTTATAAAAAGCTTTATGGATGCAAGCGAAGATATACACGGATGTCTGGTTGTTAATAATCAAAATGATGCATACAGATTTGGACTTGAAAATAAAGAAATTGATCTCATACAGCTTAACGTAATGTGCAATAAGCAGGTGGACAAGACCGGAAGTCTGGTATGGTATAACATGACCTCTACCGAGGTTGATGACTCTGCTTACATATATAACAAGTATATTATTGCTTCCACAAAGTTCTTAAGTGAAGGTGTAGGGAATTCACCGGAATTATATCTGTTTTTGGACAAAAACTCTTTCTCCAGCATAATTCGGAACGATAACGGAGAGAGTATTACTGCAATAGTAGGGCAGGAAGGTAATATTCTTTATTCAAATGATGAGGAAAAGTATACTGAAATAGTGAATGCTTCATTTGAAAATATGCAGAAAGTATATTCAAGCGAAGGAGGGTTTTACAGCGTTAAAAGCGGAGTCAGAGATTATGAAGCTGCTGTGCACCCAATGAATTCGATGGAGTTTCGGGTTGTCAAAATTTATCCCAATGATATGACAGCACAATTTATAACAAGGAGTGTTGCTATATCTGTATTCGCTTTAATTATTCTTCTTTTAATCGCTTATTACATTTATAAGTTGATTTTCAAAAATTACATAATGCAGATTGAAAATGTTTCAGGTCGAATGAAACAGCTTTGGAATAGTGAAGAGAAAGAACGTATGGAAATTACCTCTAATAAAGAAGTTAATATGATAATCGAAGGATATAATCATATAGCGGATAATTTTAATGAGATTATAAATGACATTAAGAAAAAGGAATATGATAAAAAGAAATATGAGCTCAATGCACTTAAACATCAGATTAAGCCGCATTTTCTCTATAACACCTTGAATTCAATCAGAATTCTAGTTTTAAGTGGTGAACAGTCAAAGGTAGCTGAATCTATAAGATTGCTTGGCAGAATTCTAAAAACCATGCTGTCAGGAGCGGAGCAGGAGGTTAAACTTTCGGAAGAGATTGACTTTATAAAAAATTATATTTCTCTTATGCAGATAAGGTTTGAAGATTGTCTGGAGGTAGAGTATGCCATCAGCGATGAGGTGGCAGAATGCAAAATTCCTTCACTTGTTCTTCAGCCTATTGTGGAAAACGCCATAGAACACGGTCTGGCGGATGAACTTTCAGAGTGCGGTGATAACGCCAAGATATTCATTAAAGCAGTTAAAAATACTGACTATCTTGAGATAGAAATAACTGACAATGGTGTTGGTATGTCAAAAGAAAAGTTAAGTGAAGTAATCGCCAAAACAATTGTTCCCAATGAAGAAAATATAGGACTTTATAATGTTAATTCCCGTCTCAATCTTTTATACGGGGATAAATGTAAAATATGCATCGAGTCAAAAGAAAAACTGTTTACAAGTGTAACAATTAAAATTCCATTTAACTATGATGAAAATTTATAATATTATGGAGGAAAACTAATAAAATGGAAAGAATAAAAATCGATTTTAACAAAGCAATAGGTGCAATTAAGCCTATGAATGGAACAAACAATGGACCAAAGGTTCCTCTTGATCCGGCTGTTGGGCAAAATACAGGTAATATGCAGCTTTATAAGGAATTGGAGATGCCTTTTGCTCGAACTCATGATGCAGCGCACAATGCAAACTACGGTGGAGAGCATACTGTTGATATACATTGTATTTTCCCTGACTTTGACGCTGATGTTAACGATCCTGCATCTTATGACTTTGAACTGACCGACAGATATGTACAAACCATAGAACTTACAGGAACAAAGACTTTCTATCGTCTTGGCGAGTCCATAGAGTTCCGGCCAAAGAAATATGCGATAAACGTACCTAAAGATTTCAAGAAATGGGCACAGATTTGTGAGCATATTATTCGCCATTTTAACGAAGGCTGGGCAAACGGATTCCATTACAATATAGAATACTGGGAAATCTGGAACGAAGCAGACGGAGATATGGCGGATAATGGTGCA
>JAZQKJ010000010.1:0-57284 GCA_045542095.1 Ructibacterium sp.
CAGATTAGATGTTATCGAAGGCAAGATTGACACCCTTGCCTACGATAAAACCAGCAAGATTGATGAAACCATAAGAGATGTAAAATCATCAGTTTATAAAATTGAGGATAACATTTATACATCGGCAGACAAACATATGAAACAGATTTTGCTGAGAGTATTTCAGATATCGGGAGCGATTATCCTATGTGCACCGGCGGTCATTGTAATGATTTGGTGGATAATATCGCTCTTAGCAGCATTATTTGAATAAGGGGGATGATTGTAAAAAACACCAACAATCTTTTGTTGGTATTGATGAATAGACTTATAAAATAATTAAGGTATGATTGGAGTGGTACTATGAAAATAGTTGTGGAATATGGTAAACATAACCTTTTCAGCGGTGTGCCGATTAAATTAGTAATACAGAGCATAGAAGAACTGTATAAACGTTTTGAGGCAACAAAATGTTTACCGCAAATTTCACATAAATCAATTTACTATAGAGAAAGGATGAATGCAAATGAATCTTATTGAAAAATTAAGGGCGAAATACGGTGTTGTAAAGGCGGTAATTTATGCGAGATTTAGTTCCGAACTGCAAAGGGAGGAAAGTATTGATGCTCAAATGAGAGCAACAAAAGAGTTTGCGGACCGTAACGGCATTGTTATCCTCAGAGAATATGCAGATAGGGCAAAATCTGCGACGACAGATAAAAGACCAGAATTTCAACGAATGATAGCTGATGCCCATAAAAGGGAATTCCAGCTTGTGCTTGTGCACAAGCTGGACAGGTTTGCAAGAAATCGTATTGATAGTTTGGGATATAAGATGGAACTAAAAAAGTATGGAGTATCGCTGTTCAGTGTGACAGAACAGTTGGATTTTGATTCACCAGAAAGTATTATCACCGAATCGGTGCTAGATGCAATGGCTGAATATTATTCACTCAATCTTGCAAGAGAAGTTGAAAAAGGGAAAAAAGAAAACGCCTACAAGTGTAAACATACGGGAGGACAACCTCCCCTTGGATATGATGTAGATCCGGAAACAAAATTGCTTGTGATTAATGAACATGAAGCAGAGGCGGTAAGGATTATATTTCAAAGGTATATTGAAGGCTACGGATATTTACAAATTGCCAATGAACTGAACGCAAAAGGTTATCGTACTAAAAAAGGAAATACCTTTTCGACCAATTCATTTGTGTCAATACTTTCCAACGAAAAGTATATGGGGACTTATGTTTATAATAAGTCGGCAGAGAAAAGTACTGACGGAACAAGAAATGGACATGCCTATAAGCCAGAAGAGGAATGGATTAAGATTGAGAACGGAGTTCCACCTATTGTGAGTAAAGACGATTTCTTATATATCCAACAAAAACTTGCCACAAACAAAAAGAAATTCCATGGGCATAAGCATATTGAGGAATATCTGCTCTCAGGGAAAATCTTCTGTGGGAAATGCGGTAGTCCCTACATAGGTGACAGACGAGCGGATAAAAGACGGTCTAATGTATTGGTAAAGTATGTTTGTAATCTAAAAAAGAGAAAAGGCAAAAATGGTTGTGATGCAAGAGATGTGCATCGGGATGTTCTTGAAAAAATTGTACTTGATAAGATAGCGGAAAATGTTTTCGATGATACACTGTTGGAAAAGCTTACAGAATATTACAACGGCTTCAAAGAAATGTGTAATGAGGAGTTAAACGGGAAAAAGACAGCCTTGGAGAAGAAAATTAAAAATCTCGAGGGAGATATGGAGTACCTGATAACCATGATGATTAGAAAGCGTACAGAAGCCTTGTTTGAGAAGTTAGAAAAAATGGAAGAAGAAAAGGCAAATCTGCAAAGCGAACTTAGAAAGTTAGAAAAGACACAAAAAACCTCGTCTGTATCCCAAAGTGATATTGAGTATACCTTATGGCACGCACAAAAGATGATGAAAAATAAAACCCTGTCCAACACCAAACAACTGATTGAGTCGTTGGTGGACAGAGTTATCATATACGAAGATTACATACAAATCAAATTTACCTTTGCCAAGACGAAAGACTATAATTTCGACCCACCGACAAAAGAGGCGTTAGTAGGAGATGGACAAAAAAATAATCTGGGCGTAACAGATGTTACGCCCAGATGTGGCGGAGAAGGAGGGATTTGAACCCTCGCGCCGCTTTCACGACCTACACCCTTAGCAGGGGCGCCTCTTCGGCCAACTTGAGTACTTCTCCGAATTTGAAAATATTAAATTATAAAAATAAAAGTGGCGGAGAGGCAGAGATTCGAACTCTGGGTGCTTTCGCATCACTAGTTTTCAAGACTAGCTCCTTAAACCACTCGGACACCTCTCCATACACTTTGACATCGCTCAAATGCGACTTTATGAGTATAGCATATTAAACTATGGTTGTCAAGGTTTTTTGCAAAAATTCTGAAAAAAAATATTTTAAAAGTTGCTTAAAGGAATAATGAGATGATGTTTGCGCTAAAATCTACAAAAACCATAGTTTTTTTGGTGTGAATTTACCAATAAATAAAAAATTTTATAAAAACTATTGATTTTTCCATTACAATGGTTTAAAATTGTAATATCTGTAATATAAATTTAATGATATGGTTTTTCCATAAATTAAATTTAGTGAGTAGGAGAGATAATCTTGCTTTATTACAGAAACAAAAGCTTTTTCAAAAAACAGCTGACAAACATTGTTAAAGGAATGGCGGTAATAGGTGTTGCCGTCTGGTTTGGCGCGTATTGGGTTTCTGCGGTCAGCGTTCTGCAGGACAAACCTGTCGGGGTTGTATATGATGAGCCGTTGGGCCCTTTTGAGCAGTTTGATGAAGAGCCTGCAGAGGATACGGGTGTATCTTTCACAGAGCCTGCTGTTGGGGTGTTAACTTCGCCTTTTGGTCAGCGTTGGGGAAGAATGCACGAGGGTATTGACATCGGCGGTGACAATGGGTCGGACATTCTTGCGGCAGAGAGCGGCATGGTGGAATATTCGGGCTGGGTGAATGGTTACGGAAACTATATCCGCATTGTTCATCAGGAGGGATATAAAACTGCCTATGCTCACATGGGCGAGATTTTTGTCAAAGAGGGTGATTTTGTCCAAAAAGGTGACAGAATTGCCACCATGGGCAGTACAGGCAACAGTACAGGTCCGCATCTTCATTTTGAGATTATATCAGATGGTGAGTGCCTTAATCCTTTAGAATTTGTAATTTATTAAGATAAAAGCTTTTCGAAAATTTCGGGGGTGTAGAAATGGGAAAGAAAATTCTCGTTGTAGATGATGAAAAAAGCATTGTAGACATTCTTAAGCTGAACTTACAGAATGAGGGCTACACAGTATATGAAGCCTATGATGGCGAAGAGGCGGTTTTAAAGGCAGGTAGTGTTGAACCTGACCTTATTCTGCTTGATGTTATGCTTCCAAAGCTTGACGGTTTTTCTGTTTGTAAGAAAATTCGTGAAACATCAACTGTTCCGATTCTTATGATTACTGCAAGAGAGGAAGAGGTTGACAAGGTTTTAGGTCTTGAGCTTGGTGCTGATGACTATGTTACTAAGCCTTTCAGCGTTCGTGAGCTTATGGCAAGAATTAAGGCTAACATGAGAAGAACTGAGATAGAGCCTGCTCAGCCTGACGGGGATAATGATATAATCGATGTTGGATGCTTTACTTTGGATTGTAATCGTTATGAGCTTTATAAAAATGGTGAGCTTATTGACCTTACCGTTCGTGAGTTTGAGCTTATCAAATTCCTTTCGGCTCAGCCTAACAAGATTTATTCCAGAAAGTCTCTTCTTGAATACGTATGGGATTATGAGTACTATGGCGATGTGAGAACTGTTGACGTTACAGTGCGCAGAGTCCGTGAGAAGATTGAGGATGATCCATCTAATCCAAAACATATTATGACAAAGCGCGGAGTTGGTTATTACTTCGCTGTATAATTAAAAGGACACCAAGGTCCGTTACTTGCTGACGGGGTTTGGGTGTCCTTTTTTTGTTGTTAATTAAGGCTGAGCAGATAATCGCCGATGCAGTTTGCCGCAAGGGAAATTCCATAGAGTGCTTCAGTGAGGGTGTTCCCCGATGCTCCTGTTTCGATTATCATACTGCCGGGGGTGGTGTGACCGTTAAAGCGCTCCTGACGGAGATTTATGTGTCGCATGAGATTTGGATATCGCTCATTTATGGCGTTTTGAAAGTGAATGGCGGTCTTTAAGTTCTCCCTCCAATTAGGGTGAGTAAGTCCCTTTTCGTCTGTTCCCACAACAAACATAAGCTGTGCCGCTGTCTTTCCGTCTATGTCACATACTGCCTTTGCCTTTGAATGGTCACTGTATACAATAGAGTCCCTGTGGATATCCAATATAATTTGAATAGATGGATACTTTTCCAGGTATTTTTCCATAGACTTTAATGAGCTTGCATAAGAGCCGTTATATGATGGATAGTCGTGAAGAGTTTTATCGTGGAGAGTTTGTATTCCTTTTTCGTTCAGTATTTCACAAAGAACTTCCCCTGCTTTAACCACATTTTTTTCTGTGTCGGTGTTTCTGTCACTTGCGGTCATATCATAAATCACAGAGCCCTGCGGCGAATAACTTTCCGAGCCGTGAGTGTGAATAACAAGGACTTTAGGCCCTCTCTTTGTCATATCAACGGAGATGGGAGAGGCTAGCATTTCATCTATGTTTACACTATATGAGGTTTCGTTACCTAATACAATTTTTTTACTGCCGTCTTTGTTGGGGGCAAGATTCATCTCTTTAATTGGTGCCTGATTTTCGAGAGGGATTTGTTTTGGTGTTTCGTCGTTACCCTGGGGAATTTCGGGCATGGAAAGAGGTGGTAGGGGCGCGGGAATGTTTAGTGCAAGCTCCGAAAGAGCAGAGCGTGATATGAGCTTTATCATTGAGAGTTGAGCCGATATAATGCCCTGTGGGGTATATGAATCAATGCCCAGCAGAAATAATATCCCTTTATTTAACAAGCTTTTCAGGCTTGGAGCTGAGCTTGTATTATTTGCAACGGCAACACCTGGCAGGGTGTGGGATATTATTTGTTCTGAACTGAAATTTTTTAAAGACGGTTTTTTATTGAAGATTGAGAAAAATATGCAGAATAATAAACTGGTAAGTAATAAAACGGCCAGAAAACCGCGAATAAGTTTCCTGCCGTCTATAAAAAAAGTTTTATAATTTTTCATGATTTGCCTCCGGTTTGTCCAATGGTATATAACCATTTATATTCAACCGAAGATTAATATATTCCTGTTACAACCCGGGGATTTCCCGATAAATCGTAAATAAGATTTACATCGGTATATCCGTTTTCGCGGAGAATTCGGGGTACGGAATCGCCCTGGTCATATCCGATTTCAAATGCCAGCATACCGCCAGGTGAAAGAGGGGCACCTTTTGTAATTTCCCTGTAAAAAATCAAGCCGTCTTCTCCTCCGTCAAGGGCTGATAAAGGCTCAAAGTCCCTGACCTCTTTTTGAAGAGATAAAATGTCAGCGGATGGAATATACGGGGGATTTGAAACGATTATATCGGGCTTTGGAAGGCTGGGCATTCCTGATAAAATATCGTGACATACAAAGTTAATCCTGTCTGAAAGATTATAGAATTTAGCGGTCTCTTTTGCGGTGTCAAGGGCGGATTGGGAAATATCAAACTCCGTCACAAAAAGTTTTGGGTGGATATGGGCAAGGGTGATGCCGATGCATCCGCTTCCACAGCCTATATCCCATAGAGATGCAGAGTTGTTTTTCTTTACAAACCGAGAGACAGTTTCCACAAGAATCTCGGTATCCTGCCTTGGAATAAGAGTGGCGGGGTTAACCTTAAAGTCAAGGTCCATAAATGGACAATGCCCGATTATATATTGAATGGGTTCTCCGCAAATCCGACGTTTTGCCATGGACATAGTCTGGATCGACTGCTCATCGGTAACAATAAAGTTATCCAAAATCAGACGGGTTTTTGAAAGGTTAAAAACATGCATAAGAAGAAGTCCCGAATCGGTTTCGGGACTGTCTATGTTGTTTTCTTTAAAAAGCTCTTTGACTTCACGTCGTAAATCCTGCAGAGTCATTACCATTTATCCTCTTCTTTATTTTCGGGAATAACAGCGGTAAGTGAGGTTATGGCAACCTCAATCATACTGTCATCAGGCTCCTTTGTGGTGATTTTCTGAAACCACATACCCGGCTTGCTGATTATACGGGTAAGAAGATTGTCGTGACGTCCTGCAAACTTGATGATTTCATAGGAAATTCCCGCAATAACGGGCAGAAGCAGAAGACGGAGCACAAGTCTTGTTATAACCCATGGGATTGCAGTAAGAAATCCACCAATTATGGGGATTGCTGCAAAAGCTTCCTCATTCCATGGAATAAGGAAAAATACAAGAACGCTTATAACCATAACAATAAGTAAGAAGCTTGTTCCGCATCTTGGGTGCAGACGGGATTGCTCTCTTACATTCTCAACAGTAAGGGGCAGACCCTTTTCGTAGCAGAAAATTGATTTATGCTCAGCACCGTGATACATGAAAACACGTTGAATATCTTTCATCTGTGCCACCAGGAGAAGATAAGCCATGAAGATGATAATACGAACAAGTCCCTCTATGGCAGTAAGTACCATGTTACTTTTTATGAATGAGTCAAGAAATCCTGTGAGAAACGCAGGGAGAAGCATAAACAGACCGATACTCATTAAAAGTGACAGGATAACCGAACAGTACATAACCACTGTTACTGCACGGTCGGAATCCAGTTTTTTTTCAAGCCATGCTTCGAATTTGGATGGTTCCTGTTCTATTGGTTCTCCGTCTTCGTCAACATCGAAAAACTTGGCAGAAAACATGAGAGCCTTGACTCCTATTATCAAGGAGTCAAAAAAATTGACACAACCACGAATAATAGGGAGTTTTACGAATTTACTTTTTCGGCCTTTGCCGATTTCCTGCTTATCAACAACAATATCCCCGTCGGGTTTTCGTACAGCGGTTGCGATTAAATGAGGACCGCGCATCATAACGCCTTCCATAACCGCCTGACCGCCGATAGAGGTGCGATGAGGACATGAATTCTTTTTTGACAATTTAAACACCTGCTTTCAACAAAACAGTATAGCACATAGTTGTTTTTTTTTCAACCACTGTTTTTTGAATATTCTGTTAAGATTGACTTGGGGCTTTTGCGTATGGTATAATTAATCCATCCAAATTAACACTACATTAATAATATAAAAGACGGAGAAAGAGCATGAAGATTATTGTAATGAGTGATTCTCATAAGGATTTTAACAGTATTATGGGAATTCTGGACAGGGAAAAAGATGTGAATTATATTATACATGCAGGGGATGTGCACAGGGATGTGGAAGATATAATGTGCTTAAAGCCCCGTATTCCCTGCGCCTATGTTATAGGAAACAATGACCTGATTTTCGGGGAGCCTTTAAATCGGGAGTTCACCATAGGCGGGAAAAAGCTTTTTCTTACCCACGGACATCTTTTCGGGGTAAAGAGCTCTCTTTTTGCATTAAAGAAGAAGGCGAAAGAAGTTGGAGCGGATATCTGTATTTTCGGACATACTCATATAAAATATCTGCAGGAGGATGGCGGAATATGGTATCTTAATCCCGGCAGTACGCGAAAGAGCTATGGAGTAATTGAGATTTCAGAGGGTGAAGTAAATATATCTATCCGTGAAAATGTTGATTAAAATAGTTGACTTTATTAAAAAGAAGAAAAAAGATAAAAATGAGTAAAAAAAAGACAAAAAAATAGCAAAAAAGTATCAAAAACAGTATTGATTTACATATTTTTTTGATATATAATTATTATGGATGAATAAGTATAACTTTTACATATATGAAAGGATGTAGTAAAATGGAAAAAGAAAAGATAATAACAAAGATGACCGAGGCGGGTCTTGTGGCGGTTGTTCGTGCATCTTCTGCTGATGAAGCAATCAGAATTTCAGATGCATGCTTAGAGGGTGGTTGCCCTTCAATCGAGCTCACATTTACCGTGCCCGGTGCACATAAGGTTATAGAGGCTCTTGCCAACAAATACAACAATGGCGAAATGCTTCTTGGCGCAGGTACAGTTCTTGACAGCGAAACTGCCCGTATGGCTATTTTGTCCGGTGCAAACTATGTTGTAAGCCCCGGCTTTAATCTTGAGGCGGCAAAGCTTTGTAACAGATACCGTGTACCTTATATGCCGGGATGTATGACCATCACAGAGGTTTTAACTGCTATGGAGGCAGGCGCGGACATCATCAAGATTTTCCCTGCTGACCTCTTTGGCCCTACAATTATTAAGGATATCAAAGGTCCTCTGCCTCATGCAAAGCTCATGCCAACCGGTGGCGTTGACGTTGATAATGTTGACCAGTGGATTAAGGCGGGCGCAGTTTGCGTTGGTGCAGGTTCATCACTTACAAAAGGTGCAAAGACAGGCGATTATAAAGCAATAACAGAGACTGCAAAACAGTTTATCGCAAAGATAAAAGAAGCGCGCGGTCAGTAATTAAAGGAGAGGTATATAAAATGGCAAAAGTAGTTACAATGGGCGAAATTATGCTCAGATTATCAACACCGGGACACGAGAAGTTTATTCAGGCAGACGAATTTGATGTATGCTATGGCGGCGGCGAGGCTAACGTGGCAGTTTCTCTGGCAAACTATGGTCATGAGGCATCTTTCGTTACAAAGGTTCCCGAAAATCCTATTGGTGAGTGTGCAGTTGCGGCACTCCGTAAAATGAATGTTGACACAAAGCACATCGCAAAGGGCGGCGAACGTCTTGGTATTTATTTCTTGGAGAGCGGAAGTGCAATGCGCGCATCAAACGTAGTATATGACCGTGCTCACTCTTCGATTTCAACAGCAACTGCTGATGATTTTGATTTTGACGCAATTTTCGACGGTGTGGATTGGTTCCACTTTACAGGAATTACTCCTGCTGTTTCAGATGCGGCAGCTGAACTTACAGAGGTTGCATTAAAGGCAGCTAAGGCAAAGGGGGTTAAGGTTTCTGTTGACCTTAATTTCAGAAAGAAGCTTTGGTCAAGCGAAAAGGCACAGAAGGTTATGACCAATCTTATGCAGTACGTTGATGTTTGCATCGGTAATGAAGAGGATGCAGAGAAAGTTCTCGGCTTTAAACCCGGTGATACAGATGTTACAAGCGGTGATTTAAAGCTTGCAGGTTACGAAGATATCTTCAAGCAGATGGTAGAGAAGTTCAATTTCGAATATGTAATCAGCTCTCTCCGTGTAAGTAACAGTGCATCAGATAACGGCTGGTCTGCTTGTATCTATTCAAGAGATACAAAAGAGTTCTATCATTCAAAGGAATATAGCATTCGTCCTATCGTTGACCGTGTTGGCGGCGGAGACTCTTTTGCCGGCGGTACAATCTGCGGTTTCCTTGACGGAAAGAACTTTAAAGAAGCTTTGGAATTCGGTGTTGCGGCATCAGCTCTTAAACACACAATCCCCGGTGACTTTAACCTTGTATCACGCTCTGATGTTGAAAACCTTGCAGGCGGCGATGGAAGCGGTCGTGTTCAGAGATAAATTAAGAAAGCTGGGCGGGGCATTTTGCCCCGCTTTTTTTATGGAATAACATAAATTTGTTAACAGTTTGTTAACAAATTTATAATGTATCTCTGCTATAATTGATAGAATGGATTTTTTGTGTACAAATACATAGATATCAATAGATAAATTAGGAGGTATCTCAATGGCAAATTGGTTCCGTAAAAAGGATAATGCCGGTGAGCAAGAGGATTTTGTTTTGTATAATTCCGACGCAGGGCTTGAAGAAGAATTGGAAGATGATTCTGATGCTGAAGTAACCTGTGACCTTGATGAAATACAGGAAAAAATAAAGGAAGAACTGGGCGAAGATGTTGCAGAAACTGAGGCCTTTGAAGATGTAACTGAACCTGAAGAGGAGACATACTCCCCTGTGACTGACGCGGAAATTCCTGAAGACAAGTCAGATGATGAGGATACTGAAAAGGCTGTTGTTTCGGAATATGAAATAGCCACAGAAAAGAAAACCTTTTTTGAAAAAGTAACTGATTTCTGCAAGGGGCACAAAACTCTTATGCTCTTTACTGGAATTGGTGCGGCTGCGGTTGTTGTATTGTGCGTACTTATTGTTCTTCTTGCAATATTCCTTAACCCTTATAGGGGCTATGTTCAGGCAGAGGTGCAAAAGGGTAATGTTATTCCGTCCATTACAACGTCAGGCGTTATGGCTGAAAATGACAGATATGCAATTACATCACTTGTTGCCGGCAAGGTTGTTGAGTCTGTTCCTGCCCTTGGCGACGTTGTAGAAGAGGGTGATGTTTTATACGAGCTTGATGACGAAAAAGCACAGATTGCAGTTAAGCGTGCGAAGAATGAGGTTGATAAAGCCAAGGCGGTAAACGGAAATGCCGATACATCTTATAAAATTTACTCAACCGTAAAGGGAAAGATTAAGGATATAAAGATAAAGAAAGGCTCGGCAGTAAAGTCAGGACAGGTTGTTGCCACTGTGGAAAAAGAGGATAAATCTGTAGTTTCTGTTACATCATCTGTTTCGGGAACTGTTGAATCTGTCAGTGCCACCAAGGGTAAGGATATTGCATCGGGCGGACTTATTGCCACTGTGTCAAATGATAAGGCTGTTGCTGAAAAGAAGGGCGCACCTTATGACCAGAAGAGCAGGCAGTACGACCTTGATGAAGCCGAAGCAAATCTTGATGATTATACAATTAAAGCTCCTGTAAGCGGTGTTGTTATTGAGAAGAATATCAATGTGGGAGATAATGTTGGTGTTACTAATGATGCAAACCCCATGATGGTTATTATGGATCTTAACTCTATGAAATTTACATTTACTCTTGATGAGTATGAAATCTGGGACATAGAGCTGGGGCAGAAAGCTATTATAACTGCAGAGGCTCTGCCAAGTGACACATTTGCAGGCGAGGTTACAAGAATAGGCAGCGAGGGTAAGAAAAACGAAGAAGGCAAAACTGTTTACGAGGTTGACGTTACAATTGAAGAGCCTGGGGCTCTTAAGGTTGGAATGAAGGTAAACGCCAAGGTTATTCTTGCATCTGCTACCAATGTTCTTACTGTTCCGAAACAGGCACTTATGGAGGCTGACGGAAAGAATGCTCTTGTTCTTGTGAAGAAAGATGCCGATGCTCAGGAGAATACTGATGAGGTATCCGATAGAGATGAAGAACTTGCGTTCCCGTGGATTGAAGTTCCAAGAGGATGTAAGCTTGTTACGGTTAAATATGGCATTAATGACGGGGAAGAGGTTGAGATTATTTCAGGCCTTGAACAGGGTGATATTGTAGTATTTGACCCTGAAAGACAGAATAACGATTTAGAAGCTACTTCAACGTCCACCCCTATTGATGTTGATGCAATTGAGGATTCAGAGGACAATGAAGAGGACGAGGAAAAAGCTAAGACTGAATCGTCGGATGATAAGGACAGTAAAGAAAAAGATACTAAGTCTTCTGCGAAACCGTCTTCAAAACCCGAAGATGAAGATGCTATTACCCCTAAAAAAGATAGCAAAGCCGATAATTTGTCGGATGAAGAGGCGAGAAAGATAGTAGATGAAAAAACGATGAATATGTGAAAAAATGCTCAGGAGTCAAACTCCTGAGCACTTTTGTTTATGCTATAATCTTACGGGAACATTTTCCTTGTGGAGATAATCCTTTAAATCGCAGATTTCAATTTCGCGGAAGTGGAAGAGGGATGCTGCAAGTGTTGCATCTGCCTTGCCAAGCGTGAGGGCATTTTTAAAGTGTTCCATTGTTCCTGCTCCTCCGGATGCAATTACGGGGATTGATACGTTTTCGGAAACTGTACGGATGAGCTCAATATCATAGCCTGACTTAGTACCGTCACAGTCCATAGAGGTCAGCAGGATTTCTCCTGCGCCAAGCTTATCTACCTGAACTGCCCATTCCAAAGCATCAATACCTGTGTCAATTCTGCCGCCGTTAACAAAGATATTCCAACCGCTTCCGTCACTACGGCGTTTTGCATCAATGGCAACAACCACACACTGACTGCCGAATTTATCCGCCGCGTCGCTGATTAATCTTGGATTACGGATGGCAGAGGAGTTAACGGAGATTTTGTCAGCTCCTTCTTTTAAAAGAAGTCTGAAATCTTCTACGGTTTTTATTCCACCGCCGATAGTAAAAGGAATAAAAACTGTTTCTGCAACTCGGCGAGCCATGTCAAGGACAGTGCTTCTTGCCTCGTGCGTTGCGGTTATATCAAGGAAAACAAGCTCGTCGGCGCCTGCCTGATTATATATTTTGGCAACTTCAACAGGATCGCCTGCATCGCGGAGATTAACAAAATTTACACCCTTTACGACACGTCCGTTATGTACATCAAGACAGGGAATAATTCGCTTTGCATACATCAGGCTTCACCTCCTGCTTCTATAAAATTTTTAAGAATTTTAAGACCTGTTTCACCACTTTTTTCAGGGTGGAACTGGGTGGCAAATACGTTGCCCATCTCAAGGGCAACAGGGAGAGTTCCGCAGTATTCCGTGGTTGCGGCAATTATGCTTTTATCCTGTGGCTCCATATAATACGAATGAACAAAATAAACAAACGGGTTTTCGGGCAATCCTTTAAAGATTTGGGTATCCTTTGTTATGTCAAGGGAGTTCCAGCCCATGTGAGGGATTTTGTATTCACCAACCTTTGGGATTTTAACAATTTTTCCTTTAAATATTCCAAGTCCCTCGGCACCGGGAGATTCTTCGCTTTCTTCGAACAAAAGCTGCATACCAAGACAGATTCCCATAAATGGCTTTCCGCTGTTTGCAACCTCTTTTATAACCTCTGTAAGATCGCTGTTTTTAAGACTGTTCATACAATCGCCGAATGCGCCCACACCGGGAAGAATAACCCGCTCTGCATTGAGAATTTCTTTAGGGTCAGAGGTGATTTGTGCATCACTGCCAACCGCCTGACATGCTTTTTGAACCGAACGTAGATTTCCTGCACCGTAGTCTATAATTGAAATCATGATTTTACCTCGTTAGTTTAAATGAATTTTTAAGACAAGAACATATTATACATCATTTTCTTTTGTTTGACAATATCTTTTTTAAATTCAGAGATTATTAACATAATATACACGGAATGTTCTTGCTTTAATAGTGGTTTAGTGATATAATAAAGCCATATATTAAGTTATGTTCAAAAATTATTCAGGAATTTCATAAGAGATGCTGAAAGATGTAAAACAAGCCTCCACTGTGTAGGGGGAGGTGGGTTGCGAGGCAACTCGGAGGGGTTGTAAATAAATCAAGTAAAGCAATCCCTCAGTCAGCTATGCTGACAGCTCCATTTGCACAAGGGAGCTTGAATTGGAACTAAGCTTTATAGCACATAAGTTAAACTGATAAAATGTCGGATATTGCCGAATGTGTATAATGGTGTCTTTATAAGGAGATGTTTATATGAAGAGAGTATTATTTATGGGAACTCCTGATTTTGCAGTTCCGTGTCTTAAACAGATTATTGAAGATAAATATACTGTGGTGGGAGTTGTAACCCAGCCGGATAAGCCAAAGGGCAGAGGTCATAAAATGGTACCGCCTCCTGTTAAGGAATGTGCCATGGAAAACGAGATCCCTGTCTTTCAGCCTGAAACCCTGAAGAGTGAGAGGTTTTTAGAAGAACTCAATAATCTTGCTCCTGATATAATTATTGTTGTTGCTTATGGTAAGATTTTGCCTGAGTATATTTTAAACTATCCAAAGTTTGGATGCGTAAATGTTCATGCCTCTCTTCTGCCAAAGTACAGGGGCGCAGGACCTATCCAATGGAGCGTTATAAATGGCGAAAAAACCACGGGTGTTACCACTATGTATATGGAAAAAGGCCTTGACACAGGGGATATGATTTTAAAGGCTGAAATCCAAATCGGAGATAATGAAACCTATGGTGAACTTCATGACAGACTCTCTGTTCTCGGAGCAGAGCTTCTTTCAAAGACCATGAAAGAGATAGCAAATGGAACAGCCAAAAGGGAAAAGCAGTACGATGCGCTATCCTGCTATGCTCCTATGATAAGTAAAGAAACAGGACATATTGACTGGAGTAAGAGCGGAGATGAGATACTTAACCTTATCCGCGGAACAAACCCATGGCCTATGAGTTACAGTCTTTATGACGGCGTGCCCATGAAGATAATCAGCGGCACTCTTGAAAAAGATGCAAAAGGCGCAGTGGGAGAGATTATCCGTGCTGATAAAAGTGGAATTTTAGTTGTCTGCGGAGGCGGTTGCGGAATTCTTATAAGGGAAATACAGATGCAGGGATCAAAGCGTATGGATGTAGCCAGCTACCTGAACGGACATGAAATTAAGGTTAATACAATTTTAGAATAGGAGAGATATAAATGTATTTTTACTATGATTGGACAATGATACTTTTACTGCCTGCTCTTTTGCTGTCCCTGTGGGCACAGTCAAGGGTAAGCAGTACCTTTAACAAATATTCAAAAGTAAGTTGCCGAGGGGGCTATACAGGAGCGGATGTTGCAAGACGTATTCTTGATATGAATGGTCTTTACAATGTTAAGATTGAACATGTTGCAGGGAACCTTACAGACCATTTTGACCCCCGAACAAATGTGGTAAGACTTTCTGATGCCACTTACAGAAGTACCTCGGTTGGGGCTATCGGCGTTGCTGCTCACGAAGTTGGTCACGCGGTTCAGCACGCCACGGGTTATGGACCTATTAAGGTCAGAAATACAATTGTTCCTGTAGTTAATGTCTGTAACAAGCTTTCCATGCCTATACTCCTTATAGGTATGCTCTTTGCAGGTGCAGGTGGATTTTTCCCTGTTATGATTGATTTGGGAATTATCCTGTTCTCTGCTACGGTGCTTTTTCAGTTGATTACATTACCTGTGGAGTTCAATGCCAGCAACCGAGCTCTTGAAACTCTGGAGAATTCAGCTATTCTTGACATCGAAGAGGTTAAAGAGGCAAAATCCGTGTTAAGTGCCGCAGCAATGACCTATGTTGCCGCTGCAGTAAGTGCGGTGCTCAGTTTACTTCGTCTTATACTGATATTTGGCGGGGGCAGGAGAAGAGATTAATGCAGAGTGCAAGAGAGATAGTCTTAAAAGGACTTTATAATTTGGAAAAAGACGGAGAGTATTCCAACAAAACCCTGAATGATATTCTTGGTAATAAAGAGCTTTTGGATATAGACCGTGCTTTTGCCACCGAACTGTTTTTAGGTGTTGTTAAAAATCAGTTAAGGCTTGACTATATAATAAAAGCTTTTTCAAAAATCAGGCTTAAAAAACTTAGCCCGTGGGTGCATCAGTTGCTTCGTATGGGGATATACCAGATTGTTTTTATGGATAATATTCCCGACAGTGCCGCCTGTAACGAGAGCGTAAAGCTTGGGTCAAAGTATGCCAACAGCGGAGCAAAAAACTTTCTAAACGGGGTTTTGCGGAGTGTAGCAAGGGAAAAGGATAACATAAAATATCCCGCGGATAAACGGGAATGGCTCAGTGTTTTCTATTCCTGCCCTCAATGGATTACGGATAAGCTATGCAATCAATACGGTGAGGAAACCTGTGAAAAAATTTTGAAAGAGAGTCACAAACCACACAGGGTGTCTGTGAGAGTAAACACCTTAAAGACCACAGGGGAAGAGCTTGCAAAAATTCTCTTTCAAGAGGGAATAAATGTGGAAATTGACCCGAAAAATCCAAGATGTTTGCATATTAACGGTGCAATAAGCATAGATAAATCTAAAGCCTATAAAGACGGGCTTTATACTATTCAGAATACAAGCTCTATGAAAGCGGTGGAAACCCTTATGCCAAAACCGGAAGAGCGGGTGCTTGATATGTGCGCTGCTCCCGGTGGCAAAGCTACTTATATGGCAGAGCTTATGGGTAACAAAGGGGAAATCTGTGCCTTTGATATTCATGAACACAAAATAAAGCTTATAGAAAAATCAGCAGAGCGGTTGGGAATCTCCATAATAAAATCGTCTGTGGGAAACGGCGAGGAATATAAAGAGGAGTTTAGCGGTAAATTCCACAGAGTTCTGGCAGATGTTCCATGCTCGGGAATTGGTGTAATTCATAAAAAGCCCGATATTAAATGGAACAGAAAAGAAGAGGATATAGAAGAGCTTTGTAAAATACAGAGGAAGATACTTGAAAACGCAGGAAAATATGTCATGAACGGCGGAACTTTAGTGTATTCTACCTGTACTATATTCAAAGAGGAAAATCGGGATATGGTAGATGCTTTCCTGAAGAACAATAAAGAGTTTTCTCTTGTGGAGGATGAATTGATTTTTACCCATGAAACTGGGGGAAGCGGTTTCTATATTGCCAAAATGGAGAAAGACAAGCGAGAGGATATTCATGAAGAAAAACCTTAAAGACTATACTTATGAAGAACTTGAAAAAATAATAAAAGAAGAGTTTGGCGAGCCTAAATTCAGGGTAGGACAGATTTATAAATGGCTACATAGCGGAGCGGAGTCTTTTGATGAGATGACCAACCTTTCCAAAGCCTTAAGAGAGAGGATTGGGGAGTCATATTCCGTTGGAAAAATAAATATATTGGAAAAATACGTTTCTGCTATTGACGAAACACGTAGATATCTGTTAGAATTAGAAGATGGGAACATGGTTGAATCTGTGCTGATGAAATATCATCATGGCTATACTATTTGTATATCATCTCAGGTAGGGTGTGCCATGGGATGTAAATTCTGTGCATCCACCCTTTGCGGAAAGGTGAGAAACCTTACCGCAGGTGAGATAGAGGGACAGGTTTTAACAGTTCAAAGGGATTTGGGAGAGCGGATATCCAACATTGTTATGATGGGTATTGGAGAGCCTCTTGATAACTTTGACGAGGTAATGAAGTTTCTGGAGAATGTGAACAGTTCTATGGGACTTAATATCGGGCACAGACATATTTCTCTTTCAACCTGCGGAATTGTACCGCGGATAAAGGAGTTGGCAGACAGACAGTTACAGATAACCCTGTCTATTTCACTTCATGCTCCCGATAATGAAAAGCGAACAGGGATTATGCCTGTTAATAAGAAGTACCCTATAGAAGAGCTTTTAGACAGTTGCAGATATTATATAAAAAAGACAAATAGACGAATATCCTTTGAATATACTTTAATTGGCGGGGTGAACGACACAGAGGAAGAAGCGAAAAAACTGCTGAAACTGATTGGCGGAATGCTTTGCCATGTAAATCTTATTCCTGTTAACGCTGTAAAGGAAACGGGCTTTACTAAGGGAACGCGAAAGAATATAGAGATTTTTCAGAAAATTCTGGAAAAGGGCGGAATATCCGCTACAATCAGGCGGGAGATGGGTGCAGATATCAGTGCCGCCTGTGGACAACTTCGTATTAAAAAAAACTCTAAACTCTAAACTTAAATTGGGAGGTGGCTGACATGGAAATTGAAATTTACGGAGCGAGTCATATCGGCTGTGTCCGTGAACTCAACGAGGACAGCTTTTGTACCTACGGCTTTGAAAATAGCCAGCTATCGGGTTTTTGCATATTATCCGACGGTATGGGCGGTCATAACGCCGGGGAAGTTGCCAGTCAGAAAACTGTTCAATTTATGGCAGAGGACTTGATGACGGTATTAGCTGCACCTGATGAATGTGTCATACCAAAGGTTTTAAAGGAATCGGTTAAAGCCACCAATGAAAAAATATTCAGAATGTCACAGGACAACTGTAATCAGCGGGGGATGGGTGCAACTCTTGTTGCGGCAGTACTGGATAAAGATGTTGCCTATATTGCTAATGTAGGTGACAGTAGGGCTTATGCCATACGAAACAGTGAGATAAAGCAGATAACAAAAGACCATTCTGTTGTGGAGGAAATGGTAGCCTGTGGCTCTATTACCAAAGAAGAGGCGAGAAACCATCCACAGCGTAATGTAATAACCAGAGCTATGGGAACTGACCCCTATACTGAAGCTGACATTTTTGAATATAATTACATGGCAGGGGATAAACTGCTTATATGTAGTGACGGTCTTAGCTCCATGGTAGAGGATGATGAGATACTGAGCATTGTATCTCAGGGTAAGAATGCGGAAGAAACGGTCATGGCTCTTATTGAGAAGGCAAATGACTGTGGCGGATATGATAATATTACGGTGATTTATGCCGAATTTATACAGGAGGGATAAGTTATGGAAATTGTTGGGAAGATTTTAGCTGACCGTTACGAAATACGGGAAGAAATTGGAAAAGGCGGCATGGCACATGTGTTTAAGGCATGGGATAATATGCTTAACAGAAATGTTGCCATAAAAGTTTTAAAAGAGGAATTCAAGGACGACAGAGAGTTTGTACGTCGTTTTAATGTTGAGGCACAGGCGGCGGCAAGAATTTCTGATAATCATGTTGTTGCAATTTATGATGTAGGGTTTGAGGATGGCCTTTACTATATTGTTATGGAGCATATAGAGGGAATTACTCTTAAAAAGTACATATCTGAAAAGGGTAAGCTTCCATGGCGCGAGGCGGCAGGATATGCGGCACAGATATGCGGCGGTTTAGAGGCGGCGCATAAAAACAATGTGGTTCACAGAGATATCAAACCCCAGAACATTATTATAACTCCTGACGGTGTTTTAAAGGTTACAGATTTTGGTATAGCAAGAGCTTCTAACAGCCAGTCCACAGTTACCACAGGCAATAACGCTATCGGTACGGTGCATTACCTCTCTCCTGAACAGGCAAGAGGCGGCTATACAGACGAGAGAACTGATATCTATTCTTTAGGTGTTGTTCTTTATGAGATGCTGACAGGCAGACTTCCGTTTGTTGACGAAAGTCCTGTGGCAGTTGCCATAAAGCATATTCAGGAGTCGCCAACTCCTGTAAGAGAGATTGACCCCAATATCCCTGTCGGTATGGAACAGATAACTCTTCGTGCCATGAACAAGGAAAAGGATACACGTTATCCTCAGGCTGGCAAGATGCTTCGGGATTTGAATGAGGTTTTAATTGACCCATCTTATGTTATAGACGGAGCGGCAGAAGATTTGCCTGACTTTGAAGATGATAACGATATGGACTCCACCAAGAAGATGCCGAGAATTGACGATGAAGTAATTGAGCAATACGAAAGTGACAGAAAGAGAAGAAAAGGCAGAAAAGCAGAGGAGGAGAAAGAACTGAGAGAAGTAGGAAGTACACGCCGTGAGAACAGGAAAAAGGAGCGGAGAGTTACTGCTATTGCAATAATTACTGCGGTTCTGCTTGTTGCGGCTTTAGGAACTGTATTTGCAGGAATTACAGGAGGAATTTCACTGTTTACAGGCGGTGACAAGATTGAAATTCCAAACCTTGTTGATATGAACATCGAGGGTGCTCAGCATCAGTATAAGGATTCATTCAGTATTGTTCGTCAGTCTGTTACACCAAACGACAAGCCTGCTGGAACGATTCTTGAACAGACCCCCGAGGCAGGTTCAAAGGTAACGGCTAAAGAGGATATGATTATCTATGTTGTTATAAGTTCAGGTAAGGATACTGAAAGACTTGCCAACTACACAGGCTGGAAGCTTGAGGATGCGGAAAAAGCTTTAAGAGATGCAGGATATCAGGTTAATATTGTAAAGCAGAAAGACGATTCACAGGAAGAGGGCAAGGTCTTCGGTCAGGACCCTGCACCGGGTTTATCAGCATCAAAGGGCGGAATGGTTACTCTGTTTGTTAGTGAGGGCGGAAAGGACACCAAGGCATCTGCCGAGCCTACCGCAACCGCTAAGCCTACTGCCACGGCAACGGCTACTGCTACTGCTACTGCGACCTCTACTTCCTCAAGTACCAACGGCACAGGTGGTAATACTGCCACAGCTAAACCGACAACAGGTACCGGCACAGGCTCAGGTACAGCGACAACTCCATCGGCTGCTCCTGTAATAGGTGATTAATATGTCTGTTTATACAGGACGGATTATAAAAGGTATCGGCGGTTTCTACTATGTAGATACCGCCGACGGTGTGTTTGAATGCAGAGCAAGAGGAGTGATGAGACAGAAGAAAATTACGCCTCTTGTTGGAGATATTGTGGAAATCACTGTTGATGACAATCTTAAAACAGGTGCGGTGGAGCGGATAGAGCCAAGACGAAACGAGCTTATTCGCCCCAGTGTTTCCAATATTGATATTATGGCGGTTGTTGCGGCAACCGCAAACCCAAGACCAAACCTGTATCTTCTGGACAAGCTTATAGCTTCGGCAGAGAACATGGATATAACACCTCTTATCTGCTTTAATAAAACAGATGTGGATTCAGGTGAGGAACTGGCAGAAATCTACGAAAAATCAGGATTTGATGTGTTACGGCTCAGTGCTGAAACAGGACAGAATATTGAATTGCTCAAAGACAAACTCAAGGATAAAACAACAGTTTTTGCGGGGAATTCAGGTGTGGGAAAATCAAGTCTTCTAAATATGCTCTTTGGTGAGGAGATTTTTGAAACAGGTCAGGTCAGTGATCGTGTTGAACGGGGAAAGCACACTACAAGACACAGCGAACTTAAAAGGCTCCCATTCGGTGGATATATTATAGATACCCCGGGTTTTGGCTCTTTCGATATTACACTTCTTGAAATCGGCGATTTAAGCAGTCTTTTCAGGGATATCGAGCCATTTAGCTATGAATGCAGATTCAGGGATTGCAGTCATACCGTTGAGGCAGGCTGTAGTGTTTTACAGGCGCTTAGAAATGGGAAAATTGAGCAGTCAAGACATGAAAATTATTGCAAGCTGGTTCAGGAAATCAGGGATGCACAAAAATGGAAATAAATTTATAGGAGAGATTTAAATGAGTATTAAAATTTCACCGTCAATTCTGGCGGCCGACTTCACAAAACTTGGAGCAGACGTTAAGAAGATAGAAGATGCAGGCTCACAGTACGTACATATTGATGTTATGGACGGTCACTTTGTACCAAACCTCAGCTTTTGTCCACAGCATGTAAGAGCTCTTCGCCCAAACAGTAAGATGGTTTTTGACGTTCATCTTATGATAAGCGAGCCATGGAAGTACATTGATGTTTTTGCAGAGGCAGGTTCTGACATAATTACTGTTCACTATGAAACTGCAGAGGATAATGCAGGGGTTATCGCCCTTGCTGACCATATTCACAAGGCAGGTAAAAAAGCAGGTATCTGTATTAAGCCAAAGACTCCTGCAAGTGCTCTTAAAGGTCTTCTTGACAAGTTTGAGCTTGTTCTTATTATGACCGTTGAACCTGGCTTTGGAAATCAGTCATACATGGAAGATATGAATCCAAAAATCCGTGAGATTGCCGAGATGGTAAAAGAAGAAAATCCAGGAATGGATATTGAGGTTGACGGCGGTGTTAAGGCGGCAACAATTCCTATGGCGGCAGAGAACGGAGCAAATGTCTTTGTTGCAGGCTCGGCAGTATTTGGTGCAGAAGATGCAGGTGCTACTGTAAAAGAGCTTCTTAAGCTTGCGGCAGACAATTTTAAGGCGTAATTCACAAGGGTGACCCTTGAGTCTCTCCCTACACGCCTGATGGCGCGTGATTGATGCATTACAGGTCACCTCCGCTGACATATTGCAGGGCAGGAACTTGCTCCTGCCGATATAATAATGGTTGATATCTTTTTTGGAGGAAATTCTATGAAAGAAAAAGCGGCTATATTCTGTGGGGGACCCATGGATACCTATGATGTGTTTGACTGCGGAAAAAGAGATGAATTTCTTGTTATATGTGCCGACAGCGGACTTAAGCACACAAAGAAGATGGGGATTGTTCCCGATGCTGTAATAGGCGACTTTGACTCCTATGACATATCGGAGGAGGAGTATAAAAACTGCATAGTTTATCCTCCTGAAAAGGATAAGACAGACTCTAATATATGCCTTGACTATGCCATAGAAAAAGGCTGCAGAGAGGTTTACCTTTTTGGGGGTTTCGGTGGCAGAATCGACCACGAATATTCCACCTTTACTCTTTTGCTTTACGGGCTTAAAAGAGGGGTACGGGTATATCTTGTAAACGGGCAGAATGAAGTGTGGCTGGCAGATAAGCCCTTTTCTTTGACTCCAAACCATAAAAAATATGTGTCTTTCTTTCCCTATGGCGGAAACGTTGAGGGGTTTACGGTGAAAGGACTTAAATATTCTGCGGAGAACATAACCCTTGATTGTGGTATGGCACAGGCATCAAGTAACGAGTTTACAGGAAGCAACAAGGCAGAGGTTTCGTTTAACAAGGGCTATGTCCTTGTAATGCGATGTAAAGATAAAGGTCAAGGGTGACGCTTGACCCTTTCCTTGCATGCCTGCTAAAGAAATAACTCAGTCGTGTCATACAATATATCTTTATAAAATTTGTGCATTATTTTTAAAAAGTTTATCATATTTTTCTTGCTTTTTGTGTAGATTTATTATATAATATAGACAGATTAAAGGATGAGTTTACCTCGCTTTTAGTCAATCTTCAACAAACGACAGGAGGCAAGATTATGACTTACAAGATTTTATGCAAAAAGGTTGAACTGGCAGATTCCAGCAAGGACAAGATTTTGAGCAAGGTTGAAAAGCTCAGTAAGTTCTTTGAAGACGATGTTGAGTGCAAAATCATTGTATCTCAGCAGAGGGAGCAGATGGTTGTTGAAATCACCTTCCCTTATAAAGGCTTTATTATCCGTGCTGAATCCCGTGACCGTGATATGCTTACCGCTGTTGACGTTTGTCTTGAGAATATTGACCGCCAGATAAGAAAGAACAAAACAAAGCTTTCTAAACGTCTGCGGGACGACAGTATCGAAAACTACGATATTGATTTTGGCGGAAAAGACACCTCGGAGGACGAGTTCAACATCATCAAGGTAAAGCATTTTGACAAAAAACCCATGATGGTTGAAGAGGCAATTTTGCAGATGAACATGCTTGGACATGACTTCTTCGTATTCAATGACCCTGACACCATGAGGGCGAATGTGGTATATAAGAGAAAAGACGGCAACTATGCCTTGATTGAGCTTGGTGACTAGCTTATAAGAAGATTTCGACCCATTTGGGTATCACCCACGGAGTCTTAATAAAAAATATTTTTTATGCGGCAGATATACTCTGCCGCGTATGTATTTATAGTAAATTTTAAGGGGGATTTATAATGAAGAAAATTACATTTTTGCTTACATTTATTATTATACTTTTAACCTTAACGGTTTCCGCCACATCAGTTGGCGACAAAATAAGCGAGGCTGTATACAGTGATTTATCGGTGTACATAAATCACTATCCAATTCCCGCTTATGTTGTAAATGATTACGCCGTTATTGTTGCCGAGGATTTGACTAATTATTGTTGTGATGTTGTGTGGAATGGAGAGAACAGAACATTAAATATTTCTCCATCTGCAGACAAAAACGAATTTGCAGATATGCCTGTTTACAAAACCACAATGTCGACGGGCACTGCGTATTCCGATGTTTTATACACGGATATAAAGACTTACGTAAACGGAAACGAGGTAACCTCTTTTAATGTAAACGGCAGAACCATGATCGTTATTGACGAGTTCGGCAGAAATATAGGCGAGTATGCATGGGCAGAAGATATCCGTGCTGCAAAAGCCTGGATAGACGGAAAACCTGTTAAAGATTATGCACCTGTTCCCTACAGAACAGAAACTCTGTTTATGAATAACCTGATGGATTACAGCAAGTATGTGTATACAACTAATTTTACAGGTTCTTATGATTTTGACTTTGACGGAATTTCAGAAAAAGTATCAATAGAGATTACAAGCCCCACAGATGATACATGGATTGACCAGACGACGCGGATCACAATTGGCAATAAAAGTACAGTGATTGATACTACGGGGGCAGAGATTGATGCAGTTTATGCCTGTGATATTGACAAGACAGACGGCCACATGGATTTAGCGGTCATTATGACCGAATACAGCGGTGACCCCAATTTGAGAATATTTAAATATATTGACGGACTCGGTCGTTACGAGTTTCAGATTGAGGGCTGGGAAGGCAAAATTTATCAATACGACAACTACGGAACAGGTTACATAGACAACTGCTATTTCAATGTAAATGACGATGACAGTATAAGTCTTGAATGTCAGACTTCAAGTCCCGGAATGTGGGATGTCATCAGAACTTTCTACAGAGATGACTATAATGTTTTTGTAGAATTAAAGCCGTCTTTCTATACAGTTCTTCCAAACTTTATGACGGGCAGACAATCGTTTTATCCCGAAATAGACGCTTATGAAGAAAGTATGTGGCACAAAGGTTACATCAAGGCACATCAAACATATTTAAGCAACGGCTTTACTATTTACAGTGGAGAATATTTTAAGGTTATATATGATGATGGAAATTCATGCTTGTTTATACAAAAGCAAAACGGTCAATCAGGTTGGATTTATATAGACTATAATATGTATAGCATAAACCCAAACTTTTTCTATATGGCAGGATAAAAATAATTACATATACGGAGGATAAAAATGATTAAATTTGAAGAAACAACCTACAAAGAATTCGGACGTTGTATGAGAATGTACAACGACTATATTGAACTGTACGCAACTCTGGACTTTGGTCCGCGTATTATCCACTTCTCCAAATTAGGTGGAGAGAACATGATGTTTAACGACCCTGAACGCGCATTTAATCAGGATAAAAATAAGGAGCTTTTTGCCGAGAAGTTTGGCGAGGACCTGGGAACATGGAAAATCTATGGGGGACACCGTCTCTGGACCAGCCCCGAGGGTCTGCCCCGTTCATACTATCCTGATAATCAGCCTGTTGAATTTATTGCAGAGGGAAATACTCTAACCCTTACACCACCTGCTCAACGCTGGAATCAGCAACAGCATGAGATTAAGATTGTTATGAGTGAAGATAGAGGCAAGGTAGAGTTATATCACAGTATTCAGAACATAGGTGCATGGCCACAAAAGTTTGCACCATGGTGCCTGTCTGTTTTATCTGCAGGCGGAACCGAGGTTATTCCTATGCCAAACCGCAAGACCCACCTTTTGCACAACAGAAAGATTACCCTTTGGGATTATACTAAAATGAACGATAGCCGTGTGTATTGGGGAGATAAATACATAACCCTGACCCAGGACAAAAACGGTGACGGTTCATTTAAGATTGGTCTTGACTCTCAGCACGGCTGGGCGGCATACTTTAACCACGGCGACCTTTTAATTAAACATTTTGATGTTATTGAGGGAGCAGAGTATCCCGACGACGGTATGAATTTTGAAACATATACAAATCCGCTGTTTCTGGAGATGGAGTCTTTAGGTGTGTACTCATCCATAGAGCCTGACGACTGTGCAACTCATCACGAAAGCCTTGAGATTGTCCCCGATATTAAGTTCCCGGGAATTGACGAAGATAAGCTTGGTGCAATACTTGATAAATTAGTTTAAAAAAAGAAAGCCACTTTTGAAGTGGCTTTTTTTGATGGTTATCGTTGACATCACGGGGAATTTGGCGTATAATGATAATCGTTGAATTTTTACTGTAAAGGAGTTTTTTACTATGCGCGCAGTTGTTACGGTTATGGGTAATGATAAGCCCGGAATTATCGCAAAAACAAGTACTCTCTTGGCGGAGAATAATGTTAATATACTGGATATTACACAGACCATCGTTCAGAATATATTTACAATGGTTATGTTGGTTGAGCTTTTAGATGACAGTCATGAAATTTCCGCACTTTCTGATGCTTTGAGTAATCTTGGTAAGGATTTAGGTGTGGAAATAAGAATTCAGCATGAAGATATATTTAATTCCATGCACAGAATTTAAAAGAATGTGAAAGGACTGTTATTATGCTTAATATAAATCCAAGTGAAATTGTCGAAACTATAAAGATGATTCGCGATGAGCATCTTGATATCCGCACAATCACCATGGGAATTTCACTTCTTGACTGTGCGGATTCCAATATAGACAAGGCTTGCCAGAAGGTGTATGACAAGATTACAAAATATGCGAAAAATCTTGTTTCTGTTGGGGAGGAAATCAGCCGTCGCTATGGCATTCCTATTATAAACAAGCGTGTTTCCGTTACCCCTATTGCAATCATAGCGGGGGCATGTGACACAAATAACTATGTACCATTTGCTAAAGCTTTGGATAAAGCCGCCGAGGAAACAGGTATTAACTTTATTGGCGGATATTCTGCCCTTGTGTATAAGGGCTTTGCAAAAGGGGATGTAAATCTTATAAACTCAATCCCTGAAGCTCTCTGCTCTACAAACAGAGTGTGTTCATCTGTTGCGGTTGCAAGCACAAAGGCTGGAATTAACATGGATGCCGTTAAACAAATGGGCGAGATAATCGTTAAAACCGCGAAACTGTCACAGGATAACGATTCCATGGGTTGCGCCAAATTTGTTGTATTTGCTAACCCTGTTGAAGATAATCCCTTTATGGCGGGAGCTTTTCACGGTGTTGGCGAGGGTGACTGTGTAATCAACGTTGGTGTCAGCGGTCCCGGTGTTGTTAAATGTGCCTTAGAACAGGTAAAGGGTCAGGACTTTAACGTTGTGGCAGAAACCATAAAACGTACCGCCTTTAAGATTACACGAATGGGTCAGCTTGTGGCTCAGGAGGCATCAAAGGCTCTGGGTGTGCCCTTTGGTATTGTTGATTTGTCTCTTGCTCCAACCCCTGAGGTTGGTGACAGTGTTGCCTATATATTAGAGGAAATGGGTCTTGAAAAATGCGGAACTCATGGTACAACTGCTGCACTTGCCCTTTTAAACGATGCAGTTAAAAAGGGTGGAGTAATGGCATCTGGCTCTGTTGGGGGGCTCAGCGGAGCTTTCATCCCCGTCAGTGAGGATGCAGGTATGATATCCGCGGCAGAATGCGGTGCACTTCATCTTGATAAGTTAGAGGCAATGACCTGTGTTTGCTCTGTGGGACTTGATATGATTGCAATTCCAGGTGATACACCAGCCTCAACAATCTCTGCAATTATAGCAGACGAAATGGCTATAGGTATGGTTAACCAAAAGACAACCGCAGTACGTATTATCCCTGCTATTGGTAAAACTGTTGGCGATAGCGTGGAATTTGGCGGACTGCTTGGCTCGGCACCTGTTATGCCTGTTCATCAGTATTCAAGTGCAGACTTTATTGCCCGTGGAGGAAGAATACCTGCCCCAATCCACAGCCTTAAGAATTAGGGTTAATGGTTAAGATTGCCTATGGGCTTGTAGGGGATGGCGTCCTCGACGTCCCGTAATCAAGAATGGAAATTATACATATCTGTCTATATCATTTAGGGTTATTCCCTGATGCAATGATATGTTTATACTGTTGGCAATTACCCGGGAAATATCGTCTATAATGGTGTCCACCTCTTTGGGCGCTACGATGAAATTACCAAAGGTCGGTGTGATTGTTTCTTTAATAAAACTATAACGCTCGTGCTCATCCATTTGAGTAAGGGCGTTTTTTTCGTCTGTCTTTTGAAAGACCTGCGTCATGGCATCTCCTGCAATAGTTGCCGCATCCACAACGGTTGGAACTCCAATTGCGATTACAGGGACATTGAGGGTTTCTTTATCAATAGACATACGCTTGTTACCCACCCCTGCACCGGGGGTAATTCCCGTATCGGAAAACTGAATGGTGGTGTTTATCCGTTCGACCTTTCTGGAACAAAGAGCGTCAACAGCAATAATGAGATTTGGCTTTATCTGCTCTGTAAGTCCCATTACGATTTCCCCTGTTTCGATTCCTGTAATTCCCAGTACACCTGGGGAAACAGCGCATACGGGGCGAATGCCCTCGTCAATCTCGTGAGGGATATATTTTTTAAGGTGTCTTGTAATCATTAACGCCGACACGACCTTTGGACCTAAGGCGTCTGCGGTTATGTTCCAGTTTCCAAGTCCCACCACCAAAACTGTATCATCAGGGGTCTTAAGGAATTTATCTGTAAGGGATTTCAGTTCCTTAGCACAGGCTTTGCACATCTCCTCGTAAATCTTTTGCTCCCCGTAAAACCTTGCAGGCATTTCTACGGTTACGTAGTTTCCCTGCTTTTTGCCCAGCGATTTTTCCCCCTCTTCATTGGTCACCCGAACTCTTGTTATGTTTATATACTGGGATTTGTTTTCCGTTTCAACAAAAACGCCTTCTGTTTGGGTATCCTCACCGTTTTTTTGTACAAGTAATTCCCGTGCCTCTAAAGCAAGGTCGCATCTTATTGTGTCTGCCATAGATTAGTCCCCCTTTTTTAGTCCTTTAACTATTTCGTATATGCCAATGCCAAGCAGGAAAATCCCGAATAACTTACCAAGAATTCCGCTGTGAATATTTTTTGCAATAATTGAGCCGAAAACTGCCCCTGATATTCCGCCTGCACCTATAATTAATGCGGTTTTAATCTCAACGTTTTTACGCCTTATATGAACAATTAAGGAAACCACAGCAGTAGGAATAAAATACACAAGGTTTATTCCCTGTGCAACCTGTTGGTTTACATTTTCAAGCATAATAAGGGCAGGAATAAGGATTGCACCGCCTCCAATACCCATACCGCTGATTATTCCGCTTAATAAACCTGTTAATATACCTGAAATCATAAAATATCTCCAATACAGAAGAGTGATGCTTGACTCAATGCCATTGATTTGTTGTAGAGTGCAGCCTTTAGAATGCACCGTTTGTTTAATAACCTAATTTACAATATCATTCGTACTGCGGTTACAACAATAACAATACCAAAGGTTACCTTAAGGGCTCTTGCAGAGATTTTATCAAGAATTCTTGCCCCTATAATGCCCCCTGCGATACCACCAATTGTAACAGGGAGCCACAGTCCAAAATCAAAAAATCCGTTACGTATATAAAACGCCGAGCTTATGATTGAAAGAGGAAGAATAATAGCGATTGCAGTGGCGTGGGATTTTTCGGGAGGAATATCAAGAAATTTTTCCATAGCAGGGACAACAATGCTTCCGCCGCCTGCACCGAACAATCCGTTAAGAACACCTGTCACTAGCCCGATTATAATATGTTTTGTATATTTTTTCATAACTTTCACCATGAATATTATTAGCTAAAATTTTTAAAATACTCATTAAGGGTACAAAAAAACCCGCAATCTGCTTGCGGGTTTTTGTTTTAATTTTTCATATTATTTTTTAATATCAAGTGTAACTGTCTGGGTTTCTTCATTCCAGCCAACATCATAACCGATTGCCTCGGCAAGAAAACGAATGGGAACATACATACGGCTCTCTGCTTCATCAATGAAAGCGGCGGTGTCCATAACTATGTTCTGTGTTTCTGTGTATTGGTCGGGAAGAACAAACAGTGTGCTGTTTCCCTCCTGAATCATATAGGTGCAGGCGATAGAGGAGATAACAGCTGTTCTGTCCTCTTCAAGATACTGAACACTGCAACCCAAATTTTCCATTACAAAACGAACGGGAACAAAGGTGCGATCATCCATTTCCTTGATAGAACCCATATCTGCAGGAATAACAGCTTCCTGACCGTTAATTATAATTGATTCAGCTGCTGCAAAGGCAGAAAATGAACTAAAAACTATAAGGCATACTATTAAAACAGAAATAAGCTTTTTCATATAAATTCTCCTTATTACTCAACCTCTGCAGGTGTTTCTTCGGTTGTTTCTGCAGGTGCTTCTTCAACAATTTTTGTTAAAGAAACTGTCTGTGTTACTTCGTCCCATCCAACTGTATAGCCAAGTGACTCTGCAAAGAATCTTATTGGAAGATATGTGCGGCCCTCTGCCTCGTCAATAAAGGTTGCGGTGTCCATTGTAACAGAACGGCCTGTACCACCGGGATAGAAGAAGAAAAGCTTATCGCTTCCGTTAACAAGCAGAATTCTGTTACCCCTTTGGTCAACAATATTAATGCTTTCCTGTGCAACGTTGTTTATTGTAAGGGTGTTATACTGAACATTACAGCCTAAATACTCTGCAATAAAACGAACGGGAACAAAGGTGCGATCATCCTTTTCTTTAATAGAGCCCATATCGGCAGGGATTGTAACTTCCTGACCATCAATAATAATCTTCTCTGCAACTGCAAAAGCAGAAAAAGTCTGAAGAGCAAGAGTAAGTCCGATAATAATTGATAAAATCTTCTTTTTCATAAATTTCATTACCTTTCGTACATAAAAAATATATTTTTTTACAGTATAACATAAGACAGTATTTAAATCAAGAACTTAATTTATCAAGAAGGTGGATTTTATGAAAAGAATAGGAATACTTACAAGCGGGGGAGACTGCCAGGGAATAAATGCTGCCATACGCGGTGTTGCAAAGGCTCTTTACAGGGAGTTTGGCAACGAGGTTATTATATATGGAATTCAGGACGGATACAGTGGCTTGATTTATGGCAACTATAAAGAGATGAAAGAGGAGGAGTTTTCGGGCATTTTAACCCGTGGAGGCACAATTCTTGGAACGTCACGGGAATCTCTTCGCCGTGTAAGAGTCGCAAACGATATAGATAAGGTAAAAAGCATGAAAGCAAATTATAAAAAGTTGAAGCTTGACTGTATTATAGCATTGGGCGGTAACGGTACACAAAAGACTGCCAACATGCTCTTTGAAGAGGGGATAAATATAATTGGTGTCCCCAAAACCATAGATAATGATGTATGGGGTACAGATATAACCTTCGGGTTTCACAGTGCCATGGAGATTGCAACAGACGTAATAGATAAAATTCACACTACTGCAACTTCACATGGACGGGTGTTTATTGTTGAGATAATGGGAAAAACGTCAGGTTGGCTCACTCTGTATGCAGGAATTGCAGGAGGAGCCGAGGCGGTTTTAATCCCTGAAATTCCATACGACATAAAGTATGTGGCACAAAAACTTGAGAGAAGAGAAAAAAAGGGAAAAATGTTCTCTATAATCGCTGTTGCAGAGGGGGCTATAAGCGCAGAAGAGGCAAGCATGAAAAAAAGCGAGGCAAAGCGACTGCGTGAGTCTTGTGGATACCCATCGGTTGCCTATAAGATTGCCAGTGACCTTTCAAAGCTAACTGACAGGGAAATCAGGATAGCGGTGCCGGGACATTATCAAAGGGGCGGAACACCATGTGGTTTTGACAGAGTTCTTGCCACGGAATTCGGTACAGTTGCCGCAAAGCTGGTGAGTCAGGAAAAGTATGGGAATATGGTTGCCATGCAGAACGGGCGGATAATTCCCGTGCCATTAAAGAGCGTTTCGGGCAAGGTTAAAACCGTTTGGGGTAACAGTGAAGAGGTGCGAAGCGGAAGAGAAATCGGCATTTGCTTTGGGGATATGTGATACCCATGCTCTATCAGGCAGGGGCTTGCTCCTGCCGTTACATATAAATCCGTAAGTAAAAAAGTGCCTGAATTTTTTTTGTAAAAAAAGGTTTAAAAGAAAAATTTTGCCCGAAAAAAACCGATTAAAGAAATAATTTGGTTATGCTGAAAATCCCTTTACATCAAAAAAATTTTTTTATATAATTTATGAAATAGGAGGGGCTTAAATGGATATAATTGATTATCAGATTTTAAACTGTTTAAAAGAAAATTCAAGAGAAAACTCAACAAATATTGGGGCGAAAATCAATCTTTCTACCTCGGCGGTAATAGAACGCATAAAAAAGATGGAAAACTCCGGGTTAATAGAGCGGTACACAACAATAATAGACCAGAGCAAGCTGGGCAGAGATTTGACCGCGTTTATTTATGTAAGTTTAGAGCATCCGAAATACAACGAGAATTTTATTAAGTTAATTAACGAAAGTGATTTTGTTTCAGAATGCCATTATATAGCAGGTGACTTTGACTTTATCTTAAAGGTTGTCACAAAGGCGGGAAAAATGCTGGAAGAGGTTCTTAACTTTGTAAAGGGTATTGAGGGGGTTTCTCTAACCAGAACGTCGGTTGTGCTTTCGACCAATAAATGCGAGGTATGTCTGCTTCCAAACATCAATGATTAGACAAGAGGGGTAAGGAACTTTAATGGAGATTATCAAAATAATTAATTCAGCAATCAATGACATTGTGTGGGGGCCTGTTATGTTGACCCTGCTTATAGGAACAGGTGTGTTTCTTTCTATTAAAACGGGATTTTTACAGTTTGGAAAGTTTGGCTATATGATGAAGAACACCATTTTGGGTGTATTTTCCAGAAACCAGCATGCTAAGGACAGCTCGGGGGTCAGTCCCTTTCAGGCTGTTGCAACTGCCATGGCAGGAACAATCGGCACAGGCAGTATAGCGGGAATTGCTACCGCTATTATGGCAGGAGGACCGGGCGCTGTGTTCTGGATGTGGGTTAGTGCACTTTTGGGCATGGTAACTAAGTATTCGGAAATTCTCCTGGCATTAAAATACCGAGAGAAAAACGAAAAGGGCAGATGGGTCGGCGGACCTATGTATTACATAAAAAACGGGCTTAATCTTAAATGGCTGGCAGTTTTATTCGCTGTTTTTGCTATGATTGCCTGTCTAGGAACAGGTAATGCCACCCAGTCAAACTCCATCGCAGTGGCCCTGCAGAGTACAATGAATATAAAACCCTGGATTACAGGTATTGTTCTTACCATTATAGCGGGAACAGTTATTTTAGGCGGTGTAAAGAGAATAGCATCGGTTAACGAGAAATTAGTTCCGTTTATGGCAGTATTTTTTGTTGTATGTTCGGTGATATCACTTGTTATAAATTGTCAGGCAATTCCAGGTGCGTTTGCTCTTATCTTTAAAGAGGCTTTTAACTTCAAAGCCGCAACAGGCGGAGCGGCAGGTTATGGAATTATGCTTGCCATGCACTATGGCTTTTCAAGAGGTGTATTTTCCAACGAGGCAGGGCTTGGAAGTGCTCCAATTGCCCATGCGGCATCAAGCACAAAAGAGCCTGTAAAGCAGGGCTTATGGGGTATGTTTGAGGTTTTCTTTACCACAATCATAATCTGTACTATGTCTGCTCTTGTTATTCTCACTACAGGAATTTGGGAAACAGGGGAGTTTCAGGGCGCGGCGCTGAGTATTGCATCATTCAATGCGATTTTGCCAAAGGTAGGAAGCATTGTGGTTACTTTCTCTACCATATTTTTTGCTCTATCAACAATTCTTGGGTGGGCATACTATGGTGAGGTGTGTATGGAATTTCTGTCGGGGAATTCCCAAAAGGCGGTCATTGCTTACAGATGCGTATATGTTGCCTTTGTGTTTATTGGGACTTTGGGAAGTCTGGAACTTGTCTGGAGTATATCCGAAACCATGAATGGACTTATGGCAATTCCTAACCTTATCGGTCTTATGGGACTTTATAAGGTCATAAAAACAAGTACAAAAGAATATTTTAATAAGTAAATATTGTGAAGAGGCCTTCTCCTTCGGGAGAAGTCTTGTTTATTTATGTATTGATTTTTAATAATAGATTTGATAATATAAATATAATAAATACTTTCCACGTGAATTTTAAATAATAAAATAAAGAGAATATTATAAAAAATAAATATAATTTAGGGAGGACTTAATATGGAATTATTTTTAATTGCAATTGTGGTTATTCTTGGCCTTTTGATAATACCAAACATCAAGATTGTACCACAGGCACAGGAGTATGTAATTGAGTTTTTAGGTAAGTATAAGACAACATGGACAGCGGGGATTCACTTTAAGATCCCATTTATCGAAAAGGTTTCAAAGAGAGTTACCCTAAAGGAACAGGTACTTGATTCACCGCCACAGCCTGTTATTACCAAGGATAATGTTACCATGCAGATTGACACGGTTATTTATTACGCTGTTTTTGATGCGAATTTATTTGCATACGGCGCGGTGAACCCTGTTTCTGCTCTTGCAAATCTTGCGGCTACTACCCTTAGAAATATTGTAGGTGAGTTAGAGCTTGACGGAACATTGACATCCCGTGATACCATTAACGCAAAGATGACAAGTATCTTAGACGATGCAACTGATAAATGGGGAATTAAGGTTAACCGAGTTGAGCTTAAAAACATTATTCCCCCGAAAGAAATTCAGAACGCAATGGAAAAGCAGATGAAGGCAGAGCGTGAAAGACGTGAAACCATGCTTCAGGCAGAGGGACACAAAGCTGCGGCTGTTACCCGTGCAGAGGGCGACAAGCAAGCTATGATTTTAGCTGCAGAGGGTGAGAGGGACGCCCGTATTGCTAGAGCTGAGGGTGAATCACGTGCTATTTACCTCAAGAAAAAAGCAGAGGCAGACGGACTTGAGGCATTAAAGGCGGCGGCGGTAGATGCGGCTGTTCTGGAGCTTAAGAGATACGAGGCTTTAATTGCCATGGCAGACGGTAAGGCTGCAAAAATTATTGTGCCAACCGATACTGTTGATATGGCAAAGTCAAATGTTATTTTATCAGAAACAACAGGTCTTGGGGATACAACGACACCTGTAAGGGAAATAAAGGTAGAATCAAAACCTGCCGACTCTTGTTGTGAGTAGTAAAAATGTGCAGGGTGGGGCTTACTTGATCCGTGAAAACAAAAAAGAGGCTGGGCTGTCTCACTAAATAAGTGAGGCAGTCCTGAATTTTTACATACAAAAAGCCATTGAAGTATGGAAATATAGCGTTTTTTGGCATAATTTAATTATGTCAAGCACTCAAAAATACAACTAGATTATACAACAAAACAAAATGCTTTCAACTGGATTTTCCAATTAATTTTGAAATTAATATTCCGTTTAGACAGAAAAATAGGGCATTGCCTCAATTTAGTGAAAAATCACTTATTGAGACACGCCCTTTTGTATAAATAAAACAATTCGATACAGGTGGTATTGTAGGGGACAGCTTTAATATCATTCACATTTTGGTTCAACATATATGGTGTTATAATGGTCGTATATAACCATTCCCGGTTTTGCCCCGTTGGGCTTTTTTACATTCTTAACAGCGGTGTAGTCCACAGGGACTTTTGACGAGTTTTGTGCCCTGCTGTAGAAAGCCGCAATCTGTGCCGCCTCTACAATAGTTCTGTCGGGGACTTCCTTGCCTCCCAAGGTGCGGATTATGGTATGGGAGCCTGGAATGTTTTTAGTGTGAAGCCATATATCTGTAGAGTACGCCATTTTTATTGTAAGTTCGTCATTTTGCTTATTGTTTCTTCCAACGAGAATTTCAAACCCGTCAGAAGATGTGAATTTCATAGGCTCGGTCTTTTTCTGATATTTCTTTAGCTTTGATTTTACCTTTGGCACATATCCGCCGTCTGCAAGCTCGTCTTTTATCTCGCTGAGCTCAGCAGGAGTTTCAATCTTTTCAAGAGAGCTCAGGACCGATTCAAGATAATATAGCTCTGTCTGGGCTTCCTCGATTTGTTTGGCAGAGAACATCTCAGTCATCTTTGCCTTTGAATAGAGCTTATAATATCTTTGTGCATTCTGTGCCGGAGTGTATTCTTCTTTAAGGGGAATCTTAATGTTTTCAAGGTTTTCGGAATAATAGTTTTCCGTCTCGAATTCCTTCATGCCCTGAGAAAGCTGATAAATGTTTGCGGTGATTAAATCCCCGTAAATCTTATATTTATCTCTGTTTTTGGATTTTTCAAGATTTTCTCTATGAAGAACAAGCTTTTTTTCGCATCTGTCAATGTTGTTTTTAACTAATTTACAAAGTGCGTTGGAACGCTGATTTATATGCTCCCGAATGGAACGCTTTTCGTAGTAACTGTCAATAATCTTGCTGATAGAAAAAGAGGTTTCAATAATTCCGCCGTTTTCGTATTGTGTCAGCTTAACACATGAAAAAGAAAAAGGCTTATGGTCGTCAGGGTCGGTTACCAGAGTCGGCTCATATTTATCAGCACAAATATCCTCTAAAAATCCCTGAACATAAGTGAGAAATGCCGCAGTGTTAACTTCGCTTTTGCATACCGTGGTATTGCCCGTAAATCTGTACACGATTTCCCGTGCAAGAAGCGGGCTCATTCCCATAAAAGAAGATAACAAAAATTTATCAAGCAGTGTATCATCAGGGGAATTATCCAGCTTGCGAAGCAGGTCCAACACTGAAAAATCATGGGGTAACAGCTTTTCCTGTGGCGGGGGAGCCTCGTAAATCAGCCCCGGCAAAATCTGTCTTACTGCGCTGACTGTAAAGTCAACATGCTTTGCACTGTCTAAAATTTTGTTTTTATCATCTATTAAAATAATATTACTGTGTCTGCCCATTATCTCTGTGATTATTGATTTTACGCATAAATCCCCAAGCTCGTTTCTGCCCTCAAGGTCTATGCGGATAATTCGGTCAAAGCCAAACTGAGATATTTTGATTATCTTGTTCCCCTGAAGATGCTTCCGCATAAGCATACAAAGCATAGGTGGGGTCATAGGGTTTTCCCGGGCAACCTCTGTAAGATGAACACGTGCGTTGGAAGCACTTGCAGACAGAAGAAGACGGTACGAGCCATTAAAGGTTCGTACCGAAAGAATAATCTCGTCATTTTCAGGCTGATAGATTTTGTCTATCTTTCCCCCAAGTATAAGGGCGTTTAGTTCAGCAACAATAGAATGTGTTACCATACCATCATAAGACATGAGTTATACTCCTTTAGGGTGACAGAAGTTATCTGAACCTCGATTTTCAATGGTTAATTTTCGATTCTGCCACGTTAAAATACTCGGTAATCCGACAGGATTACCTGGGTTGCAAAGATGACAAGTCGAAATACACCGAAATTACGCTGTTTAAGGTGTGGTTCGGATATCTCCTGTCACCCTATGCATTAAGTAAAGCGTCAGTTTTGTCAGTGCGCTCCCATGGTAAATCAAGGTCGCATCTTCCAAAGTGACCATAAGCAGCAGTCTGCTTGTATAAAGGACGTCTTAAACCAAGAGTAGAAATAATTCCGCTTGGAGTAAGGTCGAAAACCTTGCTGATTTTCTCGGCAATTTCACTATCGCTGATTTTTCCTGTGCCACGGGTATCTACACGGAGTGAAACAGGCTCTGCAACGCCGATAGCGTAAGCAAGCTGAACTTCGCAAGCCTTTGCAAGACCTGCCGCAACAACATTTTTAGCAACATAACGGGCAGCGTAAGCAGCACTGCGGTCAACCTTTGTGGGGTCTTTTCCCGAAAAAGCACCGCCGCCGTGACTTGCATATCCGCCGTATGTATCAACAATAATTTTTCTTCCTGTAAGACCTGCATCACCCTGAGGACCGCCAATAACAAAACGTCCTGTTGGGTTAATGTGATACTTTGTGTCAGCATCAAGAAGCTCAGCATCAATAACATACTTGATTACATTTTCCATAATATCCTTATGAAGAGTTTCGTTATCAATGGCGTCGTCGTGTTGTGTTGAAATAACAACAGTATCAACACGCTTTACAGAGCCATCCTCGTTGTATTCCACAGAAACCTGTGATTTTCCGTCAGGGCGAAGATAAGGAAGAAGACCGCTTTTGCGAACCTCTGTCAAACGTCTTGTAAGCTTGTGTGCCAAAGAGATAGGCATAGGCATAAGCTCCTCTGTTTCGTCACAGGCAAAGCCGAACATCATACCCTGGTCCCCTGCACCAAGGTTATCAACGCCCTGTGCAATATCGGGTGACTGCTCGTCAATAGCTGTAAGCACCGCACAGGTGTCACAGTCAAAGCCATATTTTGCTCTGTCATATCCAACCTGGCGGATGGTCTCACGGACAAGCTTTGTAATATCAATATTTGCCTTGGTTGTGATTTCGCCCACCACAAGAACAAGACCTGTTGTAACGGTTACCTCACAGGCAACACGGGCAGTAGGGTCTTCGGCTAATATAGCATCTAAAACAGAATCGGAAATAAGGTCGGAAATTTTATCAGGATGTCCCTCGGTTACCGACTCTGATGTAAATAATCTTTTATACATGTTCAAGAATCTCCTTTTCGATTTCGCTTAATTCTTTGTTTGCATCCAGAATAACAATGTTTTGAGTGTCTTTTAATCTGTCAAATACATCGAGAAAGTTTTTGCGTATCTTCCTCATTAGCTCTGTATCCTTTTCGTAAAGCTCGGGCTTTTCTCTGACCCTGTCAATTCTCTCCTTACAGGTGTCGGGGTTGACATCAAGGAAAATACAGAAGTCAGGGGTAATCATGGCTTTGCAATCAAGGTTAATCTTCATTACCCAGTCAATGTCAGTAGCAGTGCCCTGATATGCGAAAGAGGAATAATAATATCTGTCGCATATAACCGTATAACCCTCTTCAAGATAATGATTTATACCAAATTCGGGATGAGTAATATGTTCAAGCCTGTCCGCTAAAAACAAAGCCGCCTGAAGATACATATCCTTATTTAAGCTCTCTGACAGAATTCGGCGAATATATGCACCTGTCTCAAACTCGGTGGGCTCTGCGGTAATATATACCTTTTCCCCCCGACTTTCTAGGTTTTTCGCCAGATTTTTTATCTGGGTACTCTTGCCGCTTCCGTCAAGACCCTCAATTACAATAAACTTACCCTTGCTCATGACAAATTAAATCCTTTTCCAAAACAAAAATTCAATAAATTATATTATAACTAATCAATGCTCAAAATGCAATACAATTATACAAAAAGATTTTCCAAAATTACATTTTTTTCATTGGGGAGATTTTGGTCAATCACCATATCCAATGCTTTTTTCAGTAAAATACCAATATCTTTATCCTGTGCCATATTCAGTTCAAGAATATCACGTCCCTTTAAATCAAGCTGTGATAAAGAGCAACAGAGATTGTTTTCCTCAATCTCCCTGATATATCTTCCTGAAAGGGAGCAGTCTTCTTTTGTAAAATGCTCATATAACATCAAAAAATCCTTATATAGTGCAAGTCCTGTCTCCCCTGCAATTCTCCGTGTTTCCGCAAGAGTTTCGGGGACAGGAGTATTAAAAAGAGTGGCGAATGTCAATACATTTTTGCTTATCTGTCTGCTGACCTTAAGCCTTTTTAAGATTTCACTGCAAAATGAACAAAGGTCCTGATTACTGCCATTAAAAAGAATATATATAAACCCAAAAAGCCGAATATATATATTATGGGGAAGTTGGCTTAAAGAGGCGTTGCTTCTACCATAACATGAAACACCCAGAGCAGATGAAAAAACATCCCGGTATTCCATTATAAGTTGGTGGCAGTAAGGGGATGAAACAAACTTAAACAACTCATTTTGTATACGTTCCCCTGAAATATGTGCCAGATTATCTTTTGAAAGATGGATTGCCTCTGCGGTCTTTTCCTCAATTTTAAGATTATACACGGCGGCAAACCTCAATGCCCGAAGAATTCTTAAGGCATCTTCATCAAATCTTCTCTTGGGCTCTCCCACACAGCGGATAATTTTATCATTCAGGTCATTTTCTCCATTATATAAATCTATCAGCCCATCTTCGTGAGAGTATGCCATTGCATTAATGGTAAAGTCCCGCCTTGCAAGGTCCCGCTCTACCTTAGGGTAAAACTCCACCGAATCGGGATGGCGACTGTCGGAATAGCTTCCGTCACCCCGAAAGGTTGTTATTTCTATTGGCGATTTATCAATAATAACCGTAACTGTACCATGTTTTATCCCTGTTGTTATAACCTTATAATCAGGGAAAGATTCAATTATCTCGTCAGGCAGAGCGGATGTGCAGATGTCCCAGTCAGAAGGGGTCAGCCCCAAAAGCGAATCACGGACACAACCGCCCACAACATAGGCTTTAAACCCCCTGTTTCTTAAAACAGAAATAACCTTTGATGCATTATCTGCAACATACATGACCAATCACCACCTTTTTTACCTATGATACCATAACAATTTCTTAATGTAAAGCTTGTAAAAATAAGGAATAGAGGGGCGTTTTAAAGCGCAATAAACAGAAATGGAAGAAAATGCATAGATAATCATAGATAATCACATTTAACCGCCTTTAATTAAGATTGATTAAAGTTGATTTATACAGGGAAATTTTGTATTATATCTTTTAGCACTCTATCCCAAAGAGTGCTAACAACCAAAACAGATTTTAAAATGTAAGGAGGTCATTTTTTATGAATATTAAACCATTGGCAGACAGAGTTGTAATTAAGATGCTGGAGGCTGAAGAAACCACAAAAAGCGGTATCATTCTTGCAGGTGCAGCTAAAGAAAAGCCACAGATTGCTGAAGTTATAGCAGTAGGTCCCGGCGGTGTTGTTGACGGCAAGGAAGTTAAAATGGAACTTGCAGTAGGCGACCGCGTTATTATGAGCAAGTATGCGGGAACAGAGGTTAAGCTTGACGGTGTTGAATATATGATTCTTCGTCAGAGCGAAATTCTTGCAAAGGTTGACTAATTAAGATTTTTTGATATTGTCCGCCCACGGGCAGTACAGATAATTATTTTTGTGGGCAGAAAGGCATGATTTTATTATGGCAAAGCAGATATTATTCGGAGAAGAAGCCAGACGCGCGTTAGAGAGCGGTGTTAATCAGCTGGCTGATACTGTAAAGGTTACACTTGGTCCTAAGGGCAGAAACGTTGTTCTTGACAAAAAATACGGTGCACCTTTAATCACAAATGACGGTGTTACAATTGCAAAGGAAGTAGAGCTTGAAGACCCATTTGAAAACATGGGCGCTCAGCTTGTAAAAGAGGTTGCAACAAAAACAAACGATGTTGCAGGTGACGGTACAACAACCGCAACTCTTCTTGCACAGGCTCTCGTACGTGAGGGTATGAAGAACGTTGCAGCAGGCGCAAATCCTATGATTGTTCGTAAGGGTATGGCAAAGGCTGTTGAGGTTGCTGTTAAAGAAATTACTGCAAACAGCAAGGTTGTAGACGGCAAGGCTGATATTGCACGTGTTGCTTCAGTTTCTGCAGCAAATGATGACATCGGTACACTTATTGCTGATGCAATGGAAAAGGTTACAAGCGATGGCGTTATCACTGTTGAAGAATCAAAGACCGCTGAAACATATTCAGAGGTTGTTGAAGGTATGCAGTTTGACCGTGGTTACATCACACCTTACATGGTAACCGATACTGACAAAATGGAAGCTGTTATTGACGATGCTTTCATCCTTATAACAGATAAGAAGATTGCTAATATTCAGGAAATTTTACCTCTTCTTGAACAGATTGTTCAGGCTGGTAAAAAGCTCATGATTATCGCAGAGGATATCGAGGGCGAGGCTCTCTCTACAATTATCGTAAATAAGCTTAGAGGAACATTTACCTGTGTTGCAGTTAAGGCTCCCGGCTTTGGTGACAGAAGAAAGGAAATGCTTAGAGATATCGCTATTTTAACAGGCGGTCAGGTTATTTCCGAAGAACTTGGTCTTGAACTTAAGGATACCACAATTGACCAGTTAGGCCGTGCACGTCAGGTTAAGGTTCAGAAAGAAAACACAATTATTGTTGACGGTATGGGCGATAAGGACGAGATTGCAAACCGTGTTGCAAATATCCGTGCTCAGGTAGAAGAAACAACATCAGAATTCGACAGAGAAAAGCTGATGGAACGTCTTGCAAAGCTTGCTGGCGGTGTTGCTGTAATTAAGGTTGGTGCTGCAACAGAGGTTGAGATGAAAGAGCAGAAGCTCCGTATCGAAGATGCTCTTGCTGCTACCCGTGCTGCTGTTGAAGAAGGTATCGTTGCAGGTGGCGGTACTGCATTTGTTAACGCTATTCCTGCAGTTGAAGCATTGTTTAACGAAAGTACAGGTGACGAAAAGACAGGTGTACAGATTGTACTCCGTGCTCTTGAAGAGCCTGTTCGCCAGATTGCGTATAACGCAGGCGTTGAGGGCAGCGTTATTATAAACGAGATTAAGTCAAGCGAAAAGGGAATCGGCTACAATGCTTTAACTGACGAGTATATGGATATGCTCAAAGAGGGTATTGTTGATCCTACAAAGGTTACCCGTTCTGCACTTGAGAATGCGGCAAGTATCGCTTCAATGGTTCTCACCACAGAGAGTCTTGTTGCTGATAAGCCTGACCCTGCGGCTGATGCTGCGGCTGCGGCTGCAATGGCTGGTGCCGGTGGCGGAATGTACTAATTTTGCCCAAAATAGCTTTTGAATTATTAAAGACCGCATCTTTAAAAAGGTGCGGTCTTTTTTGCATTTTTGTCAAATATTCGGTTGACTTTTTGAATAGAAGTGGATATAATATCCTATATATATGTAAATTTTTATAGAGCGATATTTTCCAAAGGAGAATGATGTTTATGTTCGGTATGTTTTTAAAGAGGTTTGTGGCGTGTTTTGTAACCATAATTTTATGTGTTACTTTATTTTCGGGATGCGGTTCATCTTCCGAAAGTAAGGGGGATGGTGATGCGGAGGCTATACAGATGACCGATACCGCTCTCGTTGTAAATGGTGAAAAAATTACAGCCAGCAAATTCAGATTCTATATTTTTAATGCGGCATATAAGTATGCAACATTATCAGGCAAGATTCAAGCCGGTATACAAAATATCAACTGGAACGAGAAAGACGAAGCCAGTGGTAAGGTCATTGCTGACATTATAAAAGAAGAAGCAAAGGAAACTGCTATTTCGGATATTTTAATGGCTCAGAACGGTTCTAAAAACGGCGTGAGCATAGAAGAAGAAATGAAGAAAAACGACGCCGCTATTGAAAAAGCAATTGCCGACAGAGGTCAGGATTTCTTTGATACAAGAATTCTTGCCATGGGTATTACCTCGGTTGAGGATTATGAGGCTTTAATCCGTATAACCACAATGGCGGAAAAGGTTCAAAGCGATTTTGATGAAAATCCTGAAAAATATATTCCTGCCGATGAGGATTTAACTGAATTTAAGAGTGATGAAAATGTTACGGCTCAACATATACTTATAAAATCAAACAGTACCAAAACTGCTGACCCTCAAAAAACTATAAACGAGGTCTGGGAAAGAGCAAAAGCAGGGGAAGATTTCTACTCCCTTATGGAAGCATACAACGAAGATACAGCGGAAACAAAGGCAGGATATTATTTCCGCCGCGGAATAATGTCAGTTGAATTTGAGGAAGCCGCATTCAGCCTTAACCTTAACGAGATAAGCGATGTTGTAAGAACAGAGCATGGTTATCACGTAATAAAGCGCTTGCCCGGAATGGGAGAATTAATTAATCAGTGGAAAGATACTGTGCTTATAAACGAAAACCCCAATGTTTTAAAGGGTGTATCTGTTGAAGAGGTAATTAATTCAGCCGCAGAGGCTGCCTTAAAGCTTAAAAACGAATATTCATTAACACCTGCACAGGCTGAGGCTGAAGTTCAAGCGGACGAAGCTGAAACATCAGGCGATAAGGCAAAAACTACAAAAGCTACAAATAGTAAAAGCAAGTCTAAGACTGCACAGTAAAGTATCATGTATTTAACTTAAATTGAAAGGACTGTAATAAAATGAATACAAAAGTTAAAGTAGAGATGGAAAACGGCGGAGTATTTGTTATAGAGCTTATGCCTGAATACGCTCCCAAAACAGTTGAAAATTTTGAAAAACTTGTTAAAAAGGGCTTCTATGACGGACTTACATTCCACCGTGTAATAGATGATTTTATGGCACAGGGCGGTGACCCTATGGGCAACGGCATGGGCGGAAGTGATGAAAACATTGTAGGTGAGTTTGCAGGCAATGGGTTTGTACAGAATACACTGTCACATCAGCGTGGTGTGATTTCTATGGCAAGGTCATCTAATCCCAATTCTGCAAGCAGTCAGTTCTTTATTTGCTATGATGATGTAAGCTTCCTTGATGGGCAGTATGCGGCTTTTGGTAAGGTTACAGAGGGAATGGAAGTTGTTGACGGATTTTTAGACGTTAAGAGAGTAGGCCCCGAGGGCGGAACACCAACCGAGGATATTCGTATCAAGAGTATGACAATTATTTAAATCAGAAAGGACATGCTGACATAAATGACAAGAAAGACAAAGATTATTTGTACCCTTGGACCATCTACGGATAATCCTGATATTCTTAGAGAATTGATGAAAAGTGGAATGAATGCCGCAAGGGTTAACTTTTCTCATGGAACATACGATGAGCAACTTAAAAGAATAAATATGGTAAAGGAGCTACGTGATGAATTAGGTGTTCCAATCCCTATAATTCTTGATACAAAGGGACCTGAAATACGTACGGGCGATTTTGAAGATGGAAAAGTTGAACTTGTTGCAGGGCAAAGTTTCACACTAACCCCACGGGAAATTCAGGGGACCGAGGCTATTACATCAATTACCTATAAAGGTCTTGCTGATGATGTTAAAAAAGGGACACGCATTTTAATTGATGATGGTTTGATAGAAATGTGTGTTACGGATATAAAAAATAATGATGTAGTATGTGAGGTTATCAACGGGGGATTTGTCAGCAATCATAAAAGTATAAATGTTCCTGGTATAAATCTTACCATGGATTATATGAATCAAAAAGATATTGATGATATTATTTTTGGAGCAGAAAATGGCGTAGATTTTATTGCTGCCTCTTTTGTAAGAACGGCGTTTGATGTTCTCGAAATAAAACGTATTTTAGAGCAATGTAATGCAGCCGATATTCAAATTATTGCCAAAATTGAAAACAGGCAAGGCGTGGAAAATGTTGACTATATACTTAAAGTCTGTGAGGGTATTATGGTAGCACGTGGAGATATGGGCGTTGAAATTCCTTTTGAGGAACTTCCGGCAATTCAGAAAAAGCTTATAGAGAAATGCTATCGTTCCGGTAAAAGGGTAATTACAGCTACGCAAATGCTTGAATCAATGACCCACAATCCCAGACCAACGCGAGCTGAAATTTCAGATGTTGCCAATGCTGTTTATGATGGTACGTCAGCAGTTATGCTTTCAGGAGAAACGGCTGTGGGAAAATATCCGGTTAATGCTCTTAAAAGCATGGCACAGATTTGTATAAAAGCTGAAGAGGATATAAATTACATAAAGCGTTTCGATGGATGGCATGTTAGATCAGGGATGGATGTCACAAATGCAATAAGTCATTCTGCGTGTATGACTGCCCATGATTTAGGGGCTACGGCGATTGTGACTGTAAGCCGATTAGGTTTTACACCAAGAGTTATCTCCGGATTTCGTCCAAACTGTCCAATCATTGCCGGTTGTCTTGATGAAAGAGTTTATCGTCAGCTTGCTCTTTCATGGGGAGTGACACCGATTCATACAGAGAAGAAAGGGACTTCTGATGAATTGTTTGAGCACGCGGTAGAACAGGCTTTGATACAGACTGATATTATACAAAAAGGTGATGTAATTGTTATTACAGGCGGTGCTCCTCTTGGCATAAGCGGAACTACAAATGTCTTAAAGGTTCAGCTTGTTGGGGATGTATTGCTTAGCGGTTCAAGTATATCAAACAAATCTGTTTGTGGAAAAGTATGTGTTGCGAAAAATACTGCTGAAGCAATCAATAATTTTGAAGACGGAGATATTCTTGTAATACCCGAAACAAATAATGATGTTATTTCTTTGCTGAGAAAAGCATCGGCAATTATAACAGAAAGTGCAGGAGTTACATGTCACGCTGCTATTGTCGGTATGACCTTAGATATACCGGTTATATATGGCGCGGCAGGTGCGACGGATATTTTGAAAAATGGTACTACGATTACTATTGATGGCGTCAGAGGTCAGGTTTATAGTGGCGTTGCCAAAATTCTTTAGCGTTTTTCCGGAGGTGAAATGGATTGATTCCAAATATTTTAACCACAGTCCGACTGATTTTAGTGCCTGTTTTTGCATATTATTTAGTTGGCTGTGAAAATTATTCCATGGCTGCTATTGTGTTTGTATTATCAGGGATTACAGATATTGCAGACGGATTTATTGCCAGAAAATTTAACATGATAAGTAATTTTGGAAAAATATATGATCCATTCGTTGATAAACTAATGCAAATTACGGCTGTTGTTTCACTTGCAGTGGTAGGGCTTATTCCCTTTTGGGTAATAGCGGTCGTTGCCATTAAAGAAATAACAATGATTATTATTGGCGGTATTTTGTACTTAAAAAAGATTGTTGTTTATTCTCATTGGTATGGTAAAGCGGCAACTGTGCTTTTCTATGCTATTATATTTATTATGATTTTATGGAGAGGTATGTCCCCTGCGTGGACCATGACTCTTGTGATTTTAATGGTGGCAGCAATGTTATGCTCTGCCGGTGCTTATCTCTATGACATAATTTGTCATTATGATGAGAAAAGAATTAATTAGCGTATTAAAGAGGGGATATAATGTCTTTGTGGGAACTGTTTGTGATTGCAGTGGGCCTTTCAATGGATGCCTTTGCAGTATCTATCTGTAAAGGTCTTTCTGTCAGCAAGGTCAAGCTTTCGCATATATTATCAGTTGGATTATACTTTGGCGGTTTTCAGTCGTTGATGCCCCTTATTGGATACATACTCGGTGTCAAGTTCCAAAGCTATATATTGAGTATAGACCATTGGATTGCCTTTGTTCTCCTGGCGTTAATTGGTATCAATATGATACGTGAAGCCCATGGGGAGGAAGAGGATATAGATTCTGATTTTGGCGTTAAGGCAATGACCCTTCTGGCTATAGCTACAAGTATAGATGCCTTAGCGGTTGGAGTGTCCTTTGCTTGCTTACAGGTTGATATTATACCTGCGGTTACATTTATTGGAACAATTACATTTGTGTTATCCATCATTGGAATAAAAATAGGTAATGTTTTTGGATGTAAATATAAGTCAAAGGCAGAGGTTATGGGCGGAATTGTTTTAATCGCCATGGGGCTTAAAATTTTAATCGAGCATTTATCGGCTTAGTATTCTTTATATTTAAGATAAAGTGTGCTATTTGTCTTGTGATAAATTATTTCCTGAAAAATCAAATGTATTGCCCGATTTTTACTTTTGATTGATACCTTGTTTGACTTAAAAAACTCCGAAAGTGATAAAAATTCCAGAGAAGAAATATCAGTACAGTTTTCATTTGTTTTTAATTTTAGTTGATTTTGCAATGCCTCTTGTTGCAGAGTCAACTCTTTTTTTTGGGATAAGTATTCCTCAAGGGTATCTGCCCCTGATAAATATGCCTCTTTGTTTCTAACAAAACGTTTCTCAATGTCTTTTATTTTTTCCAGAATAAGCTTTAATTCAAAATCTTGTTTATTCAAAACCGTGTTGGGGGAAATTGTCATCTTGCCAGTAAATTCCTGTTGAATATGCTTTATTATGGTTTCCTCTGCAAGAGAGTAATTTATACAATGGCTGATATGGCATTGTCCCTTTGTATATTTACTGCATTGAAGATATACCGTCCCGTTAGAAACCAATAAACTGCCACAGCTCCCGCATTTAATCATTCCCTTAAGCCAGGTGGGAATATTTGAAGAGGTGTGCTCTTTTTTAGCATAGAGCATTTGGTTGGATTTTACACGTTCCTGTGCAGATTCCCAAAGCTTTGAAGAAATAATGGGTTTAAAATTCCCCTGAGAAATAATGGAAGAGGTGTTGGAAAAATTTCTGTCTGTTTTTCCGCTTGGTGTCCAACGGGATTTGCCTATGTAAATGGGGTTTTGAATAATATAAGCTATCGCCCTGCCGTCAAAGAGGTTTCCCCTTTTTGTCCGATAGCCCAGTTGGTTAAGAAGTATGGCTGTTTCCCGATAGCTTAAACCATTAACCGCAAACTGATAAAATATATTTTGTATTAAATCAGACTCGGATTTTACAGGAACCAATGCTCTGTTTACGATTTCATATCCAAGTGGCGGCGATGCCTGAAACTCACCTCTTATAGCCTTTTCTGTCATACCCTTTTTAACTTCGTCGGCTAAATTTAATGAATAGTATTCAGCCATTGCCTCAAGCATCGCCTCAAGAATGACCGAAAACTTGTCATCGTCAATGGACTCTGTCACAGAAATTACAGGAATCCCCGCCTCTTTTTTTAATATGGATTTATAAACCACGCTGTCCTCTCTGGAACGAGCAAATCGGTCGAATCGATGCACAAGAATTATATCAAACTCCTTTGGTTTTTTACGTGCCTGGCTTATCATTTTCATGAATTCAACTCGGTTTTCGGCGGTTTTTCCCGACGACTCATCTACGTATATGTGTTTTGACAGTAATTCGATATTGTTGGATGTGGCATATTTTTGTATGGCTTTCAGCTGTGCAGCAGGAGAAAACTCAGCCTGTTCAGAAGTAGAAACTCTTATATAGCATGCAGCTTTTTTATGCATAAAACCACCTCATATAAACTATATGAGATATATGATGAAAAATATTATATATGGGGGGGTTGATGATGAAACAAAAAAATTTAAAGACAGTAACAGATAAAAAACCAAGCAAAAGTACAAAAGACAAAATGATAAAAAAGCTAATAAAAGAGGTAGAGGCAAATTGGCATAAAGACAGTAAAAACGTGCGTTGACATTGTATTTCATAAATAGTATAATATTTTATATGGGGATTGCTCCTATTGAAAAAACTTGTTTAAATACCAAGTCTGTTGAAAAGAGGAAAAATAATATGAAAATAATGATAATTCGTCACGGTGATCCTGATTATTCCATAGACAGTCTTACAGAGAAAGGCTGGCGTGAGGCGGAGCTGTTGTCACAAAGGCTTATAAATGAGGGGATAGACGATTTTTACTGTTCTCCCTTGGGCAGAGCCAAAGATACTGCTTCACTGACCCTTAAAAAGCTTGGCAAAGAGGCAGAAATATTGGATTGGCTCCATGAATTCCGCGGAACAATTGTTTCGCCATTTACAGGTAATACACGCCACAGCTGGGATTTACCGCCCTCAATTTGGTGTTCTGAGGACAGATATTATGACATAAAACGATGGAGCGAGCCTGAACTTATGGCAAATGGTAATAGCCTTGCTATTTTTGAAGAAACTAAAGACGGTGTGGATGCATTGCTGGAAAGATATGGCTGGCACAGAGAGGGTATGGCGTATCGTGGCGGCGAAGATGTTACCATTGCCCTTGTGTGTCATTTCTGCTTAGGTATTACGGTAGTGGCTTATCTTTTGGGTATATCTCCTGTTGTAGCACAAAATAGTTTTTTTATGTCCCCCACATCAGTAACAACACTTGTTTCCGAAACCGATGCAACAGGAGTATCGCATTTTCGTGCAACAGGAATAGGGGATATATCCCATCTTTACATACAGGGTGAGCCTATGTCGGAATCAGGGTTGTATCCCAACTTTGAAAAATAGTTCTTAGCAGAGATTGTAACTTTCCTTTGGAGAGCCTATGTATAAAAGAATATAGAAACAGAAAAACAGGAGGAAATCTATGCTTTGGGAAAATTTATGAGAAGAGGAATTTGAAAAGCAATATTCCTGGATGGCAGAAACAGAATAACGATTATCTGACTTGAAAAGGAGAAATGTAAAATGAAAGCATGTATAATTCAACCACCATATTCTATGGATGTTTCATATTCTGATGAATACTTTGAATATAAAATAAATCTGCTCAACAAGTGCGACGATTCTATGGATATCATAGTATTACCTGAATATAGCGATGTTCCCTGCGCAACAGCTACGAAAGAAGAAACATTTTTCTATCACAGGAAATACATAAATACACTTTTAGATAAGTGTATCGAGACTGCAAAAAGGTGTAACGCCATTGTATTTGTCAACGCTTTATATGAAATAAATAATAATTACAGAAACACGACCTATGTGTATAATCAAAAGGGGGAGCTTGTTGGTAAATATTTTAAAAAACATTTGCCACCCCTTGAACTTAATACATTAGAGCTTGATTCGGACTATACATTCGAATATTCCGAGCCTTATGTAATAGAAATAGATGGTTTAAGATATGGCTTTTTAACCTGCTATGATTTTTACTTTTATGAGGCTTTTGCCAAAATAGCCAGAGAAAAAGTGGATATTATAATAGGTTGCTCTTTGCAGAGAAGTGATAGCCATGATGCTATTGAAACTATGTGCAGATTTCTGGCGTATAACACAAATGCCTATGTGATTCGTTCTTCTGTCAGTTTTGATGAAAAATCTGATATTTGTGGCGCAAGTATGGTTGTATCGCCTTATGGAAAAGTCCTGGAAAATATGAAGGGTAAATTCGGCATGGCAACAGTAGAGTTTGAACCATTGGATAAATATTTAAAACCGGCAGGCTTTGGAAATCCCGATGCACCTCATTATGAATACATCGAATTTGGTAGAAAACCATGGCAGTACAGATTTGCCGGGAGTGCTATTGTAAATGACGATCAAACAATGAAATATCCAAGGGTTTGCGCTCATAGAGGTTTCAGCACCATAGCTCCTGAAAACAGTATGCCTGCCTATGGAGCGGCAGTTGCTATGGGAGCTGATGAAATCGAGTTTGACTTATGGCCCACAAAGGACGGGGAGATTGTTTCGTGCCATGACAGAAATCTTGACCGAGTAAGTGACGGTGAAGGTTTTATAACCGACTATACCCTGGGTGAACTGAAAAAGCTGGATTTTGGTATTAAATTCGGCGAAAAATTCAAAGGCTTAAAGATTTTGACCTTTGAAGATATTCTTCGCAAGTTTTCGGGACAGGTTATTATGAATGTTCATGTTAAGCCTTTGTCATACACGGAATACTATCCCGAAGACATGATGAAGAAGATTGTTAAGCTTGTCAGAAAATATGATTGCGAGAAATATGTGTATTTTATGCTTGAAACTGATGAGCAAATAAAACAGTTTAAGGAATATGCCCCTGATATCGCAGTATGTGTTGGGCATTTAAGGGCAAAGCCCTGGGAAATAGTTGACAGAGCGATTGAATTAAAATGTGAAAAGGTGCAGTTATATAAACCTTATTTTAATCAGGGAATGATAGACAAAGCACATAAACACGGAATTAAATGTAATGTGTTCTGGTCAGATGATGCAGAAGAAACCGAGAACTTTCTCAAAATGGGAATAGATACTATACTTACCAATGATTATAATCTGATTTCTCAGATTGTAAAAAGATAGTCTTATACCCTGACTTGACACAAACTATGTAAGAATGTCGAAAAAAGTCGAGAACAAAAAGTCTCACCTGTGTAAGGGGTGGGTTTGCATTAGCAAACTCGGAGGGGTTGTGAATGAATTTAAGAAAACAATCCCTCAGACAGCTACGCTGACAGCTCCCTTTACATCAGGGAGCCTGAATTGCCTCTAAACCTTATATCTGGTAATGGTAACAACTTTAATACATAATGGAGGAAGAAATTATTATGAATATAACTTTTATGGGAACAAGTCACGGATGTGCAGAGAAAGAACGGTTTACATCAGCAACATTGATAGAGATTTCTGATTTTTATTATTTGCTTGATGCAGGTGCTCCAGTAGAATGGATTATGGTAAATACAGACAAGCCATATCATAAAATCCGAGGTGTTTTTATAACTCATATGCATAATGACCATGTAGGAAGTTTGACCTCTGTTATAGTGCCAATGCTTCGATACAGATACAACAATAATGTGACTTGTTTTTTTCCAACAGAAGATGGCAAAAATTGTTTCCTGAATTGGATGAATGCTTTGCAAGTTCCAAAAGAAAAGGTTCTTTCAACTGTTGAATTCGGAGTGGCAAAAGAAGGGACAATTTATGAAAAAAACGGATTGACAGTTAGAGCAAAATATACAAAACACATAGAAAACCAATCCTTTTCTTATCTTTTTGAGGCAAAGGGCAAAAAAGTTCTCTTTACCGGTGACATGAGTGGAGGATTTCAAGAATATTCGTCCCTTATTGGTGATGAGCATTATGATTTGGTGGTGTGTGAGATGGCGCACGCTTCTCTTTGTAATGTTCAGGAAATGCTTAAGCAAACAAATACAAAGCGTATGATTATTACTCATTATTTCAGTCCAATGATAGAAGGGTATGAACAAATATTCGAAACATTTCCATTTCCTGTGTCGCTTGCAAAAGAAGGAGAAGAAATTGTTTTATAAACTCTGTACTTAAGGGGATAACATAAGGAGATGTTTCTATTGTGTTATGCTTTTAATGGTGGAAAGTCTCAAAATTTAATAAAACAGTCTGCCGCTTTTGATATTTATATATATAACATAAGCATACAAACTCTAATTAATTGAATTTAAGGTTGATAAGAAAGGAGATAGTATAAAATGAAAATTGATTTTAAATATTTAAATTTTGTACTTGAGAATGAAAAAATATTTTTAAAATCCTTTGGGGGATTTGAAAGCATTGCTCGGGAGAATTTTGTCGAAATTACAGTTTCAGGAAGAAACAAAATTTCTACGGGTGGTATAAAAATGTGCTATTCTTCCGAAGCCAGGTTACTGAAATATTTATCACACACCGTAAATGAAAATCATCTCGAAATAGTTCAGGAAAATGATATCATACGGGTTAAAACCGTGTTTGACGGCTATGATAATACCAATACAGTAAGAGTTCATACTGAAGTTGTTAATATATCCCCCAAAGCCATAATTTTGGAGGATGTTTCATCATTTGTTCTTGGCGGTATCGTAGATGGGGGATATGAAAATATTGATGATATGTATATTACCGAGTTTATACAGAGTCATCATTCTGAATGTCAACCTGCTGTACGTTCTTTTGCAGATTATGGTTTTATTGGAGAGAAAAGACAGGGCAGCGTTAAAAGGAGGATTGCTTTTGCCAATATCGGTGGTTAGTCTACCAAAGAGAGACTTCCGCAGGCAATAATAGAAAATAGAGCAAAAAACAAATTGATTATGTTTCAGATAGAAAGCAACAACAGTTGGTATTATGAGATTTCCGACAGATGTGGCGATATGTATCTGTACACCGGTTATGCAAGTATGACACATGGTAGCTGGTACAAAAGACTTATGCCAAACGAATGTTATGTGACGGTGAATACAGCAATTACAACTGGAAATTCGCTCAATCATCTCCTCGCTGAAATGACAAAATATCGTAGACATATCTGTGGTTTGTCTGAGTGCGACAAGCATCTGCCATCTATATTTAATGAGTATATGCATCTTTCATGGGATAGTCCTACAGAGGAAAACACAAAGATATGTGCTCCTGTAGTTGCGAAAATGGGTGTTGAATATTATGTGATAGATTGTGGTTGGCACAATGAAGAACTGGGAAATAAAATTTATCACTATGTGGGACAATGGAAGGAGAGCAAGGCTCGTTTCCCTTCGGGACTCAAAAAAACCATGGACTATATAAAGTCGCTCGGTATGAAGCCCGGCTTGTGGATTGAACCTGAGATTGTGGGTGTCTCTTGCACTGAAATGCTTGATTATTATGATGACGATTGTTTCTTCAAACGTGGTAGTGAGAGAGTTACTGTTTTTAACAGACATTTTCTTGATTACCGAAATCCAAAGGTTATAGATTATATGACAGAGACAATTCGCACAATGGTTGAGGACTATGGTGCCGAGTACATAAAGTTTGATTATAATCAGGATCCGGGAATTGGCACAGAACTTAATGCCAGCTCATTAGGCGAGGGGCTTGAACTGTGTTCCAAGGCGTTTTTAGCATGGGTAGAGAATATGAAAAAGCGGTTCCCTGATGTTATTTTTGAGGGCTGTGCTTCCGGCGGTATGAGAATGGACTATCGCTCTCTCTCTGTATTTTCTCTCGTATCAACCTCAGACCAGGTTCAGTATGACAAATATCCCTATATCGCTGGCAATGTTCTTGCGGCAGTAATTCCGGAGCAGGCGGCTGTATGGAGTTATCCGGTGGGTGAGTGCACCAAAGAGGAAATTACACAGAGACAAATTGTCTTTAATATGGTAAACAGTTTTCTCGGCAGAATGCATCTTGCGAGTCATCTGGAATATATGAGTGATTACCAACTAGCTCTTGTAAAAGAAGGCGTGGAATATTACAATAAAATAAGCGATGCAAAGAAGAACTCTGTTCCGTATTTGCCTCTGGGCTTTACAAAATTCGGCGAAATGGAGGTCGCGGCAGGATTTAAGACGGACGGCAGGATTTATCTTGCGGTGTGGAATCTTGATAGGAATCCGCGAAGCATCAATATTCCTTTTGATTTGCACATCGTCTCGGCATGTATCACCTTCCCGAGTGAAAATATTTGTTCTTGTGTTTTTGACGATAATATGCTAAAAGTTGATTTTGCAGAAGGGCTTTCTGCGGTTTTTCTTGAGATAGTTCTTGAATAGGGATATTGGTAAATTTGAGTATGTCTTTGACGTATTTTTACTTGCGTTAAGTCTATAAAATTTAAAAGATTAGTTTGCCGATTTTGATATTTACATATACTATCGGGTGCGAGAAAATCCAGTATTCTCGCGGGTTCTAAGGAAAAGTGGTTAAGGAAATTCCAGTGGAAAAATCAGGAAAAATTAGTAGGTCCATATTATGCTTTAGCATAACAAGGTTCTCGGGTACCCAACAGAAATCTTTGATTTCGTGTTGGGTGATGGTTCTTATTATTCACGGTTCACCGGTCTTGATACGAATGAGAAAATATTAAATCATATCGAAAATGATAAATTTGTTAGCATTTATTATAACGCTTATTGTCAAAAAATTTATTTATTATAAAGGAGATAAAAAATGGAAAGAAATATTGATGTTGCATATAAATTTGGATGCGGAAGATACGTTCAGCAAGAAAATGCAATCGAAAACAATTTGTATAATGAGTTAAAGAATTTGGGTAATAAAGTATTGTTTGTTGCTGGTAGTAACGGCTATAAAGTAGCTATAGATAAAATAAAAAAAGCAATTAATAATACAGATATTGAATATGAGATAAAAATGTTTAATTCTGTTCCTTGCTTTGAAAATGCTGAAGAAATAGCTAAACAGGTAAGTGAAAATAACTTTGAAATAGTCTGCAGTGTTGGCGGTGGGGTTCTTGGCGATATTGTAAAACTTGTTGCCGAAATTACAGGTGCTTCTATTGTTCATATACCAACATCATCGGCAACTTGCGTTGCAGCGACCCCCTTAAGCATTACCTACGATCAGAATACCCGTGCGTTTAAGGGCGGCTATATTTGCAAAAGAGAAGCGGATGCCGTTATTGTAGATACCACAATAATGATTAATCAGCCGGCAAGATTGTTTTGGGCAGGAATTGTTGACTCAAAAGCCAAAGTAATTGAAATACAGCACTATTTTATGGATGGAAAATCAGTGCCGATGGGACTTGAGATGGCTCTTTTGGTATCAAAAGAAATTAACAGTTTTTATGAGCAAAATATGAGCGAAATATCAGAGGCAATTAATGAAAGAAAAATCACAAAAATCTTTGAACTCGCTCTGTTTTATTCAATTGCGGTTACAGGTATCATAAGCGGACTTTCGAAAAACTCTTCACAAACAGCTTTAGGACACGCTTTTTATTACGAAGTAAGAACAAGCTTTATAAATGAGGCTAAAGACTATCTACATGGAGAAATTGTAGGTATAGGTCTGATTGTTCAGCTTGCATTTAATGGACTGGATTATCAAGCAATACAAAATCTTCTTAAGAATATGAAACTCCCCGTAAATCTGTCGGATATTGGTATTGAACCAACTGAACAAAACGTAAACCGCCTTTTTGAAAGACTTTATGAAACAGGAAACATAGATACTACTGACGAAAATGCATTGGAAAAACTTAAAAACGCAATAATGCTGATTGCTAAATAATATTAAAAGGTATAAAAACATCTTTTGGTTTAGTGCAAATTTTTTAGTCCTGAATTGACACGAGTAACAATAAGTTGAATAATAACAAACGGTGCTGAAAAAGAAAGAGTTATCTCAAGGGGAAGCCCTGTAAGGTTTGCATATTAATCTTATATTTTGTAAATAAAATGTGTATAATATACTTTCAAGTATTTTACGGAGAAAATAAAATGACTGCTTTTAATGAAATTTTAAATAAACTCACTGACGAAAAGAATCTGTCCAATGAGGAATTATTATACCTTATTGAAGAGGGAAAACACGATGAACTGCTTTTTGCCCGTGCAGATGAAATCAGGAAAAGGATATACGGAACTGATGTATATATACGTGGCTTGATAGAATTTTCGAATTATTGCAAAAACAACTGCTTTTACTGCGGCATACGTGCGGCAAACAGTAATGTTACGCGGTATAGATTAACTAAAGATGAGATACTTGAATGCTGTGCCGAGGGGTACGGATTGGGATTTCGGACATTTGTTCTTCAAGGTGGGGAAGATCCATATTACACCACAGATATTATGTGTGAGATTATCGCATCTATCAGAAAAATATACCCTGATTGTGCCATTACTTTATCCATGGGAGAAAGGAGCAGAGCGGAATATCAAGCTTTTTTTGATGCAGGAGCAAACCGCTATCTTCTTCGCCACGAAACGGCGAAAGAGGAGCATTATAGTAAGCTTCATCCCGAGAATATGAGTCTTATAACAAGAAAGCAATGCTTGTTTGATTTAAAAGAAATAGGTTATCAGGTTGGCTCAGGTTTTATGGTGGGGTCACCTTTCCAGACGAGTGAAAACCTGATTGCAGATTTAAGATTTTTGCAGGAACTCAATCCTGATATGATAGGGATAGGACCATATCTCACCCATAAGGACACACCCTTTAAGGATTTTGAAAACGGCTCCTATGAGCTTACTTTGAGGCTTATTTCTATATTAAGATTGATGTTTCCCTATGCTTTGATTCCTGCAACAACTGCCCTTGGTACTATTCGCCCTGGCGGAAGAGAGGCAGGACTTAAAGCAGGAGCAAATGTTGTTATGCCTAATCTTTCGCCTCTTAAGTTCAGAAAACATTATGCTATTTATGAAAATAAAATAGCAACGGGAGAGGAAGCGGCACAAGGCGTTGAAAGCTTGAAAGTTCAAGTTAAAAATGCAGGATATAATGTTGTTACAGCTATCGGAAACGTAAAGAGAGCGACTTCATAATGAAGCCGCTTCAGCGTGTCGAAAAAGTTGTTCTACCGCAAGCAAAGTCGGAGGCCAAGCGGTCTTAGGAAGACAATGTCATAAATCAACTCCTTGGCTCACAGAACGACATGGCTACGATCCGACTTTGTTACAGCTATCGGAAACGTAAAGAGAGCGACTTCATAATGAAGCCGCTTCAGCGTGTCGAAAAAGTTGTTCTACCGCAAGCA
>JAZQKJ010000011.1:0-43768 GCA_045542095.1 Ructibacterium sp.
ACGAGGGCGCCCTTGACATGCCTGTGTTTTTATGCTATATATGAGTTAAGGGACGAAATCCTAAATTATGGATTTCATCCCTCAAAAATCACTTAAATTATATTATCATTTTGGAGTTTACACAAAATCGGGGAAATACCCGTTACTTACAGAAAATTTCTTTTGCTCTGTCGAGTATTCCGTTAAGATAAGCAAGCGCAACCCCGTAATTTACAACAGGAATTTTCTTATTATCAAGTATATCTATCCTGGATAAAACTTCCTGCTTATTTATCATACACATTCCGCAAGATAACACCAAATCATACTCTTCCAAATCTTTTGGAAAATCATATCCCGAAACAAAGTCATATTCGCACTTTACCCCCAACTTCTTCTCTATTAAAGCAGGGATTTTAACTTTTCCGATATCCTCATGGGTAGCATTATGGGTACATCCCTCCATAACAAGAATTTTACTTCCATATTTAAGCTTTGAAAGGTATTCTGCACCCTCTATATATTTATTAAAATTCCCTTTCTGTCTTGCCATAAGCATAGAAAATGATGTCAGCGGGATTTCCGTTGGCACAATATCACTTACATATTTAAAAATCTGTGAATCAGTAACAACTAAATCTACATGAGCAAGGTCAGAAAGTGCACTTTTAAGTGTAGTATCTTTGGTTACATAAGCTTTGATATCATGGTCAAGACAATCCCGCAAAAGCTGTACCTGTGGCAGAATAAGTCTGCCCTTGGGAGCCGCTCCGTCTATTGGCACAACCATAACAACAACACTGCCGGCTGCCAGAATATCCCCAATAAAGGTTTCGCTGTCTTTTTCAAGACCGCTAAGTATTTCAACCAGCTTTTCTTTCAGCTTGTCAAGTCCGTTTCTGCCATGCTCTGAAACGAAGATACTATCAGGATTAGCTTGCTTTAATTCACGTATTTTATCCTCATCTGCGATTTCGCATTTAGTATATACTTTTACGACTGGTTTATTTGATTTCAGCTCTATGGCATCCTTATCCGATACATCTATAATATGAACTATCAAATCTGCTCTGGTAAGTACACTTTCCGTTTTGTTTTCCCTTTTCTTACCAAGAATTGTATCGTCCCCAAGCCCTGCAGTATCAATTAAGGCCACCGGTCCATAAGGGATAAGCTCCATAGCCTTAATTACAGGGTCGGTGGTTGTTCCTTTAACATCTGATACAATAGAAATCTCGCTGCCCAGTAATCTGTTAAAAAGGGTGGATTTGCCCGAATTAGTCTTTCCCACAAGGGCAATATGCTTTCTCATTGAAATTGGAGTTTTTTCCATTGCTTACACCTTAACCCTCTATTTTTTCAAAGTCAGATGCCCCATGCTTACATAGAGGGCATACAAAGTCATCAGGAAGAGGGTCACCCTCATATACATATCCGCATATCTTACAAACATATCCACTCTTTTTTTGTGGCTGAGGCTTTGGTTTTACGTTACTGTGATAGTATGAATATGTCATAGTTTCTACGTCCGAAACAACCTCAGACTCTTCCACTGTACAGATGAACATTCCGTGGGTATCCAAATCTACATACTCTTCTACTTTCAGGGAAATATATGCGTTAATATATTGTGGTAAAACCGCAAGTCCGTTTTCTGTTCTTTTAACCACCACATCTGCCAGTTTATCTGTATCTCTTCCGCTTGCAAAACCATATTTTTCAAAGACAGAGAATGGTGCTTCAGTTGACAGGCAGTTAACATTAAGTTTACCTGTTTTCTTAATTATATCGTGCGAGTAATTTTGTTTATTTATAGTAACCCCAACACGCTCCGGAGTATCTGTAAGTTGGGTAACCGTGTTTACTATTAAGCCATTATCCTTTTCCCCGTCATTTGATGTTACAACGTAAAGACCGTAGCCAATTTTAAATAATGCACTCATCTTATTTCCTCCCTTGGATATGTATTATATTTCTGCAAGAACTGCAGTTTTTTGCTCCAATGATTTTTTCACATCCAGAATTCTCTGGTTTTTACTACCTCTGAATTTAAGCATAAGACTTTTCTCTGCAAGAACAAATTTCCCATCAATCAGGATATCTGTCTTTTTAAGCAGTTCAATAACCGACGAATTTTTCTCCCCAAGCTCCAGAAGTTCCTCAAAGGTAAAACCTGAATATGCCAAAATATTAAGCCCCATAGCTTTGATTTCATCCGCAAGTTCTGACAGAGCATTACTTTGGCAAAAAGGCTCTCCCCCGGAAAAAGTAACTCCTGAAATAAGAGGATTTTTCTTTATGCTTTTGATTATTTCTTCGAATTTTTCAATTCTTCCCCCATTAAAATCATGAGTCTGTGGATTATGGCAACCCTCGCAATGATGAGGGCATCCCTGTACAAATATAACGTATCTTATGCCGGGCCCATCTACGATGGACTCCGGCTCTATCCCTGAAATTCTTAATTCATCCATTAAAATCCAATCTCCTTTGCCAGATTTTTCAGCTTTTCTGCTGACTTTTTTAGTCCCTTTATTTCATCATCACTAAATTCAATCTCAAGAATTTTCTCTGCGCCGTCACTTCCTACAATGGTTGGTGCACTAAGACAAATATCAGATATTCCATATTCACCTTCGAACAAGCTCGAAACCGTTAAAATTGAGTTCTCGTTACCTATTATGCTTTCTACGATTCTTCGAACCGCCAGCGCAATAGCATAATACGTGGAACCTTTTCGCTCTATAATCTCATATGCAGCATTTCTTGTTCTGTCATAAAAACTCTCTTTACATAACTCAATACTGTCACAACAACCCGTATTCATGCAATACTTATCGACACTTGTTCCTGCTATATTAGTCACACTCCATGCCGCAACCTCTGAATCCCCGTGTTCACCGATTATATAGGTATGAACATTTCTAATATCAACGTTGGTATGCTCGCCAAGAAGGAACTTAAGTCTTGCTGTGTCTAAAACAGTTCCCGAGCCTATAACATTTTTCTTTGAAAACCCTGATATTTTATAGGTTATATAGGTTAAAATATCAACAGGATTAGTCACTACCATCAATATAGTATCATCATGACAGAACTTCAAGACATTGTCAACAATATCCTTGAAAATATTGGCATTTCTTTTGAGCAAATCTGTTCTCTTTTCGCCTTCACGCTGACTTGCTCCTGCGGTTATAATAACCATATCACTGCCTTTGATGTCACTATAATCTCCGGCTATCATTCTGACAGGCTTTACAAAGCATATACCATGATTCATGTCCATAGCTTCACCCTGCACCTTATCCTTGTTTATATCTATTATAACAATTTCGGATACCAACCCGCTAAGCATCAGAGTATAAGCGGTTGTAGCGCCCACATTTCCTGCACCTACAATGGTAATCTTTCCTTTAAACATTTATTATCACCTCAGGATTATATTCCCCTCAATCCTGAAAATGATACTTATTTTATGATAACAATTTCCTTTACATCGTTATAGGTCATACGTACAAAAATTCTGTCATCTGCCGAAATATCCGATGCGTCGCCTGTATACACTTTTTCTTTATCACAATATGCAATATAAACAGCTGCATTTTTAAGAGGAAATGTTCTTAAATATCCATTTACGGTTTCAGCAATTATTTTGTCCGCAAATTTACTTTTTACAACTCCGTACGCACTGTAAAGCTCACTAAAATAACGCTCCTCTGTCAGGCCGCCATAGTCCCCGAGATTGTTTTCATAAAACTTTTTATTTTCGATTAAATCCTCTGTAAGTAACATTCTGAAAGACTTGCAGTGGCTCTCATCATCCATGTAATACTGTATCACCTCTCCTACCTTAAAAGGAATTCTGCCATCCGCGGTATCCCTGGATACATAATCAGGGAGCCAACTATATGTTACGTCAGTTCCACCCTCATTATCAAAATAGATGTCAACATCATTCCCGTTTGATTTTCCTGAAAGATGAATACACATTCTCCCCTCGCTATCTAGAATATTGGCAACATCAGTAATAACTGCAACATTATCATAAGTCTGCAATACTCTTACGTCACTTCCGTCTTCATATAGTACAGCAGCATCAACCATATAATTTGAATCAATATCATAAAGTTCTATGTTGTAACCGTTGCCATTTATAAGAGAGGACTTGTCTTTAACCGAATATTTAGAAATATCCCCTCTGTCTTTGGGAATAAAGAATATTTGAGTGTTATCCCGAAGCTGATAAACCGCTCCAAAAACGCTCATATTATCCCCATAATATACGCCGTATTCCGATTTATAATTTCGTGAAAAACAATCATTTCCAACTGTTTTATCTAAAACAGTTGCAGTTTCAAGCCATATAACCCGTTGATTTTCGTTTACAATACGAATCAGTTGTGGTGAAAGCCCGCTTATATAATCTACATTTTTTTGTGTATTATTACATCTGGTTTTTTCATCAGCATAAAACTCTACCGCTTTTCCATCTTCTGTTATAACATTTAAATATACTTTATCAGCAAAGGTATCCCTATGTGATATTCCTTGAAGATAGGCATATTCTACCCTTTTGCCATCTGCTTCAACAAACACAGCTCTGCCATTTATATCAGTATAAATCTTTACATCCTGACCTAAAAATCCATCAATATCTTCACGAAGTAAATCATCAGCATAGAGTATTTCTCTGCCATCAAATACAAAACAGTCTTCATATACGCCTGATATTTTACCCCTTAAAACATCTCTTGAAATATGTATGGCTATTATATAATCATCTTCGCTCTTTGCAACACTTAAAACATCATCGGTTTTAACGATAATTTCATCATTATAAGGAACTTCTTCATCATTTATATAAAGAATGATTTTATTCGGCTTATCAAGGTCAAGCTTGATGTTTTCACCCCGTTTATCCGATATATTACCGCCTATTTTCCCATCAGCCTTTACAACATAGGTATCATAATTCCAAATAATAATAGTGTCAATTGTGCCCTTGCCTGAATTTTTAATCAGTGACATATTTCCACAGGTAAAGTCAAGGCTATCTATGACGCCCATTCTTGTATGGTATCTACCATTTATTATTACGCGGGTATTGTTGTCATATTTAACTTTGACAAGCTCTCCGTTATCATCTTCAAAGCAAATATATCCGTTTTCCAGCCCACTATATTTGTCCGCAGTTGTTTCTGTAACGCTTGCAAGAGATTCAGCATAAACAATCATACCTTTTGCATCATTTCTACTCTTTTTTATATATGCCTCTACTCTATGCCCCAAAAGATTTTTAATATTTTTATTGTTGAATGTATACTCTTTTTCGTCAATTACAGCTGTATCTTCTGAATAAATACTGTCACTTACTATTGAATATTCTCCTACATGGGTTAAAACACCCTCTTCAACATATATATCATGGAATTTATTCAAAACAGTTGTTCCGTCTTTAACCAGTTCTTTTTCATTACCAAATCCCGTCTGATATACAATCTCGCTATTTAGGGCATTAGCAAACAAAACAGCAGCTGTTCCCCGATTAATAACACCATCACCGTCAGTGCCGTCGGTTATGCCTGCTCTCTTACCCATATACATATACCCTTGTGGGTATCCGCCTTTTTCCACAGCCATTTCGTCATAACCAAGCCCCGAAACTAAAATCTTAACTGCCTCGTGGATGGTTATGGTATCATCAGGTCTAAAAAAACCGTCTTCATCACCCGATATTATCCCAAGATTCCACATAGAAAGTATGGCATTATATGCCCAATGATTACTGTCTACATCCTTAAAAATATTACTCACATCATCAGAAATTGATATTTCAGCATCCAGAACAGTTGCCGCTATTTGGGCAAATTCTGCCCTGGTTATAGGATTGTATGGTTTGAACTCAAAGTTATTTGTACCTGAAACAAACCCAAGATTTTTCAAAAAGGCTGTTGCTTCATAAAAAGATGTATCTGCACAATCCACAAACCCATCAAGATTTTCGTTTCTGTATCTGCTATATACACTCGATATTGAAGGCGACCATACGGTACCGCCCACATTCCCAAATACTATACGCACGTACTTTGCATTATTTTCAAGCTTTTTCAAGCTATAAACAACAGGAATCCAACGCCAGCTTTCAATGGGTTTAATCTCGATTACAGGTGAAACCTCTTTCCAGTTTTCCCTGTCATCTGAACATAGAAAAGTAAAATGTGAAATCTCCTCATTCTGTCTGAAATATGTATTAAAAATAAGATACTGATTTTCGGGAACTGAATACTCAACCCAACCTGCATTTGATGCGTTTCTCATAAACATTGTATAGTCATCAAAAGCATATTTATCCTCTTCGGCAGTTACACTTGCATATACTTCTTCACTATGCCCGGTTGCAACAGAAAAGTCTACACAATCATCTATAAGTAAGCCTTGATTTGCCACATAAGTCTGCTCATATTCATTGGCATTTACATAAAATATACCTGTCATAAGAATAACAGCCGTTAATAAACAAAGTACTCTTTTCATCTCGTGTATCCCTTTCTTGCATTATAGCTATTCTTCAATATAATTAAAGCAAATATATGATATATCAATAATATCAATCAAACCGTTTTTATCAATATCAGCCAGACGTATTTCCTCCCAGTTCTCACATTCCTCATCAACCCCATAATTGTCCAGAACAAAATCAATATCCTTTTGAGTGATTTTCATATCATTGTCAGTGTCCCCAATTAAAGGAGCGTCAAACTTTATAATCACAGAAAGTGAAAATATCTCTCCAGCACACTCTGCCGATACTTCAAGTTCTGCCACACTGTCAGCTATACAACTGCTGTCTATTAAAAGAATATTTTCCGTTAAAGAAACTCCGTCAGGCAATGATTTTGAAGTCCATGTAACAGGAGCATCAATCACATTGTCAATCTGGTCAACGAGTTCCGCAGCCAACTGAAAGCTCTGGCTTTCAAATCTTGGTATAGTTATTTTTTCAGGTGCCTCTGTTTTAATACAAACAGGCACGCTCTCTTCAAAAGACCCTTTTATCCATCCCATGTAAGGATTCCACCAATCGTTGTGAGCCTCATTAACCTCGGGCCAAATGAGTTTTACAAATCTGATGCCTGAAATATCAGCAGCCTCATACAAAAGCTTTGTCCAGCAGTTTGAATTTTCAGGAGCAGGAAGTCTGGTAATTTCCATTCCTCCTTCAATCCAATCCATACCATTTTTTGACAGAAGAACCTTAACCTCACCTTCATGAATGGGCCAATCATATGTCATAAAACTCAATTTGCTGATATAAGGAAGCTCGTATACAATCCAGGCACTATTGGTATTTGGCGATCGTCTTAAAATGTGTGTATCACCATACATTGTATCAAGTTCAGTTTCTTCCACCTGCCAAATATCAATATTGTACACCTCAACAGTATTTTCAAGACTGTCACATTGACTTTCCCAATCCCATTCTTCCTCCGTGTCATTAGTTGAGTCATCAATTATTTCATCTGTATTTTCATCAATTAGTTGGTCAGTTAAATCATCTTCTTGCACTTCCGTCAGCACATCCTGATTTTCAGACTCTGCCAAAGCTTCTTCACCATGTACAGGCATAACGAAAAGTAAAGTTATGATTAAAAATATTAATAGCTTTTTCATTTTCATCACTCCTGTCCATTTAGTTCTGTAACACATAAAAGATTATATACCCCAACTACAGCTTCTGCCCTTGTAAGACTATTTTTAGGGCGAAAATATCCGTCTTCACCATTTAGAATATTACCCGTATACAACATATCCACATATCCTACTGCATAGTCAGAAATCTCAGTCTCGTCTTCAAAATTAATGTTCAACCGCTGATTTTCAATATTTATCCCCTTTGCAACAACACATCTTGCAAGCATTGTCGCAAATTCTTCACGCAGAATATTCCTGTCAGGGGCAAAGATTTCTGCACTTTCTCCATTTATTATGCCAAGAGCTGCACAAGTTCTCACATTGTCATAATACCATGCATCAGACGGCACATCCTCGAATGTTATTTCATTTATGCTTATCTTGTCTTTTAAAAACACCCCTGCTATTATTTTAGTAAGTTCGGCTCTTGTGATATATTCATCAGGTCTGAATGTATTATCCTCATAACCGTTAACCGCACCAATTTCTGTGAGTTTTTCTATAGCATCTTTCGCCCATGCAACATGGGAAATATCAGAAAATAAACTCTCACTCTGCTCTGGAAGCGTCTCCGTATCTTTTTCAGGTTGCTTTTCCTCCACCTTAGATTTATCCTCATCAGATACAGAAAAACGTGCACCTCCGCCTCCGCTTCCACGGCTGCCGCCGCCTTTTTTAGAAGGCTTTTTTTCTTTTTCAATTATTGTAATTGTGGCTTCTAAATCCGCATCATCAATTATTTCATAAGATAAATCCTCATAAACAACTTTAAGAGATTTAAGTTCAACTACAGACTTCCCCGTGGTTTCAGCAACAAATGTTAGTTTGATTAAGTCTTTTTGAGAACCTATCTCTTCTTTGCCTACCCTTGAACACAGATATGTAATTTCGTTATCTTTATCAGCATCCAATATTTCAACCGAATTTTTATAACTTGAAAGCGGACATTCAGCGTCTTTGAATTCCAGGTACTCGCTATTGTATGTAATAACAGCCTCCAGTCCATAGACAGAAACATCTTCATTAAACCCAAATTCAACATAGACCTCGTCTTTAGCATATAAATCCGTTACGGGGACATTTGAAGTAAGTTCATATTCATTAAAAACCTGATTCAGAGCCGGAGCTGGTGGCTCTGAATCAGCAGCAAAAACCGTACTTGAAATCACAATACAAAATATCAGTATTGCATATAAAAGTATTTTTTTCATAATAAAACCTCTCAGCAATTCAGGAAAAATTCTCTGTATCCCTTATATGCCATATATATATCAAGCTTGCCTGCGACTTCAAAAGGTGCGTGCATTGACAAAAGCGCTACGCCTGCATCAATAACGTCCATATCAAGATTTGCAACAAACTGCGCTATTGTACCGCCACCGCCGCCATCTACCTTACCAAGCTCGCCAATCTGCCAGTGAACACCGTTCTCGTTGAAGATTTTGCGGATTTTAGCAACAAACTCAGCTGATGCATCACTTGCACCGCCTTTACCCCTTGAACCCGTATACTTTGTAAGGGTAATTCCGCAGTTAATGTAAGGAATATTTCTCTTTTCGCTCACTTCTGCAAAGTTAGGATCAAATGCCGCTGCGACATCTGCTGAAAGACAGCTTGAATTTGAAAGACATTCTCTTAATACCAAATCGTTATAGCATTCCTTTGTTTTTGCGCAGATTTTAGCCAGAACATTTTCAAAGTTTCTGGACTGCATACCCGTGGCACCCATACTGCCTATTTCCTCTTTGTCAACAAGGAGACACACCGCTGTCTTTTTAGGTTTCTTAATATCAAGCAGAGCCTTGATTGCAGTATACGCACAAACTCTGTCGTCATGAGCATAGGCACCTATCATACTTCTGTCAAGTCCTACATCTCTTGCACCGAATGCAGGAACAACTTCTATTTCACTGCTGGTAAAGTCTTCTTCCGTGATATCATATTTCTCATTTAATATTTTAAGAATATTCATCTTAACTTTTTCTTTTGCATCCTCATCATCACAACAAATATTACCTAAAATAACATTAAGATTTTCTCCAGGGATTGCATCTTTTGTCTTCTTCATCATCTGTTGATCAGCCATGTGAATAAGTAAATCTGTAACACAAAATACAGGGTCACCTTCATCTTCGCCAATGGTTATTTTTATCTGTGTGCCGTCCTGAAGTGCTGCAACTCCATGGATTGCAAGAGGAACAGCAGTCCACTGATACTTCTTTATTCCGCCGTAATAATGGGTTTTAAAATATGCAATACCGCTGTCTTCATACAGTGGATTAGGCTTTAAATCAAGACGAGGCGAGTCTATATGAGCACCTATAAGATTAATACCTTTTTCCATATCCTCTTCACCAATTACAGCTGCAATAACGCCTTTTCCACGGTTTACAGTATAAACCTTATCTCCAGCCTTTAAAGAATCTTTTTCTGAAAGAGGAACAAACCCGTTACTCTCTAAGAGTCTGCAGGTTTCATCACAATATTCTCTCTCGGTTTTTGCAACATTTATAAATTTCATATAACCGTCACAAAATTCAAATACCAGTTCTTTTTCGTCTTTATCAAGCTCTGCAAACATATTTTTGTTTTCGTATTCAAGATTTGTTTTTTCCATTATTTTAAGCACTCCTTAATTATTATTTTCTGCGTAAAGTTTTGTATATATATCTTTTGCTTTAAAAACCTTCTCTACATATTCTCTCGTTTCCTTGAAAGGTATATGTATAAGATTATCATTTTCATCTGTTAAAGTTTCATCCTTAAGCCATTTATCCACATTCCCCGGTCCGCCGTTATATGCCGCAAGTGCAAGCTCTGTATTGCCGTTGTATTTTCTTATAAGCTTATTCAGGTAATAGCAACCAATTCTTATATTTATATCAGGTTCGAACAACATATCCGGTGTATAGTTCTTTATTCCAAGCTTTTTGACACAATCTCTTGCTGTTTCATCCTGAATTTGCATAAGACCTCTTGCATTCCTGGCAGATACTGCATATGGGTCAAACTTACTTTCCGTATGAATAACTGCATAAATTAGGTCTTTGTCAAGGGAAAATTCCTCAACACTTTTTAAAATCTGTTCCTGGAATTTTACAGGATATCTTATCTCCAGAATTTTTTTACTTAAATCGCTTTCGGCAAATAATTTATATCCCACAACACAAAGAATGGTAAAGATAGTTACAAAGACAAGAAAATTACCAAAGCATCCGAAACAGTTGTTTTTTCTTCGTCTTTTACGCCTGCCTCTCTTTACATTATTTATATCTCTCATTACATTCCTACCTTGTTAATTCAAAAAATATTTCCTTTACTTTTTCCACGGGAAGTTTCTCATCATTGTTTTCTATTACAAAGTCAGCAAGTTTTACCATATCTTCCTGCTTTAGTTGCTTGTTCATACGCTCTTGAACCTGCTCTTTTGTACAGTTATCCCGTTTTATCACACGATGTATACGCACTTCATCATCTGCCGTAACAACAAGCGTTTTATGACATTTTATAGGAAAGTCCGACGCAAAAAGCAACGGCACATCAAGGCACACAAGCTCTGCTATAGAGGAGCTTATCTGCTTATTCATTTCAGCAAAAATATAGCCATGTGTAATTTTATTTAAAGCTTCAAGCTTATTTTTATCTCCAAATACAATTGAGGCAAGCTTTTTACGAATAATGTTGCCGTTATCGTCAAGAATATCCTCGCCAAATTCCTTTACAACTTCATTATATGCATCATGCCCTTTATTCATAATTTCACGGGCAATTTTATCCGCATCTACAACATCTGCACCCAGGGTCGAAAATATCTCTGTTACAACACTTTTTCCGGCACCTATTCCGCCTGTTATTCCTAAAATAGTCATTATATATCACCAAGATATTATTATATCAGTTTTAATTTTTAATTACAATAGAAAAAAGAAAAAAATCCGTAATTCCCGAAGAATTACGAATTTTTATATCTTTTATTTTCCTGTCATATCATCAACCGCTCTTTTAACACCATCCGCGCCGTCTTTTACAGCGTTCTTGGCACCATCAACTGCGTCGTTTATAGCATTTTCTGTATCATTTACCATATCAGAGCCCTTATTTTCTGTTACCCCGGGTTCACCCTGCATTCCGTTTGTATCATGTCCGTTATCCATTGTGGTTGACCCGTCTGTACATCCCGCAAATAGCATTAAACATAAAATTGAAGTAACAATTATAATTTTGTTCAATTAAAATCAACCTTTCTTTTTGTTTTTATTTTATTTTCCCTTTACACTTATAATTTATACATGAAAATTTTTAAAATATTTTTAAAAAAACCCTTGACAAATCCTTTTAAAGCTATTATAATATGACGGTCGGCTCTTTTGAGAGGGCAGATACAAGATGGTATGCGAGCATGCTGGAATTGGCAGACAGGCACGTTTGAGGGGCGTGTGCTTATGGCGTGTGGGTTCAAGTCCCACTGCTCGCACCACTTATATTGCCTGATTGTGTAAGGGTAGCACAAATGACTCTGACTCATTTTGTTCGGGTTCGAATCCTGATCAGGCAGCCAAAAATAATAACCTTGTCATGTGACAAGGTTTTTTTTATTTTTTAAGTTCTGCTTTATATCTTCACAATATATTTTTTCACAAGAAAAGCGGGGCGGTAAGATTCTTTTGCCTTTCGCATTCCCTCTATTCCCATATCTTCTTCGCGGTTTACATATTGACAATCCTGCCAACAGTTAATTAAAAACTGTTGATTCATCATGGGAAAAGCGCCCTCGTACTCATTATCTGCATACTCGAAATGGATTACTGCCATTTCAGGATTCAGCATCTCTCCAATTGAAAAAGCAACCATCTTTTCATCTACAACTAAGCAACCGCCTTTTACATCAAGCCTATCCCAATTTGAAACAATCTCATTTACTGCCTCGTACTCCTCGCAACAACCTTTTTTCTCATCGCCTTTCAGCTTGCACCAACGGCAAAAAACATCCAAGCATTGTTCTGCTATATCTGCTTTCAGGGGCATATAACTCCAATTATAAAGCCGTTTAAACTTATTGACATGGTTTTTCTTTCCGTGATATTTTTTCCCCGAAAGCTCTGTAAGGTCTTTTACCAAATACACATAATCAAAGGAATCCCTGTCCTCCGTATAACATTCAACTTCAGGGACTGCCTCCGAAATCCTCTTAGCAAGTTTTTCATCAAACAAATAAAGATTGCAGCTTTCTTCATTTGATGTAAAATATTTTTTAAGCGCCATTGCAGCATTTATACATTTTTCTTCAAGTGTGACATCTCCCTGTGGTTTTACAGGAATTGAGGCAGCACACGGAAAACCATCATGTCTGTATACAAAACAAGGTATACTGTCTATTACAGTATATACCGTGTGATAACTCTTCCGCCAGATAAACAAATTGGTAAATGTAAATTCAGAATCATTCCCTTTGTTTCCTTCGATAAGTTCTTCAATTTCATTTTTATTTTCAAGAGAAATTTCTTTAAATTCAATCATATTCATTACTTCCAATCATCTAAATATGCCATACACTGATTCATCAATGCATCATCAGGCACATATACACTTTCCTCCTGTACAGATATTCTCGACTGTGGAATAACTAGAGTGAACTGTGCACCACCACTGATATTCCTGAATTTTATTTCACCATTCATATCTGTCGATAGCTTTCTGCACAATAATAAACCAAGCCCTGTAACTCTTGGTGGAAAATTCCCCAGCATCTGATTTTTTAAAGAGAATTCTTCCAGGAATTTGGTATACATGGTGTTTTGCACAGCTTTAGGTATTCCACCACCATGGTCAGACACAGATATTTCGAATAATCCGTTTTCCTTTTTGCATTTTATTGTTACAGTTTTATCTTCTGTCTTACCATGCTGAAGAGAATTAGATATAAAATGATACAAAATAGTTGAAACACGTCTTGCATCAAATGAAGCACTGCACACAGCAGATTTTTGAGTTTTAAACACAACCTCTCCCTCTCCTCTTATACTTATGGCAGAGTTTATCTGTGCAGTAATGTCAGTAAGATATGTTATAACATTAAATGATGCAATTTTAGGCCGTGACAAAGTTTTATCTTTTCCGAAAAGCTCTGCCATTGCGTTTACGCCCCTCATCATTCTGGAATTGATTTTCTCAATATTATTGACAGTATCTGTAAAATCTCTATCATCTGTTCTGCATCTTCTTAATTTATACAGCAGTGTAGCCATATCAATCGTATTCTGTCCTACAAAATGCTCTATTACGCGGCTTACATCTATTTCAGCATACTCATCCGAAACATAGGTATCAATATTATTATTGTTTCTGTTCACAATTATCCCTCTCCAATTTAAATTATGTTTATTTTCGAACTTAAAACACGTCAATATATTATATCACAGATGCCAAAAAATGCAAGTTTTCTAAATGTTTTACGAAAAATATTTCAAAAACTCTTTTTTCTCTTTACAAATAGGAAATTTTATTATAAAATAGATTAGATTGTTATGTAATTAATTAGGAACATTGTTCTTTTTATTATTTTGTATAGAAATGGAGGTTCTTTTTATATGTATCGCAAAGTATCAACCGAACTTTCTTTCGTAGACCGCGAAAAAGAAATTGTGGAATTCTGGAAAGAAAATGATATATTTAAAAAGAGTATGAAAAACCGGGAGGGAAATGAACGCTTTACATTCTTTGACGGTCCCCCTACCGCTAATGGTAAACCCCACATTGGTCACGTTTTGACCCGTGCAGTTAAGGACTTAATCCCCCGCTACCGCACAATGAAAGGCTATCATGTTTTAAGAAAAGCTGGATGGGATACCCATGGTCTTCCTGTTGAACTTGAGGTCGAAAAGGTTCTCGGCATAAGCGGTAAGCCTGAAATCGAAAAATATGGAATTGAAGATTTTATTAAGAAGTGTAAAGACAGCGTCTTTACATATCAGAGCGAGTGGGAGGAAATGAGTGACCGTGTTGGTTTCTGGGCTGACATGGATAACCCCTATGTTACCTATCACAATGACTATATAGAGTCTGTTTGGTGGGCACTTCGTCAGATATGGGATAAAGGTCTTCTTTATAAAGGTCACAAGATTATGCCTTACTGTCCAAGATGCGGAACCTCACTTTCCAGCCACGAGGTTGCACAAGGCTATAAAGATGTTAAAGAAAACTCTGTTATTGCAAAGTTTCCTATTGTTGGAAAAGACGGGGAATATCTCCTTGCATGGACAACCACTCCATGGACTCTTCCTGCAAACGTTGCACTTTGTGTTAACCCATCACAAAGCTATGTTAAGGTTCAGGCTGAAGACGGAATTTACATTTTAGCAGAGGCTCTTGTAAAGAGCGTATTTAAAGACCAGGAGGTTACAGTTCTTGAATCCTACATCGGAACAGACCTTTGCGGAACAGAATATGTTCCTCTTTACGATTTTATAAAGACCGATAAAAAAGGTCACTTTGTTGTCGCAGACAACTATGTTACTATGGATGATGGTACAGGTATCGTTCATATCGCTCCTGCATTCGGTGAGGACGACTCCCGTGTTGGAAAAGAAAACGACCTGCCATTTATCAACCATGTAAATACTCAGGGTAACTTCGTTGACGGTTGCGGTGAGTGGAGCGGTATGTTCGTTAAGGATACTGATAAGCTGATTATCCGTGACCTTAAGGACCGCAATCAGTGCTTTGACGTTATCGCATTTGAGCACAGCTATCCGTTCTGCTGGCGTTGTGATACTCCGCTTCTTTACTATGCTTGCGATACATGGTTTATCAAGATGACAGCTGTAAGGGATAACCTGCTTAAAAACAACAATACTGTTAATTGGATGCCTGATAACATCAAGCACGGACGTTTCGGTAACTTCCTTGAAAACATAATAGACTGGGGACTTTCACGTTCACGTTATTGGGGTACTCCTCTTCCTATCTGGGAATGTTCTTGCGGACACAGACACGTTATAGGCTCTATTGCCGAGCTTAAGGAAATGAGCTCTAACTGTCCCGATGATATAGAACTTCACAAGCCTTATGTTGACAGGGTAACTCTTAATTGTCCCGAGTGTGGCGGTGAAATGAAACGTGTAAGCGAGGTTATTGACTGTTGGTTTGATTCAGGTTCAATGCCTTTTGCGCAGTGGCACTATCCATTTGAAAACAAAGAGATGTTTGAAAACAACTTCCCTGCAAACTTTATCAGTGAGGCTATTGACCAGACACGTGGTTGGTTCTATACACTTATGGCAATCTCGACACTTCTCTTTGATGAATCACCTTATAAAAACGTTGTTGTTCTGGGTCACGTTCAGGATGACAAGGGCATTAAGATGAGCAAGCATAAAGGTAACGTTATTCTGCCTATGGATATACTCAACGACCAGGGCAGTGACGCAGTTCGCTGGTACTTCTACTCTAACTCTGCTCCATGGCTTCCTAACAGATTTTCTGCTAAGAACGTGTCAGAGTCACAGCGTAAATTCCTTGGAACATTATGGAACACTTATGCATTCTATGTTTTATATGCTGATATTGACAACTTTGACCCCACAAAATATACACTTGATGTAAACAAGCTCTCTGTTCTTGATAAATGGATTTTATCAAAACTCAACAAGCTTATCACAACAGTTGATAATAACCTTGAGGATTACAAGATTACAGAGGCTACCCGTGCTGTTTCTGAATTTACAGATGAACTCAGTAACTGGTATGTTCGTCGTTCCCGTAGTCGTTTCTGGGCGAGCGAGCTTACAGAGGATAAGATTAATGCATATATGACCCTTTACACAACGTTAGTTGAATTTGCAAAGGTATGTGCACCATTTATTCCATTTATGACAGAGCAGATTTACCAGAATCTTGTACTTTCTGTTGACAAGAACGCTCCCGAGAGTGTTCACCTGTGCGACTTCCCACAGGCTCGCGAAGAATTTAATTTCGCCGAAATTGAAGCCGACATGGATGCAATCCGCAAGGTTGTTATTCTGGGACGTGCCTGCCGTAATGAAGCAAACATCAAGAATCGTCAGCCTTTATCAAAACTCTTTGTTCAGTCTGATTCAGAGATTAACAATGACTATAAAGACATCATCCTTGATGAATTAAATATCAAAGATGTTGAATTCACAAATGATGCAAGTGGTTTTATCACATATAACTTTAAACCGCAGATGAGAACAATGGGTCCAAAGTACGGAAAGCTTATGCGTCCTATCTTTGACGAAATTGCAACCATGAATGGCGCAGAAGTTATGGCTGTGTTAAACAGCGGCGAGGCTCTTAAGCTTAACGTTCAGGATACTGATGTTGAAATTTTCAAAGAAGATGTTCTTGTGGAAACACTCCAGAAAGACGGTTTTGTTTCTGACAGTGATGCAGGATTTACCGTTGTTCTTGACACAAATCTTACAGATGAACTTATTGAAGAAGGTTTTGTCCGTGAATTCATCAGTAAGGTACAGACAATGCGTAAAGACGGCGACTTTGAGGTTACAGATCACATTAACATTGCCTTTACAGGAAGTGACTTAATTGCACAGGTTGTTGCCAACAACACAGATGAAATCAAGTCACAGCTCCTGGCTGAAAGCATTTGTGGCAATGTTGATGCTGATGCAAAAGAATGGAACATCAACGGTGAAAAGATATCTATTTCTGTTACAAAAGCCTAACATTTTGTTGCAATGACAAAAAATTGATATTTTTTCGCAAATTCATTATAGCAATTACAATTTAATATGGTATAATCAAGGGAGAATATTTTAAGAATATTCTCCCTATTCTTTTAAACCACAGGAGGTTTATTAAAATGAAACTTGGTGTAATGAATCCCGTACTTAATGCTTATTCTTTCGAAGAGGCGGCTGAATATCTTGCAAGCCTTGGTGTTCAGACAATAGAAATCGGTGCCGGCGGCTTTCCGGGCGACCAGCACTTAAAACCTATCGAGCTTCTCGAAAGTCCTGAAAATGTAAAGAACTATAAAAAAGTCCTTGCTTCTAATAATCTGGAGATTTCAGCTATCAGCTGTCACGGTAATGCTCTGCATCCCCAAAAAGATATTGCACAAAAATTCCACGAAGAATTTAAAGGTGCAATTCTTGCAGCCGAGGCTCTTGAAGTTGACACAGTAATCGGTTTTTCCGGTTGTCCCGGTGATTGCGAAAATTCCATATATCCAAACTGGGTAACCTGTCCATGGCCTGATGATTTTCTTAAGATTTTAGAATGGCAGTGGAACGAAAAGGTTATTCCTTACTGGAAGGATATGGCTAAATTTGCAAATGAGCATAACGTAAAGAAAATTGCTTTTGAAATGCACCCGGGCTTTGTTGTATATAACCCTGAAACACTTCTCCGTCTGCGTGAGGCTGTTGGCGAGACTATCGGTGCTAACTTCGACCCCAGCCATCTTTTCTGGCAAAGAATTGACCCTGTCGAAGCAATACGCGCTCTTAAAGGAGCCATTTATCACTTCCATGCAAAAGATACCCGTATTGATGAGCGCAATGCCCAGGTTAACGGTGTTCTTGATAACAAGTCATATGGTGATATCCTTAACCGCTCATGGTCATTCCGCACAGTAGGTTATGGTCATGGTAAGGAAGTGTGGAACAATATTATAAGCATGCTTAAGAACACAGGCTATGACGGTGCAATCAGTATCGAGCACGAAGACGGTCTTATGTCACCAAAAGAAGGTCTTGAAAAAGCTGTTGCTTTCTTAAAGGAAGTTCTTATATTTGAAAACGCTGGAGAAATGTGGTGGGCATAATGAAGAAATACACTGCAGGAATTATCGGTTATGGCGGTATGGCAGGGCATCACGAGAGAGTTCTTAAAGTCTATGAAAGAATGAGTTTAAAAGGCATTTTTGATATAAATGAAAAGCGTAGAGAATATGCAGCATCACAAGGATATTACACTTATTATTCTAAAGAAGAGCTTTTAAGCGACCCCGAAATTGATGTTGTTATCATCGCGACAACCAACGAAGTTCATAAAGAACTTATTATTGAGGCTATGGAGGCAGGAAAAGCCGTTGTGTGCGAAAAGCCTGTTACCATGTCATCTGCCGAGCTTGAAGAAGTCATGACTGCCGCTGAAAAGTGTGACGGAATTTTCACCATTGATCAGAACAGACGAACCAATCATGACTTTGTTATGATGAAACGTTATGTGGAATCAGGGTCAATTGGAAAACCCTATGTAATTGAATCCCGTGTTGAAGGCTCTCGCGGTATGCCCAGCGGTTGGAGAACCGTCAAGGCTCTCGGGGGCGGCATGATGCTGGATTGGGGCGTTCATCTTATAGATCAGCTTATGTACATGTTCCCTGAAAGAGTAGTTGATGTTTATTGTAAGATGTTCAGTATTGATTATCCTGAGGTTGACGACAACTTCAGGCTTACAATGACATTCGAGAGCGGACTTACCGCTCACATTGAGGTTTCAACTAACAACTACATAACCCACCCTCGTTGGTATGTCCTTGGGGAAGACGGAACATTAGTTGTTGATGATTGGGACTGTAACGGCAGGCTTGTACGCTGTATAGACAAGCAAAATGTATGGGAAGAAAAAATCTTCTATACAAAGGCAGGTCCAACAAAGACAATGGCGCCAAGAAATCCTGAATCAACTGAAACAATTATTCTTGAGGAACCCGTTGATGTAATCGATGAACTCGATCCTGTATATGACCAGCTTCTTGATTGCATAGAGGGCAAAGCAGAACTTACCATTAAGCCCGAACAGGCTCTTCGTGTTATGAAGGTTATGGAAGCGGCATTTCTCTCTCATGAGAAAAACGAAGTAATACATATCAATATATAAAAAAATTCCACCCATGCGGGTGGAATTTCTTATTATGAATACATTGGTGTTGATAAATACTTATCTCCCGAATCAGGCAGGAGAACAACAATATTTTTTCCCTTGTTTTCGGGACTTTTTGCAAGTTCAATCGCAGCATAGAGCGCCGCGCCGGAGCTTATTCCCGCAAGCACACCCTCTTCTCTGCCGAGCATTCTTCCGGACTGATACGCTTCTTCTTCCCTTACCGTGATGATACGGTCATAAATATCTGTGTTTAATATTTCGGGCACAAATCCTGCTCCTATGCCCTGAATTTTATGAGTGCCGGCCTCACCCTTAGACAGAACAGGTGAATCAGCAGGCTCCACGGCAACAATCTGAACATCGGGCTTTTTAGTTTTTAAATATTCCCCAATGCCTGTTATTGTTCCTCCTGTGCCTACACCTGCGACAAATATATCAACCTTGCCGTCCATAGCATCATAGATTTCAGGTCCTGTTGTTTTATAATGAATTTCTGCATTTATCTTATTCACAAACTGTCCCGGAATAAAACTGGAGAGGTGTTCATTTTTGAGTTCCTCTGCTCTAGCGATAGCACCGTTCATTCCTTTTTTACCATCCGTCAACACAACCTCAGCACCATAAGCCCGCATAAGCTGTATTCTCTCCACCGACATTGTATCAGGCATAACAATAATAGCTTTATATCCTCTGGATGCTGCAACCGCTGCAAGACCTATTCCTGTATTACCACTTGTAGGCTCTATTATCACCGAGTCTTTATTTATAACGCCCCGCTCTTCTGCATCATCTATCATAGCCTTTGCAACTCTGTCTTTTACAGAGCCTGCAGGATTAAAATATTCGAGCTTTACAAATAACTTTGCAGAAAGTTTAAACCTCTTCTCTATATTTACAAGTTCAAGCATCGGTGTGTTACCGATTAGCTCATCAAAAGACGTATATATTTTTTTTGTCATTTAAATCATCTCCTAAAAAAGCATCTGTCCATAACCCATTACTATACCTAAAACTGCCGACAGTAAAATAATTATTATAGGATGGGTTTTCTTTTTGAATGTAAGATATGCACATATTGCAAAAATTATAACCGAACACATAAAGGTAAACCCAAATATATCAGTAACCTTGAATCCATCAGGGATAAACGCTGTTTTTGCAACGGATAAAATTGCTGATGAAATAAGTCCAACTACCGCAGGGCGAAGTCCCGACATACACCCTTCCACAATTCTGCTTTTCCTGAATTTATCATAAAAATGTGCCACTATAAGAATGATTATAAATGAAGGTAATACAACACCCAATGTTGCAATAACCGCTCCCGAAATGCCTGCAAGCTTTGTCCCTATAAATGTGGCAGTATTTAGTGCGAAAGGACCGGGGGTACTTTCACTTACAGCGATGAAGTTAACAAGCATTTCGGGTTCTACCCAACCTTTGCCCAAAACTTCCGCCTGAATGAGTGGTATCATTGCATATCCGCCACCGAATGTAAATGCACCTATCTTAAAGAAAGTAATAAAAAGTTCCCATAAAATCATTTTTCATCCCTCCTTATAGCAAAGAGTGATGAAATAAGACCTGTAATAGCGCATATAATCAGGGTTAAAAGAATATTAAACTTTAAAATTGCCGCTGACACAAATGCAAAAAGCATTAAAATATACGCAATCTTATTCTTAGGACATTGTTTGTACATTGAAAACAGAGCCTTAACAACAAGTACAACAACACCTACACGTATGCCCATAAATGCGAACTGTATCGCCTGAAGATGCATAAACTGTTCCATGAAAAATGATATTATTGTTATTATAATCAGCGATGGCAACGTCATTCCCAAGGTGGCAAAAAACGCACCTATATATCCACAAACCTTATATCCAACAAAGGTAGATGAGTTTATGGCAATAGGTCCGGGAGTGGATTCAGCAATGGCAATAACGTCTAAAATATCCTCCTCTGTGATCCAGCTGTTCTTTTCCACAACTTCTTTTGAAATCAGCGGTATCATTGCATATCCGCCACCGAATGTAAATGCACCAATCTTAAAGAAGGTAATAAATAACGTCCATAGTTTTCTGACTGTCTCTTTAATGTTAAACATCTCCTTATTATTTCTCAATTATACATAAAAAGAGGGAAATATTTCCCTCTTTATTCTTCCGGATACTCAAGTGTAATTGCGCCGATTTTTGCACTTCTGAATTCATCAAGAATAAGTGCCGAGGCACGATAGGTATCTATGTTCCCTCCTGAAATCACACATCCGCGCTTTCTGCCTATCTGTTCAAGTAAGTCAAACATCTCAAGTTCTAAATCTTCTTCATTGAGTTTAAATCTTTCCGTCAGTTTTTCCGGATAGTTTTTGGCAAGAAAATCTATAAGATAACAGGCAAGCTCCTCTATATCAATAATCTCGTCACGAATGCCTCCTGTAAAGGCAATCCTTTGGGCAACCTCTTCACTCTCAAACTTCGGCCAGAGGATACCCGGGGTATCTAAAAGCTCATACTTACCTGCAATACGTATCCATTGCTTTGTGGTGGTAATACCAGGTCTGTCACCGGTCTTTGCAGCACTTCTGCCACTGAGTCTGTTTATAAACGATGATTTGCCCACATTTGGGATGCCCACAACCATCAGCTTTACGGCGTGACGCTGTATTCCCCTTGCTCTGTCCCTTTCAAAACGCTCTTTCATTACAGAGTCAATAGCAGGCGACAGGGCAGAAAACCCCTTTCCGCTTTGGCTATCCGCTCCAATAGCAACAAGACCGCAATTCTTGAAATATTCAATCCATGCCTCGGTAGCTTTTTCGTCTGCAATATCCGCCTTGTTTAAAACAAGTACACGGGGTTTATCCCCTGCAATCTTGTCAATCTCGGGATTTCTCGACGACAGAGGGAGTCTTGCATCAAGCAATTCAACCACAACATCCACAAGCTTAAGATTGTCTGAAATCATACGGCGGGTTTTAGCCATATGTCCGGGAAACCATTGTAAATTCATGTAATTTTCTCCTTAGCCAAGTGCATATACACTGTCTTCAAAATCAATAAGTGATACCGTTGCATCTTCATGAAGACCCCCCACCTTATTAAGTGGCCAGAATCTGAATACTGCACCGCCTATAATCTCATCTTTTGAAATCTGTCCTATATCACGGCTATCCTTCGAGTTGTTTCTGTTATCACCCATAGCAAAGATGTATCCCGGCTGAATAACTATGGGATTTTCCATGCTATAGTTACCGCTCTCTGCCAACCTATATATATAAGAGCCTATCCTTGTTGATTTTTCCATTATATAAGGTTCATCAAGCAGAACATCATTAACATATACATCCCCTGTTTGCGGATCTATATACACAGTATCACCCTCTGTTGCAATTACACGCTTAACATAAGGACGTTTTGGGTCAGACTTTGGAACGAAAATTACAACATCACCTTTTTCCGCCTCGTAGAAAAGACGGTTAACGTATAATCTGTCTGCATGCTGCAGGGACGGTTCCATTGACTTACCGTCTACCTTTACAAGAGTAAATATAAAGTTTCGTACAATAAGAGCCAGTACAACTGCAATAAGTATGGCTACAAACCATTCACGAAGTTCTTTCTTCCAATCAAATTTTTCCTTACCTGTTTCCTCGGTTTCAGTTTCCATTACCTTTTCTTCCTGAATATCCATTATGCATCCTCCTTAAATGGAAAATAGTAAAACAACGGCGATTATTTACATAACCGCCGCTGTCTGTAGCCTTATTAAAGTTTTTCTTTAACCTTAGCAGCCTTGCCCACTCTGTCACGCAGGTAGTAAAGCTTAGCACGGCGAACTTTACCGTGTCTTACAACTTCAATTCTGTCAATCTTAGGTGAGTTAACGGGGAATGTTCTTTCAACACCAACACCATAAGAAATACGACGAACAGTAAATGTTTCCTGAATACCGCCGTGATTCTTCTTGATGATTGTTCCTTCAAACATCTGAAGTCTTTCTCTGTTACCCTCTTTAACCTTAACATACACCTTTACGGTATCACCGATTTGAAGTGCAGGAAGGTCAGTTCTGATCTGTTCCTGAGTAATTTGTGTTAAAATGTCCATTTTAATTTTCCTTTCTTCCAAAGATATTCGTACCGAATCGGCAGAGGACTATCCGTAATCAACTTGCTTATGATACCACATATTTTCAGCTTTTGCAAGTGTTTTTTTAAAATTTTTTAATATTTTTCAAAGTCTTCCTTATTTTCTTGATTTTTCCCAAAAAATATGGTATCTTATTTGATAATAAACTTGCATAAGGAGAATTTATATGGACAATATTTTTTACAACATTTTTATATATTCAAGTATGACAATTAAACTCCTATACAATATCGCATTGTATCTTGGAATTTCAATTTCTTTATATTCCATTGGAAAAAATACAAATATAAAAAACCCATGGATCGCCTTTATACCCGTAATCCAGTATAGCATAATAGGCATACTATGCGAAGAATATATACTGTGGGGCTTTAAAATTAAACATCTTAAGTGGGTTATGCCCCTTATAGCCTTTTTTCAGGCAACGTTATTTTTTGGCAGTTCTTCATTCTTTCCGCTCTCCATTGCCATAAATTTATTAGCTGCCCTTATTCTTCATAAGTTTTTTTATATGTTTAATCCCTCGCGGGCATTTATTTATGCACTTGCATCTGTATTTGGGCGTCTTCCGCTGGTTATCGTTCTTTTTATGATTAAGGACAAACCAATGATAATGTCAGCAGGTGCGTATCCATATCCTTTTGCTAACAAATTATAAAAGAGGTGGCCTTTTATGGGACTTACGTTTATAATTATTTTTGTTTATATAACAGGTTTGCTCCTTATTGCCCCATATCTTAAAGGAGAGCATTTTTCAGAAACAGAGCATACACCCAAATGGGAGTATGCTTTTTGGTGTTCATTTTTTTCGTTACTTGTTATACGAATTCTGCTTGCTGCAATATGCCAGGGCTTTGCCTCTGACCTTTCATGTTGGGCAGCTTGGGGAGAGCGGGTGAATAATACGGGAACGTCGGGTTTTTATGCCATGAATTATTTCTGTGATTATCCACCCTTATATATATATATTCTTGGAATTATTAATCATATTACTTCTTTTTTCAACATAGGCCCTATGGGCGTAGACTTCTTAAATAAACTCCCTGCAGTTTTCTGCGATATGCTGATTATGGCTTCTATATACTTTTTGTTACGTCCCAAAAGCGGTGGCAGATTTGCATATCTCTCTTCAATGATCTTTGGTGTATGTCCTATTTTTATGTATAACTCTGCCGTATGGGGTCAGATTGAATCGGTTTTACTGTTGTTTTTATTTATGTCATTTATCGAACTATACAACAAGCGATACATCACCGCTACTCTTCTATTTGTAGTTGCAGTTCTTTTGAAACCCCAGGGGCTTCTGCTTACCCCTGTTCTTATTCTGGAAATCTTGGGAACACGAAACAAAAAGACAATTCTTAGTTGTATTCTGTGGGGGTTGTTATTGCTCACAGCTCTGTCCATGCCATTTTCGTCCGCCTGGTCAGAATCCAATGGTTTTTGGGCTTTTATAAACGCACTAAACCCCACATGGCTTATAGAAAAGTATATTGCAACACTATCATCTTATCGTTTCTTTACGGTGAATGGCTTTAACCTTTATGGTCTTCTTGGGCTTAATTGGGTTTCTTTGGATAAAATCGGATTTTTTTCTACAATAATCAACACACTTGTTATAGCTCTGGCGGTGACAGGTAGTGGTTATATCTACTTTAAGGTAAAGGACAGAGGCTCTAAGTTGTTTTTGTCGGCATATTTTATTCTGGGCTTTTTATATACCTTTGCCTTTAAGATGCACGAGCGTTATATAATTCTCCCTGTGTTCTTCCTCCTTGCTGAATATTTATTTTCCAAAAACAAACGGATTTTATGGCTTTTTACGGGGCTTTCCTCGGTGGGTTTTCTTAATACTTTCTATATCCTAAGGCTCACCCTTTACGGAGGAACAAGGCCCCTATATGAAATGGTTGCGCCAATATCTTTTTTAGAGGTGCTTATCTTTGCGTTAAGTGTCTATATTATATTTATTGACTATATTTGTCCTCAATACAAAAGAAGCTTTTCATTCAAGCTTTCGCCGTCTTTAAAAGCTATACTTACAGGTTATGATAAAAAGGGCAAAACTCCAGAAAAAAACTATAAAATGTCCAGAAATGACACCATACTTCTCTCCCTTATAGTTTTTGTTTATTCAATATTTGCATTCACGAATTTAGGTGACACCAAAGCCCCCCAAAGCTATTATAAGCCCGACACGGGAGATGCCTTTATCATTACGTTTGATAAACCCTATGATGTTTCGGGAATTGCGTACTACTGTGGTATAGGAGACGTGGGCAGGCATCCCGGAATTCAACTTTCTTATTCAAATGACGGAGAAAACTGGACAAGATTTGCTGACAATGATTGCACCCTGAACAGCGTATTTAAATGGGAATATAATACCTATGACACATTTAATGCCAGATATATAAAGGGTGTCCCGAATTACACAAACTATACACTTTATGAAATCGGATTCTTCACCCCGCAGGGAACCAAGATAAAAGCAGATTCTGTTCAGGGTGTGTCAAGCACAAACTACAAAGCATTGATAGATGAACAGAATTTGGTTACAAAAGCTCCCACATACATGAACGGAACATACTTCGACGAAATTTATCATCCAAGAACAGCTTATGAACATCTTAATATGATGCCCTATTACGAAACCACTCATCCGCCCCTTGGCAAGCTTATGATGTCACTTGGTATTGCTGCATTTGGAATGACACCATTTGGTTGGCGATTTGTTGGTACGCTTATGGGAGTTTTAATGCTACCATTCTTCTATTTATTCCTTAAAAAAATGTTTGGCAGAACAAGATATGCAGTTATGGGAACTCTTCTCTTTGCCTTTGACTTTATGCATTTTTCTCTCACAAGAATGGCTACCATAGACACTTATCCGGTGTTCTTTATAATATGTATGTATTACTTTATGTACAGATTTTACACCACCGCACTAAATGAGCTTAAAATCCCCGGTAAAGCCTCTTCAAAACCTTTCATGTATTTACTCCTTTCAGGAATTTCCATGGGGCTTGGTTGTGCATCAAAATGGACAGCGGTTTATGCATCAGTTGGTCTTGCCATAGAGTTCTTTGTTATTATGTATGTACTGAAATGCTCCCTAAAAGACAGGGAAGACTTTTCTTTCCGTCCATTCTTTATAAAGACATGTCTGTGGTGCACAGTATTCTTTATACTGATACCTTTTACAATATATCTTTTCTCATATCTGCCTATATCCATGGTAGAAGGCTATGGAAATGTCTTTGAGGCAATGGCAAACAATCAAAAATATATGCTGAATTACCATTCGGGGCTAAATGAAAGTCATCCTTATTCATCCCCATGGTATACATGGCCATTTGTATACAAGCCAATGTGGGCATACCGTGCCCCAGAAATCTCTATTGCAGATAATCAGATAGGTTGCATTTCCATATTCCAGAACCCATTTTTAAGTTGGATTGGTATTCCTGCCTTTTTCTATTCTCTGTATGCAGGGTTTAAGAATAAAGACTTTAAGGTTTTATTCCTTACAATAGGGCTTCTTTCACAATATCTGCCCTGGGCATTTATCTCAAGATATTCTCTGCAATATCACTTTTTTGCCACCTTGCCATTTATGATTTTCTTTATCATATACGCAATTTGTGACATAGAAAAACGGTTGACGAAATTCGGATATGTATCCTCTTCCGTAACCGCTTTATGCCTTATAATGTTTGTATGCTTTTATCCCGTGATTTCAGGGATGCCCGTTTCAAGATTCTGGGCAGACACCATACTGACCTGGTTTAATTCCTGGGTATTCTTTATATAGCACCCAGCGTTTCAAGGGCATAGACTATTCCGTCTTCCTTAACGCTTAAGGTGACAAAGTCTGCCACCTCATCCAAAATTTTATCATGAGGGGTCATGGCAACACCGCAGCCTGCCGCCTTGAGCATTTCATAATCGTTCCCGTCATCACCGAATGCATAGGTATCTTCCATGGAGATACCTATTTTCTCTGCAACAATTTCTATTCCTTTTGCCTTGCTTATTTGGGTACTGATTATATCTGCAGTAAGTCCCCCATGATGATTTGCTATGATATAGTTTCCCTGAAAACGCCGTCTTATCTCCTCTAACTGGTTTAAGTCATTGGCATATACAAGAATTTTATTTACCTTAACATCACTTAGGTTTCCAAGAGGTACAAATGCTCCATCGGGAAGTTCGAACCTGCTGATAAACTCTTCAAACTGATCATCATAAGCATTTTTATAGTAGCTGTGCTCCGAATTTTCAAGAGAATATCCCGTATTGGTTTCTTCCATGTACTTTGCAATTTCCAGAACCTCGTTCTGAGGGTAGAACATTTTGTGCACAACTTCTCCGTTTATCTCTACCAGTGCACCATTACTTGAAACATAACAGTCAAAATCTATGCCGAGTTCGGGAAAATAGCACAACGATCTGCCTGTTGCCACCCCTGTGAGATAACCTTTTTCCTTAAGCTTTATTATAGCTTTTTTCACATTATCAGTAGGTTCAAAAATCTCATTTCTCTCGTCTACCAACGTTCCGTCTATATCGAAAAACACTGCTCCTTTGTATTGCATATCTTTTCTCCTTATCTCTGATGTTTATATATCAATTTCCGCTGTATGAGGTCGATGGTCGGATGCCACAATTACAGGAATGTCCGCATCAAGAATTTTCATATCCGACGTTGCAAAAATGTAGTCAATCTTCCTATCAGGAATATCAGAGGGAAAGCTCAACAATTTACTCTCAAACTTACACGCAGTATCTACCATACGCTCTCTGATTGGATTTATAATTTCATTCTCGGGAGTGAGGTTAAAATCCCCCATAAGAATACATTTTTCCTTTTCGATATTGTCAATCACGGTTGAGACCGCATTCTCCTGCTCCACTTCACGCAGACCAAAATGTGTAACCAAAACCGTAACTCCGTTTTCGAGTTTAGCTTTGAGAATACACCGTGTTTCACCCTTTTTTGGCACTGGGTCGGGTATTAAAATCGTTTCCGCACTGATTATCGGATATCTTGAAATAATAGCATTACCGTATGAATACGAAATATCATCCTCTTTAACCTCTATTGCTTTTGCAAAATAATGATACTTAAGTTCCGTCAATTCAGACAGAATTTCTGCTTGACGATCGTATGGTGTATTCTCATCGTCGCTTCTCATTTCGTTAAGCCCAACAATATCTGCGCCGCATTTAATTATAGTATCTGCCATAAGCTGATAATTTATTTTTTGCTCAACATAGCCTAAACAATGTTGTGTATTAAATGACATGACTTTCATTGGTAATTCCCCCTATTTCATCTGAAAAAATCATTGCTTATTATACAACAATATATTATAAATTGCAATATTATGTCGCACATAAAAACATCTTTTTCATATACTACAATATAGATATTCCAAAAAGGATGTGGCAGTCAAATGGGCAGATGGAAAAACTGCAGATGCAGAAAAAGAGGCGGGTTTCCCATGGGAGCAATTTTAATCGCCTTAGGTCTTGGTATTTTTATTGCAAATATTATCCCATATTATCTGCTTATTGCCATGCTTGGCATTGCCTTAATCGTCTTTGGAATCTGTTATATCATTAAAAGATATTAAAGGAGGATTTTTATGCAAATAGTTGTTGTCAAAGCCCCTAAAATGCTACGTGGAGTCCTTAGAATGATGTTTAAAATGAAGAAACCCGAGATTTAATACATAGAGGGTTGTTTTTTTCCCTCTCAGACGCCTGCGACACAAGTTCTCCCCAGTGAGAGCTCTATTTTTGCCTCTCCTGACAGGGGAGGCTTTTGTCTTATTTTGTCCTATTCTTTTTTATTTTATTTCCTTTTTTTTACATTCTTTTCTCTTTATGAGTGCTAATATAATACTAAAAAAGGAGGGATATTTTATGGAAGTCACGGTATATGCCGATATTTTATTTGCAACAAACTTTCTTATGGATACGGTGATTTTTTATTTTATGTCCATCCTTACCAGAACAAATTTAAAAATTCTTCGAATTGCCTTAGCCTCTGCTATTCTTGCATTTTATGGCACCATATCTTTTTTCCCTGAGTTTAAAATTCTTGCATCTTTACCTTTTTTATTGATGTTTTCAGCTCTTTCTGTTGGCATTTTCGGGATAAAGTCAGGATTTTTAAAACGATACGCCGTTTTTCATATTGTGTCTGTGGTTTTAGGCGGAGTTATTTTCGCAATGGTAACCCATTTTAACACTCCCTATATCCCCTCTGTTACCTACGATAATAAAGTTTATATGGAGACAGACCTTTCAATTATCTGCACAGGTATTGTAATTTCATATTTGTTAATATTTGCAGTAAAAAAATTATGTGTAAGAAATTTCAGCAAAGACAAAATATTAATCCCGTTTTCACTTGTTCTGTCAGGAAGAAAATATAAGATAACCGCTTTGATAGACACGGGTTGTGAACTTACTCTCCCTGTTACAGGAGAGGGGGTCCTGCTTATTTCCAAAAATACTTTAAATATAGCCTGTCTGCCAAAGCCGTATCTTCATCTCCATATATCAACTGCTTCAGGCACTGATACAATTCCCATATACTATCCCGAAAAAATAGTATGTCTGAGCAAACATTTTAAACTGCAAAAAATTCCGCCTATAGGAATAGTAAACAGGACTTTTAGTAAAGACGGGCTTTATAACAGTATTCTCAATCCCGTTATACTGATTAATTCAACGCCAAAAATTTCAAGAAAAGAGGTATTACGATGAAGAAATTTTTTACGGTTTTTCTCAAAGTACTTTCAGAAAAAATAAGTAAAATTTTCCCCGGGGCAGTTCATTACATAGGAGGAAGTGACTCTCTTCCCCCACCTCTTACTCCGGAGGAAGAACAGACACTCCTAATTAATCTTAGCAATGCCGACACATACTACTATGCCCGCCAAACTCTCATAGAGAGAAATCTTCGTCTTGTAGTATACATAGCCCGAAAATTTGAAAACACGGGAATATGCGTTGAGGATTTGATTTCCATTGGAGCAATAGGTCTTATAAAAGCAATAAATACCTTTGATACCCACAAAAAAATCAAGCTTGCCACTTACGCCTCCCGTTGTATAGAAAATGAAATACTTATGTACCTGCGTAAAAATAACGGTTCAAAGGTCGAAATTTCAATAGATGAACCTCTTAATGTTGATTGGGACGGAAATGAGCTGTTGCTTTCCGATATTCTCGGCACCGATGAGGATATAACCCATCGTGCAATTGAAGATGAAGTAGACAAACAGCTCCTGCATCTTGCAATGAAAAAATTATCGGATAGAGAACGGAGCATAATGGAACTTCGTTTTGGTATAAACCATGATGGCAACGAAAAAACCCAAAAAGAAGTGGCCGACCTTTTGGGAATTTCACAATCCTATATTTCCCGCCTGGAAAAAAGGATAATTGTAAGATTGCGCCGTGATATAAGTAAAATGTTAAACGGATAATATATATACCACTAATTACCTCTCCTAAAGGGAGAGGCATTTGCTCAAGCATTATGGTTACGAATTACGTTAACCCCAATTGAATTAAGCTTTTCCACAAAGTTTTCGTAACCTCTTTCAAGATGCTCTGTATTACATATAACTGACTCTCCCTGTGCCGCAAGGGCTGCAATAACAAGTCCTGCGCCTGCTCTTAAATCTGTTGCCTTAACCTTTGCACCGCTGAGTCTTTTTGTGCCGTCTATAACTGCACATCTTCCATCAATTTTTATTTTGGCACCCATTCGCAACAGTTCGGGGACCTGCATAAAACGGTTTTCAAACACGGTTTCTGTTATAACCGCAGTACCATCTGCAACACTCATAAGCGACATAAATTGTGACTGCATATCTGTTGGAAAGCCGGGATACGGCAGAGTTTTTATGTCCACCGCTTTAAAACGCTCACATTCTCTTATGTGAACCATATCTTCTCCCACCTCCATATTAAAGCCCATTTCCTCTAGCTTAGCGGTCACGGGCTTTATATGTGAGGTTTTTACATTTTCAAGGATTAAATCTCCTTTGGAAGCTGCAGCTATTAAGAGAAAAGTTCCAGCCTCTATTCTATCTGGTATAATCGAATGTCTGCAACCTTTAAGCCGCTTTTTTCCAAATATCTTTATTGTATCATTTCCTGCTCCCTCTATCTCTGCTCCCATCTTTATAAGACAGTCTGCAAGGTCGGCAATCTCCGGTTCAGCCGCCGCATTCTCTATTATGGTTTCGCCATCTGCCAAACATGCTGCGAGCATTATGTTTTCGGTTGCACCTACACTTGGAAAATCAAGATAAATGGTCGCACCTGTTAGCCTTTCGCATTTTGCCTCTACATATCCGTGCCCCTGACGAATTTTAGCTCCCATCGCCTGAAATCCTTTAAGATGAAGGTCAATAGGTCTTGCCCCTATTTGACAACCGCCCGGCAGCGGAATTCTTATACGCCCCGTTCTTGCAAGCACAGGACCCATTACAAGAAATGACGCCCGAAGCTTACCTACAATTTCAAGAGGAGCAGTTTTCTTTTTTATTCCATCCTGCATAGATATTAAAACATTTCCTGTCTCATCTCTTCTAAAATCAGCCCCCATAGCAAGAATAAGCTCCCCCATACATTCTGTGTCAGAAAGATATGGAATATTAGAAAAAACAGATTCTTCCTCTGACAAAAGTCCTGCCGCCATAATTGGAAGCGACGCATTCTTTGAACCGCTTATTTTAACATTCCCCTTTACTGGATTTCCTGATGTAATTTTATATTCAGACATAAATGCAACCCCTTCTTTTGTGAAATACTAAGTACATTTACATAGCGAAAGCAGAAATTCGTCTTTAAAATCGAGGTTTGTGTTATTAACTTTCGACTAGTATAAGTATTGCCTTTTTTTCATAAACTATGTATATTGCCCGTCTTAATAAACGGGCAATACATTGACAGCTTATATTACATTTCAGCGTTTTTCTTTGCCTGATTTTTTACAAAAAGATATAACAAATACGGTGTAGCTATATCATTATCGCCAAATCCGTTATTATATGCGTTAATTGCATATACAGGAATAAAAGCTCTTCCGCTTACCAGTTCTTCAAGAGATTCTATAAAAGAGTTCATCGTTATTTTTCTCCTTTCTTTCACATCTGTATTTTTAGAAATAACGGTTTTTTATATGCTGAAAAATCTATGATACGAATGATACAAATACCTTAAAAGATAGAAAAACACTTGCATAAAAAAATAAACTATGATACAATGCGGATTATAAAATGAATAAAATGTATTTTTTTACTTAGGGGGAATTTTTTTCTTATGGACAGTAGTGTCGGGTCGATTATTTCGATTATAATACTTATATTGTGTTCGGCATATTTCTCAGCTACAGAAACGGCTTTTTCTTCCGCTAACAAAATAAGGTTGAAAAATCTTGCAAACGATGGAAACAAACGAGCTAATCTGGTACTAAAGCTTTCGGATAACTATGATTCTCTTTTATCAAGTATCCTTATCGGCAATAATGTAGTGAACATTGCATCTTCTGCCTTGGCAACGGTTTTCTTCATGAACCTGTTTCCTGAATACGGTGCAACTTACTCCACAATTTTTATGACGATTATTGTACTTATCTTTGGCGAAATTTCGCCAAAGAGTCTTGCTAAGGAATCACCGGAAGCATTTGCCATGTTTTCCGCGCCTATTCTTAATGTTATTATTATCATTTTAAAACCTTTTAATTACATTTTTGGGTTATGGAAAATTTTACTTGATAAAATCTTTAAGACAAAAAATGACACCGGCATTACCGAGCAGGAACTTATAACCATTGTAGAAGAGGCTCAGAGCGAGGGTGGAATTGATGAGCACGAGGGCGACCTGATTAAAAGCGCTATTGAGTTTAATGATCTTGACGCCAACGATATACTCACTCCCAGGGTCGACCTTACTGCTGTTGATATAGACGATGACCCACAGGCAATCTATCGGATTATTACCGAAAGTAACTACTCCCGTATCCCCGTATATAAAGATACAGTTGATAACATTATCGGTGTTGTTCATCAGCGTGACTTCTTTATGATGATTAAGACAAAGGGACAGTCGATTGACGATATTATCAAACCTGTTATATTTGTATCGGAATCTATTAAAATTTCAAAGCTTATCAAGCATCTTCAGAAATCCAAATCTCACATGGCAGTTGTTACCGATGAATACGGCGGAACAATGGGTATTGTCACCATGGAAGATATTTTGGAAGAGCTTGTTGGTGAAATCTGGGATGAGCATGATAATGTGGTTCTGGAGATTGAGAAAATTTCTGAAACAAAATACTCTGCTCTTGGCAGTGCAGATGTTGAGGAATTGTTCGAAATGTTTGGTCTTGAATGCGACATTGAACATAACACCATAAACGGCTGGGCTATGGAACAGCTTGAAAAAATTCCTGAAGTTGGAGATGTCTTCACCGACAGAAACTTTAATGTTGTTATAAAGGAACTTGACGGCAGACGTGTGGGCAAAGTTGATATTGAATTTATACCACTCTCAGACAACGAAGATGATGAATAATGAATAAAAATAAACGGTGCAGATTTTGTGATGTGCACCGTCTTTTTGTGTTTACAACTTAAGTTTTCATGGAATATTTTTTCGGGGTTACGCCCTTTAATTTTTTAAAGACTGCCGCAAAGTAATTGCTATCGTTAAATCCACATTCAGCCGAAACTTCTGTTATGGAAATCTCATTTTTCATAAGAAGCTTTTCCGCCGCCGCAATTCTTGAAATATTTATGTATTCATTAAGCCCGACTCCCGTCATTTTTTTAAATTGCTTGGAAAAATGTCCGGGACTCATTGAAAATCTCTTTGCAAGGCTGACTAAAGAAAGGTCGCTGTTATAATTTTTACTTATATATTTTGCGGCATCTTGAATAATCATGTAACTCTCATTTAATTCACTGTGTTCTGCTTTTACTCTGTACCTCGAAATTAAAACTAAAAGCTGATTAAAATACAGATGTATAAGTTCTTCATAGCCACTGGTTTTGTTATTTTCTTCGCTTTCTATCCTCTGAAGTATATCCCTTATTTTATAGAGCATATCACCCTGAAACTTAATAAAACTCTGTCTTTTTAATTCCTCCATATATTTCTCCGTCTCAGGCAAAACAAAATCATCGCTGAATGAAATCAATATCCTTTCAACATCATTTTGACTGTGACTGCTGTCGGTTTTGTGGAAAACGTTTTTGGGTACAAAAATCATGTCACCCTCTTCAAGAAGGTAAATATTACTGCCTACAAAATATCTTACCCTGCCCTTTTCCAGATAGTAAATTTCATATTTATTATGAAAATGTACATCATGCATGACTCCCGGTCGGGCAATTCTCCTTTCTATAAAACCTATATCTTCTTTTACAAATACTGCCATATTGGTCACCTCATGTTTAGATTATAATTTATACAACATATATAGTCAACCATATTTTCGTGTTTTTATGGAAATATGACAATATTTTCATAGAAAACAAGATTTACTTGTTGTATAATTGCTCTATAATCTTATAATGGAGGTTTAAAAAATGAAATACAATGGAAACAAAGCAGAAGAAATCAAAATCGCCTATATCGGCGGTGGTTCAAGAGGCTGGGCATGGGGACTTATGCAGGATTTAGCCGCATGTGACGATATATCAGGTGATATCTATCTTTATGATATTGACTATGAGGCAGCCAAGAACAACGAGTTGGTAGGCAACAAAAACAAGAATAACGAAAATACAAAATCTATATGGAATTATCATGCTTCAAAAACAGCCAAGGAGGCTATGGCAGGTGCGGATTTTGTTATCATTTCAATTCTTCCGGGCACATTTGATGAAATGGAATCTGACGTTCATACTCCCGAGAAATATGGCATTTATCAGCCTGTTGGTGACACTGCAGGTCCCGGCGGAACTGTTCGTGCTATGCGTTCAATCCCAATGTTTGAGGAAATCGCAAGGAATGTTAAAGAGTACTGTCCTGATGCATGGGTTATCAACTATACAAATCCAATGACACTTTGCACCAAGGCTCTTTTCAATACTTTCCCTGAAATCAAAGCCTTTGGATGTTGTCACGAGGTATTCGGCACACAAACTCTTTTAGCTGATGCTCTCTCGGATATCTGCGGAATTTCCGACGTAGACCGTGACGATATTAAAGTTAATCCTATTTCAGTAAACCACTTCACATGGCTAACTGAAGCAAAGTACAAAAATATTGATTTATTCCCAATCTATAAGGAGTTTGTTGAAAAGTACAAGGACACAGGCTATAACAAGATTAAAGAAAAGAACTGGATGGAAAAGCTTGGTAAAGAGGATAAGATTAACCCATTCCACTGTGTTCACAAAGTTAAGTTTGACTTATTTGAAAAGTATGGATATATTGCCGCAGCCGGAGACAGACATTTAGCAGAATTCTGTCCTGGCAAATGGTATCTTAAAGACCCTGAAACCGTTGAAAAATGGGGGTTTGCCTTAACACCTGTATCATGGAGAAAGGAAGATCTTAAAGAGCGTTTAGCAAGAAGCCAGCGTCTTATAAACGGCGAAGAACAACTTGAAATCAAACACACAAACGAAGAGGGATATAACCAAATTCGTGCTCTCCTTGGACTTTGTGACCTTGTTACCAACGTTAATATTCCAAACGTAGGGCAGATTCCTAACCTCCCATTGGGTGCAGTTGTAGAAACAAATGCCATTTTCCGTTCAGACTCTATCACTCCTGTTATGGCAGGTGAAATTCCTGCATCTATCTATCCTCTCATTTCAAGAGTTTGCGGAATTCAGGAAGAACTGAGCGATGCTATTGCAAAAAGAGATGTTGAGAGAATTTTCAACGCCTTTTCAAATGATCCGCTTGTTACTTGCTCTAAAGAGGAAGCAAGAGCTCTCTTTAAGGAAATGGTAGAAAATACAAAAGAATACTTAAAGGACTTTGACCTTTCAAATCTTTAAAAAGAGGTAATAGCTATGAAATTTAACACAGTTACTCCCGAAAGTGTGGGGATTTCATCAAAAAACGTACATGAATTTATAAAGACATTAGATGATTATGGTTTTTGCACCCACAGTATAATAATGTCAAGAGGTACTGATATATTCAACGAATGCTACTATGCACCCTTTCATAAAGACTTTAACCATCGTATGTATTCTGTTTCAAAAAGCTTTGTGTCAATTGCAGTTGGTATGGCAATTGAAGATGGACTCATATCTATTGACGATAAGATGATAAAGTATTTCCCCGAATATGTAACAGACGAAACAGACGTATTAGTCAAAGAAACAACTATCCACGACATGCTTACCATGTCAACTGCCATAAGATATCAGCCATTGGTAAACTGGTTTGCATCAAATACTGATGACAGAACAAAGGAATATTTTAAATTTACAGGACAGAAAATTCCCGGCACCTTCTACTTCTACGACAGCCCTGCATCATATATGTTGGGTGTGATAATTGAAAAGCTTACAGGCAAAACCTTTCTTGACTACATAAAGGACAAAGCACTTTTAGATATAGGCTTTTCAAAGGAATCATACTGCCTTAAATGTCCAGGTGGCTACGCCTGGGGCGACTCAGCTGTTATGTGTACATCAAGGGATTTACTTACCTTTGCAAGGTTTGTTATGAACGAGGGAAACGTAGACGGCAAGCAATATATGGATCCTGAATACATTCGGGAGGCAACCAAAAAACAAGTGAACAATGATGATATGGCTGTTGTGAATATTCATGGCATCCACGGCTATGGCTACCAGATATGGAAAACTCCCAACGATGGGTTTGCCTTTATAGGAATGGGTGACCAGATTGCAATATGCGACCCTGAAACGGATTTTATATTCATTATTACATCTGACAACCAGGGAAGCGGCGCTACAAGAGCAATACTCTATCACGAACTTTATAAAACAATTATAAATCAACTGGGAGCCCCTCTGCCGGAGGACAAGGAAGCCTACAATGAGCTCATTGACTATACAAACAATCTTAAACTTTTTGCTCTCAAAGAGGACAGAGATAATTTCTTTATCAACGAGATTAACGATGTTACATATACATTAGACCAAAATCCAATGGGTATGGAATATATAAAACTACATTTTGAAGGTAAAAAGGGAACTCTTTGCTATAAAAATGCTCAAGGCGAAAAAGAGCTCAAATTCGGTATTGGCTATAATGAATTTGGTAAATTTCCTCAGGAGGGATATTCCGATATGGTCGGCAATGAGTATGCACCGGGTAATTATTACGACTGTGCCTGCTCTGCCGATTGGGCAAGAGATAAAACCCTCAGGATTAAAGTACAGATTATTGATAAATATTTTGGTAATGCCTGCTTTATGATTGGCTTTAAAGATGAACGGATAAGTATAAACATCACAAAAACCGCAGAGGGTTTCCTTCATGAATACGTTGGCATGGCACTTGGTAAGCGCAAACATGAGGTTTGACCTACTCCTTACACGGCAAAGCCGTGATGAATGCATTACAGGTCAGTTTCGCTGACAATGTAAGGGACAGCAAAGGCTCTCTCTGGGAGAACTGTCGCGTAGTGACTGAAAAGGGGTATTTGTCTTCCCACAACAATAACCAATGCATTAAAAAAGCAGAAACGATTTAATTTCGTTTCTGCTTTTTTTATTATCTGAGTTTCCTTACAACCTCGTCACCAACCTGAGAAGTCGTGGCATTTCCTCCCAAATCAGGAGTCAGCACTTTTTCCTCTGTGAGAACTTCTTCTATAATATCAATAAGCTTTTTGCCCCAATCGGTGTAGCCGAAGAAATCAAGCATTTGGCTTGCTGACCATACTGTAGCAAGTGGATTTGCCTTACCCATTCCCGCAATATCAGGCGCAGAACCATGAATTGGCTCGAACATTGAAGGGAATTTACGCTCAGGGTTCAGGTTTGCACCTGCCGCAAGACCCATTCCCCCTGCTATTGCCGCTCCAAGGTCTGTAAGGATATCTCCAAACAGATTTGACGTTACTACGATTTCAAAACGAGCGGGATCTTTAATCATAAACATACTTGCCGCATCAACAAGATATGAATAGGTCTTAACCTCTGGATATTCCTTTCCCACTTCTTCAAAAATCTTGTCCCAGAATACCATTGAATAGTTAAGAGCGTTACCCTTGCTTATACTTGTAAGGGTTTTATTCTCTGCCTTTGCAAGCTCGTAAGCATATCTTATAACACGTTCACATCCCATGCGTGAAAATACGCCGTTCTGCAGAACAACCTCATTTGGGCTATCTTTATAGAGCCAGCTTCCGCTTCCTGCATATTCCCCCTCTGTATTTTCACGAACAAAGGTCATATCAACATCTTTTATGTTCACATCCTTTAAAGGACATGGAGCACCCTTTAAAAGCTTTACAGGGCGAAGATTTATATACTGATCAAACTTCTTTCTTATAATCAAAAGTAAATCCCACAGCGAAATATGATCAGGCACCCCCGGAGCCCCAACAGCACCTAAAAATATTGCGTCAAACTTACTGAGTTGCTCTATTCCGTCATCATCCATCATCTTTCCGTTTTCCTTATAAAACTCACAACCCCATGGAAAATAAGTGAACTCAAACTTAAATCCGCCGTCAAGCTCCGCTACCTTGTTTAAAACCTTAACCCCCTCATCTATTACTTCAGGGCCTATTCCATCACCTGCAATTACAGCTATCTTATGTATATTCATATCTATTCCTCCTTGAATTTTCCTTTAGTATACCAAACTCTTTTATATTTGTAAAATATATATTTATTTGACATCTATAGTTTTTAGCTATATAATATTATCAAGGGGTGATTAAAATGAATCTTACTCAGCTAAATTATTTTAAAACCGTGTGTACATTTCGCAGTGTTTCCGCGGCGGCGGAGCATCTTTACATATCTCAGCCCTCTCTTTCCAATGCCATAAAGGAACTAGAAAAAGAATTTGGGGTTGCTCTTTTTAAGCGGCATCACAATGGAATGGAGCTCACTTTCGAAGGGGCAGAACTTTTAAAACTGAGCACAAATCTTTTAAATCATGCCTCAAATCTTCAACGGACAATGAATGACTTAGGCGAAAAACGAAAGATATTAAGACTTGGTATTCCACCAATGATAAGCTCCCTTTTACTTCCCTATATATATAATGATTTTCTTCCTGCCCATCCTGAAATTCAGCTCGACATCACCGAAGGAGGCAGACAGGAATTGGCAGACAAACTCTCCGATGATTTTCTGGATATGGTTTTCCTTCCACACAATCAACCCTTTGAGAAAAGCTTTGAATGTATGCCAATTACTAAACTCGAAACCGTCTGCTGTGCCTTTAAGGATAATCCTGTATCAAAATATAGCTCTGTGACTCCTGTGAACCTTAAGGATATTCCCGTTGTATTATTTAAAAACAGCTTCTTCCATGCTGAAGAGATAAAAAAATGGTTTGCAACATCAGGTATCGAGCCCGAAGTTTTGTTGCAAACCGACCAATTATCCACATTGCAAAACGTAATTGCAAATAATATAGCAACAGGCTTTTTATTCAGGCAACTCATAGAGCCTGACAGTAACCTTGTACCTATTCCCATGGAATCGCCAATTCAGGTAAACATCAGCCTTGTATGGAAAAAAAACTCATGCTTTTTAAGCAGCATGAGTCTTTTCCGTAACTACATTAAAATTAAAAACCCTTTTAAATTTCAGGCTTAAAGCTTGGCATAAGCTCTAATTTAAATAAATTCATTTTATGCTTTTTGTCTATAATCTCTTTCTTGATTTTATCCTCAATCACCCCTGTGCGGATATATACATCTAATTCCGCATAGGTAAAGCCAAGGTTTTCTTCGTCGGTTTTTCCGCAGAGTCCGTCAATGGGAGTTTTATCCACAAGAACATCAGGAAGTCCAAGGACTCTGCCTATTTCCTTAACCTCGGTAACGGTAAGGTTCGACATAGGAGAAAAATCTCCTGCCGCATCACCGTATCGAGTTGAATATCCAACCCAGTCTTCTGACAAATTACAGGTGTTAACCACACGTCCATTATTACTCTGTGACACAGCGTACAGAGTTGACATTCTTATTCTTGGCGGAATATTTTGTCTAGTCTGGCTTGTAATCTCCATATCTTTGGGCATACTGTTGATAATACCGTCAACAGCCTCTTTCACGTTAATAACATAATGCTTTATTCCAAGATGATTGACCAGCATATACGCCATATCTATATCATGCTGCTCCCCCTGAGGCATCAGCACGCCTATAACTCTGTCCTTTCCTAAAGCCTCTACACACAAAGCTGCCGCAACAGAGCTGTCCTTTCCACCTGATATTCCTATTATGGCATTGCAATCATGACCATTTTCCTCAAAGAATTTCCTTATCCATTCCACACATTGGTCCTTAACCTTTTTCGCATCAAACATATAAACACCGCCTTTTTCGCATACCGTTGAGAAGTCCTTCCACTACAGCAGATTTTTTCTCAGTTCCTCACCACTTTTTACACTCAGGTATGCAGGTGCAATATCAAATACTGTTTTGCATCCGTTCTGCCCCTCCTGACTTAACCGATACGCCGCACGGGCATAAGCCACAATTACAGACGAAGTAAATTCAGGGTTTGAATCTAGCTTTAAGCTGTACTCGATTATGTGTGAATTTTCACTGTTTATACCTGTCTTTCCGCTACGTATAACCACACCGCCATGGGGAATTCCGCCATGATCACGCTTTAACTCTTCCATAGAAATAAAATGCACTGTTGTGTTATAATCCGCAAAATAGTTGGGCATTGTTTTTATTTCATTCTCTATTCTTCCAAGATCAGCCCCATCCTCGACAACCACAAAACACTCACGAGTGTGTTTTTGCCCTGTTGTAAGTTCAGGGTTTTCGCCATTTCTTACAGCATCCAAAGACTCGGGTACAGGGATAGTATATTGGCGAGCATCAATAACCCCATCAATCCTGCGGATTGCATCCGAATGGCCCTGACTCACACCCTTACCCCAGAAAGTATAATCGTTACCGTCAGGAAGAATTGCGTTTGCATACATTCTGTTAAGAGAGAACATTCCCGGGTCCCAACCAACAGAAATTATACCAATTTTTCCGCTTTTCTTTGCCTCTTCATCAACATTTGCATAATGCTCCGGGATTTTTGCATGTGTGTCAAAACTATCTACAACATTAAAATATTTTGCATATTCAGGGGTCTGTACCGGAAGATCGGTAGCACTTCCTCCGCAAAGAATTAAGACATCTATCTTATCTTTCAGCCCGATTGCTTCATCAATATGGAGAACAGGCACACCCTCTGTCAATATCTTTACTGTTTCAGGGGCACGTCGTGTAAATACTGCCACAAGTTCCATATCAGGATTCTGTCTTATAGCACACTCAACGCCTCTACCTAAATTTCCATAACCTAAAATTCCAATTCTCATAAATTTATCTCCTTTAAAATTGTCCTATAAAACCGTTACCAGCTTTTCATCATAGAAACCTCTGGCATCAGGATCTTCATCCGCTTTGCCCACAACTACAAGAGCAAGTGGCAGACTTGAAATATTAAACTCATTTTTAAACTGATTAACTCTTTCATCCCTTGGATAGATTCCGCACCACCCCGAACCATAACCGAGTTCAAGAGCAGAAAGAAGAATGTTCTCTATCGCTGCTCCGCAATCCTGAGGATAATATCCTTCTGCTCTGCCTTCTTGCAAGTCAGGTCTTGCACATACAATTATACCAATAGACGCATCTTTCAAATGTTTTGCCGCAGGGTGAATTTCAAGAGCACGTTTTTTAGCATCCTCACTCTTTAATACAACAAATTCCCACGGACGGGTATTACAGGCACTCGGTGCCATCATAGCCGCCTCCAGTATAGCTTTAATATGTTCATCAGGTATTATAACACCATTTACATATTTCCGAATGGTTCTTCTTTTTTTAATCGCATCGATTGTATTCACAATAAACAGCCTCCCTTTTTCTTAGTATTAAATAATACCATAAAATAATTCCATTTTCAAGTTATCATTAGAAACAAATTCATATATTTTTAATTATATTTATTATTTAATTTTATTTTTTACTTTTTTTAAAAAAAGTGTTGACAAATAAGGAATTCCTTGCTATAATATTAAAGTCGCTTTGAGATGAGCGGGTGTAGTTCAATGGTAGAATCTCAGCCTTCCAAGCTGATTGCGTGGGTTCGATTCCCATCACCCGCTCCATTATTTTTTTAAGACATGGCAAGGCTAATTATGCGCCTGTAGCTCAGCTGGATAGAGCAACTGCCTTCTAAGCAGTGGGCCAGGGGTTCAAGTCCCTTCAGGCGCGCCATCCTTATATGGTGGGTATAGCTCAGTTGGCTAGAGCGCCAGATTGTGGCTCTGGAGGTCAAGGGTTCAATTCCCTTTACCCACCCCAGCTAAAATATTGGGCTGTCGTCAAGCGGTAAGACACAGCACTTTGACTGCTGCATTCGTGGGTTCGAATCCCGCCAGCCCAGCCATTCTTCTTTAACTGAATATGACCCATTAGCTCAGTTGGCAGAGCACTTGACTTTTAATCAAGGTGTCCGCGGTTCGAATCCGCGATGGGTCACCACCGAATCCCTCTAACCTCAATGGTTTGAGGGTTTTTATCTTTCAATTATATATTTATTTATCGGTTTTTCTAACCAAATTTCTAACCAATTTCATATTAATTATTTTCTACTATATTAATATCCCTACCAAATCCTCTGACAATTCTTTCTTGCGTTCTGCACTTATGTGCCCGTATATGTCCATAGTCGTTTTGATACTGCTATGTCCAAGCCAATCAGATATATCTTTCATGTGCCAGCCTTTTTCTATCAGGAAACTGGCGGTGCTATGTCTTAAATCATGCCATCTGATATGTGGCATATTGTTTCTTTCAAGAACTTTAGATAATTCGTGAGTCGGATAAGATG
>JAZQKJ010000012.1:0-4369 GCA_045542095.1 Ructibacterium sp.
AAGTCATATTCTTGGACAACACATTACAATCGCCGTTTTCATGGGCACTTATAGCCCAACATTCACCTACATTATCGCCTTGAACATCATAATTAAAATCCTTTTTAAGTCGCTCTCCGCCCCATATCATAGATTTGAAAACCGGCTCAATAAAAATCAGTTCTTTCATCTGTCACTACTCCTACATTTGAATATAAGTATAACAATTCATCCATCTGTATTTGCCGCGATTAAAGTTTCCTTAACACTTTTTTCACGATAGCAATATCATCACAGGAAACAGGCTCATCAAACTCGCAGAAACTATTGTCTGTTATGTCATTTCCCATCAATTTCTTATACCAAAGCAATCCAAGAGCATACCGTCCTAATCCCAAACTTGCATGAAATGTATCACGATGAATTTTATTTATACCTTCTGCAATAAGTCCTTGAAAAAGTTCTCCTGATGGTATGATATCAACAAAATTTTTATTTTTGATAGCTTTTTCATACGAGGCCTTTATGTCATTGAACATATCCTCCTGCTTTTCATATCCAAGATTTTTGCACAGTCTATCGCTATCCTGTTCGTATGCCCATGTTTGGTGTAAAATTTGCTTTGCCTTTGGCGCCATCTTTTTTACATATTCGGAAAGTTCGTCTAAATATGGCTGAAAAGTTTCGCAATTTGTACTCTTTGTGCTTACTTGTTGCATAGTTACAACATCCCACTCCCGATTAAGAAGTGCTTCCTTCAAAGAAACATAAAACCCTGTATCTTCTCCATTATGTTCCAACCTGTACTTTTTTTCATCTGTCAGCATATTCTTATAGTGTGTAAAAAGAGAGCACCCTCCAATCATTAAATTTACGGTTGTAATATCAACTCCGTCAGCTGCTGCTATTTTATGTAAATATCTCATCGCATCCTGCGAAAAACTGTTCCCTATTGCTAAAACATTCATTTATACTTACCTCCTGAATTATACACCACTATATGCAGAAAAACCGCCGTCTACGGGGATTACCGTTCCGTTTACAAAACTTGATGCTTTTTTAGACACAAGGAATAAAAGCGTTCCAATAAGTTCTTCTGCTTCTCCAAATCTTCCCATAGGCGTACTGTTTAAGATTTTGTCTGTTCTTGGAGTTGGTGTTCCATCGACATTAAAAAGCAAATCCTTATTCTGCTTTGTTACAAAAAATCCGGGTGCTATTGCGTTACAACGGATATTGGTCTTTGAAAAATGTACTGCAAGCCACTTGGTAAAGTTAGATATAGCAGCCTTTGCTCCTGAGTATGCAGGTATCTTTGTAAGAGGAGTAAACGCATTCATGCTTGATATGTTAATTATGCTTGCATCATCTTTTTCCAACATATCCTTTGCAAATACCTGAGTTGGAAGCAACGTTCCTATAAAGTTAAGGTTAAATACAAACTCAACACCCGCCTGGTCTAAATCAAAAAATGTTTTTAGATTACCTATATTTTCTTTATCAAAATATTCATCATCCGTTGTGGCTCTTGGGTTATTTCCACCTGCACCATTGATTAAAATATCACAGGTTCCAAAATCACTTGTTATCTGTTCATGTACAGCGTCAAGGCTCTCTTTTTCAAGGACATTACATTTATACGCCTTTGCAATTCCGCCATTTTGGGTGATTTTATCCGCATAATCTTGTGCTGCCTCTTCATTCAAATCAAGAAGCGCTATCTTTGCTCCCGTCTTTGACATAGCCTCTGCAAACATTGAGCAAAGTACACCGCCTGCTCCTGTTATAACCACTACTTTATCTTTTAAATCTACTTCAAATGGTAATTTCATTTTATTTCTCCTTTGCCTTGTCTAATGTTTCCCATATTCCTGCCATATACATAGCACCTAAAGCCCTGTCATATAGTCCATAGCCCGGCTTACCTGTTTCGCCCCATATCATTCTTCCATGGTCGGGGCGGAGATATCCTTTAAACCCTACCTCGTGATACGCCTTTAATATCTCTACTACATCAAGGGAACCGCATTCAGATAAATGTCCGCTTTCTTCAAAAGAACCATCATCTAATATCTTTATATTTCTTACATGGGCAAAGTGAATACGTCCCATACTGCCATACTTTCTAACCATAGCTGTATAATCATTAAACTTCGCACAACCAAGGCTTCCGCTACACAGAGTTAATCCATGGTGTGGGTCATCATAGAGATTTAAAAATCTGTCGATATTTTCTTCGTTGGTTATTATTCTTGGTATACCAAAAATACTCCATGGCGGGTCGTCAGGGTGTATCGCCATATTCACATCACATTCTACTGCAACGGGCATAATCTCTTTTATAAAGTATTCAAGATTACTCCACAGACCTTCCTCGCCGATTTCCTTATACTTTGCAATCAAACCGCTCATTTCATCAGGGGTATATGATGCATCCCAGCCGGGGAGGGTCATTTTTGTAGGGTCCATTTTGTCTACATCTTCTTTATAGTAAACAAGAGCATTTGAACCATCGCCAAGTGGCTGGTCAAGTCTTGAACGGGTCCAGTCAAATACCGGCATAAAGTTATAGCAGATACACTTAACTCCGGCTTTTGCAAGTCTTCTTATATTCTCTTTATAATTGTCTATGTATTTTTGATAATCTCCCTGCTTGAGTTTTATATCCTCATGGACGGGTACACTTTCTATAACCTCCATTTCAAGCCCTTTGGCGTTAACCTGGGCTTTCATTCTGTCTATCTCTTTCTGAGGCCATACCTCTCCAACAGGCACAGAATAAACCGCTGTTACTACTCCTGTCATGCAGGGTATTTGTCTTATTTTATCAAGTGTGATACTGTCATCCAAACCATACCACCTAAATGTCATTTTCATAATAAACACTCCTATTAAATAATTATATCAAGTATCTCAATAAGATTTTTCACTTTGTAATCACACATTTCTCCCATTCCCGATTGTTTAATATTTCCACCACTGATACCTGCACAGGAAAAGCCTGCAAGCTTGATTGAAACAACTCCTGCACTGCTGTCCTCAATTCCCAGCACTTTATGTCTTCTCTCGAAAGGAATTCCAAGACCAACTCTTGCAGTTTCAGCATAGAGCCATGGATGAGGCTTTGGCGCAAGTTCGCCCATTGTCCCCGTCTGCCCTTTGCGAATCGCCTGACCGGCTGTTATTATTGCATCATAAAACTCAACCGGATCACCCATATTAAGCTGTCGGAAAGCTGAAAGAATTTCAGGCATTGCTTTTTCGTAAAGTCCGCTGGTAACAAGTCCTATCTTTATCCCCTCGCTTTTCACAGTGGTTAAAAATTCTTTAAGTCCCGGGGCAGGAGTAAAGGCGTCTTGTTTACCTCTGCCCTTTAAAATTTCGTCCATTTCAAAATTTACGATTTCAAAATAGTATTTTCTCGCCAGTTCCAGGCTTGCACCCTTTGCATATTTCTCAATCATGTACTGCAGATGCTCTGATACAGAGTGTCCTGAGATGAATGGTTCATCTTCTTCCTCTCTTTTAAAATCACTCTTACCTAGAAGTCTTCCTGTAGTCTGTTCGATTACCCACATCCAGAAACTTTCAGAATGTACACTGGTGCCATCAAGGTCCATTAAAATTGCTTCTGCTTTTGGTTCAAAGTGTGTTTCATGCATTGGATAGATTGCAGGATAGCCCATGGAACTCTTTACATAGCAGAGTTTTTTATCGTCAAATTCTACAATGTCAATTTTCTTATCGTCAGGAGTCCAGATTTTCTGAACTCCTCCTTTTCCTACTTCAAAAAAGTCACTTTTTAAAATCTCGTTCATATTATTCCACCTCGATTGTCAGAATCTTATATGGTGCAACTTTAAATTCTGTCACATCCAAATCACTTAAATATTCTTCGTTTAAGTTCAGCAATCTTGCTTTTGTAAATTCTCCGCTGATTGTACCTTTTACAGTTTGAGCTGTTGGATTAAACAGACGGATAATCTTTGCATCACTATCTTCTGCTTTCTTAAAGGCTGTCATTACCAAACCTTCCGGAATTTCAAGCACACTTCTCTTGTCACTTCTTGTGCCATTTCCTTTACAGGTCTGTACCGTTTTTACCGGTGCAGAAATTCTCTCTGCCAGCATCGCTGTATTGTTTTCAGTAAATGGATGGAGCAGATATTCAAAAGTAAGGACTCCTAAAGACTGTCCGCCGTCTTCGTGAGGGAATGCACCAAGTCGGATCGTAGCCATGTCGTTCTGTGAGCCAAGGAGTTGATTTATGACATTGTCTTCCTAAGACCGCTTGGCCTCCGACTTTATTGTTTTCAGTAAATGGATGGAGCAGATATTCAAAAGTAAGGACTCCTAAAGACTGTCCGCCGTCTTCGTGAGGGAATGCACC
>JAZQKJ010000013.1:0-48637 GCA_045542095.1 Ructibacterium sp.
ATCCAATTGTTGAAAGGTAGATATCAAATGAGTATGTTTCCTATCCTTTTAACAAGATTGATACTACATTTCGGTATAAACCTATATATAACAAAAAAGTTAAGAATTATAACCGCTCAAAAAGCACTTGATTCATCTGACCATTGTCCTTTAATTGGTGTATTTGCTATATAGAAAATGAGATTTAGAAATAAGGTGAAAAAGATGAAAAAATATGGATTTTTTAACGAAATACATAATGAATATATTAAGGAGATAAAAAAAGATGCAAACGGTATATTTTAATTTTCACTAAAACCAAATAGATGATTTTTTTAAAAACTTTGGAATATATCGCGGAGATTATATGGCTGCTTGTGTGCCAATAAAAATTACTTTGTAAGGTATATATGGTGTATAGGTAGATTTGCAGGTGGTTTTGTACATAATGTGGTACTGGATAAATGTGAGATATATCATTTCGTTTCTATGATATGGTTTTTGCAGAAAGAGTAGAAGCAAGGATATAAAATGCGTCGAATATTGTTGAAAAAAGGAGTAGTTAAAAAATGAATGTTTTATCAATAGGAAATAGTTTTTCGCAGGATGCTCAAAGGTATTTGCACCGGATTGCAAAGGCTGATGGCTGTACTCTTAATATTTTATAGGAGGATGTCCTCTTTCGCTTCATTATAGAAATATGATGAGCGAGGAAAGAGCATATATGCTTGAAATGAATGGAGAAAGCACAGGATTTAAGGTGTCATTAAAGGAGGCACTTTTAAATCGTGATTGGGATGTTGTAACAATTCAGCAAGTCAGCAATAAATCACCCTACTATGAAACTTATCAACCTTATCTTAATAGAATAGTTGAGTATGTAAGATTATGTGTACCTAAAGCAAAAATTGCAATCCATCAGACATGGGCGTATGAAAAAGACTCTCATCGTTTGAATATTGAATTGGGATATGACAATCATGTCGATATGTTTAAAGATATAGAAGTATCATATGAAAAAGCGGCTGAAGAAATCGATGCAGATTTAGTTATACCATCAGGAAGGGTTTTTCAAAGACTTATAGAATCAGGAATAGAGAAAGTACATAGAGATACATTGCATGCAAGTTTAGGTCTTGGAAGATATGCACTTGGATTGCTTTGGTATTCTATCCTTTCAGGTAATGATGTGAAGAATAATACATTTTGTGATTTTGATGAAGAAATTTCTAAAGCAGATATTGGAATAGCAAAAGAATGTGTTGCAGAAATCTGCGGCATTTAAAACATAATAAAAATATAGAAAATCGATGAATAATATAGTTTGATTATAGTAAATAGCCATGAGGAGGATGTTTTTTTTGTTAAATAAAAAAGAGATTAAATGTGATCTGTGTGTGGTTGGTGGTGGAATGGCAGGTATTGGTGCTGCTATTTCTGCTGCAAGAGAGGGGCTTAAAGTTGTTTTGATGCATGAACGCCCTGTTTTAGGTGGAAACGCTTCTTCTGAAATTCGTATGTGGATATGCGGGTCTCATGGGAAAGATAATAGGGAAACAGGTATATTAGAAGAAATTGCATTGGAAAATCTGTATAGAAATCCGACAAAGAGTTATGCTGTGTGGGATACAGTATTGTATGATTTTGTACGTAGAGAAGAAAACATTACTTTGCTCCTTAATTGTACGTGTATGGAAGCTGATGTTGAAAAAGGTGAATTTTTTTACAGACGAAATACAAAAATAAAAAGTATAACAGGCTATCAGATGACAACTCAATGCTTTTATGATGTTGAAGCGAAATTTTTTTGTGACAGTTCAGGAGATAGTATTTTGGCGCCATTATGTGATGCAGAGTTTAGTATTGGAAGAGAAGCAAATTACGAATTTAATGAAGATACTGAAGTTTGTAAGCCGGACGATATGACAATGGGTATGTCTTGTCTTATACAGGGCCGTGAAACATTATCAGATATAAAGTATGTTGCACCTGAGTGGAGCACTTCTTTGAAAAGCGAGGATTTTGAAAACCGTAAACCGAACATTTATAATGAATTTGAGAATTTCTGGTACCTTGAGCTTGGTGGAAATAAAAATACGATTGACGATACTGAGATTATTCGGGATGAGTTAATTAGTCTTGCAACAGGAACCTGGGATTATATTAAAAATTCTGGGGATTATGATAGTAAAAAATGGGATTTGGATTTTCTTGGATTTTTACCTGGCAAAAGGGAGTCGAGAAGAATGTGCGGAGAGTACATGATAACTCAAAGGGATATCAGCGATAATGTTGTTTTTGAAGATGAAATTGCCTTTGGTGGTTGGCCGATTGATGACCATTTTCCAGGTGGATTTTATCATAAAGGAGCTCCTAATACAAACATAGAAACTCCTGCGCCGTATTCTCTGCCATATCGTGCATTATACTCAAAGAATGTAGAAAACCTTTTCTTTGCCGGAAGAAATATAAGCATGACACATATGGCAATGAGCAGCATTCGTGTTATGGCAACTTGTACTCTTTTAGGAGAAGCTGTAGGAAAGGCTGCTTCGATTGCAGTCAAACACAATTTTACTCCACATGATGTATATCTTAAAAAAGTGGAGTTGTTGCAGAACCTGCTTATGGACGAGGACTGTTTTTTACCATCTAAAATACGTGAAATTTCATCTTCATGTAAAGGTGCAGAATTAAATATTAAAAACAGTATTATAAGAAATGGTCAAGATAGAGCACATAGCATCTATAATACTGACGAAGGCAATTGTTCGTATGTTGCATCAAGTGGTGAAGAAATTATTTATAGCTTTAATAAAACAAATATATCATCAGTACATATCGTTTTTTGTAGCGACCTAAATCGTAACACTCTTCCTGGTGGCGAAAGCGAAAGAATGCATTCCACTAGAGCAAATCATTTGTTAACAAGTCCACAAATGCATATGCCGAAGACGTTATGCAAGGAGTTTAAGTTGCTTGGTGAATTAAATGGTGAACGTTGTGAAATTATAGCAGTTAATAATAATCGTAAAAGATCATATCATATATCTGTTAATCAGTGTTTTGACAAACTTATTTTGGTTCCGATAAGTAGTTGGGGCAATGATGATAAAATACCGGTGATCTCATTTGATTTTATGTAAAGAAAAAAATCAACATAGACTTATAAAATTCAATGGTATATTGAGGTGTATATAGTGAAAAACGGACAAATGTGGAAAGATATTGATGGCAATAATATTCAAGCACACGGCGGTTGTATAATAGAATATAATGGAGTCTATTATTGGTATGGTGAGAATAAAGGACAAGAAAATCGTTTTGGGAAAAGAAGTATTGATGTTATTGGAGTTTCTTGTTATAGTTCAAAAGATTTGATAAATTGGAAATATGAGGGATTGGTCCTGGAGGCTGACAAAGAAAATCCCGAAAGCATGTTGCATACTTCAAAGGTTTTAGAACGTCCCAAAGTTATATTTAATGAGAATACTAATAAATTTGTTATGTGGTTTCATTCTGATTCATCTGATTACATTTATGCTGGTATTGGTGTAGCAATTTCAGATAAACCCTATGGACCATTTGAATTTTTATATACAAAACAGCCAAACCGTCAGGATAGCAGAGATATGACATTGTTTGTAGATATTGATAAAAATGCTTATTTAATACACTCCAAGGATTGGAATAAAACACTTAATATAGCTAGGCTAACCAAAGATTATACCGATGTTGATGGTTTTTATGTTTCTGTTTTAATAGACCAGGAACGTGAGGCTCCTGCATTGTGTTATCACAATGGAATTTATTACATGGTGACTTCAGGTTGTACAGATTGGGATTGCAATAGTGCCTTGTTTGCTATCAGTAACAATCTTTTAGGAAAATGGAAATTGATTGATAATCCTTGTGAGGGTAAAAATTCCAGAAAAACTTTTAACGGACAAAGTACATTCATATTTACGATAAATGATAAGGATTATCTTATGTTAGATCATTGGATTCCTGATAATTTGCAAAATTCCGGATATAGCATTTTACCAATTACGTATGATGATAAGTGTAATATGACTGTTTCCTGGACTGACGAATGGAATGGAATTTAGATTTTATGACAATGCTGGAAATAGGGTTTGTTGGATTGACAACGATAGCGTCATATTTGGGTAATATAGAAAGATTTGATGGAGAATTTAAGAGATTTGCATCGCATTTGAGAATAGTTCCAAGTGTGCAAAATTCGGCAGAAATGATGAATAAAAGCTTCTTGTTTGGAAACTTTTCAGAATTAGGTTGTCATATATTTGATGAGTGAGATTTTTTGTGAGTTTTTGCACTGTAACCAAATTTTTTCTTGAATATCCGGCTGAAATAATTGTAGTCGTAAAATCCGCATTTTGACGAAACTTCGCTTACTGATAATTCTGTTTCTGCCAAAAGACGCTTTGCTTCTTCGAGTTGCTTGTTGCGTATAAACGATGCAACGCCCTGACCTGTTTTGTTTCTAAAAATATCGTATAGAGTTGTTCTGCTCAAATTCAGGTAGTTACATAGTGCCTCTACATTTACACTATCAAGATGTTCATCTATGTATTTTTCACATTCAATCATAGTTTTGTCAAATTGGGGTATAAGCATTTCATTTATAATTATATAGCTTATGCACGCTTCAAATATTTTTGCAGATGACATTATATAGTCATAACTTTTAATCTTTATTGATTTTGATGCTTTTAAAAATTGATCTTCATCAAGATTATATTGTCGGCATACATTTGTTACATTCTGATAAAGTGTATTTTTAGAAGGAAGATCAGAAATCTGTCCAAACATAATATATCCCAGTACATTTTCGTTTTGCTTGATGGGAGCACAACATTCTACAAGACCGGCATGGCAGGTGTAAACAATCAGCTTGCCGGTTTTTTTGCATTCATTAAAAATTTCAATATCATTTTTCAGACAATACTCTGCGGTATGAGCATAGCTTTTCATCTTTCTGCAAAATGTACAATCATATTGTGGATATGAATGAATAACATTACGGTTTTCGTCAAAAAGAATAATTTTAATTTTAGTTAATGAATAAAATGCTTTCATAATATCATCGAGTTTTTCGAAATTAATCTTCAATTCCATAAAAATTATCCTACCATTTCGTACAAATTTACAAGTTTTTATACATATTTATCTTTCATTATAGCAGAAAAATAAATATAATCAATATAAAATATAAAATTTTTATGAGGAGTATATTTTATGAAAAAACAAACTTTTGCTTTGTATTTTGGGAACCGTGGATTTATGCCGGCTGAACTTATTGAAGGTGCAAGGGATGATATGGTCAAAGCCGTAACTGATGCCGGATATGATTATATTATCATGGATAAAGATGCTACTCGATATGGTGCAGTTGAAACACGTGACGAAGGCAGAATTTATGCTAAATGGTTAAAATCTCACGAAGGTGAATATGACGGTGTAATTTTATGTATGCCTATATTCGTTGATGAAAATGGTGCAATTGCTGCTTTGCAGGATGCAGGCGTTCCTATTCTTATGCAGGCATATCCTGATGAAATAGGCAAAATGGATTTCCAACACAGAAGAGATGCTTACTGTGGTAAATTCTCTGTTACCGATGTTTTTGAACAGTATAAAGTTCCATATACAGTTATGACACCACATGTTGTTCATCCGCTGACTCTTGAGTTTACTCAGAATCTCCATGATTTTGCTGGTGTTTGCCGAGTTGTAAATGGAATGAAGCGCTTTACCATCGGCTGTATCGGTGCAAGAACTACTGCATTTAAGACGGTTCGTTTCGACGAATTAACAATGCAACGTCATGGAATAAATGTGGAAAGTTTTGACCTGTCTGAACTCTTTGAGTTTGTTCGTGAAAAGGCTGACGATGATAAAAAGGTTATTGAAAAGAAAAAGGTACTTGAAAATTATACAGACTTTTCTAATGTTCCTGAGGATAAAAAGATAATGCTTTCAAAAATAAGTGTGGTTATTGATGAATACATAGAAAATTATCACCTAGATGCAATATCACTTAGATGCTGGAACGAAATGGAAACATATCTCAGGGTTTGTCCTTGTGTTCTTATTTCAGAGCTTAATGACAGAGGAATTGTTGCATCGTGTGAGATTGATATGTGCAGTGCTATTACCATGCGTGCACTTTCTCTTGCAACTGAGGGGCCTGCAGCGTGTCTTGACTGGAACAATAACTATGGTGATGATCCCGATAAAGTAATTCTTTTCCATTGTGGTTCAACTGCACAAAAACTTATGGCAGGTAAAGGAGAAGTTACATCACATAAGATGTTTGATAAAGGTGACCCTGGTAGTGGTTGGGGAACAAATGAGGGAAGAATTGCGGCATTCCCTATGACATTCTCAAACTGTAAGACAGAAGATGGAAAAATTACAATCTATTTTAGTGAAGGCGAATTCACAGGTGAAGATATAGAGAAAGAATTCTTCGGTTGCGGCGGTGTTGCAAAGATTGATAATCTTCAGACCAAGCTTATAAAACTTGCAAGAGGCGGATTTAAGCATCATACAACTGTTGCAAATGGTCATGTTAAAGCAATTTTAGAAGAAGCATTTAAGTATTATCTTGGTTATGATGTTGTAAGTATAGAGGTGTAATTATGATTATAGGCGGACTTGATGTCGGAACAACAGGTTGCAAACTTACGGCTTATGATGATAAGGGTAATTTTATATATAATTCATATAAGGAATATGAGGTCAGCCGCCAAAGCGGCGAGCACGAGATAGATGCATCTGTTATTTTTGATGCAGTATGCGATGTTATAAAGGATACGGCACAAAAGTATGAACTTTCAGCAATAGGCGTTACCACTTTTGGCGAAACCTTTACTGCTTTGGATGAAAATGGCAATGTATTGATGCCTTCAATGCTGTATACAGACCCAAGAGGGGAAGAAGAACGAAAAATGCTTTGCGAGGCATTGGACGAAGAAAAACTCACATATATCTCGGGAGTAAAACCTCACCAAATGTACAGTCTTCCAAAGATAATGTGGATTAAAAACAATCGTCCCGAAGTTTTTGCAAAGGTAAAACGTATTATGCTGATGGAGGACTATATTGTCTATAAACTGACAGGAAAGGCATATATTGACTATTCACTTGCGGCAAGAACAATGGCATTTGATATACGGAATAAATGCTGGAGCGATGAAATATTTGATGCAGCGGGAATAGATAAAAATCTTTTGTCCGTCCCTGTTCCTGCGTTTAATGTTGCAGGTGAAATAAAAGCGGATATTTCAGAAAAACTTGGAATTAAAAATTGTGTTAAAATTGTAAATGGTGCACACGACCAGGTTGCTGCTGCTGTCGGTTCGGGAGTTTTTGAGGTCGGACAGGCGGTTGACGGAACAGGCACGGTTGAATGTGTGACACCTGTGTTTGATAAAATTCCGGAATCTGAAAAACTGTACACTGAAGGTTATTCCGTTGTTCCCTATGTGTTTGATGGTACTTATGTGTGCTATGCACTTTCTTTTACGGGCGGAGCAACATTAAAGTGGTTCCGTGATAATTTTTCAAGAGATAAATCCTATGCAGAGCTTGACTCTGCAGTGAAAGATGAGCCAAGCAGTATTCTGGTTTTGCCACATTTTGCAGGAGCTGCAAATCCGTATATGGACAACAGCTCAAAGGCGGCTATGATTGGACTAACACTTGAACACACAGACGCTGATATATATAAGGCTCTTATGGAAGGTGTAACTTATGAAATAATGACTAATATTGAGCACCTCGAGAGCTTTGGAATAAGACCTGAAAAGCTTTATGCAACAGGCGGCGGTGCTTCATCTGATGTGTGGCTGCAGATGAAGGCGGATATATTAAATCGTCCTGTAACAGCTTTGCTTGCCAAGGAGGCGGGTGCATGCGGTGCTTGTATGATGACAGGTGTTGCTATTGGGATTTACAAGGATTTGTATGAGGCAAAATCCGTTTTTGTAAAGGAAAAGAAAACATTTGTTCCGAATTATGATAAAACAGAAAAATATCAAAAGTATTATAGAGCGTATAAGAAAATATTTGATGCGGTAAGGCCGATTATAGCAGAGATAGACAAATAAAGAAAAGGTGATAATATGTTAGTAAGTTTAAAAGAAATATTAAAAGTTGCAGAGGCAAAAAAATGTGCTATTGGTTCATTTAATACTCCTAACCTCGAAAGCCTGCAAGCAAATTTGAGTGCGGCAGAACAGTTAAATAAACCGATTATAATTATGCACGCACAGCTTCATGAAGATATTGGTGTATGTAAGCTTGATGAAATTGGTCCAATCATGATGTATATGGCAGAAAAATCCACCGTACCCGTATGTGTTCATCTGGACCATGGAACAGATTTTTCCTATGTAAAAAAAGCATTGGATATTGGATTTACATCTGTAATGTTTGATGGTTCTGAAGGCGATGTTGAAGAAAATATTGCAAATACATCTCTGGTTGTAGAGCAGGCTGCTCGTTTTGGTGCATCTGTTGAAGGTGAAGTGGGTTCAATGGGAGAAAGAGCCGATGGATACGGCGATCACCACGGTGAAAGCGTATATACAGATCCAATGCTGGCACAAAGATTTGTAAAAGAAACGGGTATTGATGCTCTTGCGTGTGCCTTTGGTACTGTTCACGGAATTTCTGCTAAAAAAATGGTTCTTGATTATGATAGAATCAGCATGATAAAAGATGTCATTGATGTTCCTCTTGTTATGCATGGCGCGAGTGGTCTGACAGAAAATGAACTTAAAGAAACAATAAGACGCGGTATCCGCAAAATAAACTATTATTCAACTACATCAAAAGTTGCGGCAGAAGCGATTGCAAACAAAAAATATACTCAATTTCACGATGTGGTAAGTGATGCTACAGAGGCCATAAGAGAAGATGTAAAAAAGGCAATAAGAATTTTCTCAATGTATTAAAATAAAAATTACATTGAGATTAAGGAATATATTGATATAATTAATAAAAAACATTAAGGAGAAGGAAAATGATTCTTGATTTCACTCAAAACGGACTTTCGGTTGTGTTTGAGATTGACGAAAATAAAAAAGTAGCGCTCAAAAGTTTTTCTAGTGAAAATAATGTTTTTGAAACAGAAAGAAGTCTTAAATGGAGACCTGCACTGGAACTTCAAATAAGCGGAGAAAACCAGAATGACCATCATGGTGCAAAGTATACAGGGACATCGGGATTTTTTTCGCTTCTGTATGATGATCATAAGTATTATGAAAATGAATACGGAAACAAGCTTGAACTCAGCCTTTGTGATGACCAAGTACGCGCAGTTATAAATTATCAGTTTTATAAGGATATTCCAGCTTGCCGCACATGGACAGAGGTTTATAATATTTCATCGAACGATGTGGGACTTGAATATGTTTCGTCTTTTGCATATACAGGACTTAGTACCGATAATCCAAGAATAGCTATCCCGCACAGTACGTGGACACGAGAAGCTAATTGGAAAGATTATTCTCTTGAAGATTTGGGGCTTGAAGCAGAGCGTGGCTTTGCTATGAAAAGAGTCATGGCTTCAAACACAGGAATGTGGTCGTGTAAAGAATACCTTCCTATGGCGGCATTTTATGACGAAAAATCTACTCTCTTGTGGCAGATAGAAAGCAATGGCTCGTGGCATTGGGAAATAAGTGATATTGACAACATGCTTTATCTTAGATTAAGCGGACCTACAGAGAGAGAAAATCAATGGTATAAGAATTTAAAACCGGGAGAATGCTTTAAAACTGTAAATGTAAGTCTTACAGTTGGGAGTAATTTTGATTCTGCACTTGAAGCTATGACAAATTACCGCAGAATTATATTCAAAGATAGCGATAAGAATAAAGAAATGCATGTTATTTTCAATGATTATATGCATTGCCTTTGGGCAGATCCCACTACAGAGAAAATGATTCCGGTAATTGACAAGGCTGCAGAAGCGGGTGCAGATTATTATTGTATGGATGCAGGCTGGTATGCAGATGGAACTTGGTGGGAAACAGTAGGTGAGTGGCGTCCGCAAAAGAAAAGATTTCCAAACGGAATTACAGAAGTGTTTGATTATATCCGCTCCAAAGGTATGGTTCCTGGAATATGGCTTGAACTTGAGGTAATGGGAATAGGCTGTCAGATTGCAGATTATTTTGAAGACGAATGCTTCTTTATGCGTCACGGAAAAAGAGTAATTGACCACGGTAGATACCAGTTGGATTTTAGAAATAAAAAGGTTCGTGAATATACAACGTCAATCGTAGACAGAGTTGTTAATGAATATGGTGTTGGTTATATAAAAACAGATTATAATATTGAGGGTGGCGTTGGCACAGAGGTTAATTCTAACAGCTTTGGAGATGGGCTTTTAGAAAATAACCGTGCATATTTAAAGTGGATTGATGAGATAAGGGAAAAATACCCCGATTTGATACTAGAAGGTTGTTCAAGCGGCGGTTTGCGTATGGATTATGCTCATCTCGAAAAACACCACCTTTTGTCTGTAAGTGATCAAGAAAACTGGAAAAATACTGCAAATATTGCAGCAGCTATACCCACTGCATTATTGCCCGAACAATCTCTTGTGTGGTCTTATCCGCGAAAAGAAGATGATGAAAATGCTGTAGCGTTTAACATGATAAATTCAATGCTCCAGAGAATGAATTTAAGCGGTGAAATAACAGGTCTTAATGACAAACAGTTTGCTCTGGTTAAAGAGGGCGTGGAATGTTACAAGAAAATCCGTGGAGATATAAAGGAATTTATTCCATTTTATCCTTTGGGTATTCCCCAATATGGTGATGGATGGCTGTGTCTGGGCATGAAATCCAAAAAACGCAAGTTGCTCGCTGTTTGGAGAATGGATTCTAACGATGATAAATTGGAAATTCCTTTGAAATTTGATAAGGAATCAAAAATTTTGTATCCATCCGAATCGAAATGCGAAATTGGGAAAAAAGACAAAGTACTTACTGTATGTCTGCCCGATAAGTATTCGGCAGTTATAATAGAATTATAGTATATGATTCAATAATTAAATGTATGGAAACAAAAGATAGAACATCTACCATTATTCCAAGATTATCACCTATATAGCGTTTTCTGCAATGGATGCCGTCGCCAAGTGCAGTCGTTAAAAAATACCTTCGATCTCAGCAAAGGAATTTGTATTTTTTGCCCAATTTGCGATAGTTACAATATAAGAAATTCTTAATTAAATGTTAGATACTGTCCACAACTATAATAGTAGATTTCTGTTTTTGTATTGACTTTGTATTAGATTAGGAATATAATACAAGTTAAGAATGTTGTACTATGTTTCGGGGCAAACCCAGATATAACAAAAAAGGCAAACCCGAATATAAAATTGACCTTGTAGAGTTTATGCTCTATGAGGTCTTTTTTCGTATACAATGAAATAAGATGTTGATTTTGAAGTTTCAGCATCTTATTTTCATATCTCTCTTTATTATTGTTTTGATTGCAGGTTTTTTCGGTAATCGCTGGGAGTAAGTCCTACTCGCATTTTAAATGCTCTTAAAAATGCAGCCCTGTTTTGAAAACCCACAGCAGTATATAAGTCTGATATTTTTATATCAGTGGTTTCAAGAAGTTCTTTTGCCTTGTCTATACGCAGTTTTGTAAGGTAATCCTTAAATGGCATATTAAGATGCTGACGTATTCTTCTTGATAAATATTTCATTGAAGTATTAAATGCGTCTGCGATAGTTTCTAAATATATTTCTTCAGTATAGTGGTCACTTATATACTCAACAACAGCTGAAATATCAAGCTTGGTAGTTGGTGTCTGCATATCCTTTGAAATAATATCAAGAAGACTCTTAATATATGTATGTATTTCCGTGTCATTTGAAAGGCTTTTAATAACATCCGATGGTGATTCTTCCGGACGGATATGCTTTTGTCTTAAAACCCTTTCAAAAGCAAAAATAATATCAGAGTAAACTTGTTTTTTGACCTCATAGGAAACTGTTGCCGTCTGTGTAAAGACGTTGTTGAGTAGTTCTAAAGCCTTTTGGGTATGCCCTGCAATAAGATAGTTAATAAGAACGCTTTCCTTACTTGAATTAAACGGGAAATTACTATTCTGGGGTGAAAAAATATGTATTTTATCAGAATTCATTTCGTTAAGGACATTTGATATTGCTTCTTGATGAGTGAGTTTTAAACCATCAAATCCCTGATATATATTTCCGATTCCGAAATATATTGTAATATTTTCTCTATCTGCTGTAAACATGTCAGTTATCTTGTCAACAACAGCCTGTATTTCTTCAAAAAGAGTGTCAGATTCAAGATTTAAAAGAAAATATAAAATATTACTCATGCTGGGAAGTTCGTATGTGATAAAGCTGTTAGAAAAAAACATTTTTACTATTTTATATATTTCTTTGTTAAGATGTGTAGCATCTATCGCCGGATTATTGGCAAAGTATTGCGGATTTATGGTAATGTTGACAGCAATAGACATAAAGTAATCGTATTTAAAAGAAAGGGGAGCTAAAATTTCAGAATCAAGTTCAGGATTGTTATTGCTGTTATTTAAAATATCAATTAAATACTTTTCCTGGCTAAGAGGAAGAGTAACTGCGAGATTTTGCTTAAGTGTTTCATTTGCAGTAGCAATGTCAGAAATTTCAGCGGCAATATAGTTCGCAATATCCGAAGGAAGTTTATCAAAGGTATTTTCGGCATTTTTGTGGGAATTCATAAAGTGTGCTAATTTCTTCCATGGGGTATATAAGCTTTTGGTTCCGAAAAGTACAAATAAAACCATTAAAAACACCAAAACAAGAATTGACATAAAAGAAACAAGTATTATTGTTGCGGCGTTGCTGTTAATATCTGAATTAGGAACCAGAACATGATAAGTATACCCCCAAATGTTTGATCTGTCGGTTGATTTTATCGACAGATATTTTTCGCTGCCTACAGAAATCATTTCGGAATTAACGCGGAGAGAATTTTTTAATGTTCGTATAGCTTCTTGATGTTCGTTAGACGAAAGGATATTGACAGAATTTGAGTAAACCTCATCAGAGGAATTGTCAATCATATAAAACTCTGAGTTGGGTGTAAGATTACATTCTTCAAAGTAATTAAAAAGCTGGTCAATGCTTATGTTGAATATAAGTAAATTTTTATTTGTGCTTGCATCAAATGGGGTAAAAACAATGGGTACAATGGTTTGTGTTGCATTATCTATGCTGTTCGTAACTGAAGAAGCGGGTAGAATTTTTGTACTTTTTGCTGTTGCACTGAATTTATACCAATAATCAAGGGGGTATTTGTCGTAGGCGTATAGCGACTCAAAATATTCGTTAGGTGAATACATTCCTGTTGAGGTGATGATATAATCAGCTGATTTGTTGTAAAGGATAATGCTGTCAATTAGCTGTGAAGATTTTTTCGCATTATCAAGTACGAAGGAAATCTCCGAAACAGATACAGGAGCATCAGGGGATGTAAGAAGAGCATTTATGTCGCCTGTTTGGGAAATAAAGACAGTTGTACTTATTATAGAGTTCATCTGTTCCTCGGTGTCAATCAAAAAACTGTTCAGCTCATTTGTATAGCTTGAAGCGAGCAGATTTTTGTAGTTATTTATGTAATATGCAGTAATGGTAGATGCAAACGCAAGAAGAATGATAGAGGGAATGATGAGAATAATACAAATTTTACCCATTGTCGTTTGGAATATTGAACGCAACCCTTTCTTTTTAAAAGTCAAAATTTTCCCCTCCATATTGTAAGAAATTCCTTTTTATTACAGTGTTTACTGTGGATATTATACATTATTGGGAATAAAAAGTCAACTATTTTTACATGGTAGAAAAATAAAGTATCAAGATGGTAGATTTTTTATACATTTACGAAAAATGGACGTTGAAATCGCTAATTTCCCATGATAAGATTTATGCAGAAATAATAAATAAACTCTAATCCAAAAAAGAAAAGGAGAAATTAAAATGAAAAAAATGAAGATGAAAAAAGTTTTTGCCGGTATTTTGTCGGCAGCGTTGGTTGCTTGTGCGTTAACAGGCTGTGGCGGCGGAGGAAATACAGCTTCAGATGGAAGTGTAACGATTTCAGTAGGTGACTGGCCAACAAAAGAAGGCGCATCTCTTGACAGACGAAATGAACAAAAAGCGACTTTTGAAGCTGCTAACCAGAATGTAACAATTGAGCCTGATACTTGGTCATTCGATTTACGTACATTTTATCCAAAAGCTGAAGCGGGATTGCTTCCAAATGTTTTCAGAACACACTTTACTGAATCACAGAAGCTTATGGACGGTGAGTATACTTATGATATTACCGAAATTTTAAAAGAGAAAGGTCTTTATGATAATTTAAATCCTCAGCTTCTTGATTTAATATCAAGGGACGGAAAAGCTCTTATGTTGCCGACCGAAGCGTATTCAATAGGTCTTATGTATAATGTAGACTTGTTTGAAGAGGCAGGGCTTATGGAGGCTGACGGAACACCCAAACAGCCTAAAGACTGGAACGAGATGGCTGAGTTTGCTGTAAAGATTAAGGAAGCAACGGGTAAGTCCGGATTTGCTCTTACTACATCAAATAACACAGGCGGTTGGCTGTTTACAAATATTGCATGGTCTTATGGTGTTGACTTTATGGAGCAGGATGCAGACGGAAGCTGGAAAGCAACATTTAATACACAGGAGGCAATTGACGCCCTTCAGTTTATTAAAGATTTAAGATGGAAATATGACGTTCTGCCGGCAGGCGCTCTTGTAGACCAGAAGGAACAGGTGAAACTTTATGCAACAGGTGAGGCAGGAATGATACTTGCAGCCGGTTCAGCCTCTGCAAGCGTTGCACCTTATGAAATGGATGTTAATCATGTTGGTATTATGCCAATTCCTGCAGGTCCTAAACGTCATGTAAGTTTGCTGGGTGGTACAGTTAACTGTATAAGCGAGAATTCAACTCCAGAGCAGGCTGAGGCAGGTATTGACTGGCTGATGCATATAGGCACTGATTACAGAGTAACAGATGCGTTGAGAGATTCAAAAGAGAAATCTTATCAGCAGAAGGTTGAAAACGGCGAGGCTATTGGTGTAAAATCCCTTTCAATCTGGAACGATAATGCAGAAGTATCTGCTCTTACCGATGAACTGATAGAGAAGTATGGAAACATAAATCAGAATCATGTTCGTTTATATAATGAAGCATTGGTAAGTGATACGATTGAACTTCAAGCTGAAGAACCTGTTTGTGCACAGGATTTATATGGTATACTCGATAGCCTTATTCAGAACGTATTAAATGATGAAAATGCAGACTGTAAGGCTTTGATTGAAAAAGCAAATACTGATTTCCAGACAAATTATCTCAATAATTTAGATTACTAATTCATATACTGCCGTAAGTTATTTGTATGCTTGCGGCAGTATCCTCCCCTAAAGAATTATATATCAGCGAAAGGAAATCAAAATGAACACTACAAAAAATGATTTGGAAAAAATGAAAAGACGGCAACGGCGGGCAAATGATTTCAAAGCATGGCTGTTAATTCTGCCTTTGATAATTGTAATGTATCTCTGTGTATGGCGTCCAACAGTTATGAGTGGAATATGGTCATTCTTCAAAATGAAGGGTTATACGCCTACCGAGTTTATAGGCTTTCGTAATTATATAGAGGTAATGTCTGATACGCAGTTTGTACCAACATTGGTTAACACGGTGGAATATGTACTTTGGTCTTTTGTTGTAGGATTTATCCCCCCTGTAATAATTGCTGTAATGATAAACGAAATGGTACATTTTAAAAGTGGTTTTAAAATCCTTACATATCTTCCTACGGTTATTCCGGGCGTTGCAGCATATCTTATATGGTATTTTGTGTACAGCCCTGATGTAAGCGGTCTTATGAACATGATACTTACAAAGTTTGGACTTGAGCCTTATGTTTGGCTTAATGATGAGCGTTTTACAATTTTGTATATTGTAATTTCGTCAACCTGGCACGCATTCCCCGGAACAATGGTTTTGTATCTGGCGGCACTTCAATCAGTTCAGGTAGAGCTTTACGAGGCGGCTACAATTGACGGTGCGGGAATGTTCTGCAGACTCCGTAATGTCACAGTGCCACAGATAAGCGGAATGTTACTCCTTGGCTTTGTAAATCAAATTATAGGTGTGTTCCAGACCATGGAACAGCCTATGACAATGACAGGTGGAGGACCTAATAATGCTTCTATTACTGTAGGCTTACAGCTGTACAAATATGGATTCGTAAACGGCAGAGCAGGTCATGCAATGGCATTGGGTGTAATTATATTTATTATTTTGATGATTGTAACAAGCTTTTACTTTTATCTGAATAAGAGAATAGAAAAGAATTATTAAGGAGGCGGAAAAATGAAAAGATTTCAAAGTAAGACAGCCGGTGTAATAAATTCCGCTGACTTAAAAACATTTAAAGGTAAATTTGTATACTGGACATTTTTTACAGTCCTTATGATTATATGCGTTATCTGTGTTCTTCCCTATATATGGGCGTTGCTTTCAGGATTTAAAGGCTCTCAGGAGATATATACAGGCGTAAACTTTTTCCCAAAAGATTTAACATGGAGCACAGCATGGGAACGTATTAAAGAAGCATCGGATGTATTGAATTTCTGGTATGCATCCTTAAATTCAATTTTACTGGCACTTGGCAAGATAGTCTTTGTAATTGTAATTGACGGGCTTGGCGGCTATGTTTTATCAAGACTCAAACCAAGGGGAATAAAGTTTCTTTTTGCACTTATTGTCTGGACAATGATGATGCCTGCCCAGATACGAACTGTTCCTTATTTTATTTCATTGCTTAACTTCCCGTTTGTAGCGGAAACTCCCTGGGAGGTAAGCCTGCTTAACACCTTCTGGCCTATGGTTATAAGTGCGGCGTCAAGTGCTTTTAACGTAATACTGTTTAAAAACCACTTTGATTCAATTTCAATTTCTTACATAGAAGCGGCACGTATTGACGGTTGCGGAAACGGCAGAATATTCTTCAGTATTATGATGCCTCTCAGTGTTCCAATCATGATATATGTTGCAATAACCTTGACAAAGGCGGCGTTTTCTGAATTCTTTATGCCATATCTGGTTCTTACCAATGAAGAACTGCAGACTCTGCCTGTTAAAGTGTTCATGTTAAGAAATGACGGAACAATAAAGATGAATACAAGTATGCTGGCACTTGCAATATCCAGCCTTCCCGGACTGTTATTATTCGCTCTGTTCCAAAAACATATTATGGGCGGCGTAAATGTCGGCGGCGTAAAGGAATAATTGATATTTTAGAAAGGTAGAAGAAAATGAAATATTTTAATAAATTTTTGTGTATGTTGATTGTTATGTCAATGCTTTTAGGCTGTTTTACATTTACAGCTATTGCGGCAGAAACTGTAACAATCAGCGTAGAAAAGGCAAACCCCGGCTACCCTGTATCGGTTATGGTAGACGGAGCGGCTGTTTCAACTGAAACTGTTACATGGTATGTGTGTTCAACCGAAGATGGGGATTATACAGCGGTTGATGGAACCACAGGCAACCAGTGGCAGATTACCAATGCCTGTGCAAATAAGTATATAAAAGCAGAGGTAGACGGAGTAAAATCAAATGCAATTAAAGTTGGAGCAGGAGTTTCAACAAGTACATCATGGCAGCACGGTGCAGCAAGCACAAAGCCAACCCAGTATTCATTCAGAGTAGCTGACTCAACAGCAAACGCATCGCTCTATTACCAGATGTTAGATAGCGAAACAGTGAATGGCAAAAAGAATTATCTTATCATACAACTTGGCGAAAGTGTGTTGAACGGAAAAATCTGTAGTGATTCAACCAACACAAAATGGGACCCAACTCTTAACTCCTCGTCGGTAAAGCATCTTGCATACTGGCTTGAAAACTACTGGAGTAAGGGGCTTACAACAGATGAAGTATGGACAGGAACCGGTGCATCTTCAAGTGTAATGGAAGAGGCTTTGAGGGCGTATGTTCCTGAACATACATGGCTGACGGAGAGAAGTGCCGCTGTAACAAACGATTATACCTTTAAGGCTCATGCGACAATTCTTTCAATTCAGGAAGTGCGTAACTATAAAAATAAGCTATATAAGACCGATATAGATAAGATGTTTATGAGAAGCGGTCATATTGCGGACACAAATAGCAAAAGGGAATATTCATATATAAATGGAAATAACATAGCTGCTATAGCTCCTCAGAGTTCAATGGCATCAAACAAGGTTCTGCCGGCGTTTTACTTAACTGAAGACTTTTTCAAAAATGTTAAGCTTGACTTAAGCGTAACAGGTGATGATGTAAAAGCAGCTATTAAAGAGCATAACAACGTAGCCTCATTGAGAGCGGCAGGATATACCGATGAAGAAATTGTAAGCCTGGGCTTTGACCCCACAAAAGAGGGTGTATATATCAGCGTAGAAAAGGCAAATCCCGGCTACCCTGTAACAGTTATGGTAGACGGAGCGGCTGTAACAGACCAGACAGTTACATGGTATGTAGCATCTGCCGAAGATGGTGACTATACAGCGGTTGACGGAGCAACAGGCGACCAGTGGCAGATTACTAATGCTTGTGCAAATAAGTATATCAAAGCAGAAGTAGATGGTGTCAGGTCAAATGCAATTGAAGTCGGAGCGGGGCTGACAGGCGAAGGAACTGCCATAGTTAGCAATGTTGCTACAGAAAAACAGACACGGTACGCATTCAGACTTTCCGGTTCAACAGAGAGTACAAGTGCTTACTATCAAGTGCTTGACAGTGAAACTGTTGATGACAAAAAGCAATATTTAATATTACGTGCAGGTCAGTCAACCGCAAGCGGAAATGTGGGAAAAACCGGTACGGTGAAATGGCTGCCTGATGCTGACCCGTCAACAAATAAGACAATGGCATATTGGCTGGAGCATTATTGGTATGAAGGTGTGGATACTCCGAGCGAATGGAAAGGGTCGCCTACGAGTGGTCAGCCGCCGATAAACGCGGCAAATAATGCTACATTAGATAGCTCCATCAAGCCATACGTTGTTGAACATACCTGGCTGACTGCAAACAACAATAATACAGTCAAAAACGATTATACCTTTAAGGCACATGCAACGGTTATGAGTTCAACGGAATTTAGAAAATATGCTGATAAGTTCTATGTTGCGGCTAAAATGATGCTGCGTAATGGACGTAAAGATAATTCAAACGCATTTCAGTATTATAACTATGAAACGAAGTATTTCAATGCAATGGGTCCGACAGCAAGAACATATTATGTTTTCCCTATATTCTACTTAACAGAAGACTTCTTTAAGAATGTTAAGCTTGATTTAAGCAAAACAGGTGCGGATGTAAGAACTTTAATTTTAGAGCATAACAACAGCGATGAGGCAGCCTTAAGAGCAATTGGTTACGATACTGCCGACCTTGTGGAGCTTGGTGTAATTGTAGGTGCGGAATTTGCATCACTGACCAATGCAAGCGGAAGTGATGTTGTTGCAGGAAGTGTAACAGGAACAACGTCACTTACAGCGACGTATACTCTGACAAACAACGCAGCTGCAGCAAAAGATGTTAGCTTAATCATAGCAGTATATGATGGAGATGAAATGGCACACGTGGGATATAACAAGGTTACTGCTACAGTAGGCGAAAGCACTCCTAGCGTAGAAGTTACAGGGCTTGATACAACCAAAACCTATAAAGTAAAAATTATGGTTTGGAATGATATGGACAGCATAACCAATTTATGCGATGCAGTGGAATTTTAAATAAACCATTTATTTGAAAGGAGGCATTACTGTTGAAGTGCTTAAAAACAAAACAAATGCTTGCAGGTGTTTTATCCGCAGCATTGGTTATGAGCTTTTGCAGCTTTGCTTATGGGGCAGATGCAAATTTTGAAGATGTGTCAGATGAAAACCCTTCGCTTAATGAAGCAATTGAGGTCTTAAGTGAAAAAGGAATCGTACAAGGGTTAAGCAACACGGAATTCGGTGTGGATGAAAAAGTAACTCGTGAGCAGATGGCGTTATTTATTTACCGCATGGAAAACGGAGTCGAATCATCCGAAAGCGGAAAGAACGAAACGGCGTTTACTGATCTTGATGATCCGACATATTATTCGGCAATCTCATGGGCAAGCAAAAATGGAATAATCAATGGTGTTTCTGAAACAGAATTTGAGCCAAAGGGAACGATTACACTTCAGGATTGTTATACAATGGTCGCAAGAGCCACAGGGTATGATATGAACGAAGACCTTGCGTATGCAAAATCACTTGGCTTTGTAGGAAGTGAAAATTTGTCATATCCTACAGGTTATATAAGTATTGCAAAGGCGAAGGGATTTGATGAAAATCTTAATGAAAGCATTGAATATACAGACGAGCTTACAAGAGGCGATGTGGCAATAATACTTAATAATGTATTGAAGGCACAAAGCAAAACAGAAAAAAATATCCTTGATGGCAAAAAAATTATATTTTTAGGAAATTCATATATCTATTACGGCAGAGTGGTAATAGATCAGGGACAGCATCTAACAGAGGATATTCTTCAAAGGAGAACCGATGATTATGGTTTCTTTCATCAGCTTTGCAAACAAAACGGTGCCGATGTAACAGTTACCAATTGGGTTTGGGGCGGTCATAGATTAAGAGATATAATCAGCGGAAACTGTGCCGCAGGCCGTGGACATGATGGATATAATCATCTTGAGGATTTAAGAAAGATTTCGGATATGAATTATGATTATGTTGTTATGACACCGGGGTCTTCCAAGGTTGATGTTGAAACTACTATTGAAGATATAAAGCAAATACAAGAGATTTTCAGAGAAGCAAATCCGAATACTGAATTTATACTCAGCATTTCTACACAGAAATACTTCCAGAAAAATCAAACAGAGAACTGTTTGGAATTCATTGCGTCAATAGATCTCATGGAAGAGGAAACAGGCGTTACTGTGGTAGACTGGGGCAATGTTGCTTATGATATAGCAAAAGGAACTGCAGTGGTTGAAAATTCTAAGCAGGAGTATAACAAAAACAGTTTTATTGTCAGTGTATCCGAGGCAGACGGTTATCATCCCAATCAGCTTACCGGTTATATTCAGGCGCAGATGCTTTATTCTGCTATAACAGGTGAAAAGGCAGAGGGTGAGGAATATGGCTTCTGCACAGACGAAAATGTAAATGCTGCATTTAACCTTGAAAATAATATAAATTCAAGGTATAAGTACGACAACATATCTCCCGAAGGAAGTGAAATTACTCTTACAGGAGATGATCTTACCAATTATCCGGAGATATTTAAATCACCGACAGAGATGCTGGGCATTCAAAAGTTAATAGATAAATATATTGAAGAAAAACCATATAAGAACAGATAATCTAAAAGGAGAAGAGCATGAAAACATTAAATAAAATATTAAGCACACTTATTATACTTTCTATGCTTTTAGGCTGTTTTGCATTTACGGCTTTTGCATTAGAAACAGTAACAATCAGTGCAGAAAAAGCAGTGCCCGGCTATCCGGTATCGGTTTTAGCAGATGGTAATGCAATCACAACCGAAACAGTAACATGGTACGTATCAGAAACAGAGGACGGAGAGTATACCTTGGTTGACGGGGCAAGCGGCGATAACTGGCAGATTACCAACTCTTGTGCAAATATGTATATAAAAGCAGACGTAGATGGCGTTAAGTCAAACGCAATAGCTGTTGGAGCAGGTGTAAAAACCATAAGCAAATGGCAGCATGGCGTAACAGCTACTACACCTGTGGCAAAATATTCTTTCAGGACAGAATCAACAACAGGTACAACAATCTACTACACGGTGTTAGATAGCGAAACAGTAGACGGAAAGCAAAATTATCTGGTAATTCGTCTTGGAACATCAGCGGCAAACGGAACATATAGTACCAACACCTCAGCTACTACATGGAATCCCGATGCTGACCCTGCTACAGAAAAGACTATGGCATACTGGCTGGATAATTACTGGAGTCAAGGAGAGTCTACCGATGAAAAATGGACGGGCAGTTCAGCATTTACAAGTAAGTTAGAGAGTAATCTTGTACCTTATGTAGTAGATGATCACACATGGCTTACAGAGAGAAGTGCGGCAATTACCAACGACTATACATTTAAGGCAAGTGCAACCGTTCTTTCAATAGCGGAAACTGTAAAGTATGCAGACAGACTTTATAGTGTTGACAGAATGATGCTTCGTAACGGACATATAGCGGATACGAGCAAAAAACGTCCTTTTGTGTATGTTAATGGTAATAATTTTTCGGCAACTACTGCAAATGTTGGCGGATTGGCTACTAAGAAAATATTCCCTATATTCTATTTATCAGAGGATGTATTTAAGAATGTTAAGCTTGATTTAAGCGTAACCGGTGAAGATGTAAGAGCCTTAATCGTAGAACATAATAACAGTGATGAAGAAACACTTAAAGCTATTGGTTATACAGATGACGACCTGATTGCATTAGGGGTAAAAGAAGATATAAAAGATGAAAACGCTCCCGAAACTGTAACAATCAGTGTGGAAAAAGCAGTTCCCGGTTACCCCGTAACAGTGCTTGCAGACGGTACTGCTATAACCGACCAGACTGTTTTGTGGTATGTATCAGATACAGAAGACGGGGCTTATGAGCAGATAGTAGGCGAAACAGGCGATAACTGGCAGATTATAAATGCTTGTGCTAATAAGTATATTAAAGCTGAAATACTTGGCGTTAAGTCAAATGCAATTGCAGTGGGTAAAGGTGTGACAACAACCACATCTTATGTAATTGATTCTACTACTACAAAACCCGCACAGTATTCATTCAGGGTTGCAGATTCAAAAGAAAACGCATCACTCTATTACCAGATGTTAGACAGCGAAACAGTTGACGGCAAAAAGCAGTATTTTATTGTTCAGCTTGGAAGCAGTGTATTAAACGGAAAAATCTGTAGTGACTCGACCAACCTAAAATGGGATCCAACACTTAACTCTGCAAATGTAAAGCATCTTGCATACTGGCTTGAAAACTACTGGAGCAAAGGTCTTACAACCAGTGAAGTATGGACAGGATATGCCGCGTCATCAAAGGTAATGGAAGAGGCTTTGAGGGAATACGTTCCTGAACATACATGGCTTACAGAAAGAAGCGCGGCTGTTGCTAACGATTATACTTTTAAAGCTCATGCGTCAATACTTTCTATTGCGGAGGTTCTCAAATACAGACCAAGGTTATATGCAGATGATATTGATAAAATGTTTATGCGAAACGGTCATATTGCAGATACAACCAAAAAAAGAGCCTATTCTTATGTAAATACAAGAAATATAGCTTGTATTGCTCCTAATACTTCAATGGCATCCACAAAGGTATTACCTGCCTTCTACTTAACAGAGGACTTCTTTAAAAATGTAAAGCTCGATTTAAATGCAACAGGCGCAGAAGTGCTCAGTCAGCTTGCTGAATTAAATACAATTGATGAACTTGCTTCTATTGGATACACCCAAAAAGAGATAGCAGTAATTCTTAACGGAGTAAATGAGTTTTATCTTGCAGACAGTACAGGAAGCGAGTTGCCGGAGGCAACGGTTGAAAGTGAAGATAATAAGCTATATCTTAAGGCAAGCATCACCAACAGATTGTTAGATAAGCAAGGAGTAATGCTGGCGGTTGCAAGATATAAAGACGATTACCTTGATAAGATTGTTCACAATACATTTGATATTGAGTCGGGAGAAACCTTAGAGGTTGCAAAGGGAAATGAAAACGAGATGTCAATAGACATTGATGAAGGTGAAAATGTCAAATATAAGATTTTTGTATGGGATAGCCTGACAAATGCTCCAATCACAGAATCAAAAGAGTATAAGGATATGAAGAAAATCATCTTTATAGGTAATTCATATACCTTCTATGGCATGGCTGTAATCAACGCAGGTCAGAATTTAGATGATGATTCAATGATGTTGCGGCAAGGTGATGAAGGGTATTTCTATCAGCTGTCAAAACAAAACAATGCGGATTTCCATGTAACTAACTGGACATGGGGAGGACATAATTTAAAAGATATATTTGGAGAAAGCTGTGCGGCAGGCAGAGGACATGACGGACACAATCATCTTGCGGACTTTAAACGGCTTTTAGATACAGAGTATGATTATGTTGTTATGCAACCTACTCCAAGCAGGGAGATTACCGAGGAAGTATTAAAGGAAGATATTCAGCTGGTAAAAGATGCATTCAGTACAGAGAGTCCTGATGCAAAATATATTTTGTTGCTTCCGGCAGGGTATTATGTCAATGATACAACTGCAAAAAAAGAGTTCCGTAAGTGTTTAGCTACTATTGAGGAAGATGCAGGTGTTACGCTTGTTGATTGGGGTAATCTTATTTCTGATTTGATAAATGGAACAGCGATAGTAGAGGATACTGAAATTGATTACAATAAAAATACCTTTATTGTAAGTGCGTCATCCGGAGATGGATATCACCAGAATCAGCTTTCGGGATATATTACAGCACAGTTTGTATTCTCGACATTAACAGGTAAAAAAGCAGAGGGAGAAAACTATGCTTTCTGTACCGATGATACAATACATCCATCGTTTAGTGTTGAGAAATATTTAGCAAACTATTATCTTTATGATAATATTTCAACCGACGGAAATCTGAAAGGCGATGACCTTACCACTTATCCCGAGATATTTAAATCACCGACAGATATGTTGGGAATTCAAAAACTGATAGACAAATATATTGAAGAAAAACCATATATGAACGAGTAATTGAAAGGAGAAAACTATGAAAATAGCAAGTAGAGTTTTAAGCATACTTATTATACTTTCTATGCTTTTAGGTTGTTTTGCATTTACAGCTTTTGCGTTAGAAACAGTAACAATCAGTGTAGAAAATGCAGTGCCCGGCTATTCGGTATCGGTTTTAGCAGATGGTAATGCAATCACAACCGAAACAGTAACTTGGTACGTATCAGAAACAGAGGGCGGAGAGTATACAATAGTTGATGGTGCAGAGGGCGATAATTGGAAAATTACCAACGCTTGTGCAAATATGTATATTAAAGCAGATGTAGATGGTGTTAAGTCAAATGCAATTGCAGTCGGTGCAGGAGCATCAACAGTTACAAAGTGGCAGCACGGCGTAACAGCCACAGAGCCTGTTGCCCAGTATTCATTCAGAACAGCAGATTCAACAGCAGCTGACTCACTTTATTACACATTACTTGACACAGAAACAGTTGACGGCGAAAATAACTACTTAATGATTCAGCTTGGTTCATCTGCGGCAAATGGAACATATAGTTCGAATACATCGGCTACAACATGGAATCCTGATGCAGACCCCGACACAGAAAAGACCATGGCGTACTGGCTTGATAATTACTGGAGTCAGGGCGAGACTACTGCTGAAGTGTGGACAGGCGGAGCAGCTTTTACAAAAGCATTAGAGGGTAAGCTTGTCCCTTATGTAGTAGATGACCATACCTGGATTACAGAGAGAAGTGCGGCAATTCCAAATGATTATACATTTAAAGCGTCTGCTGCAATTTTGTCCATTGCAGAAACTGTAAAGTATAAAGACAGACTTTACAGCGTTGACAGAATGATGCTTCGTAACGGACATATAGGCGATACAGGTAAGCTCCGTCCTTTTGCATACATTAACGGCAATAATTTTTCGGCAACTACTGCAAATGTTGGCGGATTGGCTACAAAGTACATCTATCCGATATTCTATTTAAACGAGGATTTCTTTAAGAATGTTAAGCTTGACTTAAGTGTAACGGGTGCTGATGTAAAAGCTTTAATCTTAGAGCATAACAACAGCGATGCAGCAACCCTTAAAGCAATTGGCTACACAGATGATGATTTAACAACTCTTGGTGTAAGCGGTGGTACAAGCGAACCTGATACTCCTGATACTCCTGATATTCCTGATACATCTGATACAGTTGTAGCTATTACAGTAGAAAAAGCAGTTCCCGGCTATTCTGTAACAGTTACCGCGGACGGTTCTGCTATAACAGACCAGACGGTTACATGGTATGTATCAGACAGCGAAGGCGGAACTTACGAGCAGATTGAAGGTGCAGAGGGCGATAAGTGGGCTATTACCAACGCTTGTGCAAATAAGTATATTAAGGCTGATATCGGTGGTGCTAAGTCAAATGCAATTGCTGTTGGTGCAGGAGCATCAACCCTAAGCAAATGGCAGCATGGTGCAGCGGCTGCAAAGCCATCACAGTATTCATTCAGGGTAGCTGACTCAACAGAAAGTGCATCCCTCTATTACCAGATGTTAGACAGCGAAACAGTTGACGGTAAAAAGCAGTATTTTATTGTTCAGCTTGGAGAAAGCATATTAAACGGAATGATTTGCTCGGACTCAACAAATACAAAATGGGATCCAACTCTTAACTCGGCAGATGTGAAGCATCTTGCATACTGGCTTGAAAATTACTGGAGCAAGGGTCTTACAACAGATGAAGTATGGACAGGATATGCGGCATCTACAAAGGTAATGGAAGAGGCTTTGAGGGAATACGTTCCTGAACATACTTGGCTTACAGAAAGAAGTGCGGCTGTAGCAAATGACTATATATTCAAGGCACATGCGGCAATACTCTCAATTTCAGAAGTTAGCAAATATGCTGATAAGTTATACGCTACAGATATTGAAAAGATGTTTATGCGAAGCGGTCATATTGCGGACACTACTCAAAAAAGAGCATATTCTTATATAAATGGAAATAACATAAGTGCTATAACCCCTCAAAGCATGATGGGCTCAACAAAAGTTCTGCCGGCGTTTTACTTAACCGAAGACTTCTTTAAGAATGTTAAGCTTGACTTAAGTGTAACGGGTACGGATGTAAGAGCAGCTATATTAGAGCATAACAACAGCGATGCGGCAACCCTTAAGGCTATCGGTTATACTTCTGCAGATCTTGCAATGCTTGGCATACAGGATGATAGTGGTTCAAGTGACGCAACAAGCACAGTAGAAATCACAGTACCAAAGGCAGTGCCGGGCTATCCTGTAACAGTTAAAGTAGGCGGCAATGCAGTTACAACCGAAACGGTTACCTGGTATATGTCAGAAACAGAGAATGGGACTTATGAGCCGGTAACAGGTGCAAGCGGTGACCAGTGGCAGATTAAAAATGCTTGTGCAAATATGTACATTAGGGCAGACGTTAATGGTGTTAAATCAAATGCAATTTTAGTTGGTCAGGGAGTTAAGCTTAACACAGCATGGCAACCTCTTACCAAGCCTCAGGCTGAAATTCCCACACAGTATTCATTTAAGGTAGACGGAGCATCAAATGCAAATACGTATTATCAGCTTTTGGATTCAGAGAATGTTGATGGTGACTATCAGCACTTTATTATTCAGCAGGGTGCAACGGTTGTTAACGGAAAAATCAGTAATAACGCAAATAATGTAAAATGGGATCCAATGACTGACCCAACAACAGAGATGCACATGGCATACTGGCTTGAAAACTACTTCTTGGCTCAGGTTGCAAGTCCATCAAGCTGGACCCAGGCAAGTGGCGGACCTATTAATAATAATGCAGGTGCAAATCAGATAGAAACTAAGCTTAAGGATTATGTGGTAAGAGATAGATTGTGGCTGACAGAGAGAAACAATGATACGGTTACAGATGACTATACATTTAAGGCAGGCGTAACAATTCTTTCAAGAGCAGAGTTTGATAAATATGCAGAAAAATTACACATGACCAATAGCTCAAATATGAGATTTTTACTCCGTTCAGGTCAGCCGGGGGCAGACAGAGCGTATACCTACTACGGTGCAAATAACTATGCTCATATTACGGCAACATCAACTTACTATACCTCATGGCCTGTATTTTATCTCTACGAGGATTTCTTCAAAAATGTAAGGCTTAACCTGAGTGAAACAGGCAGCGAAGTTAAGAAGATGATTGTATCTACAATTCCTAAGTCTGAGATGTTGGCAGGAAATGCAGGATACACGGATGCAGAGCTGACAGCAATGGGCTATCCGGCAGAAGTAGGTTATCTTGAAAACGCGGTTATTGCCGGTAATCTTGCAGTAGGACAGAGAGTTGCCGCAAGATATGAGTTCAACGACAACGGTCTTGGCAGGGATGATAGCGGTGATACAAGATATCAGTGGTACAGAGGCGACAGCAAGGACGATGACGGAAGCTTTACTGCAATTTCAGGAGCTGACACATTTGATTACACAATTACAGATGAAGATTTGGGTAAATATCTGCGTGTAGAAGTCATAGCTTATGACGAAAACGGAAATATCTTAAATCCTACAGTTGTAACAGTAAATACTGTTGTAGCAGAGGAATTGGCACTTTCGGCAACATTCAAGGCGTTGACAGATGGTGGCGGAACTGTGATTGAAAGTATAAGCGGGGTAAAGGCTGCAACTGCTGTGTATACAATCAAGAATACAGGTGGAAACGATAAAGTAACCCTTATTCTTGCAGTTTACGATAGCAACAATAAAATGATTAAAGCTACTGTTAATGAAGATGTTGATGTATCTGCAGGAACTGCAGATTATTCTGTAAGCGTTACAGGGCTTGATGAAAACCAATCTTATACATGTAAAGCTATGATATGGGATGACGTGGATAACATGAAGCCTTTATCAATTGACGAAAGAAAGTAGTTAATAAATCTCAAAAGGTCTTTTGTAATATGGGCATATTTTATGTCCATATTACAAAAAGAAATTCACAAATATTCGGCAATTAAGATTTTACTAAAATTGAATGGAGAATTATTATGAAAAAAACTTTAATGGCATTCTTTGCGGTGTGCGGTCTTTTGACTTTGCCGTGCTATGCAGCAGTGGAACTGGACAGTGATATTGAAAATCATACATATACAATTTCCGGAACTGTTGAAGAAGCCGGCTTTAACCAAAGTGTAAGTGTAGCCGTAAAAGATTCCGCCGGCAATAATGTTTTCTACGGCGGTGAAAAAACAGATAATAACGGTGCTTTTTCATATACCTTTAAGCTTTCAGGGGTTGGCAGCGGTGAGTACACGGCCTATATTGGCGCATATAACCTTGAAAACCCTATTAAGGTAGAACCCAACATACTCTTTGTATCGGATACGGATATAAATGCCCTCATTACTCCCATAAACGATATAAAAGCAAAATATAAGACTGGAACAATCAGTCTTGAAGATGCGTGTGATGATATAGCAGAGATACTGGGTGATGAGCATAATCAGGATGTACTGGAGATAAACAGTGAATTATATAAGCTTTTAGGCAGCAGTAGTACCCTTGAAATCGCAGAAGAGGTTCTTGAAAAAGCTCCTTATAATTTACTCTCTGGGATTTCAGGAGTTGCAAACGACAAAATGGCAATTGAGCTTATAGAGGGTGCAACAAGTAATAATATAGAAACAATAATATCCGAAATGTGGGATATATATAATTTTGAATCGTGCACAGTTTATTCTTTGTATGAAGAGCTTGAAACAAAAAAAGCAGTTCTTTTACGAATTATAGGAACTGAATTTGAGGATATGACTAAATTGAGAAGCGGATTTGAACAGTCGGTGCTTTTGGAGTGCCTTTATGTATCAGAAAATATTGCTGATGCTACAAAGCTATATGATGATTATGCAGATTTATTCAGCATTGACTTCACCGAATATAAAGATTGGACAAACCGTGATTTAGCTATTGCAAGCCGAAAGGTATACTTTAAGGATGTAGATGAGCTTGAAGATGCTCTTGACAAAGCATACAAAAAGTCAGGTAGCGATGATGGTAAAGGTGGTTCTACAGGCGGATCTACAGGTGGAAGAGGAAGTAACAGTGGTTCAGGCTCTGTATCTGCAGGAACAAGTCCCGGTGTAATTGTTACACCTGAACAGCCAATTGGTGATGTGTTTAACGATATGGCATCATCAGTATGGGCAAAAGAGGCTGTTGAGGCTCTTTATAAAAAAGGTGTTGTTTCGGGCACAGGCGATGGAAGTTTTGAACCCGAACGTAGTGTAACACGTGAAGAATTTGTAAAGATGGCGGCAATTGCATTCGGTCTTGAAGACAGTAGTGCAGCCTGCGAATTTACTGATGTAGAGGATGATCGTTGGTCATATAGCTATATAGCAGCGATGGCAGAAAAAGGTCTTGTCTTCGGTGTGGGAGACGGAAACTTTAATGCAGAGGGCGTAATAACCCGTCAGGATATGGCACTTATTATAAAACGTATAGCAGATTATAAAGAGTTTAGTCTTGAAAAGCTCCGTGAATACACAGGCTTTACCGATGGAAGTGAGATTTCCGATTATGCTTTTGAGGCGGTTCAGTATCTTTACGAATGCGGAGTTGTAAACGGATTTGAGGACGGAAACTTTAAGCCTCAGGATACTACAACAAGAGCTCAGGCAGCGTCACTCATTTATAATATGCTGAGCAACGGAAAGGAGTAAGCAATGAAGAGATTTATCAAAAGTAGCATATCAATAATTCTGATTTTAGCTATTGTTTTTAGTTTTTCAATAACCACATTTGCAGAAGACAACGCTTATGACTCATCCGTACAGATGCTTCAGGATATTGGTGTTCTGCCTGCGGATAACTTTTCTGCTGACAATATTGTAACCAGGGCAGAGTTTATAAAGATGGTTACAACTCTTCTATACGAGGATGTTAACAACCTTGGATTTGGGGACGTTCCTTTTATAGATGTTACAGAAGAGAGCCAATATTATCCTTATATAAGTGCGGCTTATGGAAGTAAACTTATCGCAGGTACAGGCGGTGCATTATTTAATCCAAATGACCCTATCAAATATATTGACGCGGTAAAAATCCTGACAGATGCTCTGGGCTATGGTATAGCAGCAGTAGCAGAGGGCGGATACATTAACGGCTATGCTGAAATTGCGTCAAAAATAAGGCTTAGTAAAAAAGCATTAGCGTTGGCACAGACAGACCTGACTGGCGATTTAGCGGCAGAGCTTTTGTATGATGCACTGGATGTTAAGGTCGCAAATGCAATTCTTTCAACCGACGGAGAGCATAAAATTGAAGTTTCAGATGAAACCTTTATGGATTCCATAGGTATTTATCATGTGGAAGGAATACTCTCTGAAAACGAGTATACAGGTCTTTATGATACAGAGGGCGCAGGCGGAAGAAGTATTAAGATAGGCGACGTAACTGCAAGTATTTATAATACGTTGGATGATGAAAAGTACTTTGGTTATGACGTTAATTGTTATTACAGACGTGTGGACAGCAAAAACGTGGCTGTTTCTCTTATGCCCTCATCTAAAAATGAGGTAACAGTTATCAATGCGCATGAGTTTGATGACTATGACGGTGATGTGATTAAATACACATTAGATGGCAGTAAGCGTCAGGAAGATATAAAAACCGCTAAAAATCTGTATGTCATCTACAATGGCAGAATTAAGGACGATTATGCAAAAGAAACCTTTGAGATAAACGAGGGAACAATTACTGTAATAGATAATTCAGGCGACGGAAAGGCTGATGTAATTAACGTAAGAAGCTATGATAATTATATCGTAGCAGGACTTGATGCTGAAAATGAAGTTATCTATGACAGTTACGGAAAAGTTCTTGACCTAAGTATAAATGATACCGAGAAGAGTGTTGTTATAGCAAACAGCGAGGGAAAAGAAATAGGATTTTCTGATATTGCAAAATATCAGGTTTTGAGTGTTATGGCAGATAGTGATTTTAATTATATAAGAATTCTTGTCAGCACAGAAATTGTCAGCGGAAAAATAACAGGTGTTTCGGAGAATAACGGAAGAACAATTATTACTGTAGAAAAAGAGAAATATGAATTGTCTTATTGTATATTAGAGAATTCACTTGCAGATTTTGAACTTGCATCTGAAGGTGATTTCCTAATTGATGCATTTGGAAGAATTGCTTATTTAAAGAAAACAGACGGCGGACCGTTATACTCCTTGATTATAGGTAAGTATTATGAAAAATTCCCTGACGATACATATCTTAAATTTATTGATGTAAACGGTGCTATACATGAAAGTAAGGTTTCTGATAATTGCAGAATAAATGGCAGCAGAGTAGAAAATTCAGTTGCAGTGTATGACCAGCTTGAAAGACATGATATGGTTATAATTACTTTAAATAATGACAATGAGGTTGCAGTAATTGAAACAGCCGAGGGCGATGTTTTACACCAAATAAATGACAAAGCGGAGCTTAAATACAGTGGCGGACCTCGGTGGTTTGGTAAAAAACTTACAATATCAAATACAACACCAATATTTATTTATCCTGCAGATGAGACCACTGATGAAAACAGATATATGGTATGGAATTATCTTTATCTTGTTGAGGACACAATTAATATTCAAGGGTTTAATACTAATAAAGAGTCTTATCTGCCCGATATAATTGCAATTCAGGAAATAACAGATTCAAAGTTGTTTATCAAATACAATTCTACAAATTTCGTAGTAAAAAGACTTTCAAGTAGTGTTGACCATGAAGGAAATGGAATTTACTCTCTTGAAGTAAGCACTTTTGGAGGTGCGGAGCGACTTTATAAAATACCGGTGGATGTTCTTGGAGATAAAAAGCTTAACCCCGGTGATTTTGTTAAACTCAGCACAGACAAATCTGGATGTGTAAGAGCAATTGATAAGTTCTATGATGCTGAAAGCGGTAGTCTTGATGCAGGAAGTAAATTTGTTGCTAAATCCACCGGTGGATTTAGTCCGATGGTAGGATATGTGTATGAATACAGAAATTCTTTTTTGGGCTTATCATCTAATGCCGGTAAAGGAGAATACAACGATATCACATATCATCCTACTGCAAATATAACAAATATTTTAGTGGTAGAAAAAAATAAAAATTCTGTTAGTATAAGCACGGGAACATTGGATATGCTTACTGATTATGTAACAAGTAAAAATCCTTCAAAGGTTTTTACGTATTCACAGGATTCTATTCCGCGGGCATTGATAATACTAAAATAGGAAAGGACGGCGAGTTTATATGAAAAAAATGATTTTATGCTTTGTACTTATACTGGCACTTATAACTCCGACTGCGGCATTTTCTCAGGATATAAATGATACCGTTTTATCCTCCGGAGCAGAGATTGACTGCCGTATAGCGAATTTAAGCGATATCAACACGGTTACCCCCGAAGATGCAGGTGTTACCATTGATTTTAAGGTAAAAGAAAGACAGAATACAACTTATACAGTTACATATAGCCTAAACGGCGGTGAAGCGGTTGTTGCAGGAACTGTCAGTATTGAGCCTGAAGAAAAGGTTACCAAAACCTTTAAAATAAACGCTCCAAAGGGTGCACATGCCCTTGTTGTTAATATCTTAAAGGATGACACAGTAATTAAAAGCTTTAGCTTTGATTTTGTTGTAATGGAAAAGTATAAAAGGCAGTTTATGGATATGTATAATCCCTTGGGCTTTTGTACTCACTTCAGTCATTATGCGGAAAACAAGGTTACAAACGAAACATCTCTAGAAGAAATTAAATTTATTGAAGCAACAGGTTCAACACGTACAAGAGATGGCTTTATGCCAAATAGGACAGAGCCTTCCCCGGGGTATTATAGTTTTTACGGCGGATACAGATATGCAAACGCAGGAGAGTCCTATGTAGGTTGGTGGCTTGAGCCTCTTTTGCAAAGCAGCATAAATTTATATCCTGTATACAGCTCTCCGCTTAATTCAAAGTACTATAACGACCTTCCAAAGGATATTAAAAAGACCTCTCGTGAAATAAGAACAACTGATTCAATTACAGGATATTCGAACTTTATAGTGGAGTCTTTAAAACAGGTTCCGGGAATAAAGGCAATTGAAATTCATAATGAACCTAATATTTCGGGCTTCTGGACATCTCAGGTGGATTCGGATATAGACTATGCAAATCTTTTAAAGCAGGCAGCACTTACTGTAAGAGAATATTCGGACGATGTTCGTCTTGATGCTTTCAGTGCAACTGATGCAACCTTTGCATGGACAGACCGATGTATGGAATATGGCGCGTATCCGTATTTTGATGCCATAAGCTATCACCCTTATGCTTACCACTATGCAGTAGAATATAAGGACACGCTATTTAACAAGCTGTGGAATGTATATGAGGCAATCGATCGTTACGGCGGATGGAAAGAGTTTACTGTAACAGAAATTGGTCAGCCTACATTTATAGGTAATAACCTTAGTGAAGAAGAAGCGGCAGAGCGAACTGTAAAGCAGTTGTTCATGTTGGATTCTTTCTATTGCAGACATGCGGATATATATGCACTTACCAATAAGGCTCCCGAAGAAACCAATGACAAAAATGACCGTGAGGATAACTTCGGCCTTGTAAAATGGTATGAAAACGGAGAGCGTTATGCCAAGGACGGATTTGTTGCTGCAGCACAGTACAGCAACCAGCTTGCAGGTGCAATCTTTGTAGGTGAAATCGACTTTGGCGACGGATTTTACGGATATCTGTATAACAAGGACGGGTTACCAAAGCTTGCAGTATGGTATTACGCAGAGGATGGCAGCACAAAAGAACTTTCCTTTGACGGAGAAAGTGTAACTGCTACCGATATATACGGCAATGTAATTCATAATAGTACCAAATCTATTGATTTAGGTACAGCTCCTGTATATGTAAGCGGACTTTCAGAGAAATGGTTTGCCCGTGCAGTGCATGAAGAAATAAGCGAATATAATGCGCGTTGGGCAGAGCTTTACGGAGAAAAAGCAGATGAAGAGCTTATTAGTGAGGCACAAAACCTCTTTAATAATGCGGAAAAAACAACAGAAAATATCTGTGATGCAGGCACCTTGAAAGAGCTTGCCGACAGTTATTTTGAGTTTGGTTATAAAATTCTTGCCAACTGCAAAAATAATAAAATTGCAGAAAAAGACGCAGCAGCAATGCTGTTTGGATTATATAAGTCAATAAACGTGCTAAACAACTATTATATGGTACAATATGACGGCGGTGAGAAGTTCAGCTTTAATGTTCAGGAAGCTACAAATCTTGTTAAGAGTTCTTATAAGAATAACAAAAACATAAAGCAATATACAGACGCACTGTACAGATACGTTAAGCGTTTTGCAAATCAGGCAGATGAGGTTGCGGAACTTAAAGAGGACAATCCAATTAAAGCCGGTGTTGTAAACGGATGGAACTATCTTGCAAATGGAATATATGGCTGGATGAAGGAGTTTAATTCTTTTGAAACTGTAACAGAGTACGGTATAACTATTCGTGTGCCGGGTTATGATACCCAGTGCTTTGTAGGTGAAACGAAAAACATGAGAGCAGTTGTTCGAAACGTATCAAACAGGAATTTTACGGGTACGCTTAATGTTTATAATGCCAAGGGTGAGCTTATAGGACAGACAGAAGCTTTCACAATGAATAAAGGACAGACAATTGATAAGCCTGTAGGTGTTAAAATAGGTCAGCCCGAAAACGGCGTTACAGAGTATTATGAATATGCTCTTGTAGACAATAGTGGTAATAAGATTTCTGTTCAGAAAATCAGAATGCAGATGCAGAACAGTATTACGGTTTCTGTATTGCCTATTAACGAACAGATTAAAGATGTTAAGAGCATCAAGCTCAAAATTGTAAACAACAGGAAAGAAAAATATCCAATTGATTTAGAATTGGCTACTTCCGAAAATATTAAAATCAACAATAGTAAGATGTCTGTTGTTTTAGAGTCTTCGGAAACAAGAACAATTGAAATACCTGTTGTTTCGATTGATGATACAAAATTCCATTGTTATTCATTATCCTATAAGGCGACAGATGAAAATGGTGATATTTCTGCGCATGCAACACAGCTTTTGAGCTTTACAAGTATTGCAAAAGCAAGCATACCTGTTGATTTGGAAAGCTTTAACGGAGATGTTTCAGGATGGGAGAATGCATATCCTATCTACATCAATCAGCCTCAGGATGCATCTGCGTATGAAAACTGGTCAGGCGGAAATAATGCATCACGTGCGTTCTTAAAATGGGATAAAGAAAATCTCTATATGCTGACAGAGGTATATGATGATGTCCAGAATCAACAGTATACAGGTACAGCAATATGGCAAGGTGATAGCGTTCAGATAGCCATTGACTGTCTTAATACAAAATCCGCTTCGTACGACGATGATGACTATGAAATCGGTACCGCCCTTGGTTCAAGTGGTGTTGATTTCTGGTCATGGCGCGGTGAAGTTTCAGGCGATATGAAAGAAAATATCAAAATTGTGCGTGATGAAGATGCTATGGTTACAAGATATCTTATGATAATGCCAAAGAGCAGTATCAGTAATCTTAACCTTGCAGAAGGCTCAAAGATAGGGCTTAATATGGCAGTAAATGATGCTGACGTATATGAAAGAGATGCTTATTATCAGTTCTCTCTTGGCCTTGCAGGAACTGAAGGAAAGCATCCCTCCATGTACGAAACATTCACTCTTTGTAATGAATCAAGCCCCCCCATAGATGGCTATTATGTTTTTAAATAAGCGTAATTGCCTATTGAACAGTATGCAGAAGCCCCGCCCCTTCGGGGTTTCTGCGTGCATTATAAATTCAGGAAGGATTTGACTTAATATGAAAAAACTAATTGCAATATTAACCGCTATAATGCTCTTTTGTAGCAGTGTAGCTTTCGCCGAACTTAGTGGAGTCACAAGCGGTTGGATACAGGGAGCAACAGAAAATTCTTCCCTGAATAATGTTTTTAAGATTGTTGGAAGTGCAAAAACTTTCACACTTTTAGATGAAATTGAAACGGGAAAATATCTTATTGCCGCAAACGAAGATTATGGTGTGCATAGTTTCTCTACGGACAGTTCACAGGTGTTTGACCCGCAAAATCAAAATAATATAGCATATTGGCTCAATAATAAATTTATTTCCACGGATTATACGGGTGAAAAATTACCTGATGAGCTTATTTCCTATGCGTTAGACCATACCTGGGAAACAGAACCTGGTTATAACAGCAGCGAAGCGGGAAGTGTATCCTGCAAAGTTGCACTTTTATCGAAAACTGAATTTGAAAACTATGTCTATGTGCTTGGCACAAAGGACAATTTGAATAAAGAAAACCAAAGTACAGATGAATACAGATTTTGGTGGACAAGAAGTCCTCTCTCAACGGCTGGTGGAAAGAGCATAAGTATAGGCTTTAACGGTCTATCTGCAGGAGACGACGCCGGTTTACAAAGATTGGTACGTCCTGTGCTTTGTATTGATAACACTTTTTTTGAAAATGTAAAGCTTGATACTCAGTACATGGGGTATGAAGTTAAGGCAATATTAAACGAATTGGATACAACCCGGGCAAAGTATACAGACAGCGAAAAAACAATTATAGCGGATACTGCCAAAAATGACATTGTTTTAACTGAGATTACCGAAAACTGGACAGACAGTGCATACGATAAAAATTATACAACAGATAGAATTTCTTTTACAATGATCTTTACGAATAACTCATCAAGAGAGCATACAAAGTATGTGTATTGGCAGATAAATGGCGAGTATAATAAATCTCAGGTACAGACGGTAACCATTGGGGCAAATGCCAAGAAATCAATTAACCTTGATCTTCCCGTAAAAAGTGACGGACATTATATATGTGAAGCATTTGTATCATCTGATGGTGTAAACTTCAATTCGTACAGTTATGATGTGAATTATATAGCTCCCATTGGGGCAAAAAGCTTTGATAAGGGATATTGCTTAGGCATTTCAGGAGGAACTGCCTATAACGAAAAGCTTGAGCTTTTAGAGGCGGCGGGCGTGTGGACGACACGCCAGTCGGTATTCTGGAATGAGGTAGAGAGAAGCAAAGGAAAGTATACATGGACACAGATGGATAATTACGTTAAGAAGGCTCTTGATAAGGGTATAGATGTAATAATGCCACTCGGCCTTGTGAATTCGTTATACAGAACTGTGGATGAAGACGGAAATACGGTGACTATGGGCTCTGATGCGGAAATTCAGGCTTTTGTAAATTATTGCATAGCCCTTGCGAGCAGATATCCGCAAATTACTAAATTTGAAATATGGAATGAGGCAAATGCAAACAACTTCTGGCCCGAGGTTCCCAATACCCAAAACTATATAAAAATGCTTAAAGCGGTTTCAACGGCATTAAAAAGCATAAATCCTGATATAGAGATAATAGTGGGTGTAACGTCTAACTCAGAGGAAAATACGCCAACTACCGACGGAAGCTACTGGTGCATAAACTGGAAGACGTTCATAGCGGAACTTATGACAGAGGATGTACAGCCGTACTATGATTCTATATCCATACACACATACTATAACAATCGAACACGTGCCGACAATACAAGTAAAGCCCATATTAAAGAGGTTACAGAGCTTGTACAAAGCTGCGGCGGATTTAAAAAGATATACATGACTGAAACAGGTGCATATTCAGGCCCGTATTCTTACAATAAAACAGAGGACGGAAAGGCACGTGAAATTGTACGGCAATTTCCTATTGGCGACCAGTATAATCTTGACGGAACATGGATATATAACCTTGTAAACAGCGGAACAGATGCATACGACAGTGAGCATAATTATGGTTCGGTAACAGCTCCGGAGGCAGGACTTAGACCTATGGAAGCTTATTATGCCATGAAAAACTATCTTTTACGGATAGATGGGGCGGTGTATCTTGGTAAAACTACCCTGTCGGACGATATTACAGGTCATCTGTATGCAAAAGAAGATGAAGCTTTTCTTTTGGCTTACGGAAATGACGATACCTACACCTATGCTCATGATTTTGGATACGAAGTTACAAAATATGATTTATATGGAAATAAAGAGTATTCTTCAAACCGCATAGTATTTAACGGGGCACCGTGCTATGTACACGGAATTTCTGATGAAGATGTATGGAACATCTTTGAAGGTTTTGTAGCAGAAAAGTTGCAGATTTTTTCAAACACTCTTACAAATGATACTCATAAACAAGCGGTTGCAGATATAATTACAAGTTTTGAAACGGCTAAAAGTGCGGATGATTTTTATAATATTGTTGATGAAATCTATTGCCTTGGAGCTGCTGTTGTAAATTCAGGTGCGGATGCAGTTAAAACTCGTGGAACCATACACAGTATAAATCAAATCTGTGATGATATTACAGACTATTTGGGATTTGTAGACGGAGCGGTGGAAGTGAGTTATGGTGAAGTTGTAAAGGCTTATGATGGCTTCAAAACTACTATAGCTGACCTTAGCTATAGCGAGGATATGGGTACATGGAATATTTGGAACTATGCCCTTGATGAATTAAAATCACTAATTGATGACGGGGAAGCAAATTCTTATGTTGAAATTTCAGGTGAGGGATATTCTTTAGATAAGTACGGAAGACTCACCCTTTACGGCACAACTCAGGCAGGTGACATTGTTAATATTAAAATCGTAAATCCGGCAGGAGAAAATGAATACCTAGGTGCTGTAACAGCAGATTCAAACGGAAATTATACTTTTAATTATAATATAAACAGTGGAATCGGTACATATACTGCTGGTGTCAGGGCTATGTCGGCTACAGGAAAAACAGATTATAATATCTCATGTGAAAAGAATGAAACTTATGTTTCCTTTGTACAGAAATTGTACTACGGAAAAGTTCTGAAAAATGAGAAGCTGCTCAATCTTGCAAGAGAATATTTGTTTAAATTCGGAACTCCGGCTAAGGGCAGTCATATTCTTGTCGATGTGGCATGGAAAGTAACAAAATCTTCAGCTAATGCAAAATTTACCGTTAAAAATACGGGCGATGCAATTGACGGGCAGTTGATACTTGCGGCTTATGATGAAAATAATGTGCTTTTACAAGTTGAAACTGTAGATAAATCTTTGTTGACATCGGCAAAAACAGAGTGTGATGATATTTCCTTGACTTTTTCAAGTAAGCCATACAAGCTTAAAGCATATTTATGGAGCGGTGACGGAAGTATTACACCTATCAGCCGTGTAAATGAATACTATATTGATTAAAAACCAGTAAGAAAGGAAAATTATTATGCTGACAAATTACATTACACCAAACGATATTGGCATTATAGCTGAATGTGACAGTAAATCAATTCAAAATGCCGTTGATAAAGCAAAAGAAACAGGTGTAAACCGTGTGGTAATTCCAAGAGTGAATAAAAGAACAGGAAAGCCACAATGGGATATATCTGATGCTATACTTTTGACTGCAGACATGGAGGTTATTCTCGATAATTGTTATATGCGTCAGATAGATGGAGTGATGGATAATGTATTCAGGAATTATCCGTTAGATTGTCCCGTATGCACGATTGATGGGCAACAGGAAAATATTAGAATAATCGGTCAGGGGAATGCTGTGATTGATGGAGGCGAGCCTAACGGGCTTGAAGAGTTTACATCTTTAAAGGACGGATTGCCACATATATCCAGAAACAATCCGATTTTACTTCATAATATCAGAAATTTCGTTATAGACAATATTACAATTAAAAATCCGCGTTGGTGGGCAATAAATCTTTATTATGCAGAAAAGGGACGGATTTCCAATATCAATATAGATGCACAGAACAACATGAGAAATCAAGACGGAATAGATTTACGTATTGGTTGTCATGACATAATTATAGAAAATATATTTGGTCAGTCCGGTGATGACCTTATTGCTCTCAGTGGTTTCTGGGGTGGTAGAGAATGTAAAGTGTGGAGCGTTGAAGGCAAGGACAGAGATATTCATGATGTGGTAATCCAAAACGTAGTAGGAACATCAGCTGAATGTACTCTTATTGCTATGAGAAATAATGACGGAGTAAAATTATATAATGTTACAATAGACGGTGTTTATGACACTCTAAACGGAATTCAGAACAAAAATCCCGAGAACGGCAATATTTTTGCAGAGCGTCATCAGTGGAAGAGGCAGGGTGCAAAAACTCCTTATGTGGTTGTAAGAATAGGGCAGGGTGCATTCTTTAGAGAACGACTTAATCAACTTGGAGAAGTATATGGAATCACGGTAAAAAATATACATGCACGTTGTAATGCCGCAATAATGTTAAATGCTACCATTGAAAAGTCATATTTTGGGAATATATATGCAGGCAGTGATGCAAGATGCCTACTCTCTACAAAGTCAAGCTTTGACGCCCAGAACTTTGGTGTAGATATGCGTGATGTTGTGTTTGAAAATCTATATTATATGGATTCTGACAGAGAAGATGCAGTGGCTTTTGATCTTGCAGTAACCGGTGAAAAAAGAAAATTTGAAAATGTGATTGTAAAAAATGCATTTATTGGAAACTGTAAAAAAATATTAAACATGGAGCATGATGGACAGATAGTGTTTGATGGTTTGTATACAGAAAATATTGAAAAAAGAATCGAGAAGACCACAAAGGCTAAAATCATAGTAAACGGGGAAGAACTCTAAAACGGAGGAATTAAAATATGAAATTTATAATGGATATGGTTCATGATAACCCGGGAGAGGAACGGTTTAAGACTGAGTTTCGAAACCCCGAAAAGCTTGTTGAATATGGATATAATACCCAGGTTTTCAAACATTCAAATACCATAGTCGATTTTTCCTGTTATGGGGAAGACTTTTTCCCAACTGTGGAGAGTAAAGAATGGCTTAAAAATATGACTCATATTGTAGAACAAGAATTTTCAAATGCTAAAGTTGCTGGACTTATGACAATGAGCCATATTGATTTGTTTGTTCTTCCCAAGCTTCTTGTGGAGAAATATAAGGACGAAATATGCGACAGCAACGGAAAAATCTCTATTTATAAGAAAAAGACAAAAGAAATACATAGTAAGATGTTCGACGAGCTTTTTGAGAGATACCCAATTGATGGACTTATTATCCGTGTAGGGGAAACATATCTTTTTGATACACCCTATCATACGGGAAATGGTGCAGTCAGATACGGAGATATTGAAAAAGAAAAAGATGCATTTGTGGAACTGATAAATTTTCTTAAGGAGGAAGTATGTATAAAACATGGGAAATATCTTATGTTTAGAACATGGGATTTGTTTCCTGATAAATTTCATGCAGACAAGAATTATTATCTGGATATAACAGATAGAATTGAGCCATGCGATAAACTGATATTTTCTATCAAACATACAGCTTTGGATTTTTGGCGCAATGTAAAGTTTAATCCATGCTTGGGTGTGGGAAAACACAAACAGGTAGTAGAAGTGCAATGCCAGAGAGAATACGAGGGCAAGGGCGCTTATCCTATGTATGTTATGGATGGAGTTATTAACGGATTTCCTGAAAATAATCTTAAAATCGGGCTTAAAAATATTGCGGACAATCCTCTTATATGCGGTATATACGCTTGGTCAAGAGGAGGAGGTTGGAACGGACCATATATAAAAAATGAGTTCTGGTGTGATTTAAATGCATACATAATTGCTCAATATGCAAAGAATCCTCAAAGAAGAGAAGAAGATATTTTTATGGAATATGCCTGTAAACAGATGGGAATGGACAAAGAAAACAGCAGGAAATTTCATGAGATTTGTTTAAGGGCTGCTGAAGCTGTTTTGCATGGCAGATATATTACGCCTTATGATAAATTGCTGAATGAAAGTATTATGCCGTCAGCTAATTGGCTGCGTGATGATGATATCGGAGGGCTTCGACAACTCAATGACGTTTTTGATTATTTAGAAAAAAATAATCTTGTAGATGATGCAATTGAAGAAAAAAAGTATGCATTAAAGCTCTGGTATGAGATAAAAGAAATGTATAAGAATATAGAGATTCCAAATCACGAGTTACGGGAGTTTATAGAAAACAGTATTGAATACGGATTGAGATTCTTTAAGGTCATTTATATTTGTATTAGGATTTTCGCAAAATGCAGAAAAAATGAAAATGTAAAAGAGCTTTTGGTTGAATTTGATACAGCGTGGGCAGAATACAAGAATCTTGAGGAAAAAAATCAGGCTTCTACATCCTACGATACTGATTACAAGTTCAGCGAAAATGGATTGGGCTTAAATGAAACGTTAGATTATTGCCGAAAAAATTTATGTTAAGGTGGCGTTTAAAATATGATACATTCCTTTTTGCTTATCGGTCAGTCGAATATGGCAGGCAGAGGTTTTATAAATGAAGTTGAACCTATTGAAAATGAGAGAATTAAGGTTTTAAGAAACGGAAGATGGCAGAATATGTTTGTACCTGTAAATTTTGACCGTTCTTTTTCAGGAATAAATCTTGCAGAAAGCTTTGCAGATATCTATTCAAAAGAGAAAAATGTAGATGTTGGACTTATCCCCTGTGCAGATGGCGGAACGTCACTTTCACAATGGAGAGAGGGGGGCTTGCTTTTTGATAATGCCATTTATCAGGCTGAACTTGCAAGCAGAACCTCTACTATTGCGGGTGTTTTATGGCATCAGGGAGAAGCGGATTGCTCGGAAAAATTATATCCATTATATGAAGAAAAACTTACAAAAATTTTAGATAGCTTGCAAAAAAAATTGAATTTATATGATGTACCTATTCTTCTTGGGGGGTTGGGTGATTTTCTTAAGGATTGTCCTCTTTCTGCTCATCTGAAAAACTATATTCATGTAAATGAAGCTTTGAAAAATATTGCCCAAAAAAGAGAAATGACAGGCTTTGTATCGGCAGAAGGTCTTGGGGCTAATCCCGATAATCTGCACTTTTCTGCCAAGGCTCTCCGTGAATTTGGAGTTAGATATTACGATGCTTTTTCAGATCTTGAATATAAGGATAAAGTGTTCAGTGAAAAATGCAGTCCTGATGACGCTGTAAGAACAAAGATGGAACTATTATAAATAGCGGAGGAATAGTAATGGAGAGTTTTATACTGTCTTTTAATGCAATAGTACCTATTTTTATTTTACTACTTTTAGGGTATATAATAAATGCATTTAATGTGGTTGACAAAAAAAGTTTTGACAGCATGAATAAGCTGGTTTTCAACGTTTTTTTACCTACCCTTCTGTTTTATAATATTTATAAAACAGATGCGTCAAAGGCGTTTGATTTAAAGCTGGTAGCATTTACAGTGATAGGAGTTTTGCTTGTATTTGCTATAGGTTATGTTGCAGTTTTATTTATTACGAAAGATAATACCAAAAGGGGTGTAATGCTCCAAGGCTTTTTTCGCTCCAACTATGCAATATTGGGAATACCTATCGTGGAATATATATGTGGAGGAAATTCCAGCGGACTTGCCTCCATTATGGTGGCTGTTGTAATCCCTACATTCAATATTTTGGCAGTTATTTCTCTGGAAAGCTTTCGGGGAGGCAAAGTGAATATAAAACAGCTTTTAACGGGAATTATAAAAAATCCGCTTATTATAGGCTGTGTCATTGGTATAATATTCTTCTTGTTTAATATAAGCTTGCCTATTGTAATTGAGAGGGCTGTCAGTGACGTTTCAAAGATTGCATCGCCTCTTGCTATAATTGTACTTGGTGCAAGTTTTAAATTTTCAAGTATAAAAGGATATACCAGGGAAATTTGTATCGTGGTAATTACACGGCTGATACTTGTCCCGCTTATAGCTGTAGTTGCGGCGGTTATATTAGGGTTTAGTGGAGAGCCTCTTGCTTGTTTACTGATAGTTTTTGGCGCGCCAATTGCAGTATCGTCGTTTTCCATGACACAGCAGATGGGCGGCGATGAAACCTTATCTGCACAGGTTGTTGTAATTTCATCGGCGCTATGTCTTGTTACATTATTTGTATGGATATTTTTTCTGAACTATATGGCTTTGTTTTAAAAATATTAAGGAGAGAATTTTATTTATGAAAGTTAAGAAGATTGACGTTGTATCAAACACCCATTGGGACAGAGAATTTAGATTTAGCTTTGAAAAGACAAGACATAATCTTTTGATTATGCTTGATACAACTTTGGATATTTTAGAGAGTGACCCCAATTATCATTCTTTCACAATGGACGGACATTCCATTATGATAGATGATTATCTGGAGATGCGACCTGAAAGACGTACGCAGGTTGAGAAATTCATAAAGGAGGGTAGACTTATCATTGGACCGTATTTTACCTTACCTGAGGAGTTTACAATTTCCCATGAGGCTCTTGTGAGAAATCTTATTTTTGGAAAAAAGACCGCAGAGAAGTACGGTGGCAAGGCAAACTCTATTGCCTATACCCCCTCGTCATGGGGGCAGACGGGACAGTTACCACAGATTTTAAAGGATTTCGGCATAGGACACATGATGTTCTATCGCGGTATATCTCATCACGAAGCACCTGCGGAATATGTATGGAAAGCTCCTGACGGAACGGAAGTTATGGCAAGCCGTTTTGCACTTTACTGTAGATATAACTGGTATTATCAAGTTCATAGAGCTGTGTCCAGAAACAGAGTGTGGTCAAAAGACTACAGATGGGGTGAATTTGATGAAATCCCGTTTAGAAGAGCTGACGGTTTTGTAGGTGCAGGGGTTAACTACGATTTAAAAGCGCCTGTAGCAAATTATGAGAAAGAAAACCTTAAAAAAGCAATTCTTGATATGCTGGAGGAAGAAAAGGGTCACTTTACAACTCCTGTATTCTTGGGTATGAACGGACATGATATTTCGGTAGGCTTTCCAAGAGAAAGTGAAGTAATAAAAGATGCAAAAGAACTTTTTGAAGGTGAGCTTGAAATAGAGCATACGAATCTTGAAAATTTCTGGAAGGATGCAGAAAAATATCTTGATAGAGATAAGATGACAATTCTTGAGGGAGAAAGACGTTCGTACCTTAAAGAGGGGAAATGGACCTATCTTTTCCCTGGCACAATCAGTGCACGAACATATTTAAAACAGGCTGATTTTTCGGCTTACACAGAACTTTGTTATATAGCAGAACCTCTTAACGCCATGGCGGGAAATGACAGTAAAAACTATCTTGAAAGAGGTTGGAGATACTTAATGTCTAACCACAGCCATGATGCAAACGGGGGATGTGCTCCTGACTGCGTATGTAAGGATATGGAGTACAGATATAGAAAGGCTCGGGATATTGCGGAGATAGTAGCAGATGATGCTATGATAGAAATTGCAAAGAACTTATCACCAGATGGACAGGCTCGGGATATAGTTCAACTTGTGGTCTATAATACTCTGCCCTATAAAAGAGATGTTATTGTGCCTCTTGATGTAGAGCTACCTGATACTTTAGGAAAAGGATTTAAAATTGACGGTGTAAGAATGCAGGCGATTTCGAGCGAAAAATCCAGTGCTTTTGTGGATAATATATGGGATGTTCCCACGATTTTAAGCAGTGTAAATCACAGGGTATACGCTGAATTTAAAGATGTTCCTGCAATGGGATATAAGGTTTTTGAGATAAAACCTTATGAACATTCACTGTTGAAAAAGCCGGGTATTGCTCATGGAAACACTCTCGAAAATAAAAAGATAAAAGCCACAGTAAATGGCAACGGAACAATAGATGTACTGTACAAAGAAACAGGGAAGTTATATAAGGGACTTAATTACTATACATCTCAGGGAGAGGTTGGCAATGCATGGAAACATGTATCACCCGAGAGTGATAGAATTTATTCGTCAATTGGCGAAAACGCACGAGTATATGTGTCGGAAAGTGGCGAACTTACCGGAACAATAGTATGCGAGAGTAAGTTTTCTGTTCCGGAAAGTTGTGAAGTAAAGCCAAGTAACATTTATTCTGATATTCCAATAAAGACATCATATACTCTTGATGACAATGCGGATTACATAAAGGTTAAGGTTGAACTTAACAACACTGCAAAGGATCACTGGCTGAGAGTTAATTTCCCAACAGAAATTAAAGCAGACATTTCTTACACAGACAGCCACTTTGATATATTGGAGCATAAAATAGAAATCCCGGATTCAACAGGATGGGTTGAACAGGCGTTTGGTACACAGCCCTTGCGTACCTTTGCAGAGGTAACTGATAAGAAAAATGGCTTTGCTATAATGCCCAAAGGCCTTTTCGAATATGAAGTGTTTGATGATAGTATCGTGGCGTTAACTCTTATCAGAGCCTGCAGAATTAAACTGGCAGTTTCGGAAGAAAAGGTTACAGAGCTTGAGGATGACGGAGTGCAGTGTCCGGGCACTCATACCTATGAGTATGCAATGCACTTCAATCAGGGTCAGGTGAACGAACTTCCTAACAGGGCGGCAGAGATTTTTGCGCCTGTAAGATGTGCGGTGTGCGGAAGAGGTCAGGGGAATCTTCCTCTTGAAAACAGTCTTATAGAGATTGGAAATAAAAATGTTCATGTTACAGCAATCAAGCAGGCTGAGGATGGAAATGGAACAATTGTACGATATTATAATCCGACAGATGATGAACAAAAAGTTTCAGTCAGAACAATGGGGAAACTCTATAGATGCAACATGGACGAAACTGTTATTGAAGAAATGCCTTGCAATCATATTGCAGAAAAGAAGAAAATTATTACCATAAGGATAGTGAAATAATATGGATATTCCACAAGGATGTTTTGAAGTGGATTTAAAAATAGTTGATTTTATGGAGAAAAGATTATGAACGAAATAACAAAAAATGAGTTTTTCGAAGTAGGAAAAGACGGGGTTAAAAAAATCCTCACTCCTGATGATAAGAAAATTGACATAGTGGAATTTGACGACAAAGCTCTTTGCTATGTTAAAAGCTCGATGGGTTATCCCGCTATTTATCCAATGCATGAAACCACTTTTGAACCCAAAGCGGAAGCGATTCTTATGGATTTAGATGGAACATCGGTACATAGTGAAGCATTCTGGATGTGGGTAATTGAACAGACAACGGCAAGGCTCTTAGGTAATAGTAATTTTAAGTACGAGAAGGAAGATGAACCTTTTATTTCAGGGCATTCAGTGTCAGAGCATCTTCAGTACATGATTGACAAATACGCAAAGGGTGAAAGCCTGGAACTTGCTAGACGATATTACTTTGAAATTGTAAACCATGAAATGGACGAAATTCTAAAAGGTAGAGGAAAGCAAGATGCATTTACTCCTGCACCAAAGCCTCATCCGTGGCTCTATGCTGAAACTGCAAGAGTTGGTCTTGGAATACCATTTGAGAGAAGAAACAAGGTAATCGGAATTGAAGACAGCAGTGCAGGAGTTGTGTCAATCAAGCTTGCTGGATTTAGCTGCGTAGGTATTTCCGGTGGAAACATAGAACAGGTAGGCGTTGGAGATATGTGCGACTACAAAATTAATGGTCTTATGGAAATGCTTGATATTATTTTATAAAGATATGATACACAAAAGATATGGAATATATGACAAAAAAAGAAAATGAGTGGTTACTATTTTAATATTGAGCCGGATTTGTTAAAAAATCGAATTGAACCCCTCCCTGTCAAGTAGACAGTGTAAATAACAAAAATTTTTGTATAGCACATCTAATTATGGTGTGCTAT
>JAZQKJ010000014.1:0-72881 GCA_045542095.1 Ructibacterium sp.
GCCTTATGTATATTCTTCGAACATATTCGGACCTGAAAGTGACAAGTTTGGTTTAGCAAATGTATCATGGCTTTCGGGAACTGCTGCATGGATGTACGTTGCGGTTACCCAATATATGCTTGGCATAAAGGCTAAATGGGATGGACTTGAAATCAATCCATGTCTTACTGAGGATATGTTACCTGCAAAGGTAACCCGTGCATTCAGAGGTAAGAAGTATAACATTACCATTACTCAAAACAAAAAGACGGTTATACCCGTTGATGAAACAAAAGACGAGATAGATGTAGTGATTTAAAAAATAGCCGATTGTTCTGGTTGATTGAACAGTCGGCTATTGATTTATTTTGAATTTGTGGTAGAATATACGAAAACGGAGGGACAAAAATGCTAAACAAAATTGTAGAACTCGTAAAAGAAACTAAACCTATTATTTTTGATAGAGAAAAGAGGAGTAACATCACCAACAAAGGCTATGCGGATTATGTAACGCAGGTTGACTTTGAAGTGCAGAAATTCTTAAGTGAAAAGCTCGCAGAGCTTTATCCTGATATTCAGTTCATGGGTGAAGAAGGGGAGAGAAAGGATATCGATATGACAAAATCGGTATGGATTTTAGACCCCATTGACGGCACGGCTAATCTTGTGCATAACTTTAATCAAAGTGCGGTTTCCCTTGGACTTGTAGTTAATAACGAACCTATTTTAGGAGTTGTGTATAATCCTTTTTCAGATGAGGTTTTTTATGCGGAAAAGGGAAAAGGCGCATATCTTAATGGGAAAGAGATACACGTCACAGACTCAAAGACCATGAAAGAATGTATAATTTGTGCAGGAACAGCACCTTACTATAAAGATTTGGCAAGGGATACAGCTGATACTATATACAGAGTTATGTGTGCCAGTGAGGATATAAGACGTTACGGATCTGCGGCAATAGATTTATGTAATGTTGCATCAGGCAGAGTTGACGGGTTTTTTGAAAGAATGTTAAAGCCCTGGGACTATGCGGCAGGAATTGCCATATTAACCGAGGCAGGAGGAATGGCAACCAATTATGACCTTGGAAGCATAGCCTACGACAGACCTGATAATATTATTGCCTCAAACGGGCTGATACATGAAGAATTTAGAAATATAGTTGTGGGAAAATAAAAAGACGGTGTAAATTACACCGCTTCACACTGTCGAAAAAGTCGTTCTACCGCAAGCGAAAACTTAAAAATAAAACATTTGTAGGGACAGGCGTCCTCGACTGTCCGCGTGTATAAACGAAAAAACCACAAGAAAAACATCGAGTTTTCCTTGTGGTTGCTTGCTTTTTGCGAAATCGCTCTCCGCAGTACCATCGTACAGCGACGAAAACGATTTCACAAAATATAACTTCCATTTTCGAAATCTGCCAGCGTGCCGATAGGTTTATCGACATGCTGGACGGTGTAAATTACACCGCCTTTTTTATTCAACAACTGTAAAACCTAAATCATTAATAACGTCAACGATTGCCTGGTGGGTCAAAGTGTTCTCGTCATATACGACAGAAGCGGATTTTTCCTCCAGACTGACACTTACATCACCAATGCCATTAAGGGCAGAGAGCGCGGCGCTAACTGAAGAAGTACAATGGTTGCAAGCCATTCCGTTAATTGAGATTTTTTCTGTTATCATTATTTTCCCTCCTTAATTCTTTCGGGGTTATATCTTTTAAGAAGAAGTGAGTTTGCCACAACGGACACAGAGCTGAACGCCATGGCGGCACCTGCAAGCATGGGGTTTAAAAGTCCCAATGCTGCAAAAGGAACTCCTATCGAGTTGTATATAAACGCCCAGAAAAGATTTTGTTTTATTTTTTGCATTGTTTTCTTTGAAAGTCGTATTGCCGCAGGAATAAGGGTAAGGTCGTTACGCATTAATGTAATGTGGGCGGACTCTATGGCAATATCGGTGCCGTTTCCCATGGCAATTCCTATATCAGCAGTTGCAAGGGCAGGGGCATCGTTTATTCCGTCGCCTGCCATAGCGGTAATGTAACCGTTGTTTTTTAATTCTGCAACCTTTTTAGATTTATTATCAGGCAAAACACCTGCAAATACATTTGTTATTTCCGCTTTTTGAGCTATATATTCTGCAGTCGCCTGATTATCACCTGTGAGCATATATACCTCACAGCCAAGATTTTTAAGCTGTCTTACAGCTTCTTTTGAAGTTTCTTTTATTACGTCTGCTACAGCAATAAGGCCCAGAAATTGTTTATTGCAGCCAACAAACATAACGGTCTTTCCGTTACGCTCAAGACTATCAGCGATTTGCTCAAAACTGCTGATATCTATTTCGTTCTCTGTCATAAGACTCCTGGTGCCAATACACCATTTTTTTTCATCCGCTACCGCAGAAACACCCATTCCAATAACAGATACAAAATCAGAAACTTCAGGATATGAAGAAATTTTATCTTTGCTATATTGGCAGATTGCTTTTGCAAGGGGATGCTCTGATAACTTCTCTATTGCATAAACATAAGATATAGGAAACTCTGTGCCGTCAGGTGAAATCGCATCAGTGACCGAGGGAGTACCTTTTGTAACAGTTCCCGTTTTGTCAAGAACTACAGCGGTTATTTTATGGGCAGTTTCCAGATATTCTCCGCCTTTAATTAAAATTCCGTGGTTTGCACCTATTCCCGTACCAACCATTATAGCAGTAGGGGTTGCAAGTCCAAGGGAACAGGGGCAGGCAATAACAAGAACCGAAACTGCATTTAAAAGGGCGGTTGTAAAACCTCTGCCCGCAATAAGCCAACCTGTAAAGCTGAGCGCAGCAATAATCAGGATAGATGGAACAAACACCGCTGAAACCTTGTCTGCTATTTTTTGGATTGGTGCTTTTACTCCCTGGGCATTTCTCACAAGGCGTATTATTTGGGAGAGTGTGGTGTCCCTGCCGATTTTAAGAGCTTTCATGTAAAAGGTTCCCGAAAGATTTATTGTTCCGCAGAAGACTTTTTCTCCTGCAGATTTATCAGCAGGCATACTCTCACCTGTGAGCATGGATTCATCTATAGATGAGTTTCCCTTCACCACCTCTCCGTCAACGGGGATTTTTTCTCCCGGACGGACAATGAGGATATCATCAGGCTCAATCTCCGAAAGAGGAATTGTCTTTTCCCCTGAATCTGTTACAAGATTGGCAGTTTCAGGTTGCATCGCAATTAGCTTAGATATAGCAGCGGAGGTTTTTGCACCTGCCCGTGCTTCAAGATATTTGCCAAATAAAATCAAAGTTATTATTGTCATTGAAGACTCGAAATATAACCCAACCATAGAATTTGGATTGGTCTTACCTGTCAGTGTATTGTAAAGACTGAAGAAGTATGCCGCTCCTGTGCCAAGGGCAATCAGCACATCCATATTGGGACTCAATGCCTTAAGGGCGAGAAAGCCATGTTTATAAAACCGCCAGCCAATTATAAATTGAACAGGCGTGGCAACTACAAGCTGAAACCATGGATTGTGTAAAAAATGAATATGAATTCCGAACCAGCTGAGAATCATTCCCAGAATAAGAGGAGCGGTAAGAATTGCAGAAAAAACAAGGCTGATTTTAAGGTTTTTTATTTTTGCTTCGACAGAGTCAAAATTATCATGTTCTGAAAAAAGCTCTGCTTCAAAACCAAGTTTAATAATTTTTCCTGTTATTTCCTCGAATAAGATATTATCGGGGTCGTATGTAACGATGGCTGTTGCAGTTGTAAGATTGACACTTACAGATTTAATACCGTCAGTTTTTGCCAAGACCCTTTCTATACGTCCTGAACACGCAGCACAGGTCATTCCTCCAATTTTTAATTCAATAGTTTCCATAAAATGTCACCTCGATTATAAGAGTTAATTGCGACTAACTACTAAATTTTAGCATAAAAAAGTCGTTTTGTCAATTGGTTGATAATTGACAGAGAGAGATAAATGTGGTAGAATTTCAGCTAATAGAAAGGTGTGATAAAAATGAATAAAATATCCAAAGTGATTGCCATAATTATGGTGCTGTTTCTTTCCGTGGGACTTGTTGGCTGTAATGCTGTCGAAGAGGCAACAAAAGCTTTTGATGAGATGATGGCGGCATTTAAATCCGGCGAAAAGGAAAAGATTTTTGAGTATTATAACTTTGAAGAAGAATCAAAGATCATTGATGATATGGTTAGCGATGAGTTTTATTCTGTTGTTTTGTCAACCTTAAGTAAAATGGATTATAAAATAAAAAATACTGAAAAGATTGACGGCAGTACAGTTAAATTTACAGTTGACCTTACAACCATAGATTTCTCTAAGGTTATGGAGCTTTATATAAATAAGATAATGGAGATGGTTGCATCTCCTGAATATCAGGCAAAAGTGAGCAGTATGACTAAAGAAGAATATCAGAAAGAACTTACGGATAAGATGGTTGAAGTCATAGAGAGTCCTGATATGACTACAAAAGAAAATCAGGTTGAACTCACTATGAATAAGGTAAACGGAACATGGTATCCAGGGCCCGAAAAAGACGAGTTTATAAAATCTGTTTTCAGCAGTCTTATGGATGCAGTCAATTCATTAGTGTAAGAATTTCGAATACTACATGGAAATCCCGCATAATATAAGAATAATTATTTATATTATGATGGGAGCGGTTGTTGTGTTTCAAACATTTCATTTAAGAAAATTTTTAACAAGCCTTGGACTTACCTTGGCTACAGGATTTTTGGCGGGAATTCTTTCAGGGGGAGAAAGTGAAGTCTACGGAACTCTTGTGAAACCGCCTTTTTCTCCGCCAGGAAGTGTTTTTCCTGTTGTATGGGCTATTTTGTATGTTCTTATGGGTGTTTCCTTATATATGATACGTACCTTGCCTGATTCAGCAAGGAAGAGAAGTGCCTTATTGATTTTCGTCATACAGTTGTTTTTTAACTTTTGCTGGCCTATTGCTTTTTTCAGGTTTAATCTTTATTGCTTTTCTGCGTTATGGCTTGCAATTCTGATTGTTTTAATTGGAATAACCATTTATGATTTCTATAAGCTCAAACCTATAGCAGGATTACTGCTTGTTCCATATATAATATGGTGTTCCTATGCTCTTTATCTTAACATAGGAACCTGTATATTAAATTGAATAATCGGGATACTTTATTTGTCTGCTTAAAACTTTTAATTGGCATAACATATTGTCATATTGGCTTTGAGCAGTATGGATACGGTAAATCCATACATCAACTGATTTCGGGTCGGATGCATTATTGAAATTGTTTAAAGCAACAGTTAAATCATTCTGAGCTGTGATTAAACCGTTTAAAACCTGTGAATATTCCTCCCGGAGTACACGGGTTTTGTGCTTTTCGGCACGGGTGAGTTTATGAGGCTTAATGATTGGATTTGGTACGGTTATTGAAATTGCATTTGAATTCATAATTACCTCCGATATATAGTTTTCCCTATGTTAGTATTGCGGGATTGGCATAAAATTATTCTTATGATGAAAAAATATTTTTTACAAAAATGTCATAATTTATTAAAATATATATGATAAAATAAATAAAAAAGCTGGCTGAAATTACGCTGTTTCAGATTATTGGTTTCGGCTATTTTACGAGGGGGATAAAGCTATGTCTCTTAATCAAACAGTTTTAATTGTCGATGATGAAGTTAATATTTGTGAGCTTCTTCGTTTGTACGTGGAGAAAGAAGGGTATAAGGCTCTGATTTCCCATGATGGAAACGATGCGGTGGAAAAGTTCAAAAGCATGTCGCCCGATTTGGTATTGTTGGATATAATGCTTCCGGGAAAAGACGGATGGCAGGTTTGCAGAGAAATTCGCAGCATTGATAATACGCCAATTATAATGCTTTCTGCAAAAGGTGAAACGTTTGACAAGGTTCTGGGACTTGAACTTGGAGCGGATGACTATATCGTAAAGCCTTTTGAACCAAAAGAGCTTATTGCAAGAATTAAAGCGGTACTGAGAAGAAGTGAAAGTTCTATTGCAGCAGATGAAACAGATAAAAATGAACTTAAATTTGACGGGCTTCGTATAAATCAAGAAACATACGAGGTGTATCTTGATGATAAAAAGATTGAGATGCCGCCTAAAGAGTTTGAACTTTTATATTTTCTTGCAAAAAATACCAATAAGGTTTATACAAGGGATCAGCTTCTTGATGAAATATGGGGATATGAGTTTTTTGGCGACTCAAGAACGGTAGATGTTCATATCAAGAGAATAAGAGAAAAGGTTGAGAGGGAAGATAAGAATTGGCATCTTAAAACTGTATGGGGCGTTGGATACAAGTTTGAAGCAGAGTGATAAATCGGTGAGGGATATACTTAATGAAAAGGCTATTTGGTAATACAATATTTTCCAGAATTCTCATATTTAATATTATATGTGTGTCTGCGTGTATAATTATTCTCGGGTCATTGCAGATTGTTCTGGTCAATGGATATATGTCAAGACAGAGTGAGGAAGCTCTTACGAAAAATGCGGACTCTATTGTGTCTCTTATTCAAAATAACATAAGTAGGGATAACCTGAGTAATATATTGAGAGGGTTTTCAAAAAGCAGCAACAGTCATATCATGATTATTGATAATAAGGGAAGCCTTTTAATAAATACTCATGATAGCGGCTTTGTTCAAAAAGCTCCGGCGTTTCTGCCAACGGAAAACTGCAAAAGTGTTTTGGACGGTAATCGAAATTCTGTGATAGGCACAATGGGAGGAATATTCAACGAAACAATGTTTACCTTGCAGGTGCCCATTACTGCATCAGGCGGCAGCACGGCGGGAGCTGTTATGATAAGCATACCTATTCCTGAATATCAGCGGATGAATAATGCTCTTTTCAGGATTTTAATGGGCTCTATTCTGGCAGTTATACTGATTTCTATATTGTTATCATATATACTTGCTATCCGGCTTTCAAAACCGCTTAAAAATATCAGTAACAGTGCTAAAGAGTTTGCCAAGGGAAATCTCAGTGCAAGAGTTGGAGATATAGCGGTAAAGTCAGATGTTATAGAAATTGCTGATCTTGCAGGAAATTTTAATGAAATGGCATTTGAGCTTGAGAAGGTTGAGGAAATAAGAAATTCCTTTATATCCGATGTTTCCCATGAACTCCGGACACCTATGACTACCATAAGCGGCTTTGTATATGGAATGATTGATGACACCATTCCACAGGAAAAGCAGAAGGAATATCTTAAGATTGTTTACAATGAAACCACAAGACTTTCAAGACTTGTGAACACCTTCCTTGACATAAGCAAGATGCAGACAGGAAGGCTTGAGCTTCATAAAACTAATTTTGATATAAACGAGGCGATACGACTTACGGTTATTGGACTAGAGTCAAGAATAAATGAAAAGAACATAAAAGTAACCCTTAATTTCGAGTCAGATAGTTGCTTTGTATATGCAGATTCGGACAGTATTAAAAGAGTAATTACAAATCTTCTGGATAATGCAGTAAAGTTTACGGACGAATATGGGGAGATTCAGGTTGCGGTAAACCATAAGATGCAGGAAGTGTTTGTATCGGTTAAAAACACAGGTTGCGGAATACCGGAGGAACAACAGCCTTTAATATTTGAAAGGCTTTATAAGGTGGACAAGTCAAGAAGTATGAACCGTGAGGGGTCGGGTATTGGACTTTATCTTGTAAAGAATATCATAAGAAGTCATGGAAAGAATATTACTGTAAACAGTGTAGAGGGTGAATATGCAGAGTTTGTTTTCTCCCTTGAAAAGGGCAAAAATGTTCACAAACAGGACATAAATATTGATAACATTTAATCTTCTTTTACAGTTTATTCATAAATTTGTCATAAGTATCCGTTATAATACAATTAAAGAAAATTAAGGAGGTAACCTTGATGAGCGAATATAATAAAGATTACAATAGTTTTTACAGTGGTGATAATGGTTATACATTCGGCACAAGCGGGCAGAATGCGAACAACGAGCCTGCTGAAAGTGATGTGGAAATTCCTCTGCAGGATAGTATTATAAGACATGAGGAACCAACCTTCAAAATTAATCTGTCGGGCGATGCTGAAAATTCTGTTCCAGGGGTTGTTAATCCTGTATATACAGAGAATGTCCGCCATAAGAAAAACAAAAAAGAAAAGAAATCAAAAAGATATCTTGCAGCTATGGTGGCACTTACTGTTCTTAATTTCGCTATATTCGGCGGAATGTATCTGCTTGGGCGGTCAAACGGAATGACCATGAGTAAGGTTGCATCAAAGCAGGAGCTTGTCAGCACGTTGCAGGGTAATTCGGGGGTGGAAACAGGCGAAACTGCAAACCGAGGCCCTGAGCTTTCAACCGTTGATATTGCAAAGCAGGTTGGACCTGCTGTTGTTGGTATCACAAGCGTTATAAACGGCCAGATGAGTATTTTTGGAAACCCCATGCAGTCAAATTCTCAGGGATCGGGCATTATACTCAGTGCAGATGGATATATCGTTACAAACAATCATGTTGTTTCTGACTCAAGTGCCGTTAAGGTTACTTTAAACACGGGCCAGGAGTACGATGCAAAGGTTATAGGTATGGATGCCCAGACAGATCTTGCAGTTATTAAAATTGAGCCTAAAGAATCATTAACTGTTGCAAAGCTTGGAGATTCTTCTGCAATAGAAGTAGGAGAGCGTGTTGTGGCTATTGGTAATCCTATGGGGCTTGAGTTTTTCGGAAGTGTAACTCAGGGTATTGTTAGTGCAGTAAACAGAAGTATCAATATTGAAAACAGAACTATGAACCTTATCCAGACTGATGCGGCAATCAACTCGGGAAATTCGGGCGGTGCCCTTATAAATGCTTATGGCGAGGTAATAGGTATAAACTCTGTAAAAGTTACAACCACAGGTGTTGAGGGTATGGGCTTTGCAATTCCTATTTCAGAGGCAAGTCCGATTATATCCGACCTTCTTGAATTCGGCTATGTAAAAGGACGTCCTATTATCGGAATTTCTACCCGTGATGTTGACGAATATATGTCACAGGCATATTCATGGCCTCAAGGTGTTCAGGTAATGAGTGTTGGCAGTGATTCTGCAAAGAGTGCAGGGCTTGAGCAGGGTGATATTATCATCTCTGTTAACGGTCAGGCGGTGAAGAGTGGAGAAGAGCTTAATAAGATTAAAGACCAGCATAAGCCGGGTGATGTTCTTAATCTGGAGGTTTATAAGTATTCGACAGGACTTAATGCGACAGTTCAGGTAACATTATCAGAGCAGTTGCCGGGTTAATGAAAATATTATTGGCGGTGGTATGATGCCACCGCCAATTTTAAATTTGTAGTTAAATTGTAAACTCAAAGCCTTGACACAAAAAGCCCTTTCATTTATACTTAATATGAGAAATTGTGTAGGATTAAAATCCTGTTTGGAAGGAATGATTATATTGGCAAAAGATAAAAAATTAGTGGAAGAAATTACCCCCATGGGTGAAGACTTTGCTAAATGGTATACAGATATCATTAAAAAGGCACAGCTTTGCGATTATTCGGGTGTAAGAGGTTGTATGGTAATTCAGCCTTATGGATATGCAATATGGGAAAATATTCAGAAAGGTCTGGATGCAAGATTTAAGAAAACAGGGGTGGAGAATGTTTATATGCCCATGTTTATTCCTGAAAGTCTGCTCCAGCGTGAGAAAGACCATGTAGAGGGCTTCGCTCCCGAAGTTGCCTGGGTTACTCATGGCGGAACTGAAAAACTTCAGGAACGTCTTTGTGTGCGTCCTACCTCTGAAACACTTTTCTGCGAACATTATGCAGGGGAAATTCGTTCATACAGAGATTTACCAAAGCTCTACAATCAGTGGTGCAGTGTTGTTCGCTGGGAGAAGACAACCCGTCCTTTCCTGAGAAGTGCAGAGTTTTTGTGGCAGGAGGGTCATACCGCTCATGCTACTGCAGAAGAAGCGCAGGAAAGAACAATACAGATGCTTAACGTGTATGCTGATTTTTGTGAGGAGGAGCTTGCAATTCCTGTTATAAAAGGTCAGAAGACTGATAAAGAGAAGTTTGCAGGTGCACATGAAACCTACACCATCGAAAGTATGATGCATGACGGTAAAGCACTTCAGTCTGGTACAAGCCATAACTTTGGTGATGGCTTTGCAAAGGCTTTTGAAATTCAGTACTTAAACGATAATAATGAACAGGCGTATGTTCATCAGACATCATGGGGTATGTCAACCAGAATTATAGGTGCTATAATTATGGTTCACGGCGATGATGCAGGACTTAAACTTCCTCCCCGTATTGCTCCAATACAGGCGGTTATAGTTCCTGTGGCACAACATAAAGAGGGAGTTTTAGAGAACTGTGCAAAACTTAAAGAACGTCTTGCAGATAAGTTCCGTGTTAAGCTTGACGACAGTGATAAATCACCGGGTTGGAAGTTTAGTGAGTACGAAATGCGCGGTGTACCTGTTCGTATCGAGCTTGGACCTAAGGATATCGAAAACAATCAGGCAGTTTTAGTTAGCCGTATTGACAGAAGCAAGACCTTTGTTTCTCTTGATAATATCGAGGAAGAGCTTGCAAAGCTCCTTGATAACATTCAGGCACAGATGCTTGAGGCGGCACGTCAGAACCGTGAGGAAAAGACCAGCGTTGCCCTTACCTATGATGAATTTAAGAAGATTGTTGAGGAAGACGGCGGTTTTGTTAAGGCTATGTGGTGTGGTGACGAAGAGTGTGAACTCAAGATAAAAGAGGACACAACTGCCACCTCAAGATGTATTCCATTTGAACAGGAACAGCTCAGTGATAAATGTATCTGTTGCGGAAAACCTGCAACAAAGATGGTATATTGGGGTAAAGCATACTAGAAATATAATAGAAATATTGCGGAGGTGAATCGGAATGTGGTGGGAAAGTTTTTATCATTCAGCTATAAATCAGTTAGCACTGCTTAGAATAACAGATTTAATTGATATTCTGGCAGTATCATACCTTGTTTATAAGGTGCTTAAGTTTATTCGCGACACAAAGACTATGCAGCTTTTAAAAGGGGTTATCTTCCTGATAGTTGCAACGCAGGTCAGTGATATATTCCGATTAAATTCTCTGCATTATATTCTAAGTAATGTATTGCAAATAGGAGTTATTGCTCTTTTGGTTGTATTCCAGCCGGAGCTACGCCGTGTTCTTGAGCAGGTGGGACGGACCTCTATGAGTAAATGGTTCAACTCCAAAGGTGAGTTTGACGAAAATGCAATGCAGATGATAAGAGAGATTGCAAAAGGTGCACAGGCTATGTCAAACAGCCGTACAGGTGCTCTTATGGTAATTGAAAACGGGGATAATGTAGACCCACTTATCAGCTCCGGTATTAAAGTAAGTGCAGAAACAACCAGCGAGCTTATCGAAAATATTTTTGTTCCCAATACTCCTCTTCATGACGGTGCAGTTGTAATCCGCGACAATAGGGTGGAATTTGCAACCTGTGTACTGCCTCTTTCTGAAAATCCTGATTTACCTCAGGAACTCGGAACACGTCACAGGGCAGGACTTGGTATTTCCGAAGAATCTGATGCAGTTGTTGTTATCGTGTCAGAGGAATCGGGCAATATTTCTGTGGCTTGCAAAGGTGTTTTAGAGGTTGGTTTTAACGAAGAGACTCTTCGGGAAAAGATTATAGAACTTCTTGATGACTCCGTTTTGGCGAAAAACAATTCAGATAATAAATTTGATTTGAGAAATATCGTGAAAAGGGGGAAAGATGAATGAAAAATTTACTGTTTAATGACAGATGGCTGAAGGTCATTTCGGTTGTTGTGGCGCTTGTTATCTGGTTATATATTGTTGTATTCATTGACCCCGTAATTGAGATAAGTGTAAGGGATGTTCCTATTCAGTTTATTGGAAGTGATACTCTGGAACAATCAGGTCTTTGCGTCGTATCAGAATCTGAAACTGTTATAAATCTTAAAGTTAAAGGTAAACGTAAAAGAATGGGCACAAATGCAATGAAGAACATTATTGCCAGAGCAGATGTTTCCGGCATTTCTAGCGAAGGTGTTCACAATATCCCGATTGAAGTTGCTATTCCATTTGCAAATTCAGGTATTTCTTCCCAGAGTATCTACAGTGTGGATGTCACAACTGAGGCACTTGTAGAGAAAAAGTTGAAAATTGACATTGAAACAACAGGCTCTCTTGCTACAAATTATATGGCGGGAACAATCAGCGTAAACCCTGAAATCTTGAATATAAAGGGACCCGAATCGGTGGTAGGGAAGATTACAAAAGCGGGAGTTATTCTTAACTATGCAGATTCCGATGTTGACATGGATGTGAAACTTCCTATACGTCTTTATGGTACAGATGGTAAGGAAATTGCAGCTGTTGATAAGATGCTGGAGAGAATAACCATGGATAAAACAGAGGCAGAGGTTAAATGTAAGGTGCTGAAGCTTAAGGAAGTTCCGATTGATGTGGTATTTGATTATCTTGCCGGTGGTGATGAAATCTCGTATGCTATAAATCCTGAAAAGGTTATGATATACAGCGAGGAAGTAATTACTACAGAAATTACAAACATAAAAACAAAGCCAGTATCAATTGAGAAACTTAAGGAAAGTGAGAAAATCAAAGCTGAACTCGATATTCCATACGGAGTTAAGGTTTTACGTGATATTTCCGAGGTAGAAATAAATCTTGATAAGAAGTAAAGTATGGTGACTATATGCAAATATTGATTTGTTCAATTAAAATGCCAATCAGACATACTGAAAACGAAGTAATAAGAGCCGCACAAGAAATTGTGCGGCTAAATTGCATTTTTGCAGAGGATTTCTGGATATACAAGCAATCACTTGATGCAAGGAAAAAGAATAATATCCACTATGTGTACAGTGTAGCGGCAACTGTTCCTGACGATACTGTGTGCAACGGTAAGGATATTATTCCGCTGATGGATGGAGGGAATTTGGAAATTCCCGAAAAAGTAAGTCTTGATAGCCGTCCCGTGGTGGTAGGAACGGGTCCTTGCGGACTTTTCGCTGCCTATGTTCTTGCAAAATCAGGGAATCCGCCTATTGTTATAGAACGTGGAGAGAAAGTTGAAGACAGAGTTAAAACCATAGAAAATTTTTGGTCAGGGGGAAAACTCAATACAAATTCAAACGTGCAATTCGGCGAGGGAGGAGCAGGTACCTTTTCGGACGGCAAACTTAATACAAGAATAAGTGATATCAGACAGAGATATGTTCTTAAAACCTTTGCGGAAAACGGCGCACCAAAAGATATAATGTATAAAGCAAAGCCACATATAGGTACGGACGAACTTCGTGGAGTTATACGTTCTATGCGACAGGAGATAATTCGTTTAGGTGGTGAGGTAAGATTTAATGCCTGTATGACGGATATGGAGATAAATAGCGGTAAAATATCTGGGATAGTCCTTAACGGAAAAGAGACACTTAAATGCTCAAGGGTTATTCTTGCCACAGGACATAGTAGCAGGGATACCTATGAAATGCTTGATAAAAAAGGGGTGTTTATGGAACCCAAGCCCTTTGCGGTGGGTGTTAGAATAGAACATAAACAAAAGCTTATAGACAGAATTCAGTATGGTAGAGATGATTTGGGACTTCCTCCTGCTGATTACAGGCTTGTATATAATGGAAAAGAAAGAAGTTGCTATTCTTTTTGCATGTGTCCCGGAGGACAGGTTGTGAATGCATCGTCGGAAGACGGGTGCCTTGTAGTTAACGGAATGAGCAATCATGACCGAGGCGGAGAAAACGCAAACAGTGCTCTTGTTGTAACAGTCAGACCCGAAGATTTTTCTTCAAAGGATGTTCTCGGTGGTGTTGAGTTTCAGCGAAAGTATGAAAGCCTTGCTTTCAAAAGCGGTAACGGAGCAGCACCTGTGCAACGTTCTAAGGATTTTATGGAAGATAAAATCAGCAATAGCTTTGGGGATGTCACCCCGACATTTACGGGCAGAGTGAACTTTGCCATGCTTAAAGATTGCCTTCCTGAATTTGTTACAGAAACGCTCAAAGAAGGACTTGAAGACTTTGAGCGAAAGATGAAAGGGTTTATGACCAAGGGGCTGATGACGGGAGTTGAGATGAGAACATCTGCCCCTGTGAGGATTGTGAGAGATAAGGAGATGCAAAGCCTGAATGTAAAAGGTCTGTACCCATTAGGAGAAGGGGCAGGCTATGCAGGAGGTATTGTAAGTGCAGCGGTTGACGGTATAAAAGGAGCACTTCAAATATTAACAAATAAAGAATAAAAAGAGACTGCTAAAAAAGTTTGATTTTCGTGATATTATGTCATTTAGACCGAGCGAAGTGAGTGGAGAAATCCTTGAGATTATTGAGATTTTTCGATTTCGCTCAAAATGACGGGATTGTATGAATTGACTTTTTTAACAGTCTCTTTTCTATATATACTTATCTTATTCCATAGTTTTCAATAATATAGTCCATGTCCTTATCGCCTCTGCCGGAAAGGTTTATGAGAACAGAACCTCTTTTCATGGTTTTAGCGAGTTTAATACCGTAAGCGACTGCGTGGGAACTCTCGATTGCAGGGATTATACCCTCCATTCGGGAAAGTTCAAAGAAAGCATCGATTGTTTCATCATCAGTTACCACATCATACTTAACTCTGCCTGAATCATGCAAAAATGCGTGTTCGGGACCGCTCGACGGATAATCAAGGCCGCTTGCAACAGAATACACGGGAGCCGGCTCGCCGTCTTCGTCTTTTAGCATTATGCTGTTAAAGCCGTGCATAATACCCTCTGTTCCATAGGTAAGGCTTGCGGCATGGTCACCAAGAGCAGTTCCGCGACCTAAAGGTTCTACGCCGTAAATATCAACAGGGTCATTTAAAAAGCCCGAAAATAGTCCCATGGCATTTGAGCCTCCGCCGACACAGGCAACAATGCTGTCGGGCAATTCTCCGGTCATGTCTATAAACTGCTCTCTTGCCTCAATCCCTACTACGCTCTGGAAATCTCTTACCATCATGGGGAACGGATGAGGACCCACAACAGAGCCGATACAGTAAATGGCGTCTTTGTATTCCCTGCAGTATGCCATAAATGCCGCATCAACTGCTTCTTTCAGGGTTTGAAGTCCGTCTGTTACCTCCACAACTTTTGCACCCAGGATTTTCATTCTTGCAACATTGGGAGCCTGTTTCTTTATATCAACTGAACCCATATAGATATCGCAATCAAGACCGAAGTATGCTGCAGCAGTAGCTAAAGCTACGCCGTGCTGACCTGCACCGGTTTCAGCAATAACTTTTTTCTTGCCCATATATTTTGCAAGTAAAACCTCGCCCATACAGTGATTGAGTTTATGTGCTCCGGTATGGTTTAAGTCCTCACGCTTAACATAAAGCTGAACATTGCCATGCTTGTTTGAAAGACGTTCAAGATGTGAGATTGGTGTTGGTCTGCCTTGAAACTCTTTGCGAATTCTGCGAAGCTCGCTTATGAACTTGCTTGATTTGCAGATTGTTTGATACGCCAGGGATATTTCGTTCATAGCAGTTTGCAGTTCGGACGAAATATAAGATCCGCCGTATTTACCGAAAAAGCCTTTCTCATCCGGATAGTTTTTAAAGTATGTGCTAAATTCAATATTATTATATTTCATGATTAAGTCCTCCAAAATAAAAAGTTTGTTGTTCTTGTTTAAAAATTCTTTTTAAATCACGCCATCGTTTTGCAAGTATAAACATAAAAAATCCTCCTTTTGGTATTTTATATTTACTGCCAAAGGAGGATAAAAAAAACGCCCCCGACAGAAATATAAATTCTGCCAAGGACGAATAAGACAAATATCCGCGGTGCCACCTTGATTCACTAAAACAGTGCACTTGAGCGAAGTACCAACATACTCCCGACTTCTAACGCGAGTCCTACGTCTGTGTATTTCCACACAGCCCTTAACAGTCCATATTACTCGGAGAGCCTTTGTGGAACTCACACCGTAATCCACTCGCTCTGAAAGACCGACTCCGACTTTTTTCTGCCTCAACGGTTTATTTATTATTAAATTTTTGTTATTATATTACGGTTTTCTAAATTTGTCAATGTTTTTTTATTTGGGTTTTATCCGACGTACAGAAAAGAATTGACAAACCGACAGTTTTCACATATAATTTTAATGATATATTATTTTAGCTGAAAAGAGGAAATACAAATGAAACTTGGTATAGTGGGACTTCCTAATGTAGGAAAGAGTACACTGTTTAATGCTATAACACAGGCAGGTGCAGAATCGGCAAACTATCCGTTTTGTACAATAGAGCCAAATGTTGGAACAGTTCTTGTTCCGGACTACAGAATTGATGAACTTGTTAAGATGCATGAGCCTGATAAGGTTACTTATGCTACAATAGAGTTCGTTGATATAGCAGGTCTTGTTAAGGGCGCAAGTAAGGGTGAGGGACTTGGTAACAAGTTTCTTTCAAACATCCGAGAGGTTGATGCTATCGTTCACGTTGTTCGTGCCTTTGAAGACAGTAACATTGTACACGTAGAGGGAAGTGTTGACCCTATCCGTGATATAGAAACAATAAATTTAGAGCTTATTTTATCTGATCTTGAAATTCTGGACAGAAGAATAGACAAGACGAGAAAAGCATTAAAGGGCGGGGATAAAAAATTCCAGACCGAGCTTGAATTTTTCGAACGTTTGCATGACTTGTTGGAAAGTGGAAAGTCCGCAAGAAGTATGGAGATGACAGAGGATGAACAGGCAATGCTTCAGGATGTAGCTTTGCTTACATTAAAACCTGTTATATACGCGGCAAACGTTGCAGAGGGTGACTATGCAACTGCAGAAACAGATAATCCTTTTGTTCAGAAAATCCGAGAATTTGCAGCTACCGAAAAGTCGGGAGTAATGGTTATCTCTGCAAGAATTGAAGAAGAAATATCTGCTCTTGACAAAGAGGAAAAGGAAATGTTTTTAGAAGAGCTTGGGGTTAGTGAATCAGGACTTGACAAGCTTATAAAGGCAAGCTATGAGTTGTTAGGCTTAATCAGCTACCTTACTGCAGGCAAGCCCGAGGTTCGTGCATGGACAATCACTAAGGGGACAAAAGCTCCACAGGCAGCAGGTAAGATTCACACAGATTTTGAACGGGGATTTATACGTGCAGAGGTTGTGGCGTATGATGATCTTATGGAGTGCGGAAGCATGACTGCCGCAAAAGAAAAAGGACTTGTTCGTTCAGAGGGCAAGGAATATGTTGTAAAAGATGGGGATATAATTTTATTCCGTTTTAATGTATAAAAAATATCGGGAGGTATTCATTATGGAATTCTTTGAACAAATAAAAAACAAAACTGTTGACGTGGCACAGACTGTTGCTCAAAAGTCAGGTGAAGCGGTTGAAATTTCAAAGATTAAGTATGCAATATTTGACCTCAATAATGACATTAAAAAATTGTATAGTGAAATTGGCAAGCTTGTTTATACCGAGGTAGCTGACTCTGCTGAGTATAGCGAGGGTGTGCTGATGAAATGTGAGATTATAAGAGCTAAAAAAGCTAAGATTGAGGCTTTAAAGGCTAAAGCGGACAGAGTAAAAAGAGGAAGTGCATATACATGCCCTGAGTGCGGACGTGAATGCGGTGAGGCAGAGTCAGGCTGTCCTTATTGCGGAAGTGATATGACGGTAGAAGTTGTGGGCGAAGTTCCTCATATTGAAACTGAAGAAGAATAATTCAAAGAGCGGAGGGGGAAATATGGCAACCCTTAAGATAGCTATTGACGGACCTGCGGGAGCAGGTAAAAGCACTATTGCAAAAGCAGTGGCAAAAGAACTTAATTTCATTTATATAGATACAGGAGCGATGTACCGTGCGGTAGGTCTTGGAGCTTACCGCAGGGGTATTGATACAACTGTTCATGAGGATGTTATCAGCATTTTAGATGAGCTTGATATTTCAATCGGTCATACTGAGGCAGGTCAGCAGATTTATTTAAACGGCGAAAATGTTTCCGAGGAGATACGCCTTCCTGAAATCTCTGTTGCTGCGTCCAATGTGGCAGTTATTCCTGCAGTAAGACTTAAGCTTGTAGAGCTTCAAAGAAGTCTTGCAGAGAAAACAGATGTTATTATGGACGGTCGTGATATCGGCACATATGTTCTGCCTGATGCACAGCTTAAGATTTTCCTGACAGCAAATCCTATGGAAAGAGCAAAGCGGAGGTTTATTGAGCTAACCGAAAAAGGCGTAAAGACCACGCTTGAAGAGGTTGCAGCAGATATGGCGTATCGGGATAAGAATGATTCAGGCAGAGAGTTTGCACCATTAAAGCCTGCTGATGATTCTGTGATGGTGGACAGTACAGAACTTACCCTTCAGGAAACAATTGACAAAATTTCGAATATGGCAAAGGAGCTTAAAATATAGACCAATGAGTTTTTATAAAGTAGTAAGGGGTATTGTAAGTGGTGTATGCCATGCATTATTCCGAATAAAAATTGAGGGCAGAGAAAATATTCCATCAGGTGAAAATTTTGTTATATGTTCAAATCACATTAGTGCCTTTGACCCACCTATGGTAGGTGTTTCCATGCCTTTCCCTGTTAGATTTATGGCAAAGGAAGAGCTGTTTTCCAATAAACTCTTTGGTAGCCTGCTCAAAGCATTGGGAGCTTTTCCTATTAAGAGAGGCAAGAGTGATGTAGGTGCCCTGAAGGCGGCTATAAACATTTTGAAAAATGGCGAAAATCTTGTTATTTTCCCTGAGGGAAAGCGTTCTAAAGATGGTAATTTGAACCGCGGGAAAAGCGGTGCAGCGCTGATTGCCATTAAGGCAGGTGTTAATATTCTTCCAATAGGCATAGGTGGCAAGTATGGTCTTTTTAAGAAAATGACCATTAAGATAGGAAAACCTGTAGTTCTTGAGGAATATTTTGAACAAAAGCTTGAAACCACAGAACTTCAAAAGCTTACATCGGAGAAGATAATGCCTGTGATTGCAGAACTTGCGGGGGTAAAAACCTATGAAAGTAGAAATAGCTGAAAAAGCAGGGTTTTGTTTTGGTGTTGCAAGAGCTGTAAAAATTGCCTATGATACTGCAAAGCTTGATGGAGAAAAGGCTACATACGGAATGCTTATTCATAACAGCGATGTTACCGATGATTTAAAGAAATGCGGAGTTCCAATCATAGATAATATTGATGATATCAAAGAAGATATGCAGATTATTATAAGGGCTCATGGTATTTCCAAAGAAGAGCAGTTTAGAATTGAACAAAAGGGAGCGCAGATTATTGATGCAACATGTCCTTATGTAAAAAAGATACATCATATAGTTGAGGATGCTCATGCAGACGGAGAGCAGATTATAATTTGTGGAAATCCAAATCATCCCGAGGTAAAAGGCATAAACGGCTGGTGTGAAAATTCAGCTATTGTTATTGAAACAGAAGACGATGTAGAGAAAATTATGGGGGTTAATGCCGAAAAACCCATAACAATGGTAGCTCAGACAACCATTCAGAAAAAATTTTTAAAAAAAATTACAGAAATTACAAAAAAACATTTTACAAATGCAAAAATATTTGATACAATATGTAGTGCAACAGATGAGAGGCAGAAGGCTGCCGCTGAGCTGGCTAATCAATGTGACGTTATGATTGTTGTGGGTGGGCGTAACAGTTCAAACACAGGTAAGCTTTATGACGTATGCAAAGAGTACTGCGAAAATACCTGTTGCGTTGAGAACAAAAAAGAATTAAAAAAATATATTTTACAGGGGATTATCCCCGACAACAAAAATCTAAAAGTGGGTATTACCGCAGGAGCATCTACTCCTGATAAGGTAATCAAGGAGGTCTGTTTAACGATGACGGAAAACAACGAAATGAATTTTGCAGAGGCTTTGGAAGAAACTTTAAAGCCCCTCAACTCGGGTGAGGTAGTAAAGGGTGTAGTTATTGGAATTACCCCGACAGAAGTACAGGTTGATATCGGTAATAAGTATGACGGTGTAATCCCGTTTGATGAACTTACAAACGATGCATCAGCTGACATTAACGAGCTTGTTAAGCTTGGCGAGGAAGTTGAAGTATATGTTGTTCATGTTAGTGACAGAGATGGTGTTGTAACCCTGTCTAAAAAGAAAATTGATGCTGTTAAGGGCATGGAAGATATCAAAGCAGCATTTGAAAATAAGGAAATATTAACCGGACGTGTTCAGGAATTGGTTAAAGGTGGCGTTGTTGCATTTGCAAAGGGTGTTCGCGTATTTATTCCTGCTTCAGAGTGCGCAGAGCGTTTCTTAGCTGATCTTGGCGTACTTCTCAATACTGAACAGCGTTTCAGAATTATAAAAATTGATGCAGACAGAAGAGGCCGTCAGAGAGTTGTTGGCTCAATTAAGAATGTTGCTAAAGAAGAAAGCGACAAGGCTGCTGCTGCATTCTGGGCTGAGGCTGAAGTTGGCAAGCTCTACACAGGTAAAGTAAGATCACTTACATCATTTGGTGCATTTATTGACCTTGGTGGTGTTGATGGCTTAATCCATATTTCAGAGCTTTCACCTGTTCGTATTGCTCATCCTTCAGAGGCTGTTAAGGTTGGAGAAGAAATCGAAGTATACATTAAAGAACTTGATAAGGATGCAAACCGTGTATCTCTTGTTAAGGAACTTAAAGAACAGAAGGCTGCTGCATTTTGGGCTGAGGCTGAAATTGGCAAGAAGTATGAAGGAGTAATTAAGTCTCTTACATCATTCGGTGCATTTGTTGACCTTGGCGGTGTTGATGGTCTTGTTCATATTTCTGAACTTTCATGGCAGAGAATTAAGCATCCGTCTGAGGTTGTTAAAGCCGGTGATACCCTTGAAGTTTATATCAAGGATATGGACAAAGAAAATGGTAAGATTTCTTTAGGTTACAAGAAGGAAGAAGACAGTCCATGGGCTAAGGGAACAAAGGATTTGAATGTTGGCGACGTTATTAAGTGTAAGGTTGTTCGTATTCTGCCTTTCGGTGCATTTGCAGAAGTTGCACCTTTTGTTGATGGTCTTATTCCTATTTCTCAGATTTCAAAAGAAAGAATCGACAAGCCATCAGATGTATTGGCTATCGGTGATGAAGTTGAAGCTAAAATCGTTGAAATAAACGAAGATGCTAAACAGATTGGTCTTTCTATGAGAGCGCTGATGGCAGATGAAGAAGAAGCTGTTGAGGTGGTAGAAGAAGATACTTCTTACACCGAAGAGAGCAGTTTCACACTTGGCGACATCCTTGATACAGATGAAGCAGAATCAGTTGAGTAATGATTAAATTTCACGAAGACCGCCTGCTTTGGCGGTCTTTGTTTTTGGAGGATAGAGTATGACAGTACAGGAATGGAAGAAACAAATACGAGGCTGCGAAACGGCAGTTGTGGGGATTGGTGTAAGTAATTTACCTCTTATACGCTTGCTTGCAGAATGCGGAGCAAAGGTGACTGCACATGATAAAAGAACTAAAGAGCAGCTTGAAGACACTTATGATGAACTGAAACAGCTTGGTGTTTCTATGGTGCTTGGTGACGGTTATCTTGATGAAATTTCACCGTCATGCAAGGTAGTTTTCAAAACTCCCGGTATCAGATATGATGTGCCTGCTTTAAAGAAAGCGGCGGAAAATGGAGCCCAAATAACATCGGAGATGGAGTTGTTCTTTGAACTCTGTCCTGCGAAAAAAATTGCCGTTACAGGGAGTGATGGCAAAACAACTACCACAAGCCTTGTTTACGATATGCTAAAAAGAGGCGGGCACAAATGTTATCTTGGGGGTAACATCGGTCATCCTCTGGTTGGGGAGCTTGATGAAATTACTGCTGATGATATAGTCGTTGTTGAGCTTTCAAGTTTTCAGCTTCACACAATGAAACACAGCCCTGATATTGCCATAGTTACAAATGTAACACCCAATCATCTTGACTGGCATACTGATTATGAGGAATATATAAATTCCAAAAAAGCTGTTTTTGCTTTCCAGAACGAAAATGGAAAGGCAGTACTTAATTTCGATAATGATATTACCCGAAAATTCGGGGAAGAAACACAAAACGCAGTATATTTCAGTTCGCGCAGTACATTAAAGGACGGATATTGCTTAAATGATAAAAAGATTGTCTTTATGAAGGACGGGGAAGTTAATCGAGAGGTTCTTGATATAGATACAATCTATATTCCCGGAATGCATAATGTAGAAAACTATATGGCGGCAATTGCGGCTACTGACTGTTTTATTAATGATGAGGTAGTTTGCGAAACTGCAGTGGAGTTCAAAGGTGTTCCTCACCGTATAGAATTTGTAAGAGAGCTTGACGGAGTTAAGTATTATAATGATTCTATTGCAAGCACTCCGGCTCGAACAACTGCGGGGCTTGTGTCCTTTGATGGGGCAGAAATCGTTCTAATTGCAGGAGGATATGATAAGAAAATTCCATTTGATGAATTTGGAACTGTGGTAAACGAAAAAGTCAAAAAGCTTGTTTTAGTTGGTGTCACATCGGAAAAAATAGAGACAGCGGTAAAAAATGCAGATAATTATAATAATCTGCCAATTTACAGATGCACAGAGTTTAAAGAGGCTGTTGAGAAAGCACGCAGTATAGCAGAAAAAGGAGACGTTGTTATACTGTCACCTGCCTGTGCAAGCTTCGACTTATTCAAGAATTTCGAAGTCCGCGGTGATGCTTTTAAAGACATTGTAAAAGGCTTTTAATGAAATAAAATATGATTAAAAATAACCTCACAAAATGGTTTATAAACCATTTTGTGAGGTTGTTAATTTTATGCATTTTTAATTGACCACTATTATACGGATCTGACCGCCACCGCTTGGCGCCTTATCGTAAAAGCCCGAAAGGGAGAGGGTGTCTTCCCTGCCGATTATATCAGAAATAGGAATTTTTGTATAGGTTGTTGTAATACCTGTTGTTTTTTGGTATACGCTGACCTTAGGGCTTATTGGGTAGGTTACTTTATTAACCGTCATGGACGTGGCGGTTAGATTTGTTACCTTGCCGGTTGTTTGGCTAAGCTTGCTCAATGAATCGGGGTTTGCAACATTTCCGCCAATTTTTATGCCATAACCGCTGGAAATGTTAAACTTTCTGTTGTTGGTGGAAAGTTTATATATCTGTCCGTCCGCGATATATTCATAGTTTCCTGATACACTGCCTGACACTTCGTTAGATTTCAGCATAAGTCCATAGGTGTAAGAGTCTCCTGTAACATCATCTAAAATAAGCTTTGAAACCTCGCCCTTTGAATCCTTTTCGGAATATAAAATTTTATTCGCCGAGAGATTAATTCCATCAAGCCTTTGAGGGAATATTGTGGTATAGGAAGATGTGGAGTTTGAATTTGTTGTTCCTATATCTATAATGTCTATATCTGCCGAAATGGGCGTATTTCCAATGGCCTTTCTGTTCCATGAAACTGTGCCGTAGATATCTTTTGCAGGTTCAATATTAAAGTCAAGAACTGCATTTGAGTCTACAAAGGAAATCTTTGCAACCTTATTTTTGGATGCAGAATAGTCTTTCTGTGTGGTATAGTCTGTCTGTGTACCATCAGGCATAACCATTGTTATATAGTAAGAGGTATAACTGCTTGTTGAACCAGTAGAGTATTCTTTTCTGCCAGTATTGATTACATAGCCTACAGACCATGAGTTGTTGGGAACAGAACCTACAACATCTGCGATTGTACCGTCTTTTCCTAAGAGTGCGGTGACAGTATCACCAAGAACAAATGTTCCGCCTGATGCTAGTTTTGAAAAGGCATTGCCGTCGCCCAAGGTATATGATTTGCCTGAAATTGTTACAGAAGTCGGCATATCCTGTGTAGGTGATGCACTCTCAAAAATACCTGTAACTTTATCTGTATATGCAAGAACCATATTAAGGTCAGGCAGATAATATACAATATCATATATCTTTATATCAGAGCGTGAGGAGGCAACACCATTGCGCATAATTGTGGTATCGTTATTAATTCCAAGGGATGTTCCCCAACTGTCTGATGCCACCGTAATAGGGCCTGTAAGGTTGCCCTCTTGCCAGGTAATATAGTCAATACCTCCTGAGGCAGACTCTTTTATTTTAAGTCTATCCCCTGCCTCAAGTGATGGCTTTAATGCGGAAAATGTTGTCTGTGACTTACCCTTATATACTGTGGTGTTGTCGGAAATGTCAAGCTGTGTTAGGGTGCTTCCCTTATATGCCATTACAGAATTTGTAAGAACTGAATAGACAATATAGTCATTGGTTCTGACTACATCAGCATCAGGAATAAAGGCAATCAGTTTATTCCCGTTTTTGACTGCGATATCTCCCTTAAGACCGATGTATGAGCTGTCAAAGTTTCCGTCGGTTTTGAAACTTCCCAATGTTGTGTAGACTTCATCAGAGGCTATGGAAGAATCGCTGTTGCCGTCTGCAATAAGCGTAATATCTTCTTTAATCTCAGCATTAAATATGCTGATAAGTTTAGCAGACTGTCCTTTTTGATTGACCGACAGAGTATTGTATATAAGCTGAGCTACCTGTCGGCGGTTAAGCGACTGACCTGCCATAGCATCTACATTGTCCGTCATATCAAGGTTGTTGGCGAGACCTATCTGACCATAAGGCCAGGATGCTCCAAAGTCATCATCTTTATAGCCAAGCACACGGAGCATAATAGTAACAGCTTCTTCGTACAATACGTTTTCATCGGGCTTGAACGATGCATCGGGATAACCGCTGACCAAACCGTTGGTAACGCCAACTCTAACGTAAGGAGCAGCCCAATGCTTATAGGTAACATCTTTAAATGGAGAAACTGCAATATGGGTTGCAACCATATCTTTATATACAGAAGCGTTTACAGCTGCCTTGGTGAATTCTGCTCTGGTGACGGTGTCGTTAAGACGTAAATCTCCGTTTGGGTCACCTTGCATTATATTGAATTCTGACAGGAGATTGAGTATTCCATCGGGGATATCATCATTTTCAGAATATGCCGTGCCAAAGGGGAGGAGCATGCATACAACAGAAAATAAAGCGCAGATTTGTTTGAATATTTTATTTTTCATAAAGTTCATACCTTTCCTGTTAGTCATGACGCAGAGCATCAATAGGATTAAGAGAAGCAGCATTTTTCGCAGGCAGATATCCAAAAAGGACTCCTATTCCAACGGAAACTCCAAAGGCCACAAGTATTGCTCCAAAAGAGGGGATTGCCGTAAGATTTAATAGATTTCCAAATACAATAGCTAAAATGCTGCCAAGAACAATTCCGATAATGCCTCCGCAGGCACTAACTGTTCCTGCTTCTATTACAAACTGTGATTTTATATCTCTTTTCTTGGCTCCCAGAGATTTTCGTATGCCAATTTCACGGGTTCGCTCTGTTACAGAAACCAACATTATGTTCATAATTCCAATTCCGCCCACAAGCAGTGAAATCCCTGCTATACAAACAAGCAAAATTTCCATTACGTCAAGCATTTCGGTTGCCATATCCATTATTTCCTGCATGTTTATTACGCGGAAGTAATTACTGTCACCAAGCTCTTTTGTCAGCATTTCCTTAAGCTTTGCAACTGTGGCATCAACCAGCTCCTCGCTTTTGGCGTTAACAGTGTAGGAAGATACCCTGCCTGTGTCCGAGGCTCGAAGAGCAGTGGTGTATGGGATATAAATAACCTCATCACTGCTACCACTTTCAGAACCTGCTGTTTCTTTAAGAAGACCCACAACGGTATAACTGTCACCGTTGATTTTTATTGATTGATTAAGAGCGGAACCTCTGCCGAAAAATTCCTGCTGAATATATGTGCCGATAACACATACTTTTTTGTTATTGGAAACCTCGTGAAATTGAATAAAACGTCCGTTTTCCACCTCAAGCTTTTTCATACGGGCGTACTCTTCGCTGACCCCTGTCGCACTTGAAGTAATAGAATCGTTCCCGTATTTTACAGTTCCCGAAATGGTAACATTGGGTGAAACTCCGTCAATTAAATCGGGGTTTTCCTCATACAGTTCATAGAATTTATCCTCTTCAACAACACGGCTTCCGCCACGGTTTGTAACGCTGACGGTAATAGATGTAATGCCAATTTCCGAGAATGTATCGGTTATCATGCCTGTCATTCCGTTCATAAGGCTAACTAAAATTATAACTGCTGCAACACCGATTATAATGCCCAGCATGGTGAGCAGTGATCTCATTTTGTCAAACATAATGTTTGAAAGAGCGAGGACAAAAGACTTTTTCAGGGTCATAGGCTCACCTCCGTGTCGCCCGCGTGGGCAATTGGGGCAAACTTTGAAATGTCCGCCTCGCCGTCGTAAACTATTTTCCCGTCTGCTACACGGATAACCCTTTTAGCCTGAGCGGCAATGGAATTATCATGGGTGATTAATACAATGGTGTTTCCCTCGCTGTGAAGCTTTTTTAAGAAGTCCAGAACTTCTTTACCTGTTTTTGAATCAAGAGCTCCTGTAGGCTCGTCAGCAAGGATTATGGAGGGATCTCCCGCTAAAGCACGGGCGATGGATACACGCTGTTGTTGACCGCCTGAGAGCTGAGAAGGCAGATTTTTTGCTTTATCTGCAAGACCAACTCTTTCAAGGGAAATAAGAGCACGCCTTTTTTGTTCCTTTTCGCTTAAGCCTGCATATAGCAGAGGAAGTTCTACGTTTTGCAGAACGTTAAGCTTTGGAATAAGGTTGTATTGCTGGAAAATAAATCCCAGTTTTTTATTGCGAATCTCTGCAAGCTCGTTATCGTTCATACAACTTACATCTTTTCCGTCAAGGAAATACTGCCCTGATGTGGGGACATCAAGACAACCGATTATGTTCATACAGGTAGACTTTCCGCTTCCCGAGGGACCAACAATTGCGAGAAACTCGCCCTTTTGTACACTCATATTTATTCCGTCAATTGCCCGGACCTCGCTGTCACCCATCTGATAGATTTTATATATATCTTTAAATTCAATTAAGGGTATCATCAGCGCATACCTCCACCTGACATACCTCTGTTTGGCATGCCTCCGCCAGATGGCATGCCACCCATACCGTTCATGGCGCCCATAGGGGGCATCATCATGGATTGTTGCATATTACCGTTTGCCACCGGTGTGGCATATACTATGTCACCTTCGGAAAGACCGCTTGTTATTTCTATAAAGTTGTCATCGCTTATGCCTGTTTCAACAGATACACTGTGAAATCCATCGGGAGCACGGTCTTTTTCGTCAGTCTTTTCGCCCTTTACATATACAATATTTCCGCGGTTCAAGGCGTTTACAGGGATTGAAAGAATATTTTCTGCATTATTTACTACAATTTCTGCCTCGATATTCATTCCGGGAAGAAGAGAATCGTCAAAATCTGTAAGTCTTACCTTGATGGGATATGTTGTAACTCCGTTGTTGCCAACAGTTCCACTGACGGAAACGTTTTCTACAACTCCGTTATAGCGTTTGGAAGATGCATCTGCAGTCACCGTAACATTTTGTCCTGTCTGAACTTTACCTATTTCAAGCTCATCTATGTCAAGGGTAAAGCATAGACTGCTCATATCGTAAATTACTGCAATTCCCGAGGTTGAAGCTCCTGAGGAAGATGAGTTACCGCTTGCCCCCTCGTATTCTTCGCCCGCCTTTTTATTCTTGGCAACAACTGTTCTTGAAATAGGGGCAGTAATACTGTAATCGTCTAATTTCTGCTGAAGCTTTTTCTTTGAAAGGAGAGCCTCGTCAAGAGCGAGCTTTGCAGAAAAAATCTGATCGTCAGGGTCGTTATTTTCGGCTGAAAGGATTGCACGTTGCTTTGAAAGCTCTGCCTCGGTAAGAGAAAGCTTTGCATTTTCAAGCTGGGTTTCTATGGATTCGGATTCAATTATCCCGACCACGAAGTTTGTGGATACATAATCCCCTGATGAGATGGACAAATCGCTTATTGTACCTGAAACCTTTGCGGTTATGGTTTTTTCTTTTATATTTTCAATTGTACCCACGTCATTACATGCCATGTCGCCTATCATAGCGGTTACCTTGTCACCGGTCATCAAAGCTCCGGGGTTGTCAAATTCAATAGTTATGTAACGAACCATCATACGACCTGCTATGGATTGGTCGGCGGTGCTGACTTCGCTTACACGACCGTCTATTTGGGAACCTGTACCTGTAACTGTTATAATGGCGTTGTTACCTACATAAATCTGTTCTGCATCGGAAGAGTTAAATGGTATCCGTGCCTTTAAAGTAGAGTTGTCGTATACATCGGCTATTTTTGTTCCGTTGTTAACCGAATCGCCTGTCCTTACATAGACCGTACTGACAATGCCCGAGCAGTTAGCTTTTATGTAAAGATCATCAAGAGCGGAAAGGGCATCATCGTATGAGTTTTGCGCTTTCTGTTTTGAGATGTCCGAGCTTTTAAGGTTTGACTCGTTAGTTTTTGCTGCATTGGAGTTTACTGCATCATTATAGTTTTTTTGAGCTTTTTTAAGGTTAAGCTCTGCACTCTCTATTTCAGTTTCCATATCACTTGTGTCAAGCTGATACATAAGCTGACCCTTTTCAACTTTGTCACCTTCTTCAAAGGGGGCGGATAAGATTTCGCCTGTTACAAGAGGAGCTATGGTGTACTCTGCATTTGGCTCTAAAACGGAGCTAGCCGAAATAACTTCTTTAATGTTACGGCGCTGGACAGTGATTTCTGTTGTAACGGGTAGCTTATCTGCAGGTTTTCTGCCGAGAAAAAATAAAAGAATTATTGCAACCAGAATAACACACAGGATGATCATAGAAATCACTTTGTGTTTTTTAATAAAAGTTAAGAATGGAGGAAATATTTTATGTAAGAATAACTTTGCCCTATTCAAAGCTTTTGAAAATATTTCTTTAACTTTGTCCATTTACGTTGCCACCTTTGTCCTAAATTAAAACTATTATATCACTATAAATTATATTATACAATATTTAAGTAAATTTAAATAAAATATGAATAAATATTTAATTTTTCAAAAAATTGGGCAAAAAATAAAAAAACTGTTGCAAAATTCTTTTGATTTGGTTATAATCTAAAATAGTATAATTTTACAAGATTTAAAAGGAGGTGCAATGGTATGGATCCAAATGCAGCAGCTGCAGCAGGTGGCGGTTTCGCTCCTATTATCATGATGGTTCTCATCTTTGTTGTTTTCTATTTCATGCTTATCCGTCCTCAAAAGAAGAAGGAAAAAAAGTTAAAGGAAATGATTGCAAACCTGAAAAAGGGTGATGAAGTAGTTACAATTGGCGGAATTCACGGTAAAATCGAACGTATTAAGGACGATGTTTTTGTTCTTGAAACAGGGGTTGGCGTGAATAAGTCATACGTTTCTATGGAACGTGGTTCAATCAGCCGTTTAACCAAAGCAGCGGGTACAACTTCAGAAGAGGATGTAGAGCCTTTGCCTGACGAACCTGTTGAGGAATAATTGTCCTTACCTTCCCATATACTTTTCATATAAAGTATATGGGAGGTTGATAATTATGGCTAAGGAATTGACAGGGGATAACACTTTGTTTGACCCTGTATATTGGCTGAAAAACGTATCTGTAAGTTTTTTGGTTACGATAGTATTATTGTTTTTAGGAGCAATTGCGGCTACGTATTTTGCCATGCCCGACTGGGTAATACATATTATGGTTACGGTAATTACTGCCCTTTGCATAATGTGGGGCGGGTACAGGTTTTCATCTCATCATGGCAGACAAGGTTTAATCTGCGGAAGTATATCGGGGATTTTATATATTATGGTCCTATATATTGCAGGGGCTTTGATTTTTAAGGAATTCTCATTTGGTATGTCCGTGGTTATATCAGCCCTGATGTGGGTCCTTTGCGGAGCAGTGGGAGGACTTATGGGTGTTAACCTAAAGCCAAAAAGACGAAGACGAAAATAATTTTAACAATGATATATAAGGAGAAAGCAAAATGAAAAGAATTAAGACTTTAAACGAAGCAACATTAAAGAAGAGCGCAGCTAAAGGCGGTTGCGGTGAATGCCAGACATCATGTCAGTCTGCTTGTAAGACTTCATGTACAGTTGCTAATCAGAAGTGCGAAAAGGCGTAAGATAAAACTTCGCAAGCCGGACGCCCGCTGTGGCGTCCGCTTTTTATGTTTAATCGAAAAGAGGGATTTGAATGGTTCATGCGTTTTCAATCAAAGATAAGTACATAGCTCTCGACGTGAACAGCGGTTGCGTTCATGTGCTGGACAAGCTGTGCTATGATATAATTACATATTTATGTGATGAAGATATTGTTCCTTCTGCAGAGAGCTTTGATGCAGTAAAGGTGAAATTTAAAAATGAATATGACGAAACCGATATTAAAGACGGTTTTGATGATATAAAAGAGCTTTATGATAACGGGGTTTTGTTCTCCGAGGATGATTATGCTGATATTGCAGTAAACATGAAGAGAAACTCTCCTATTAAGGCGATGTGTTTGCATATCGCTCATGATTGTAATTTAAGGTGCGAATATTGCTTTGCTGATGAGGGGGCATATCATAACCGCAGAGAGCTTATGACTGCAGAAACAGGCAAACGTGCTATGGATTTCCTGATTAAAAACTCAGGCAAGCGCAGAAATCTGGAGGTTGACTTCTTCGGCGGAGAGCCCCTGATGAACTTTGGGGCGGTAAAAGAAATTGTAGAGTATGCAAGAGAGCAGGAAAAAATACACGATAAGTGTTTCAGGTTTACTCTGACCACCAACGGAGTGCTCCTTAATGACGATAATATTGCCTATCTCAACAAAGAGATGTCCAATGTTGTTTTGAGTCTTGATGGCAGAAAAGAAGTAAACGACAGGGTTCGTTGCAGAATAGACGGAAGAGGCTCTTATGACAGTATAGTTGACAAACTCATCAGGGTTGCAGAAAGCAGAAATCAGGACAACTATTATGTTCGCGGAACATTTACCAAGTATAATCTTGATTTTTCAAAGGATGTACTTCATCTTGCGGATTTAGGCTTTAAACAGACATCGGTTGAGCCTGTTGTGTGCGAGGCGGATGCACCCTATGCCCTGGGTGAAGAAGACCTTCCAAAGATTTACGAGGAATACGAAAATCTTGTTGAAGAATATTTAAATCGCAAAAAAGAGGGAAGAGGATTTAATTTCTTCCACTTTATGATTGATTTAGAGCAGGGGCCTTGTGTTATAAAACGTCTGTCGGGTTGCGGAGCGGGATGTGAGTATCTTGCTGTTGCTCCAAATGGCGATATATATCCTTGCCATCAGTTTGTGGGTACGGAAGAGTATAGAATGGGTAACATCAAAGACGGCGAAATAAATAAAAATATAAGAAATGTCTTTGAAAGCTGTAATGTATATACAAAACCCAAGTGCCGCGACTGTTTTGCCAAGTTCTATTGCAGTGGCGGATGTATGGCGAATGCCTGCCTTTTAAACGGCGATATAAACGAGCCCCACGAAATCAGCTGTAAATTACAGAGAAAGCGTGTGGAATGCAGTTTATACGCAAAAGCCGTCGAGGCAGAGCTAAATTAAAAAAATATAACATTTTGTAAAGAACTATTGACTTAAATAAAACAAAAGGTTATAATGATTTGTCGTAGTTTGATTTATGGCTACAATATTTTGTATCTATTTGTAAAATAATTAGTCCGCAGTTGCGGATGTGTAACTTTAATAATATCAACGTAGATTTTTATCTGCACAAAGGAGGAAGAAAAAGTGTCCAGAAGTTTAGTTAAATTCGCGGCGATTATTCTGGTAATTGCGGCACTTCTCTATGTCGGCCTTTGGGGTGTCGACTTTTCGGACAGTTTTAGAGTTCCCGGTGTTCTGGATGAAGACGGAATTACACAGGGTCTCGATTTAAAAGGTGGTACAGTTATCGTGTATAAGGCACAGACTGAAAATCCATCAGATGAGGAAATGGATATTGTTGTTAGTATGCTTCGTACCCGTCTTGACGGTCAGGGTTATACAGAGGCTACTATCACAAGACAGGGAACAGACAAGGTTCGTGTTGAACTTCCTGCAGTTTCCGATACAAAACAGGCTGTTGAAATGTTAGGTGCAACTGCTCAGCTTACTTTTGCTGAAACAGTTTCACAGGATCCTGCTGATCCTACAAAAGTTATTATCGACAAAGCTGTTATGACAGGTAACGAGGTTAAGAGCGCTTCTGCTGAATTCGGTCAGACCGAAGAAGGTATGACAAAGAGCTCATACTTTGTTAATCTTGAACTCAGCGAAGAAGGACAGAAGAGTTTTGCTGAGGCAACGGGCAGACTGGTTGGTCAGCCAATCTACATCGTAATGGACGGAAATGTAATTTCTGCTCCAACAGTTCAGCAGAGAATTGATAGCCCTACTTGCGTAATCACAGGTGATTTTGAGGCGGAAGAGGCAAAGGCTCTGGCTGCTAACATTAAGTCAGGTCAGCTCCCATTCTCACTTGAACAGGTTGAGGTTCGTACAGTTAGTGCAACATTAGGTGACGAGGCTCTCGGTAATGCTATGAAGGCAGGTATCATAGGTTTAATTCTGGTAATGCTATTCATGATTATCATTTACAGACTTCAGGGCTTAATGTCCAGTTTCGCATTGCTTGGCTATGTAGGAATAGTATTCATTATTCTTGCAAACCTTCACATAAATCTTACACTTCCGGGTATTGCAGGTATTATCCTGTCAATCGGTATGGCGGTTGATGCTAACGTAGTTATTTTCGAGCGTGTTAAAGAAGAGCTCCGCCTTGGTAAAACTGTTCGCAGTGCTGTTGATGCAGGTTTTAACCGTGCACTTTCAGCGGTTGTTGACTCTAATATCACAACAATCATTGCTGCAGTTATCCTTTGGTGGCTTGGAACAGGAACCATTAAGGGTTTTGGTGTAACATTGTTCATAGGTATCGTTGTTTCAATGCTTTCTGCAATCTTTATTACCAAGTTCCTGCTCAAGCAGATGATTGGCATGAATGTTAAGAACCTCTGGTTCTACGGCGTTAAGAAAAATGCAGAAGACGTGAAAGGAGGCAGAGCATAATGTTTAATATTATGAAATACAGATCAATATTTTTAGGTATTTCACTTGTTCTCGTTCTTGCTTCAATTGCATCAATCATATTTGTTGGGTTTAACCTTGATACAGACTTTGCCGGTGGTATGGCTGTAACATATAAAATTGACAGTGAATTTACTGTGGCTGATGTTGAAAAAATTACAAATGAGGCTCTTGGTAGCGACCAGTCTCCTTCATCCGTTCAAAAGTCAGGTGATAACGAAGTTGTTATTAAGTTTGGCTTTGATAACAAGCTAGAAACAGACGAGGCTCGTTCAGATTTCGCTATGGAAAAGATTAATGCAATCACAGCTGCTCTTACAGAAAAGTATGGCACAGAGGCACCTGTAGAAGAAGCAGCAACAGAAGAAGCTACAACAGAAGAGGCAACTGCTGAAGAAACTGCAGCAGAAGAGAATGCAACCGAGGAAACTGCAACTGCAGTTGTAGGTGTTGAAAAGATGAGCGAGGATATCGTATCTCCTTCAACCGGACGTGAGCTTGCAAGATCGGCTCTTTGGATGTCAATACTTGCTTGTCTTGCAATTTTACTTTATGTAACATTCCGTTTCGAATTTACATCAGGCGTAGTTGCAATTTTAGCTTTAGTTCATGACGTTGTAATTCTTTTAGGTATCTACTCTGTACTTCGTATATCTGTAAATACAAACTTTATTGCGGCTATCTTAACTGTTCTTGGTTACTCAATTAATAACACAATCGTTATTATGGACAGAATCAGAGAGAACACGCGTCACGCAAGAAAGGAAACTTACGGAGAAATTGCAAACAAGAGTATTGTTCAGACAATGAACCGTTCTATCAATACAACAATCACAACTCTGCTTACAATCGGTATGGTTTACATTATGGGTGTTCCATCAATCCAGTCATTCTCACTGCCGATTATAATTGGTTTGTTTGTTGGTTTCTATTCATCAGTATTTGTTTCAGGTCCTCTGTGGGCACTCTGGAGAGATGCAGGTGTTAAAGCGAAGAAAGCTTAAGTTAACTAAAAAGGGGCTCGCCAAATGGCGAGCCCCTTCTATGTATATTACATTAATTGTTTTATTTTTTTGCCTGCTTTTTTATCAAGAAAATATATGCAAAGCCCCGTAAACAACCCTGTGATAATTCCCGAGATAATTAAAATCGGCAGATAGAAAAAAACTTCGGAGGTTTTTGTTATAAGAAATGCAACAACAAGCTGAAAAATATTATGCACCGTTGCACCTGTGGGACTTATTGCGATTATGTACTCTTTGTCTAGGGTTTTTAGGAGAATAAGCTCTGCAATCAAACATCCCAAACCCCCTGCAAAACTGTATAGCAAAGTGGAGGGGGCAGATGTTAGAAGTGCACTCAGTATTATTCTTGACACAAGAATTAAAAAAGTTTCTTTAGGGGACAAATATAAAAGAGCAAAAAGAATTATAATGTTAGAAAGTCCCAATTTAATTCCCGGAATGGGAATAAGAGTAGGAAGTTGATTTTCTACTATAAAAAGTATAAGAGAAACTGCAATTAAAATTCCACAAAGGGTAATATGTTTTATTTTCATCTTGCACCTGCTACGGCATCTACGCCTGTGTTATTTTCGACAATCCTTACAACTACTTTGTTGGGCAGACAGACTATGGGATACATTCCGTTTTTTATTGTACCCATGTTTACACACAATTCATCGGGACAATTTGCTTCTTTAACTGAAATTCCACCTTTTTCCACGAGAATTGTGTTCTCGCATTCGCCGTTAATAACAGGAATTTCATAAGGTTCGTTTATAGCTGATAAATCTATAGTTTTTATAAGCTCACCCTCTGAATATATTTCTGCGGTGGCAGAATTTGGAGTAAAAAATTTAAATATAAAAAGAGCTATAATGCTCAACACAAAAAGTAAGGAGATTACAATAATTAAAATTCTGCCTTTCACCATATCGCCACCTATCGAATATGTTAAAATTCCACAAAACAAAGCAATAAAAAAGTCACAAAACTGAGACTTAATTGGTATAATACAGATTTTTAGTTTTTTTGTCAAGTTTTTGAGTTTAAGGGGTTGTTTTTTCGGTTGCTCTTATGGTATACTATAAATGTATAATTAGGAAGTTAGCTTCGGTTGATTAAGTCATGAAAGAAGGCCTTGATATGAATTATACAATGCTGACAGATTTTTATGAGCTTACTATGGCAAACGGATACTTCAAAGAGGAAATGCGGGACAAAATCGCATACTTTGATATGTATTTCCGTCAGGCACCTGATGGAGCCGGTGTTGCTGTAATGGCTGGGGTAGAGCAACTTATTGATTACCTTGAAAATCTGGAGTTTGATGAAAATGATATAGAGTTTTTGCGGGCGAAGGGAATTTTTGATGAGGAATTCCTTGAATACCTGAAAAACTTTGAGTTTGAATGTGATGTATGGGCTGTTCCTGAGGGAACCCCTATATTTCCCAATGAGCCGTTGGTAACTGTCAGAGGTCCTATAATTCAGGCGCAGTTTGTGGAAACCATGATATTGCTTACAATAAACCACCAAAGTCTGATTGCTACAAAGAGTAATCGTATTGTCCGTGCAGCAGGGGAGATTCCTGTTATGGAATTTGGTTCAAGGCGTGCCCAAGGGTATGACGGTGCCATCTATGGTGCAAGAGCGGCATATATAGGTGGTGTTGCAGGGACGGCGTGTACCATATCTGACCAGATGTTCTCTGTTCCTGCTCTTGGAACTATGGCACACAGCTGGGTTCAGGCTTTTGATACGGAGTATGAGGCGTTTTTGTCCTACGCTAAAAGCTATCCTAACAACTGCACTTTGCTTATTGATACTTATAATGTATTAAAGAGCGGTCTTCCCAATGCCATAAAAGTGTTTGATGAGGTTCTAAAGCCTCTTGGAATTAAAAATTGTGGAATTCGTATTGACAGTGGTGATATAACATATCTTACAAAGAAATGCCGCGAGGTTTTAGATAAATCAGGCTGGGAAAGTGCAAAGATTGTTGTTTCAAATTCGTTGGATGAGTATATTATCCGCGATATTCTTCAACAGGGAGCAAAGATAGATTCCTTCGGCGTTGGAGAAAGACTTATAACTTCAAAATCGGAACCTGTTTTCGGAGGTGTTTATAAGTTGGTTGCAATAGAAGAGAATGGAGAAATTGTTCCACGTATAAAGATCAGCGAAAACGTTAACAAGATAACAAACCCGTATTTTAAAAAGGTATTCAGGCTTTATTCAAAAGAAACAGGAATGGCTATTGCTGATGTGCTGACAACATTTGATGAAACTATCGATGACAGTAAGCCCTATGTTATCTTTGATCCAAGGCATACATGGAAGAGAAAAACGGTGACCAATTTTGAGGCGGTAGAGCTTCAGGTTCCCGTATTTGAAAAGGGAAAATGTGTATACAAATCTCCGTCACTTAAAGAAATAAAGGATTATTGCAGGGAAAAGCTTGGCACTATCTGGGATGAGGTTAAGCGTTTTGAAAATCCGCATGAGTATTATGTTGATTTATCTCAAAAGCTTTGGGATATAAGATATGCGCTCTTGGCGGAGCATAATGAATAGGAAATATAACCCTTTGGGTATCAGAAAATAAAAGCTACTAAAGTGAAAGGATTGGTGTAACATGGAACATACAGTGGAATCCTATAACCTGGGGCGACTTGGTGTTATCGGTATGAAAGGTTGCGAGGAGATGACCTATAAAATCAATGAACATCTCCGCAAATTTAACGAAGGCAAAAATGACGAGATTGAATCGTTTATTATTCCCTCTAACTGCCCGAGATTTGGTACAGGTGAGGCAAAAGCTATAATTATGCATTCAATCCGTACCTACGATATGTATATTGTAATGGACGCTTTTAACTACAGCGTTACTTATGATATGTATGGACAGGCTCATCGTATGAGCCCTGATGATCATTATCAGGATTTAAAGCGTATAATTTCTGCCATGGGCGGTAAGGCTAAACGTATTACGGTTATTATGCCTATGCTCTATGAGGGTCGTCAGCATAAGAGAGTTTCAAGAGAGTCTCTTGACTGTGCGGTTATGCTTCAGGAACTGGAAAGTATCGGGGTAGATAATATTATTACTTTTGACGCTCATGACCCAAGAGTTCAAAATGCTATTCCTTTTACAGGCTTTGAGAATGTTCATCCTACATATCAGATGATTAAGGCGTGCATGCGCTATGACGAAAAGATTATGCTGGACAAGAAAAACACCATGATTATATCACCTGACGAGGGTGCTATGGGACGTTGTATCTACTATTCATCAGTTCTTGGCATGGACCTTGGTATGTTCTATAAACGCCGTGACTATTCAACTGTTGTTAACGGAAAAAATCCTATTGTTGCACATGAATTCTTAGGAAGCGACCTTACTGGAAAGGACGTTATCATAGTTGATGATATGATTGCATCAGGCGATTCTATGATAGATGTTGCAAAAGAACTTAAAAAGCTTAAAGCTAATAGAGTTTTGACATTCTCAACATTTGGCTTGTTCACAGAGGGTGTTGAGAAATTCAATAAGGCTTATGAAGATGGTATAATTGATGCAGTTTTCACCACAAACCTTGTTTATCGTACGCCTGAACTTTTAAATTGCGAATGGTATCATGAGGTTGATATGTCAAAGTACATAGCTTTGATTATTAATACTCTTAACGAAGAAAAATCAATCAGTAATTTGCTTACACCGATTTCAAGAATAGAAAAGCTTTTAAATAAACACAGGAATAAATAATGAGAGAAACCAGAATAGTAAGTGCGGCAGAGATTGCGGCACAACGGGAATTTATCAATAAAATTTATAGTCGTAATAAGGGGCTCTTTAAACAGCCCCTTGCTTTTGTTGAAACATACGGCTGTCAGCAAAACTCCAGCGACTCTGAAAAGATTATGGGGATGCTTTCTGACATGGGTTTTGGTTTTTGTCAGACCACCCAGGAGGCTGATTTGGTGCTTTATAACACCTGCGCCGTGAGAGAAAATGCAGAGCTTAGGGTTTTTGGAAACATTGGTGCTTTAAAGCACGAAAAACGCCGCAGACCTGATATGATAATTGCAGTTTGCGGATGTATGATGCAACAGGAGCATATTGCAAAGACTATAAAGAAAAAATATAGCCATGTTGACCTTGTATTTGGAACTCATGCTCTGTACCGTTTTCCCCAGCTTTTAGACGGGGTAATAAATGGTGGCAGAGTGTTTGATACGGAAAATGAAGAAGGGTCAATCTTTGAGGAAATCTCATATAAGAGAGAGGCACCGCCTCTTGCTAAAATTCCTATTATGTATGGATGCAACAATTTTTGCACCTATTGTATTGTGCCTTATGTAAGGGGAAGAGAGCGTAGCCGAAACCCTGAAAACATTCTGGAAGAAGTAAAAGAGGTTGCAAAAGTGGGCTACCGAGAGGTTATGCTCTTAGGGCAGAATGTGAACTCTTACGGAAATGATACGGGGGAGATGTCGTTCCCTGAGCTTTTAAAAGAGGTCTGCAAGGTAGATGGTATCGAAAGGATAAGGTTTATGACCTCACATCCGAAAGATTTGTCCGATGAGTTGATCGAGGTTATGGCAAGCGAACCGAAAATATGCAATCAACTTCATCTGCCTATTCAGTCAGGGTCTGATAAGATCCTAAAAGCCATGAACAGAAAATATACAAAGGATGAATACATGGAACTTTTGTATAAGGTGAAAAAGGCAATTCCGAACATTGTTTTAACCACGGATATAATAGTGGGATTTCCGGGTGAAACGGATGAGGATTTTGAAGAAACCTTGAATGTGTTGAGAGAAGTTGAGTATGACACAATCTTTTCGTTTATATATTCAAAGCGTGTGGGAACCCCTGCGGCAGAGATGCCCGATGTAATGAGTGAAGAACAGAAACATCGGAACTTTGACAGGATGCTTGAGGTTCAGAACGAAATTTCAAAGCGTAAAAACGACGAATATTTCGGAAAAACAGAGAGAGTCCTTGTAGAGGGGATAAGTAAAAATAATGCCGACATCCTGACAGGCAGAACCGAGGGCGGTAAGGTTGTAAATTTTGACGGTGACAAAAGTTTAGTTGGTCAGTTTGTTGATGTAAAAATAACCGACTGTAAGACATGGTCGCTATTTGGTGAAATAGAAAGGAAGTAATAAAATGAGTAAGGAACAAATTTTTGAAAAAGCAAAAGAGCTTGGAGAGCTTATTCTTCACAGTGATTTAAGAAAGAGAGCTGACGAAGCAAACAAGGCTTTAACTGCAGATGAAACAGCAGTTGATTTGATTAACGGATATAACGACAAGCGTCAGGAAAAGCTTGCACAGTTTGCAGATAAACAGCCAACTGCTGAAGAGGCAAAGGAAATTAACGAGTATCTGCAAGAAGAGTTCAACAAGATTGCTGAAAATCCTGTTATTAAGGAATACATTGAAGCCAACTCGGAATTTGACAGTGTTTTATCACAGATGGATCAAATTATCAAAAATGCTATTTCAGGTGGACAGGGCTGCAGCGGCTCATGTTCAACCTGCGGAGGATGTCACTAATTAAAAGAATAAACCGTGGTTGGTTATGGCTATCCACGGTTTTCTTCCTATATTATAACGGAAAGTTCAGGTGGGAAAATGCAGAACTTAAAAATTGAAGAAATGACGCCTATGATGCAACAGTATTTTCAGGTTAAAAAAGATTATCCTGACAGTATCTTAATGTATCGTCTCGGAGATTTTTACGAGATGTTTTTTGATGATGCACTGATTGCGTCTAAAGTTCTGGATATTACTTTGACAGGACGAAACTGTGGCCTTGAAGAGCGTGCTCCCATGTGTGGTGTGCCTTTTCATGCAGTTGACGGATATATAGCCCGTCTTGTTGCAGCAGGATATTCCGCTGCAATATGTGAGCAGGCAGAAGATCCTGCCACAGCAAAGGGAATAGTCCGCCGTGAAGTAATACGTGTGGTAACTCCGGGAACAATCATGGATACTTCTGCCCTTGATGCAAATAAAAATAATTATATATGTTCTGTTTCCGCAGGAGAAAAAGGTGCTGCGGCAGTATTTGTAGATATTACTACAGGTGAATGCTCTGCAAGAGAGATAGATTGTGATGACTTTTCGGATATTCTCATGAATGAAATGGCAAAATATACTCCCACCGAGATAATAATGAACCTTAAATCATATGAAAACTCTACTCTTGTGGAAGAATTAAGAGAGAGAAGTCGTGGTGTTGTAAGGAATTATTATGACTGGGCTTTTGAATATGCCGAGGCAGAAAAAAAGGTCAAGTATCAATTTGGGGACTTAAATGAGCTTGAACTTACAGATAAGCCAAATTGTGTTTCTGCAATAGGGGCACTGCTTCTATATTTGGAAGAAACTCAGAAAACCGAGCTTACAACCCTTAAGAAAATTGAGGTTGACCGTGACAAAGCGGGAATGCAGCTTGATATGTACAGTCTGCGTAATTTGGAGATAATTGAAACTCTTCGGGACAGAAATACCAAGGGTAGTCTTATCCATACCCTTGACAAAACGAAAACATCTATGGGTGCAAGAATGTTAAGAAAGTGGATCACTGCACCTTTGATGAACTGTGCCGTAATACAGAACAGACATCTGGCGGTAGATGAGCTCCTTCGTGAGCCATTGCTTCGCGCGGAGATAATTGATGCACTTAAGAAAATCGCAGATATTGAGCGACTTATAAACAGGATTGTATATAAAAGTGCAGGGTGTATAGACCTTACGGCACTTAAACACTCCTTAGGTCAGCTTCCTGCTGTGGCAAACTGCCTTAACGAAACAAATTCAAAGCTTCTGCGAAAGTGTCTTAAAAATATTGACACCCTTGAGGATATTTACCAGCTTATAGATACCACTATAAGCGAAAGTGCTCCTGCTATGCTTAGAAACGGAGGGCTTATTTTAGAGGGTGCCAATGAAGATCTTGACAAGACCAGAGATTTAAGGGATAACGGTGTTAATCTCATAAATGATATAGTGGAAAAAGAAAAAGAAAAAACGGGAATAAAAACCCTGAAACTTGGCTTTAACAAGGTTTTTGGTTACTATGTTGAGGCGACAAAGATGTATTCAGACAGTATTCCCGATTACTTTATAAGAAAACAGACTCTTGCAAACTGCGAGAGATATATAACTCCCGAACTTAAAGAAATAGAAGAAGCTGTTCTCGAGGCGGGAGAAAAAGCAATAGATATGGAATATGAGCTGTTCTGTCAGATACGTGACAGGGTAGGGGATGCATATTCCAGAATACAAAGGACGGCAAATGCCATTGCTGTTCTTGATGTACTGTGCTCTTATTCAGAGGTTGCAGAAAAGAACGGATATGTTATGCCAACCGTTAATATGGGAGATAAAATCATAATAAAGGATGGCAGACACCCTGTTATAGAAAATCTTATAAAGAATGGAAAGTTTATACCAAATGATGTAACCTTAGATTGCAGAAATGACCAGATTGCAATTATAACAGGACCCAATATGGCAGGTAAGTCTACATATATGCGTCAGACCGCCCTGATTGTTCTTATGGCTCAGGCTGGATCGTTTGTACCTGCAAAAGAGGCTGAAATCGGTGTTGTTGACAAGATTTTTACAAGAGTCGGTGCATCGGATGACCTTTCGTCGGGACAGAGTACTTTTATGGTAGAAATGAACGAGGTTGCATATATCCTTGATAATGCAACGGAGAAAAGCCTTGTAATTCTTGACGAAATCGGCAGAGGAACAAGCACATTTGACGGGCTAGGAATTGCCTGGGCTGTGGTAGAATATATGGCAGACTGTAAAAAATGCGGAGCAAAAACAATGTTTGCCACTCACTATCACGAGCTCACCGAACTTGAGGATAAAATTCCAAATGTTAAGAATTATTGTATCGCGGTTAAAAAACGTGGTGACAGTATAAGCTTCTTGCGTAAGATTGTAAGGGGCGGAGCTGACCGAAGCTACGGTGTTGATGTTGCGGCTCTTGCAGGAGTAAAAAAATCTGTTGTAAACCGTGCAAGGGAAATTGTGGGAACCCTGGAGAGTGAAGAAAAGCAGGAGGTTAATCAGGCAAAAATCCGTACGGGGAGCGTTGCGGATAGCTTTGAAACAGACCAGTTTAATTTCTTCTCTGCGGCTGAAAATCCTGTTATAGAAGAGCTTAAAGAACTTGACCTTAACATGATGACTCCTGTTGAGGCCTTGACCAAGCTTTTTGATTTGCAGGCAAAAGCTAAAAATTCATAGTTTAATTTGGGAAAAATCTCTTCGGGAGGTGTTTGACGATGAGTAATATTAAGGTTTTGCCACAGTCTGTTGCAGACAAGATTGCGGCAGGTGAAGTGGCAGAGAGACCCTCTGCTGTTGTTAAGGAGTTGGTGGAAAACTCCATAGACGCAGGAGGAACAAAAATCCGTGTTGAAATCAAAAATGGCGGGATAAGTTATATCTGTGTCGCTGATAACGGTTGTGGCATACCCCATGACGAGGTTGAAACAGCCTTTCTTCGTCATGCTACAAGTAAGCTCAGAGAGATTGATGATTTGTACCGCATCTCCACTATGGGCTTTCGGGGTGAGGCTCTTGCGAGTATCTGTGCGGTTGCAGAAGTTGAGATAGTTACCAAGACGGTCGAGGCGGAAGAGGGAACCTACCTGAGTCTGAGCCACGGTGTTCCGTCGGAAAAAGAATTTATAGCCTGCGGTGACGGAACAACTATAACTGTCCAGAACCTTTTTTCAAACATACCTGCACGAATGAAGTTTTTAAAGAAAGATTCCACAGAAGCGGGGTATGTAGCCGATTTACTTAGCAGAATTGCCCTTTCAAGACCTGATATTGCAATATCATATATTTGTGACGATAAGGAGATTTTTGCAACGGGCGGAGACGGAAAAATTGAAAATGTAATACTTAAAATATATGGATTAGACCATGCTAAGGCTTTAATTCCTGTTGATTATACGGAGGATAATATAAGGATAAGCGGAGTTCTCGGTAAACCTGAATTGGCAAGGGGCAACCGCACACGACAGACTCTTTTTGTAAATGGCAGATATGTGAAAAACCATGTAATCGGCAAGGTGGCCGAAGAGGCTTACAGAAATACTGTAATGACAGGGAAATTCCCATTTTTTGTTATGAATATTGATCTTCCGTATGAACTTGTGGATGCTAATGTTCATCCCGCTAAGACGGAAATAAAATTTGCCAATGAAAAACAGATTTATGATGTTGCGTATCACGCAGTGAGGAATGCAATTTACAGTGCTGAAGAAGCGGTTAAAACTCAAAAAACTATTGAAGAAAAGGGTGTATCTGCTCCTGAACAAGTATATGTAAAAAGAGATTTTCCAAAAGGAAAAACTTTTGAGCGGCAGGTGCCCAAGGCGGATACTGATACAATAAAAGAGTATTTAAAAAACACGGCTGTGCAGAGTCTTGAAGATGTCAAAAAGAATGACAAGGTGATGTTTTTAAAAGAGGATAATCCCTTTAAAAAGTCGGAAGAGATTTTGGAAAATCTTCTTGAAGAAGAAATGCAAAAAGAGCCGGAGCAGGTTGTTATGACTCAGATTGAAATTGACAAAAAATCTTTTAATACAAAGATTATCGGACAGCTTTTCGATACGTATATTCTTTGTCAGGAAGGGGAAGAACTGGTTTTGATTGACCAACATGCTGCTCATGAAAGATGGAGATTTGAAAAGTTAAAAGAGGCGTACCTTAATAAAGAAAGACTGTCTCAGATGCTCCTTACACCTCTTGTTTTTAATCTGGGATATAACGAAAAACAGACAGTTATGGATAACATAACAGAGTTTTTAAAATTTGGATTTGATATTGAGGATATGGGTGGAAACTCCATAATCGTCCACGCAACTCCTGTTGTGGCAGACAGTGATAATGTAAGGGATTTAATACTTGAACTTTCCGATGCAATGACAGATAATATCAAGCATCCTGTTGCGGATTTTGAGGAGAAGGCGCTTGATATGATTTCCTGTAAATATGCAATAAAAGCCAATAAAAAGCTTGATATAACAGAGATGCAGGACTTAATTAGCCGAGTGCAAGAAATGGAAAAATCAGGTGTTAAGACCTGTCCCCACGGCAGACCTGTTAAAGTGAGAATTACCAAAACAGAGATAGAAAAAATGTTTAAACGGATTGTGTAAGAGACGGTGAAGTGATTAATTATAAAGGGAGGTATATCTTGTGAGCAAACCACAAATTATCTGTGTTGCAGGGCCTACTGCATCGGGAAAGACAAGCTATGCCATCCAACTTGCCAAGAAGTTAGACAGCGAGGTTGTTTCCTGTGACTCTATGCAGATTTATAAGTATATGAATATTGGTACAGCAAAACCCACAAAAGAAGAGATGGAGGGAATTCCCCATCATATGATGGATTTTGTTGACCCACGGGAAAATTATAGTGTTGCAGACTATGTAAAGGATGCAAAAGAGTGTATTGCTGACATTATAAATCGGGGTAAAATGCCAATTGTATGCGGTGGTACAGGCTTGTATATGGACAGCCTTATTTCCGGTATCGAATTCCGGGATGAAAAATTTGATGAAAAGTACAGGGCTGAGCTTACCGATTTTGCAGAAAAAAATGGACCTGAAGCGTTGCATAAAATTCTGGAAGAGGCAGATAGTGAGGCAGCAGAAAAAATTCATCCAAATAATGTAAAGCGGGTAATAAGAGCTCTTGAGATTATTAAATCCACAGGACTTACCAAAACAGAGGCGGACAGATGTGCTCTTAAAGAACCTGAATACAATGCAGAGATTTTTGCCATTGATATGGACAGAGAAGTTTTGTACGACAGAATAAACCGTCGTGTTGATATTATGATGGAGCAAGGTCTGCTCACAGAGGTAGAAGAACTGCTAAAGATGGGAATCCCAAAAGAGGCTACTGCTATGCAGGCGATAGGCTACAAAGAGCTAATCTCTTATTTTGACGGAAAATGCAGTGTTGAAGAAGCAATTGAAACCATAAAAAGAGAATCTCGAAGATATGCCAAGCGTCAGTTAACATGGTTTAGAAGAAGTAGTGGTATAAAATGGATAAAAAAATAGTGTTTTATAAGAGGGTTGTATAGATTCTTTTGTGCAACTTTAACGAAAAAAACAATCTTTTTTTATCTTTTGAACAAAAGTTAAAAAAAATGCCTAAAAACCGCGTGAAAACGCGGTTTTATTATTATAAATTTTTTTAAAATATTTGTAAAAAAGCCTTGACATAAAAGGATTTTATATATATAATGTTACAAGAATGATAAGGTATCTCTGTAATTTTATGCCCATTTCACGGGAAAAAGTGCGGAAACACGGACTTCGGAGGGTGAACATGCGCATCAGAAAAGGTTTTTTATTGAAAGAGATTGCGGGCGGATATGCTGCTGTCCCTTTTGAAGAAAATTACGAAAATCTGGGCGCCATGATATCTCTTAATGAAACGGGTGCTTTTCTTTGGCAGCTTCTTCAGGATGATACAGATTTAAAAAGTCTTGAGAATGCAATAATACAAAGATACAGTGTTGAACCTGAAATTGCAAATGCAGCTGTTTTGGAGTTCGCAGAGTCATTGAGAGAATGCAATCTTCTGGAAGACTGAACTAATGCCGTAGGAGGAAATCATGAAGCAAAACTTTTATCTTAAGTTCTTGCGTGGGTTCTGGGGCAGAATAGTAGGTCTTTCGGTTTTGGGTGTTTGTGCATCTGCATGCGGTGTTTCACTTGCTTTGGTTTCAAAGTATGTTGTTGATGCGGCGACGGGTCAGGGAACGGGCAACCTGCTTATATCGGGTATCGTTCTTGCGGTAGGAATTGTTCTTCAACTTTTGCTGAATATTTCTATAACTGTTCTTCATGTTCATACATCTGCAAAACTGAAGTTCAAAATTCAGACAGACTTGTTTGAAAGGCTTCTTCACAAAAAGAAACAGGAAACCGATAGATTTCATTCCGGTGAGATTGTAAACAGGCTTAATGGTGATACATCTATAGTTTCAGAGGGTATTACGGAAATGCTTCCGTCAGCTGTGGCAATCGGCTCAAGAATAGTTTTCAGCTTTTGTGCCTTGGTTGCCCTTGATAAAGTGATTGCGGTTCTTTGTGTTCTTGCGGGATGTCTTATGATTGTAGCAGCAAGAATTTACAGGAAAAGGACAGGTGCACTGTTTAAAGAGAGCAGAGCATGTGACGGACGGCTAAGATCATTTCTTCAGGAAGCGGCACAAAGCCTAGCGGTTATTAAAGCTTTTTCTGCATACTCGGTTATGCAAAGACTTTTGGGTAAGGTACAGACTGATTCCTACAACCTAACAATCAGAAAGAATAAGATCAGTATCGGAGCAAGTGTTTGTTTCTTTATCGCCATGACAATTGGATATTATTCAGCATTGGCTTGGGGTGCATGGCAGATTTACAGCGGAGTAATCACCTTCGGTACATTTACGGCAATCTTGGGCTTGATGGGAGATATAACCACTCCTTTTAAGCAACTGACTTCTCTGTTTCCGCAGTATATGGCGGTTTCGACTTCAGCTGAACGGTTGGAGGAAATCGAGTATCTCGAAGAGGACAGAGTATTAAGTGATCAGGAAGAGTTGCCATACAACAAAGTATTATCCATTAAAGGTAATAATATAAGTTTCTCTTACGGAGAGGCTGCCGTGCTGAAAAATATCAGCGTGGAATTTTCAAAAGGTGCTCTGTCAGCAGTGACAGGAGTATCAGGAGCGGGCAAGAGTACATTACTTAATCTTTTAGGTGGTATATTGGGGCCTGATTCGGGAAGCGTAACAGTTTTGTTATCTGACGGAACCGAAAAAGAAATTCGTTCTGTAAAGAATTTCACAGCGTATGTTCCACAGGATTTCATGCTTCTTTCGGGAACAGTTACAGAAAATGTTACAATGTTTGATGAATGTCCCGATTATGACAGACTGTGGTCTGCAATCAAGATGGCAGAGTTATATGACGAAGTTAATGCTTTGGAAAATGGTCTTGATACCTTCTTAGGTGAGGGTGGCGGCAGATTGTCAGGCGGTCAGCGACAGAGAATGTCAATCGCAAGAGCTTTGTATAGCGATGCAGATGTTCTGCTGATGGACGAATCAACGTCGGCACTTTCGACTGATGCGGAAGAGAGGATACTTGCTAATTTAAAAAATGCAGGTAAAACGGTTGTGTTTGTTACACATCGCAAATCTGCGGTGGAATTGTGCGATTGTTCTTTTAAGATAAAAGATGGTTGCCTTTACAAAGAAAATGATTAAAAATTACATAGATTTTTGCTTCTAAAGGAGGAGATGCAAATGTTAAAAAAATTTGTTAGTTTAGCTGTAGGAACGGCTTGCTTGTTCTCAATGGTTGGGGTTTCGGCTATTGATGTTACAACTTCTACCACATATCAGGCAAGTGATATAAAGGTTACTACTACAGTAACGGGTGAGAGTTTAAGCGGAACCACTCTTACATATCTTGCTCATAAGGGTGAGATTAATGATGGTTCAAATATCGTTTATGTTGACCAGATTATTGCTGATGCTGCATCTGAAACATTTGAGTATGTTACACAGTATAGTAAGATTGGTTCAACTGTTAAAGTCGGTGGCAGAACAAGTGCAGGAGTAGCGCTCACACCTAATGAATCGGATGGCTCAATAGGTGAAATCAAAGGTGTTCCGTTTACTGTGGATGGTAGTTCGGTTGATGGAGTTGTATTTACATCTGAGTTAAATGAAGATGGACTTGTAAAAATTGTGTATGATGGAATTGACGATGATGTAATTGTTGGTTTGAGCAATGGTGGAACAAATGTTGCTTATGGAGATTATTTTGTTGGTACAAATTGTATTTGGGTTAAGCACTCTATTCTGGATACAGCTAAAACTTTAAATGTTACTACAAATTCAGTAGATTCAAGTATTCAAACAATGGCACTCGGATATATACCTGCAAATGAATTTGATAAGGTAGAAGAAACTGAAAATTCAGTCGTTGCGGTTGGTAAAGTGTCAGGTGATGTTGACGAGTTTGGTATAGTTTATAGCTTGGATGCGAATTTTGAATCTTTTATTAACTATGCTGAGATTACTGATCAAACTGAAAAACAAGATATTGCTTTTCCTGCTCTTGGTAAAGGAACTAATGGTTTGTTTGCAGTAGAGGTATTTAATATTAACAACTTTATTGGTGACGGAAATACAGTTTACGTAGCTGCTTATTACAAAGATGGAACTGGATATCATCTTTGTACTGCTCCACTTAATATAGGGATAACTGGAACATCTAGTGCTGTTTATGCAGGAAGCGCTTCAATGTTAAGTGTTGATGCTGAAGAAGTTATTGAAGAAGAAGCAATCATCTTTGAAGTTGAAGAAGACGACGATGTAATTGATTTCATTGAAATTGATGAAGTAATTGAAGTTGAAGAAATCGAAGAAGTTGACGTTGTTGATATTGTAGAATAAGAGGAGGGGCATAAGATGAAAAAATTAGCTTTTGAAAGTGCAGTAAGCGGATTTGAAATGCCAAGCTTCCGAGTTGTAGGCCTGGAGAAAGAAAATAGCAATATTCAGTTTGCTACACCTAAAACAGTTTACAGAGGTGGTACAGGCGGATTTTCAAGAAGTCAGCTTTTGGCTGCTGCATTAGGTGAGGATGAAACAGAGGTTCTTTCAGGATTGAGTTCATTTGAGAAGGAACAGGTTATAGCTGAGTAAGAATTTTCATGACAAGCGGATACGATATTTATGATATTGCCGGTCTTAAAGTGAAGCTTGAGGGTACTGGCGAACAACTTAATAAACGTATGTCGGAGTATGTGCTCCCTCTCCCAAAGGAGGGGGAGCATACTTGTGATTTAGGGGTATATATACTAAAGACGCAGGATAAAATTCTGCTCCCTGATAACTATACAGATTTATATACAGGGAAAATGTGGAATTTGTTTCAAGCGGATAACTGTCGCGGTGTGTATAAGACTCTTAAATCCATGGAAGATGAAATTAGCGTATATATGGAGATTTCTCAAAACAGAGCAGATCTTACCTTGCTTTCTGTTACTGATGAAGATTGCAAGGCGCGGGAATATGGTTTTTCGGGGTATGCTATATCGGAACTTATGTTAAGACATAAAAGACTTGTTCTCCATAGTTCGTGTATCTCTGTTAATGGACGGGCTATACTTTTTTCCGCGCCGTCGGGCACGGGTAAAAGTACCCATACGGGGTTATGGCAAGAATATGTCAAAGATACTGTATATATAAATGATGATACACCGATTATTCGTCTTGATAGTGACAAAGTTTATGCTTGTGGAAGTCCATGGAGTGGAAAAACAAATCTGAATTCTAATATTTCATCTCAGCTTGATGGAATCGTTTTTCTGGAAAGAGGAGATAAGAATTATATTGAGGAGTTAGGTGGCACGGAGGCTTTTGCAAGGCTTTTGGGAGAGACAAGAAAGTTTCCATTTAAGGATTCCATTGAGATGGCATCGGAACTTTGTGGTGAGCTTATAGAACGTGTTCCAATTTACAGGCTTTCCTGTAATATTTCCAAAGAGGCTGTCGAGGTTGTTAAGAACGCTGTTTTAGGAATGTGATATTATATCATTTTATCACTTAGGTGAAAGGATGAATTTGTTTATATGAAAAAGTTTTTATTTTTTATTCCATTATGCCTGGTATTACTTTTAAGCTCTGCTTTTGCCGAAGGAGCATTTCCTGATTTACCTGCTAGTCATTGGGCTTACAATGATGTTGAAATTATGCGTCAAGATGGCAGAGTCAACGGATTTCCAGACGGTGAGTTTAAGCCAAATGAGCTTGTTACACGGTGGCAGTTTGCCAAAATGGCAGGCGGCAATCCTGATATAGTAGAAGATGGGGAAAGAGCATCTACCAGAGAAGAGGCTATAGAATATCTCTGGAAGATAGCAGGAAGTCCTATTGTTTATGCTCCATCTGCGGTGACGCAGGGAAGTAAAGCTAAAGAAGCTGTATCATGGGGATACACCAAAGGTATTATGCAAGGGGATGACGGATTTAATTTAAGATTGTCATCAACTCTTACCCGTGCAGAGGCAGCGGCTTTAATCATTCGTTCTGAAAAGCCCTTAAATGATATTAACTTCAAAAATTCAGTAAGCGAAGTTATTTTAAAACAAGTCTGGGACAGTATGAGAACCGGAATTGAATATAGGGAAAATGCCGGCGTTACAAACGGATATGTGGCAAGAATTGCTCTTCGTATAGCTAACGGCGGAATGGAACCTGATTACAGAGCTCTTAATACTGAACCTTACTTTGAAGGGGCGTATGCAAAGGATTTACAGCTTGTTTGTCAGGAATGCCTTGGTATTGAAAGAGCCACAGAGGCGTTTATGAAGGCGCCGGTTAGTCAGCAGGATGCTATGGCGATGCTCACTTTCTATACTATGAAACAAGCTTTTTCTTCTATTAAATATGATGAAAATCTTAATTATCCCGATGCAACTCTTACTACCACCTACGGAGAAATGGCTTTAAAGGTCGCAAGATATAATGAAATTTTCCTTTATGCAGATGGTACACTTCATGCTGATAAGGTTGCAACAATAAAAGACATTTCCTGCATTATTCTTCAGCTTGATGAGGTATTTGGTTTATCCAGAAGTTATGGGGATTCTCATGTTACAAGATTTTTAAAGGATGCGTATAACTATCCGTCAAATGCCGACGATTATGCGTATGTACTTGATGAAATTCCTGTTGAAGTTTATGAAACGCCAATAATACAAGGTGTAAAAACCTCTGTTGGATTCAATATTGGAAATACTTTTATAAATACATTTACTTCGTATCTATCAGAGATTTCAAAACTTGTACCAAAAGATATTAAGCTTAAATGGACAGTTTATCCGTCGTTGATAGCGGTTAGTGAAGATGATATTGTTATCCGTGCAAAGCTTTCATTAATTTCAAATCCAAAGGGATTAGCACTTAATGAGATTTTACAGAGTAATGCATTTGATAAAGAATATTATGGAAATAATTTTATAGTTGATATATCAATGGGAACAAATATTATGGACGTAAACATGGATACTGACGGATATAAAGCAATACGAGTATTTAAAGAAAAGGAGTAATAATGTGAAAAATCACGTTATTACCTCCGGCGGGTTTATTGCATAGCCGAAGTTTTCGTGCCGAATATGGTGCGAAACGGCGATGTGCATAATTTCCAATTATATGCCTTATCTGCCCACGATAAGCGAATATAATATTTTTCATTTCTATTTGTGGGCAGAAAGGCTATGGAAATTAATATGAACGAAGAATTCAGCATAAGTAATTTAATAAATATTCTCCTTCCGAAATGGCCGGTGATACTAATTTGTACGGTTATTATGGCAATACTCTCCTTTGGTTATTCAAAGGTATTGGTTGAGCCAACCTATGTTGCAAGCGGTACTCTTTATATTACAGGCGATATCGACTCAGTTTCGGGAAGCTTGAAGCAGACGACTAACTTAAGCGACCTTATGCTTTCACAGGAGCTTGCAAAAACTTATGGTCAGATTTTAAGCAGTAATACTTTTTTTAAGGATGTTGCAAAAACAAGCAACATGAATTTCTCTTATGGGTATATCCAAAGTCTTACGACTATCACTAATATAGAAGAAACGGGTATTTTAAGAGTTAGTGTAAGACATGCAGAACCAGAGGTTGCATATGAACTTACTAATACAATTCTCAATCTTGCGCCAAGTGAAATTGAAAGAATTGTAGTTGGTGGTAATGCTACGGTTATTGACTCGGCTGAACTTCCTAAAGTGCCTTCTTCACCCAATGTTGCAAGAAACACCTTAATCGGTGCGTTTTTAGGGTTTGTTTTAGCTGTCCTTGGAGTGTTCCTTATTGATTTGTTTGACAATACAATTAAGTCCCCTGAGGATTTGGCAGTAGATGATGAAGTCCCGATTTTAGGAATGATACCTACCATCGAACTTCCGGAAAATATAGTTCAGGGAACTGTACTTAAAACGTAAAATATTGATTTAGGTTGCATAAGATTACTTTTGCAACCTTTTTTGTTGACAAAAGACCGTGCGTAGGTTATTATATAATATGGGATGGTTTAAAATTAGCAGAAAGGCGGAAGGCGTATAATGTTTAAAATAAACAAAACATCTGTCAAAAAGTTTATTACCGGATTTGTATGCGGAACAATGCTTGTTCAGGGTTTTGGAACAGGTATAGTTTTTGCAGAAAAACTGCCGAAAATATTTGTGCCGGAGATTCAGCAAAGTAATGTAAATCCAGGCGAATTCAGAGATTCTCTTTCTTACTCATACGATAATTCTCCTGAATTGATGGCGGACGATTTGAATATACCTGCCAAATATGATCCAAGAAAGAAAATAGGTATAGACTGGCCTATTCAGGACCAGGGGAAGGAAGGTAACTGTTGGGCTTTTTCTGCCACTGCAGCCCGTGAAGCATGGGTTGATATGAAGTTTAAAAATAACTTTGATTTGTTTAAGATGTTTATTATGTATTCACCTCTTCACATGGCGGCATCTATATACAAAAACGAAAGCAGTGATTGGACATTTAATACAACTGCCACAGAGGGTGGTGGTAACAGAGAGTATGCGGCGGCATATTATTCAAGGGGTTCAGGTCCTGTTTTGTTGAGGAAATTTGGTACCAATAAATATAATGACTATTTAAAGTCAATGGATTATTCCGTGTTGACTGATGTCGAATCAACCTCGCAGGTTACATCTGCTTTGTTTATTACGGGTAAAGATGGGTCGTATATTATGGATGAGGTTGGCAATGGATACAAGCCTCAGATCGGAAGCTATAATACTAATAACCAGAAAGTTATCAAAGAGGCTATCTTAAAGTATGGTGCAGTTATGTCATCGTATCATTCGCCTGTTGAGGGTACGGATGAAAACGAAACCTATTATAATGAGAAAGAATACGCATATTGTTGGTGCCCTGACCCGAGCGTAGTATCCAACACCAATCATGGCGTTACTATTGTAGGGTGGGATGATAATTTTTCTGCAAAGAAATTTAATAAGTTACCTGACGGAGCAGGTGACGGTGCCTGGATTATACGAAACAGCTGGGGCGATACCTTTGCTGATAAAGGATACATGTATATAAGCTATTACGACTATTTTATCGGCTCTAATGGCGCTGCTTTCCCGGGCTCGATGTCAAAATCCGACTATGTAAATCAGTTTGACGGTTTGTGGCCAAATGCAAATATTCCAGAGTTTCCAAGCGGATACTATACCGTTGTAAGACATAAGACACAGACTCCGTCTTTAATGGAAAAGGTAAATGCAGTAGGTATTATTGTTCAGGAACCAAATACAAAAATAACCTTTCTTCTGGAAGATGATGCAAGTGCGGATAAACCAAAAGTTCCACAAGATGTATCTGTAAAGCCTGAATTTAAAAAGCATGACACCGATGCGGTAACTGTTGAGGATAATACTGCAACATTCAAATATCCCGGTTTATATGTTTTAGAACTTAAAGAACCGGAGTTTGTTACAGGAAATTACGATTTATATTTTAAATATGAAAATCCACAGGGATATTCAGCTATTCCTCTGGTTATGAATGGAAGCAATATGTATACAAGTAATAGCGTTACAGTACCGGGAAAAAGCTGGTATGGATTAGATTATGCACTTACTGATGCACAGATGGCTTTCCATTTCCCAATTAAAACATATACAGATGCAGTAAAGGAAGTTGTTTCAACTGAGGTTGAGGTTATTCACGAAGAGGGTAGCGATGAGTATGAACTTGTAGTGGATGTTGGAATTCCTGAAGAAGTGTCTTTTGAGGGTGAACAGGCAATGGTTGCAGTTTATGATGAGAATGGAGTATTAATTGGATTCCATCAGCAAGAACTGCACTTTGAAGAGGGACATCACCATAATGAGGTTCATGTTAAATACGATTCTACCGGTGATTCATACAGAGTTATGATTTGGGATAGATTAAATCATCCTCATTGGGCTATGGGAAATGCAGAGCATCTCCCCGTAGATGAAGAAGAGTAAACAAAAAGAAGTCACGACGTTTGATTGATGTCGTGACTTTTTTACTAGAGTACAATATAGAATAGAATGGAAAAAAACTGCATCAGGGACGCCAATACAACAAAGATGTGAAATACTGAGTGTATATACCGCTTTTTCTTTCCTACACCGTATAAAACGGCTCCTATGGTATACATAATACCTCCGCCAAGCAGCCATAAGAAACCAGGAATAGTCAATGCCCTGAGGGTCTGTGGGAGAGCAATAATAACACACCATCCCATAGCCACGTAGCATATCATTGAAAGACGGCTGTACTTTTTAAGGTCAATTGCCGTAAAAGTTGCGGCGGTAAAGGTAACGCCCCATTCAATTCCAAAGATTACCCATGCCATTACAGGGGAAACGGGACGAATTCCTGCCAGTAGAATGGGAGTATATGTTCCTGCAATCAGGAAGAATATAGTACAATGGTCAATAATCTGCATAACCTTTTTTGCAGTACTCTCGTGGAGCCCGTGGTATGTGCTGGAAACAGTGTATAAAATAATCATTGTAGCACCGTAGATAGCGGTAGAAACAACTGCCCAACCATCATTATATATTGCGGCAAATACAACGCACAAAACCAAAGCCACAATACCAACAGCGCCACCTACAATGTGGGTTACCATATTCATTATTTCTTCCCCTCTGGTATAGTTGGGAAGTATTCGGTCTTTAAGTTTAATTCTTTTTGCCATTATTACGCTCCTTTCAAAAATGTCAATGAAACCATTTTAGCACAAGGAATTTTAAAAGTCAACAATATAGAAAGCTCCCATAATCATGGGAGCTTTGTGATAGGTTTTTTATACTATTATTTTATTTCGATTGTAAGAGCGACACTCTGTGGAGGAATGCTCATAGTAGCAGCCTCGCCTATTGTGCCTGAAATCTCCATGCCAACCTGAAGATCGTCAATCTTATAAATTCTCTTGTCTAAACCTTTGGTGATAACAGTTTCGTCTGTTATAACAAGACGGACAGCGTCAGGATCCTGTGGGTCGTTTACTGTTACAAGCTCACCCTCGATTTCTGTGATTATACCGCTGAATTTAACTGATTCTGCTTCGTCGGCTGCTGATCCAGACTCGATGTTAATTGTAACAGCATTGCACTGTGGAGGAATACTCATTGTAGCAGTTTCTCCCATTGTGCCTGAAATTGTCATACCGATTTGAAGATCATCAATTTTGTAAATTCTCTTGTCCATGCCCTTGGTAATAACAGTTTCGTCTGTAATTATGAGGCGAACAGCATTTGGATCCTGTGGGTCATTAACTGTAACAGAGCTTTCATCAATCTCTGTAATTACACCGCTGAATGCAGGAACCTCAGTTTCGGTTTCTTCGATTACATCTGCCTTAAGAATAATAGCGATAGCAGTTGTCTGGGGCGGGATGCTGGCAGTCATTTCGGGGCTATATTCAACTGCAATAGTTTCGCCTGTTTTAATAGCTTCAGCTGTTACAGTCTCGCCATTTAAGGTTATCTTAGTAGCCTCGGAAATCTTTACAATAACATCGCCGTACAAACTGTCTTCAACAATAATATTGTCGGCATTTACCTCTTTAACCGTAACAATGCTTGGGTTTACAAACTTGTATGTTCCGTCTTCGTTAACCTGGTAATATCCACCGATTATATCGGTAAGGAAGTTAATAGGAACATGTGTTGTGGTATCATCTACCAAAACGGGGGCAGACCCCAATGGGCGATGTGCCTGACGTGAAAAAGCGTAAGCATCTTCATTAATTGCCATGGTTATAAACTGTGCACCTTTTGAAAGGTTGATAACCTGACCTTCTTCAATCCACTCAACCTCGTAGCCAAAACCTTCAGCAACAGAGCGAAGTGGGAACATAAGAGTTCCGTTAACATCAATAACATTAACGGATGAGATTGTTGCACCATTGATAGAAACTGAATCAGCAGTTTCTACTGCGTCAATTTCTGAATTAACATCAGTCGCTACAGTTTCGGCAGCAAATACACTGCCTGATGCCAATATGCTTAAAGCGGCAACTGTCGCAAGTGCTTTCTTGGTATTTTTTTTCATAGTGACCTCCTGTTTGTTCACGTTTATTTTATGTAAGAACATTGTCTTACCTGTCTATACTAACATGGATATAAAGTTTAGTCAAGTTAACAAATTGTGAACAAAAAAATCCCGTATTACTAGGAATTTACGGAATTTTTTATATAAATCTTATTTATTTTCGATAAATTTTTTGAGTTCGTCAAGTCTTTCAAGAGCGTGGTCTCTGCCATGATTATATACCCGGTCATAAGTGTTGGGGTCACGCTCCATTTTTTTAATATTAAGAGGTTCGTCAGGACGGAAAACAAAGACCTTGCCGAGCCTTTCCTGTTCTTTTATGTAATCAAGAGTTTCATTGTAAATAATATGTCTGTTTGCTATGGAGTTAATAAGAGCAGGATACTTGCGAAGTATAATCTTCATAACAGGGAGCATAGAACTCGGTTCTTTAACAAAGTTAAGAGGCTGGGTAAGTATCACTACATTTTTTTCATAGCCCATTCTTTCAAAAAATTTTATTGGAATGGAATCGGACATACCTCCATCTGACAACAGTCGGCCATTGATGTCCACCAGCCTTGCCGCAAGAGGAAGAGAGGCAGAGGCACGTACCCATTGGAGATTGTCTCCGCGAACCGTATCGCATTTGTGGTAAACGGACTCGCCTGTTAGGGCGTCAGTGCATACTGCATAGAATTCCATTGGATTATTTTCAAATGTGTCATTGTCAAATATGTCAAGTTCATTAGGAATTTTATTATATGCAAAGTCTACATTATAAAGGTCTCCTGTGGTTATCCATGATTTAAAGCTTATGTAGTTTTTATCCCGGCAATAGTCCTTGCTGTAGCGAAGACTTCTACCGAGTTGCTTTGATTTATAACTGCAACCGAATGCCGCACCGGCCGAAACACCAACCATGCCTTTAAAGTATATGTCATTTTCCATAAAAACATCGAGAATGCCGGAGGTGTACATTCCACGCATTGCTCCGCCTTCTAAAACGAGTCCTGTACTCATCTTTATCAGTCCTTTCTTCCGGCAATTATATCATAGATTTGATTATTTGTCTATAAGAGAAAAAAGGAAAACCGCCTTGATTTTAAGTCAAGGCGGTTTTTATATCATCCGCTAAGATACTTTACCTGAAGGGGTTATGCGAAAAATCAGGGAAGAATATCCTGTCGGAAAATGATATACAAATATAGAATTATTCACCCATTAAGAGTTCCATTACATATAATTCGAGTTTTTCATAATCTCTTTCTTCTACGCACTTCTTCTGGAAGTCATAGTCGAATTTCTCGGCTTTCTTTTCAAGAGCCTTGAAAATCTTGAGGCTATTTTCAAGATGCTGGTATGAACCCTCTAAACTCTGTGTTCTCATAACCTTAACGTCAAGACCAACGTATTCGCCATTTGAACCAAAACCGTTTTCTAAAAGAACCTTAACCTGGTTAAATGCAGTACGGAGGTTTTCAACACCAAAGCTCTTATCCTGGTCAAACTTCATACCGTTCTGGTCGTTGAGGTGAACCCCCCAGAGCTTGCCCATAGCCATAGCAAAACCGATTTCACTTGCTGGGTCAAGACCTGCAAGCATTGCGTGAGCTGACTCTAAAAGTCCGCCTACACGGTCAGGGTCGATTGAAGCCGCTGAAATTGCCATACAGTGACCAAGTGTTGGACATACACTTCTGTCGATTGGCTCGTTTGGCTTTGTTTCAATCATAATCTTTATGTTTTTGTCGTATTCAAGCATCTTGTTGATTGCATCAATCAATCTGTTTGTTGACTCAACAGGGTTCTTGCTTTCATAGCAGAGTGTACCCTCACGTGCAAGCCATAGAACAATCTTGTCACAGCCAAGAGCGTTTGCAATGTCGATTGAGCGGTATGCTCTCCACATAGCGAAATCTCTGTCCTCTGCACTGTTAGATGTAAATCCGCCGTCGATTGTGTGTGGGTCCATCCAAAGACGAGGAGCTACAAATTCAGCCTCTAAATCATACTTATCAAGAAGAGCCTTAACCTTTTTAGCCTCTTCGATGATTTCAGCATCTGTAAGGTCGTTCATGTTTGGAACAGCATCGTCATCGTGGAATTGAATTGCATCAAAGCCCATGTCTTTGAACTTCTTGATTTTCTCCTCGAATGGAATTTCATCTCTTGTTGCAGGGCCATAGGCATCTGCGCCTGAATGTACATTCCATGGTCCTACTGAAAACTTAAATTTACTCATTTTATATATCCTCCTTATAGATATTATTATTTATCTAATTCATCCAGCTTAACCCAGGCACGTTTTTTACTACTTTCAACAACAGCCTCAGTTAATTTAACAGTGTATGCCGCCTGCTCCAATGTAGCAAAAATCGGCTCGCCTTTCATTCCGTCTTCTATATATTTATAGAAAGCGTAGATATTGCCTTTAAATGCGTCGTTCCAGCCCTCGGGATGTCCCATAGCAAGAGCGGTATAGGGTTTTGCTCCCTTTGAAATAGTGTTTGGGTTGCGGATGATGAAACGGTTGTCATCATCACGGAAGCCCATCCAAAGACGGTCGTTTTCTTCCTGATTCCACTTTATAGATGCCTTTGAACCGTTAATTTCGAAGTTGAAATAACAGCCGTGACCTGCGGCTACCTCGGAAACGTGATATACGCCTGTTGCACCCTTGTCGGTGTGGAAAAGAACTGCCCCGTAGTCCTCGTTTAAAATTTCTACTTCTTCAAACTCTGTGGGAACGTTGCTTGTAAAGGTTTCTGTCTGCTGTTTTGGTTTTTTGCGGACAGGAATAACTGTCTTAAGGTCAGCCATAACCTCAGTAATTCTGTGACCTGTTACGTGTTGAATTGCATCCATCCAATGTGAGCCGATATCAGCGATAGCGCAGGAAATTCCGGAAACCTCAGGCTCTAAACGCCAACTGTAATCGGTATCGTAAAGGAGCCAATCCTGCTGATATGAACCTGTTATGACACGAACATCTCCGACTTTTCCGTCTGTAATTCTATTCTTGGTTTCCTGAACAAGAGGGTTCAAACGGTAGTTGAAGTTTACTCCAGCTACACTATTGGGGTATTGTTTCTTTAATTCCACCAATTCTTTTGCCTGGGCATAGTTCATGCACAAAGGCTTTTCGCTGAGAAGATGCTTGCCTGATTTGATGATTTCCTTATTTATTGAAAGATGAAGGAAGTTCGGGGTACAGTTGTGTACCGCATCAATCTCCGGGTCGGCAAGAAGGTCAGGAACGCTTGAATAGCATTTCTCTATACCATAGTATTCTGCTTTGGCTTTTGCAAGGTCAGCATTTGTATCGGCAACAGCATAAAGTTCGCAGCAACCAATACGTCGTACAGCTTCAATATGGCTTTCGCCTATGTAACCCATGCCTATAATACCAACTTTAATCTTTTTCATTTTTTACCTCCAATAATTAGTCTTCAAGGAACTGAGCAAGATAGTCGTAGCTCTTTTTTGCACTCTCCGCGTGAGAAAGAGGAGGTTTGTCAAGCTCGATACAGAGAGGACCTGTGTAGTTAACATCTTCTAAAATCTTGATGATTGCGGGAAAGTCGATTGTTCCGTCACCTAAAGCGTGGAAGCATGACATAATTGGAACATCAGAGTCTACCCAACCGTCATCAGTTACTTCATCACCCAACTTATAGTCTTTAAAGTGAGTGAAGTTCACTCTATCTGCATATTTCTTTATAACCTTAACAGGGTCAGCTCCTGCGGCTGCAAGGTGAGCTGTATCGGGAGCTAAAAATACCAAATCTTTTGGTGTGTTTTCCATTACATAGTCGATATCCTCTTCGAACATCAAACGTGTATCAACGTGAGGATGAACATTTGTCTGAATACCGTATTTTTTTGCAAGGTTAGCAAACTTCAATATGTTTTCAAGGTTGAAATCTCTCTCTTCGTCAGTGAGTTCTCTCTTGGGTCTGCCATAAGTTCCCTGAAGGGTAACTCTTGTAACGCCCAATGCCTGAACAAACTGTAATTCCTTCTCGGCAGTTTCAAAAAATCCTTCAACATCTTCAGGTACGGGAATGTGGAAGTAGAAGCTGATTGGCTTTAGGTTATATTTATCAAGCATAGCCTTGTAGTTTTCAACATTAAAATCATAAGCATAAATAGAAGTCTTTACGCTTTCAAAGGCTCTGTAACCAATGTCTGTAACTTCTTTTGCAGCAAATTCTGCCTGCTCTTCGGTCTTGGTTCCCCATGGCCAGATTGCATAAGAAAGCTGTGATTTTTTCATCTTCATGGTAAATATTCCTCCTTGATATAAGTGTGGTGTTTTTAATTTTATACCCCAATTATAAGAAAAAACCCCTTGATGAACAAGGGGTTATATTCTTAAAAAACTCGCAAAAATTTACCACTAAATATTACCTGATTAAAAAGGTCGTTTATATTATCGCTTTTTATATTCCGTGGGTGTCATGCCTGTTGTGGCCTTGAATATTCTGTAAAAGGTTTTCGGGTCGGCAAAACCAACATTGGTGGCTATATCGCTGACCGACAGATTGGAATCTTCAAGCATGATACACGCCATTTTTATTCTGTAATCGTTAAGTACATTATGAAATGTGTTGCCTGTTATCTGTTTGAATATCTTGCAGAAGTTGCTCTTGCTGTAACCGCAAAGTCCTGCAACCTCATCAACGGACAGCTTACCGCTGTAATTACTGTATATATGTTCAAGGGCACTCTCTATTTTCATAATGGAGAAAGCTTCCTTGGAATCATCCATGTCTGTTGCACTATTTGAAAATTCACGAAGGATAATAGCGGCTATTTTATAGGCGTTGCCTTTTACCGTAAGAGGGGAAAAGGGATCGTCTGAATTGGCGTTTAACTCGTTTATCTCGTTGAACAGATAACGAAGCTCTCTGTATTTGTCAACCGTAAGGTCAACGATTGGGTCGCTGAAATACTTGTTAGAGAAATATTTGAAATAGTTACCCAGCATGGTAGGACCCATTTCCAGAACGACGGAAGAAGATTCGGGATTGAGGTTGGCATCTGTTTCGGGAAGCTCATGGGAAACCATGGAGCCCACTATTGCAAGAGATCCCGCCTCTATGTGATATGGTACTTTATTTATAATCATGTCGTTACAACCGCTGACACAGTAAAAAAGTTCAACTTCGGGGTGCTTGTGTTTAGGACAGGTTCCGTTTGTGCGAAAACCCAGTCTGTATGGTGGGTCGCCGATACGTAATTTCTGATATATCATAATGTCACCTCACTTTGAGTGTATTATAAACAAGAAGACTAAAAAATTCAAGAGGTAAAAATAATAAATTGTTATTTTATTGAAAATCTTAACAAATTGTGGTAGAATTTATTGTAAGGCGATTCTTGAATTGCCCGCGGGACATTCGCGAATGTCCCCTACAAATTTTTATTCCTGACTTGACATAAAGTTTTCGTAATAAAGATTGGCATCTAGATTATACAGTCTTTATATAAAGACTGTATAAATATGGCGAAAGGAGAAAAGCCCTTCTTGTGCAGAGGAGGGGGCTCGCGTTGATATAAATTCCTTGTGGAATTTGCGATATGTCCATTCAGGACGAGGTTAAAGGAGAATAACAATGGAAAAAACGCATATAAAGGACTTTACAAAAGGAAATATTCCAAAACAGCTGGTTGTTTTTGCCTGGCCATTGTTTTTGTCTAATCTTCTTCAGGTTGTTTATAACATGGTTGATATGATTGTTGTGGGCAACAAGCTTGGAGGAAAAGGAATTTCGGCAGTATCCGTAGGTGGCGATGTTTCTCATCTGCTGATTTTTCTTGCCATGGGATTTTCCAATGCCGGGCAGGTGCTTATTGCCAAATACATAGGTGCAAAGCAAGAGGATAAAATCGGGAAATTCGTTGGAACGATGTGTTCTTTTCTAGTTGTGTGCTCGGTTGTTGTGAGTATTTTAGGGCTTGTGTTTCAGGACGGAATACTAAAACTTATGAACACTCCAAAGGAAGCATACAGCGGAGCAGTAAGTTATAGCACTGTGTGTATGGTAGGACTCGTCTTTGCCTACGGATACAATATAGTAAGTGCCATACTTCGCGGTATGGGGGACTCTAAACACCCGTTCATTTTTATCAGTATGGCGGCGGTACTTAATTTAGTTCTGGATATTGTTTTTGTATTCTGGTTCAATATGGGAGCGGGAGGAGCAGCACTTGCTACAATATTCAGTCAGGGTGTCAGCTGCGCTGCGTGTATTGTCTTTCTTTCCAAAAATAAGGAAATGTTTAAGCTGAACATCACCGTTAAGGACTTTTTCCATTGGGACAAAACCATGCTCTCTGACCTTATAGGTCTTGGAACGCCAATGGCAATTAAAATGGCATCTATACAGTTTTCAAAGCTGTTTGTAAATTCGTGGATTAACTCTTACGGAGTTGTGGTTTCGGCTTTTGCGGGTATTGCCAATAAGATTTCCAATATTGCCAACCTGATTTCTGCGGCCATGAACACGGCAGGCTCTACCATGGTTGGACAAAACATCGGAGCTAAAGAATATAAAAGGGTAACAAAAATACTAAAGAGCCTTGGAGCAATTACCCTGTCTGTGGCAACGGTCATTTCGGCGTTGATTTGTATCTTCCCTGACAGTATTTTCAGAATGTTCACAGGGGACGAGGAGGTGCTTGCCCTGAGCAGAGGTTATGTTCCGATAGCGGTACTTCTATTCTTTGCAGGGGCTTTGCGAGCCATAATGAACGCCTTAATTAACGGAAGCGGAAATTACAGGATAAATTTTGTGACGGCAATTCTTGACGGAATAGTCATGCGTATTGGACTTTCCTTGCTTTTTGGAGTTATATTGAATATGCAATATTACGGTTTCTGGTTGGGGGATGCTCTGGCAGGTTTTACTCCGTTTTTAATCGGTCTGGTATTTTACATTTCAGGAAAATGGAAGGGATGCTAGTTTCTCACTTTTGGATTTAGTAAAATCACTATGCTCTTGTGGATAATAAAATCTTATTTCAAATAAAGAACGTGAAAAAGAAATGAAAAAATGTGCAGTAAGACTGCACATTTTTCTTATTTAGCATATTCGATTGCACGAAGCTCGCGTATAACATTAACTTTAATCTGTCCGGGATATTCCATGCTCTCCTCGATTTGTTTTGCCATATCCTTTGCCATCAGTATTGTTTCATCATCGTTGACAGCGTCGGATTTAACCATAATACGAACTTCACGTCCTGCCTGGATAGCAAATGAACGTTCAACGCCCTTGAATGAATTTGCAATCTCTTCAAGTTGTTCAAGACGTTTAATGTATGATTCAAGGTTTTCGCGGCGTGCACCCGGGCGAGCAGCGGAAATACCGTCAGCCGCCTGAACAAGACAAGCTTCGATTGTTTTGGGCTCAATATCACCGTGGTGTGCAAGGATTGCATGAATAACCTTGTCATTTTCCTTGTACTTTTTGGCAATGTCACCGCCAATTGTAACGTGAGAACCTTCAACCTCATGGTCAATAGCTTTACCGATATCATGGAGAAGACCTGCTCTCTTTGCAAGGGCAACATCTGCACCAAGCTCTCCTGCCATCAAACCTGCAAGGTGTGAAACCTCGATTGAGTGCTGAAGTACATTCTGACCATAGCTTGTTCTATACTTTAATCTTCCGAGAAGACGGATAAGTTCAGGTGAAAGACCGTGTACATTTGTTTCAAAGGTAGCACGTTCACCTTCTTGTTTAATAATATTTTCCACTTCTTTGGTAGATTTTTCAACAGTTTCTTCAATTCTGCCGGGATGGATACGACCGTCAATGATTAATTTTTCAAGTGAGCGGCGTGCGATTTCACGGCGAACGGGATCAAATCCCGAAAGGATTACTGCCTCAGGAGTATCATCAATTATCAAATCAACTCCTGTTAATGTTTCAAGGGTTCTGATGTTACGACCCTCACGACCGATAATGCGGCCTTTCATTTCATCGTTTGGAAGTTCAACTACAGAAACAGTAGTCTCTGTAACGTGGTCTGCAGCACATCTCTGTATTGCACCTGTGATAATGTGACGAGCTTTCTCGTCAGCCTCTTCTCTGGCTTGTTCTTCAATGCTTTTAATTAACAATGCTTTTTCGTGTTTCGCATCGTCTTCAACCTGTTTAAGTAAGAAATCCTTTGCCTGAGCTGCAGTAAAATCTGCAATTTTCTCAAGCTGGGCAATCTGCAATTTCTTTACACGTTCAATTTCAGCCTGATTTTCTTCGGCTTCGTTGAACTTACGTTGAATCTGTTCTTCTTTTTTCTCCAGCATTTGAGTTTTCTTGTCAATAGTATCTTCTTTTTGCTGTACTCTCCGCTCCTGACGCTGAAGCTCGTTTCTGCGTTCTTTTGTTTCTCTGTCTAATTCACTTCTTAACTTATGTATTTCTTCTTTGGCTTCTAAAAGACATTCTTTTTTGTAATTTTCAGCATTTTTCTTGGACTCTTCGACTGCGGAATCAATGATACGTGCAGCCTCTTCTTCAGCACTGCCTATTTTAAGCTCGGCAAACTTTTTCCTGTAAGAGTATCCGTATCTGAATGCGGCGAAAGAACCGCCGATAGCAACCACAATCAAAGCAATAATAATTATAGTACTTGTTATATCTAACACCTCCTGTAAAATTTAGTGGCATAATCAATGCCCGAACATAAAATAAATAAAATACATAGTTATAATAAAAATTAAAGCGTAAAGCATTATTTTAGAAGTATACATTATTTATTCTACACACATTAAAGTAAAAAGTCAAGAGATTTTAAGGCGTTTATTGCAAATATGTATTACAAATTTGTTACTTATATTGCGATTTAAATGACGCACAGACACAAGACTTTGGCATAGGATAAAGATATAGCCAGAACAGGAGTATTTTCGGTTTAAAGGGGGAAAGAAGATGCGGCATATACGAAAGCGAATGTACTATCGTTTGAGAAAACCTAAAAATAAAAGAAAAATCGGAAACAGGCGGATAAAAAGCATTATAATTCTGTCTTTTTGCACCGTGGTTTTTTGTGTCGTATCTGTTTGCGGATTTTATATCCTGGAAAAGAGGATAGGCACACTTGCACAGGAGGCTGCAATTTCGGAGTTAAACAGCGAGATTACCAAAAACGTAAATCGGATTGTTGAGGAAATATCTAATCAGGATGGGATTAATCTTGCAGAACTTATACATATAGATAGTAATGGAAATAATTCTACGTTCATGACAACGGATTACAATGCGGTAAACAGGATAAAATCTTCCCTTGCAATAAATATTCAGGAGGAGATGGATAAGCTAAGCATAATAGAAACAAAAATACCGATAGGAATGCTTTTTTCGGATACATTAATGACGGGAGCGGGAATAAATGTACCTGTAAAGATTTTTGTTGCCAATGAAATAGATATCCAGTTTTACAGCGACTTTTCCGATGCGGGAATAAACCAGACAAGATGCAGAATGTGGATAGAAATAAAAATTCCAACAAAGGTAGCAGGAGTTGTAAGCTATCAGGAGGATAATATAATGACTCAGGTACCCCTTGCGGAAAAAATAATACTTGGAAACGTCCCAGAGGTTTATATGGAAAAGTAAAATTTTGCTTGATAAATAAATTTTAAAAGTATATAATAGAGAAAATATATTCACTTTCGGCTACGGAGGGAATCTCATGAAAGAAACAGAAATAATAAAAGAAATACAGGATTTAAGAATCGAGCTGGAAAAATATAATCATGAATATTATGTCATGGATAACCCAACGGTAAGCGATTTTGTCTATGACGAAAAAATGCAAAGACTTATTAAGCTGGAAGAGGAAAATCCACAGTATAAGTCGGCGGATTCTCCATCCCAGCGTGTTGGCGGTCAGGTTTTGGAGGGCTTTGGTGAGGTTGAGCATGTAGTACAGATGCAAAGTCTTGGGGATGTATTTTCAAAAGAAGAATTAACAGATTTTGATACGCGAACCAAAAACTCTCTGGGCACGGATGAGGTTGAATATGTTGTAGAGATGAAAATAGACGGTCTGTCGGTTTCTCTGGAATACGAAAACGGCAGTTTTGTCCGTGGTTCAACAAGGGGTAACGGCTTTGTAGGTGAGGATATCACAGAAAATTTAAAAACTGTTAAAAGTATACCTCTTAGACTGAAAGAAGATATACCATATCTTGAGGTGCGTGGCGAGGTATTCATGCCCAAAGACAGTTTTATAAAGCTTAATCAGCAAAGAGAGAGTATGGAAGAACCTCTTTTTGCCAACCCGAGAAACGCAGCGGCAGGGTCACTCAGACAGCTTGACAGTAAAATTACTGCACAGAGAAGACTTGATATCTATGTTTTTAATGTTCAGCAAATTCAGGGTAAAGAACTCAAAAGCCATATAGAGTCCCTTAAATATCTTGCGGACCTTGGCTTTAAAACTATACCTGCCCAAAAAACTTCTACAGGAATTGATGAGGCGTATAAAGAAATTGAGAGAATAGGAGAAATGCGAGGAGAACTTGCCTTTGATATTGATGGAGCGGTTGTAAAGGTTAATAACTTTACGGAACGTGAAAACCTTGGCTCAACCTCAAAAACTCCAAAATGGGCAATTGCCTATAAATTCCCTGCAGAACGCAAAGAAAGCAAGCTTATAGATATAGTTCTTCAGGTGGGAAGAACAGGGGTTATAACGCCCAATGCGGTTTTGGAGCCTGTAAGAATTGCGGGCTCAACCGTAAGCCGTGCTACACTTCATAATATAGATAATATACGTGATAAGGATATACGGATAGGTGATACGGTTATTATTCAAAAAGCAGGAGATATAATTCCTGAGGTAGTTGAGGTTGTAAAGGATAAGAGGACGGGGGAAGAACAGGTGTTTAATATGCCTGAAACTTGCCCCGATTGCGGCGAGACTCTTTTCAGGAAAGAGGGAGAGGCGGCAGTTCGTTGCCTTAATCCCAACTGTCCTGCACAGCTTATGAGAAGTATTATTCACTTTGCATCAAAGCCTGCTATGGATATAGAGGGACTAGGTCCTGCTGTGGTTGAGCAACTCCTTGACGAGAAACTGATTGAAGATTGCGGGGATTTGTACTCCCTTAAAGTTGAAGACTTGGTATCTCTGGAGCGGTTTGGCGAAAAGTCTGCCAAGAACTTGATTGAGGCTCTGGAAAAATCCAAGGAACAGGGACTTGACAGGGTGCTGTCTGCTTTGGGTATTCCGCTGATAGGAGCCCGTGCGGCACAGCTTATTGCAGAGAAATTTGGTGATATAGACAGTATACTGACTGCCACAGAGGAAGAAGTGTCTGCCATTTCCGATATTGGTGAAAAAATGGCGGCAAGCTTTGTCCATTATATGAAAGAGGACAAGTCCCTGGAGATTATAAATAAGCTTAAAAACGCAGGAGTAAAGTTGGATTATGAAAAGACTGTTCTGGGTAATTCTCTTGAGGGAAAAACCTTTGTGCTTACAGGAACATTCCCAACCCTAAAGCGTACAGAGGCGAAATCCCTTATTGAAAACAACGGAGGTAAGGTCAGCGGAAGTGTTTCCAAGAAGACAGATTATGTAGTAGCAGGAGAAGAGGCAGGAAGTAAGCTTGACAAAGCAAATGACCTTGGAATTAAGGTGATTGACGAGACTGATCTTCTTGAAATGATAAAATAAGGTTTTTTTCACATACGGATGTTTAAAGAAAAAACCGCAGAGAAAACATTGATTTTCTTGATGTGACCCCAAAAAGTTAGACTTTTTATAGCGTAGTAGTTTTGATGACTGCTACGCTATTTTATGCAACTAAGGCGTTGAGCTGATATTGCACCGGACTCATCCACCCAAGTTTTTCTTTAATTCTTTTTTCATTATAATATTTTATATACTTTTCCGGAGCCATTTGGGGAAGTACACGTTTTGGAATCTCTTGGGAGACTTTAGAGAACAGTTTGAGGACGTGGCACTTTTGTGCAAATTAATTAGAGAAGTATTTTTATAACATCCATGGTTTAAAATAAGCATTAAAATAATAAAATTATAAAATATTTTCTTGACAAGAGAAAAGTTTTATGATAATATTTGTAAGGTTATTGTGCGTAACAGAAACCTATGGCTTAGATTTCGGGGCTGAAGATTCACCGCCCATTTCCAAGCTGTACGGGGATTTAAGAAAATATGGAGGTGAAATCAATGGATAAGGACATCAAGCAGGAAATCATCAAAAAGTATGCTACACACGAAGGCGATACAGGTTCTCCTGAGGTACAGATTGCTCTTTTATCATATCGTATCGATCATTTAAACGAGCATCTTAAGACTCATAAGAAGGATCATCACTCAAGACGTGGTCTGCTTAAGATGGTTGGTGTGCGCAGAAGTTTCCTTAACTATCTTGCAAAGAACGATATCGAAAGATACCGTGCTATTGTTGAGAAACTTGGCTTAAGACACTAAAAACAAAGGGCGGTCTGTGTTCAGACTGCCCTTTTGGTCTGTTTATGAGAAGAGGAAGAGCCTTTAGCACTTAAAAATATATGCTTTCAAAACAAGGCGGAAGCCTGTATTTTTAAGCACTAAAGAATCAACCTCTTTTTTATAAAAATTAAGTTTTATCAGGAGGTAAATGCTATGAGCAGAATTTTTGAAACAGAAGTGGCAGGCAGAAAGCTGTCGCTTGAATTTGGTAAAGTGGCAGAGCTTGCAAACGGCTCTGTAATTGTTCGCTATGGTGATACTGTTGTTGTTACAGCTGCTACCGCATCGGACAAGCCAAGAGACGGGATTGACTTTTTCCCGCTCAGTATCGACTATGAAGAAAAAATGTACGCAGTTGGTAAAATCCCCGGGGGATTTACCAGACGTGAGGGTCGTCCTTCAGAGAACGCAATCCTTACAGCGCGTGTAATCGATCGTCCTATGAGACCTTTGTTCCCAAAGGATTTGAGAAACGATGTATCAATTGTTTCTACAGTTTTATCTGTTGAGCAGGACAACGCACCTGAATTTTGTGCTATGATTGGTTCATCTGTTGCAGTTACTGTATCGGATATTCCATTTAACGGTCCTGTTGCTGCTGTATATGTTGGTCTTGTTGACGGTGAGTTTGTTATCAACCCAACCGAGGCACAGCGTGAAGTAAGTGAAATGAACCTTACTGTTGCAGGTAGTGCGAAAAAGGTTGTTATGATTGAAGCTGGTGCAAACGAAGTGCCTGAAGACACAATGTTTGATGCAATCATGTTTGCTCATGAAGAAATCAAGAAGATTTGTGCATTCATTAGCAGTATTCGTGACGAAATCGGCAAGCCAAAGTTTGAATATGAGCACATGGTTGTAGATGAGGAACTCTTTGCTGATATCCGCGGTTTTGCAGAGGATATGGTTAAAGAGGCTATGGATACAGACGACAAGACAATCCGTGATGCACGTCTGCTTGTTGTATACGAAAATGTTTATACACATTTTGAAGAAAAATATCCAAAAGAAGAATATCAGGCACAGATTGATGAAGCACTCTACAAGCTCCAGAAGACCGTTGTTAGAAACTGGCTCATGTATGACCAGAAACGTGTTGACGGGCGTGGAATTTTAGAGCTCCGTCCTCTTTCTGCCGAGGTTGGACTTCTTCCAAGAACACACGGTAGCGGATTGTTCAGTCGTGGACAGACACAGGTTCTTACTGTTGCAACCCTCGGACCTTTAGGCGAAGCGCAGATTATAGACGGTCTTGATAACGAAGAATATCGCAGATATCTGCATCATTATAACTTCCCGTCGTACAGTGTTGGCGAAACCCGTCCTTCACGTGGTCCCGGTCGTCGTGAAATCGGTCACGGTGCGTTGGCAGAGCGTGCATTGGTTCCTGTTCTTCCTACAGAAGAAGAGTTCCCTTATGCTATCCGTCTTGTATCTGAAGTATTGAGCTCACACGGTTCAACATCACAGGGTAGTATCTGCGGAAGTACCCTTGCTCTTATGGATGCCGGTGTTCCTATTAAGGCTCCTGTTGCAGGTATTTCTGTTGGTCTTATAACAGATCCCGAAGACGATGACAACTTCCTCACAATGGTTGATATTCAGGGGGTTGAGGACTTCTTTGGCGATATGGACTTTAAGGTTGCAGGTACCAAGAAAGGTATCACAGCAATTCAGATGGACCTTAAGGTAGACGGTCTTACACCTGCTATTATCCGCACAGCTCTTGAACAGACAAAGAACGCTCGTTTCTATATCTTAGACGAGGTTATGCTTAAGGCTATACCGGAGCCAAGAACAGACTTATCACCGTATGCTCCAAAGATGATTACAATTACAATCCCAAGCGATAAAATCAGCGAGGTTATCGGTCGCGGCGGTGAAACTATCAAGGGTATTACTGCTGAAACAAATACCAAGATTGATATAAAAGAAGAGGAAGATTGCGGAAGAGTATTTATTGCCGCTGTTGATTCTGAAATGGGCGAAAAGGCTCGCAAGATGATTGAGATGATTGTTAAAGAGCCGGAGGCAGGCGAGATTTACGAAGGAAAAGTTGTAAGAATTATGGACTTTGGCGCATTCGTTGAACTTCTCCCCGGTAAAGACGGCTTAATCCACATCTCAAAGCTTGCAAAGGGCAGAGTTGAAAAGGTTACAGACGTTGTTAAAGAGGGCGATATGGTTAAGGTTGAAGTTATGGAAATTGACGACAAAGGCCGCATTAACCTCAGACGTATTGAAGAATAATTACGATGAAGGTGAACACAGTGCATTTTTGCACTGTGTTGCTTTTTACCTATACTCTACAATTAGAAAGTTTTACGAAGGAGCAAGAAAATGAAAAGAATTTTATCAGTATTTATGATATTGTTAATTATTTCTTCGAGTTTTGTTTTTGCGGAGGAAATTGTTACAATGTATGCCCCTGACGGCAGAATGCTCGATGTCTATGTATCGGAGATAGAGGCATATAAAAACGTGGGTTGGTTTGAGAATAAGAGTGATGTTACAAAGACTATGTATGCGCCTGATGGTAGGGAATTAGATGTTTTTATTGCCGAAATAGAGGCGTATAAAAACGTTGGCTGGTATGAGAATAAAAGCGATGTTACAAAGACTATGTATGCTCCCGACGGCAGAACGATTGAAATTTATATTTCGGAAATCGATGCATATAAGAATGTGGGTTGGTACGAAAATATAGAAGATATATCCACTGTAATGTGTGCCCCTGACGGAAGAAAAATCACGGTTTTAAACCACGAGGTAGAGGCGTACATAAATGTAGGGTGGTATCCGTCACAGCTTGATAAAATTGACCCGAACAAGCCTATGGTAGCCCTTACTTTTGATGATGGCCCCCGCAGTGATGTAACGGGCAGAGTCCTTAATGTACTGGAGCTTTATAATGCAAAAGCGACGTTTTTTGTGCTGGGAAATGCTGCAGCGAGAAACCCCCAATTGCTTGAAAGAATGAATAATTTAGGGTGTCAGGTGGGAAATCATTCGTATTCACATCCAAATCTAGCATCACTTTCGGCATATAACATAGCAAGTCAGATAAATTCTACATCGGATGTTATTTATAATGCAATTGGCAAATATCCCACAGTTGTCCGTCCGCCTTATGGTTCGTACAATTCATCTGTTTTAAACACCGTAAACGCCCCATTGATTTTATGGTCTATTGATACTCTGGACTGGAAACACAGAAACGCATCGCGGGTTATAAACGAGGTTGTATCAAAAGTAAAAGACGGGGATATTGTGTTGATGCATGATATATATGGCTCTACTGCTACGGCGGTTGAAAGTATTGTCCCCGCACTTCGTAAAAAAGGATTTCAAATGGTAACTCTGGACGAGCTTGCCATGTATAAAGACAAAACCTTGAGCTCTCATAAGACGTATAGTAGCATAAGATAATTAGGATAACGCAAGAAAAGTGGTTTATGAGCGTAACTATTAACTATGACGAAAATTTAAAACATTAAGGAGAGAAACAAATAAAATGGAAAGAATTAAAATCGATTTTACTAAAGCGGTAGGTATAATCAAGCCTATGAACGGAACAAACAACGGACCAAGAATTCCTCTTGACCCGATTGTTGGACAAAATACAGGTAATATGCAGCTATACAAGGAATTGGAGATGCCTTTTGCCAGAACTCATGATGCGGCTCTTAGTCCAAACTATGGCGGTGAGCATACGGTTGATATACGTTGTATTTTCCCTGACTTTGATGCTGATGTTAACGATCCTGCATCTTATGACTTTGAACTGACCGACAGATATGTACAGACCATAGAACTTACAGGAACAAAGACTTTCTATCGTCTTGGCGAGTCCATAGAGTTCCGTCCAAAGAAATATGCGATAAACGTACCGAAAGATTTCAAGAAATGGGCACAGATTTGTGAGCATATTATTCGCCATTTTAACGAAGGCTGGGCAAACGGATTCCATTACAATATAGAATACTGGGAAATCTGGAACGAAGCAGACGGAGATATGGCGGATAATGGTGCA